>NZ_BLPG01000001.1:1297777-1946666 GCF_011764445.1 Phytohabitans rumicis
ATCATCAGGGCCTTGGCCGGATCGACCGGCTCGCCGCCGACCGCCTCCTGCATGTCGCTAGTGACCACGACGATCGAGACGTGGTCCTCCGTGGACCGGCGATCGATCGCCTGGCCGAGGAACGTCAGCGCGTAGAAGCCGACGTCGGTGACCGCGTCCACGTGGGCCCGATCGAGCGGGTCGGCCGCCGGGGCGGTGGCCGTCCAGCCGTGCACGACATGGGTCGGGTAGGCGGCGGCGTCGAAGCCCTCCAGCAGCCGGTCGAAGTCCGCCGGGTGGCCCGGCCGCAACCGCAACCGCCCATCGCCGAGCGGCTCGAAGTCGTCGCCGGGCAGGGCGACGGTGACGGTCGCACCGCCCGCCCGCAACGCGCCGGCCAACGCCTCGACCGGCCCGTGCCCGGGGCTGAGCACCAGCCAGCGGCGGTCCGGGTCGACCCGCGCTGGGCCGGGCGGGAGTGCCGCCTCCGACCAGGACGTCGCGAAGAACGACTCCTCGATCGGCAGCACCCGGGTCTCGTCCGCGGCAGCCTGCTCCTCGCGGGCCCACTCGGGATCGGGGTCGACCCAGAACCGCTGCCGCTCGTACGGGTACTCGGGCAGCGACACCTTCCGGCCAGGCGCCGGCCGCATCGCCGCCCAGTCCAGGTCCACCCCGTTCACCCAGAGCCGGGCCGCCGTCCGGGCCAGGATCTGGGCGTCGTCGCCGTCCTTCATCGGGTGCCGCATCGTGGGTACGGCGAGGACGGCCCGGCCGCGCAGGCACTGCCGGGCCGTGGCGGTGAGGCTCTCCCCCGGCCCGACCTCGACGAGCGCCACCGCCGCGTTCTGCGCCAGGGTGGCGATCCCGTCCGCGAACCGGACGGTGCGCCGCAGGTGCTCGGCCCAGTAGCCGGGGTCGGTGGCCTCCTCGTCGGTGATCCAGGTGCCGGTGACGTTGGAGATGAACGGGATCCGCGGCGGTGCCGGGGACGCGGCCGCGACAGCCGCCCGGAACGGCTCCAAGATCGGCTCCATCGAGGCGGTGTGGAATGCGTGCGAGGTGTGCAGCGCACGCGCCCGGACGCCCTGCTGGATCAGGCTCGCCGCGAGCTCGTCCAGGGTGGCCCGCGGGCCGGCGACGACCGTCGACTGCGGCCCGTTGACCGCCGCGACCTCGGCGCCGTCCGGCAGGTACGGCAGCAGCAGGTCCTCCGGCATCGGCACGGCCATCATGGCGCCGGGGGCCATCGACTGCATGAGCTCGGCGCGCTTGGCCACCAGGGTGAGCGCGTCGCGCAGGCCGAAGACCCCGGCCAGGCACGCGGCCACGTACTCGCCGACGCTGTGCCCGATCATCGCGGCGGGCGCCACACCCCACGACTGGAGCAGCCGGGCGACCGCGTACTCGACGACGAACAGGGCCGGCTGCGTGATCCTCGTCTGGGTGAGCAGCTCACCGGCCCGCTCCCGGTCGCCCTCCGCGGGGAACAGCACCGTGCGCAGGTCGAGCCCGAGCAGGGGCAGCAGCAGGTCGGCGCACTCGTCCACGTCCTTGCGGACGGACGGGTGCCCGGTATACAGGCCGTGCGCCATGCCGGCGTACTGGTTGCCCTGGCCGGGGAACATGAAGGTGACGGCGCACCGCTCGGCGGAACCGGTCACGGCCGTGCCGTCCCGGCCGGCGAGGGCGGCCGCCGCCGCAACCGTGTCCGCGGCCACCACGGCCTGGCGGTGGGCGTGCGGCGTACGCCCGGTCTGCAGGGTCCAGGCGACATCGCCGGCGGGCAGCTCGGGCCGGGACTCCAGGTGCTCGGACAGCCGCCGGGTGGCGTTCTCCAGCGCGGCGGGGGTCCGCGCCGACACCGGTACGACGTGCCAGTTTCGTTCGACGGAGGCGACGCGGGTCTCGGCGGGCGGCTCCTCGAGCACCAGATGGGCGTTGGTGCCGCCGATCCCGAACGAGCTGACGCCGGCCCGGCGCGGCACGTCCCCGCGCGCCCAGGGCCGCAGCTCGGTGCTGACGAAGAACGGGCTGTCCTCGAAGTCGATGTTCGGGTTGGCCGTCTCGTAGTTCACGCTGGGCGGCAGTTGGCCGTGCTCGAACGCCAGGCAAGCCTTGATCAGCCCGGCCGCGCCCGCCGCCGGGCCGAGATGGCCGATGTTCGACTTCACCGACGAGATCACGCAGTACTGGTTGTCCACCGCCCCGGCCGCCCGGTACGCGCGGGTGAGGCTGGTGACCTCGATCGGGTCACCCACCAGGGTGCCGGTGCCGTGCGCCTCGACGTACCCGATGGTGGCGGGGTCGACCTCGGCCGCGGCGAGGGCCTCCACGATCAGCTTGGTCTGGCCGTCCACCCCCGGCGCGGTGAAGCCGACCTTGGCCGACCCGTCGTTGTTCACCGCCGAGCCGCGGATGACCGCGTAGATGTGGTCGCCCGCGGCGATCGCCTCGCCCAGCCGCTTGAGCACGACCACACCGACGCCGGTGCCGAAGAGCGTGCCCCCGGCCTCGGCATCGAACGCGCGGCAGCGCCCGTCCTTGGCGAAGATGCTGCCCTCGACCCACTCGTGGCCCGCCCCGTACGGCAACTCCACCTCCACGCCGCCGGCCAGGGCCAGGTCGCACTCGCCCAGGCGCAGCGCCTGGCAGGCCAGGTGCACCGCCACCAGCGACGTCGAGCAGGCGGTCTGCACGTTCACCGCTGGTCCCTGCAGGCCGAGCCGGTAGGCCACGGTGGTGGTCAGGTAGTCCGGGTGGTTACTGACGTCGATGCCCATCGTGCCGGCGGCCCGGATGGTCGCGCGGTTGCGCTTGACGTAGTGCTCGCCGTACAGGTCGTTGGCGCCGCCGCCGAACACGCCGACGACGCCGTCCGTCTCGCTCGTCACGCAGCCCGCGTCCTCCAGCGCGGAGTGGCACGCCTCGAGGAACAGCCGGCCCTGCGGATCGCGGATCTTCGCCTCGACCGGCGTGTAGCCGAAGAAGGAGGCGTCGAAGTGCTCCATGTCCTCGATCATGGCCGCGGCCTTGATGTAGTCGGGGTTGCCGATGTGCGACTCCGGCACCCCGCGGGCGCGCAGGTCGTCGTCGGTCATGCGCGTGATGGACTCCACGCCGTCGACCAGGTTCGCCCAGTACTCGCGGACGTCGCGCGCACCGGGGAACCGGCCGGCGACACCGATGATCGCGACATGGTCGTCCCGCAGCTCAGGGTTCAACTGTCTCTCCTTCGTAGTCAGTCCTGCCGGCCGAGCAGGCACCACTCCAGGACCGCCTTGGCGCTGTGCGCCTTGTGCTCGGCCTGGTCGAACGCGATGCTCGCCGGCCCGTCGATGACCTCGGCCGCGACATCCTCCCCGCGGTGGGCGGGCAGGTCGTGCATGAAGACGGCGCCGGGGTGCCGTCCCATGAGGGCCTCGTTCACCTGGAACGGCCGGAAGATCTCTTGCCATCGTGGGTCCGGTTTAGACGTACCGGTCGTCTGCCAGCGCGTGGCGTACACGACCTCGGCGCCACGGGGCGCCGCGTCGAGGTCGTGGCATTGCGTGACGCGGCCGCCGTGCGCGGCCGCCTGCTCCTGCGCCAGATCGAGAATCCCCTTGGCGATCCCGTAGCCGGGCGGCGTCGCCAGGCAAAGCTCGACGTCGGGGAAACGAGACAGGGCCAGCGCCAGCGCCGCGGCGGTGTTGTTGCCCTCGCCGACGTAAAGGATGCGCAGCCCGTTGATCCGCCCGAAGTGCCGCATCAGGGTGGTCAGGTCGGCCACGGCTTGGGTGGGGTGCTCGTCGGCGGTCATCGCATTGACCACCGACATCCGGCTCTGGCTGGCCAGCGCCCGCACCTCCGCGGGGTCGTCGGCCGTGCGCACCACCAGGGCGTCCAACATCCGGGAGAGGACGTGCGCGGTGTCCTCCATCGACTCGCCGGTGACGAGCTGCAGGTCCGCCGGTCCGTACGCGATGTGCCCGGCGCCCAGCCGCAGCGCCGCGCTCGCGAACGCCGTCCGGGTCCGGGTCGAGGTCTTGCTGAAGTAGCCGCCGACCACCGTGCCGGTCAGCGGCCGGTGGGCAGCCGCCTGCTCGCTCGCGAACCAGACGCCGCGCCGGACGAGGTATTCGAGGTCAGCGTCGGTCACGTCGCGGAGGGAGACGAGATGGCTGTACATGGCTGTAAACATGGGCTGCCGCCCTTGCCACGGACAATGCTCGGCGGCGAGCGTGGCGAGAACTGGACATGCCTACGCGGCTCCGTAGCGGTCGAGGTCGTGGAAGAAGCCGGGCACCTCCTGCAGGGCGCCCGCGCCCGCGACCTCGTCGTACACGAACTTCGCCACCGCGAGGTCGAGGACGCCGAGGCCGAACGGTGAGAAGATCACCGGCTGCCCGGCGGGCGGCGTGACGGCCTCGGTCAGGACGTCGAACAGTGTCCCCGCCACGAACGACCGGTCGCCCACGCGCTGTTCGGTGAGGTGCGGGGAGGTGTTCGCCTTGAGGCAGTGCTCAACATCGTCCACGACGTTGTACGACGACAGGATGATCTCCGGCGCCAGGTCCCGCAGCGAGAGGTGCAGGACGAGCGGGTGGTGGGCGAACCAGGCGGGATCGGCGATGTGCGGTTCGTCCGCGACGGTGGCGAACACGATCAGATCCGAGGAGCGGATCAGGTCCGCTGGGCGATCGTGCACCGTGACCGGCGCCCGCTGCGCACGCTCGAGGTATCCGCGGAACGCCTCGGCGTTGCCGGCCGCCGTGTCGTGGACGCCGACTCGCTCGAACGCGAAGCCGTTGCCGGCCAGGTAGGTGTGGACGTACCGCGCGATGAGCCCGGCGCCGAAGAAGCCGGCCCGCATCGGGCGGCCGCCGTCGCGATGCTCGCTCAGCCGTGCCGCCGCGAGGGCCGCCGAGGCCGCCGTGCGCGTGGCGCTGATGATCGAGCTCTCCAGGCAGGCGAACGGGTACCCGGTCTCGGTGTCGTTGAGGATGAGCACCGCCGACGCGCGTGGCAGGCCCGTCGCCACGTTCTCCGGAAAGCTGGAGATCCATTTGATCCCATGGACGTCGAACCCCGCGCGCAGTGAGGCGGGCAGCGCGATGATCCGCGAGGTGGGCCGGTCGGGGAACCGCAGGAAGTATGAGTCGGGGTTCACCGTGGCCGACGTGCCGTGGGCACGGTAGGCGGCCTCGACGACGCTGATGACCTGCGGTTCGCGCCCGCTGAGGACCTGGTGGACCTGCGCGCCGGAGATCACGGCGAAGGACGGTGTGTTGCTCATGGCTGGCGACTCCGAGGACGGTGACGAAACCACGATTCAAACCCCGCAGGCGTACGCCACGGGCCGGTCGCCGGGAAAGGTTGGCTGGAAGTCGCCAAAGCCTTCTCACCAGGCACACCGGCCGCGATTGTGGCCAGGGTGCCGTCAAACCCGTGGAACCAGACCACTCGCACACCGGTTTCACCGGTCTCGGTCACGTACCGCGGCCGCGTTCACCGCATGCTGCTCAAACGCGAGTCGTGCAACGTCACCGGGTCCGTCAAGGACCGCACCGCCGCCGGCCTGCTGCGCGACCTGCACGCCCGGGAGCCGCTGCGACCCGGCACGGTGGTGGTGGAGTCGACGTCCGGAAATCTCGGCGTCGCGCTGGCGCACCTACTGGGCAAGCTCGACTGCCGGCTGATCGCGGTCGTCGACCCCAAGATCCCGCAGTCCACGCTGCGGAGCCTGCACGCGAGCGGCGCGAACACGCACATGGTGACCGAACCGGACGGGCGAGGTGGCTACCTGCTGAACCGGCTCGAGGCCGTCGCCCGGATCTGCCGCGAGAATCCCGGATACCGCTGGACCGACCAGTACGGCAACCCCGCCAACCCGCTGATCCACCAGCAAACGACCGGTCCCGAGATCGTCGCTCAGGCGGGCCCGGGCCTCGACGCGATCTACGTGGCGGTGTCGACCGGCGGCACGTTGGCGGGGATCTCGGGATACGTCCGGCCGTTGGGCAGGCCCATCCGGCTGGTCGCGGTCGACGCGGCGGCATCGCTGACCACGTCCAGCCAGGTTGACCCGCGGGCCCCGATCGCGGCGGGCGCCCGGCTGATCCCGGGGATCGGCGCCAGCCGGCCGTCCTCCTTTCTGCACCCCCGGGCGGTCGACGGTGTGATCGCGGTCGCCGACTCCCGGGCCATCGCGATGTGCCGGATCCTGCTGGAGGACACCGGAATCGACGTCGGCGGGTCGAGTGGTGCCGTGGTGAGCGCCTGCGTCGACGAACTGGCCGGTACCGAGCCGCCGCGACTGTCTGTCTGCCTCGCCGCTGACGGCGGGGGCGTGTACGGCGAGACGCTCTACGAGGACGACTGGCTCATCCAGGTGGACGCGATGGACGAGGTCAAGCGAACCATCGGCGAGCTTCGCGCCGACGGCCTGGCCTTCCGTCGAACCCCATAAGCCCGGCGGCTACGCCGCTGAGGAGCCGGCGCGGTCAGCGAAATGTGCGCAGGACCATCTCGATGAGTGCGGCGACGTCGGCTCGGTCCACAACAGACCGATCTCCCGATCGCGGAATGCGGCCACCCGGCAAACGACCGTCGCAATACGCCCGTTACCCCAACGCTCCGATGCGGCTGACGACGTTCGCCGGCGGCAGCACGGCAGAGCTCACCGTGCCGCGCGCCTACGCCCTTCGTTGGCTCTACCCGTCCCAGGATGTCGTGCCGGCCAGCAGCAGGTGGGAGCCGGCTGGTGCGGTGGCGACTACCCAGCGCCGGCCGCTGGCCAGGTCCAGCACCTCGACGGTGATCACGTCACCGGTCCGGGTGATCAGCACCGCGCCGTCGGCGCGTACCGCGGCGAGTTGGCGACTGGCTGCTCCGCGCCCCGACGGCAACCGGTACCGGTCCAGGACCTGGCCGGCGGCCGAGATGGTCAACAGGTCGCCGCTCCCGCCGGAACGCGCGCTTACGAGCTGGTAGACCAGCGTCTGGCCGCTCGGAGCGATGAGCAGTGGCATGGCCGGACCGGTGCTCAGCTCGTCGCCTTTGCCGAGTACCCCGTTGCCCATTGGCACGTACAGGCCGCGCTGCGCGCCGGTGCGGCCGTCGGCGACGGCGAGGAAAAAGCCGGGCGGCTCGCCGTTGGGCCGGTACGGGCCGGTGAGCGATGGCATCGGCGTGCCGGTCGAGTCCTCGTTAGGGTCGTGGTCCCGGCGCGGGGCCAGCAGGAGGTCGCCCGACGGAAAGATGTCCCGGACCGCCCAGGCGTCGGGATCGTGGATGACCACCTCGTGGCTCTGACCAGAGGCCAGCGCCACCACAGTCACGCTCGCCGCGTTGGCGCCGGGCACGTTTGGCTCCACCACGACCAGCCGGCTGTCGGGGACCAGGCGACCACTGTCCCGTCGGGCAGCGGACGGCTCATGGTGCCGGTCAGGTCGCGCAGCGTTCGGGCGCTGTCCCGACCGGATACCAGCCAGCGGCCGTCGGGCGAAAGACTCGCCCGCCCGCCGTCGTCGGCCTTGTACTGCGCGCCGTCGCGGGTCAGCAGGAAGAACGTCCTGCAGCTCTCGTCCAAGGTGGCGCACGGTGCGTGTACCAGCGCGCCCGCTCCGACCGGCCGGTCCGCGGGAAGCGGTGGCGCCGAGTCGGGCACGTCCCAACGTTCGGGTATCCAGTCGACGTCGAGCGTGTCGGCCGGCCCCGCGGCGTCGATGCCCGGCAGGCCACCGCCGCCGGATCCTCCGGCGAGCGGCGCCCAAGCCGCCACCACAGCCAGTACGGCCGCGACCGCCACGCCGACCGGCGCCAGTCGAACCAGCCGCTGCCGGCGGCGCGCGACCCGAATGACGGAGTTCGCGACATCGTAGTACTTGGCCTGGTCGGCCTGCGTGGCAAAGTGCTCGCGCAGTCCGGTCATCACTACACCTCCTCAGTGATCAGTTCGGCCAGGTGGGGTTCGAGCGTGCGCAGCCGACCCAGCGCGTGCGCCGTCTGACTCTTCACGGTCCCCTCGGAGCAGCCCAGGATCTGGGCCGCCTCCGCCACCGAACGGTCCTCGTAGAAACGAAGCACCAGCACCGCCCGCTGCCGCGGCGTCAACCGGGCCAACGCCCGGTCCAGCGCGATACGGCGTACGGCGCTGTCGGCCTCGTGCCCTACCGGCGACTCCGGCAGCCGCTCGACCGGCCGCTCGTCGAGCCGTTGCCGGCGCCGCCACAGCGAGATCGCCTCGTGGTACATCACTTTGCGGACGAATGCCTCCGGCTGGTCGTACCCCGAGATCATCCGCCACCGGCGGGCAGTCTTGAGCAGCGCGTTCTGGAGCAGGTCCTCGGCCGCGGCGTGGCTGCCGGCCAGCACGTACGCCAGCCGCGACCACGCCTCGGTATGGGCGGCGAGGAATTCGCCAAACCCGTCGAACTGGGCCAACTGCCGCCTCCTTCAGTCATCGGTGTAACACGAAGCAGGCGCAGGCGGGGTTGGAAGGCTACTCCCGTCGATCATGATCGGTGTGGCACGGCAAGCCCAGCGCGGGTACCGGGCTCGGCGCGTTCGGCAGCGCCGTCAACGCCACCCTCCGATGCGCCGTCGTCGGCGTCCGGGTCCGGCGAGTACTCCCCCAGATACCGGGCCAGCTGCGCGCCGGCCAGGAGGTAGTTGTACCGGGTCGTCTCCGGGTAATTCCCGGAGCGCAGTGACCGATCCCAATCCCGCAGGAATCCGGCCCAGGTCCGGGACAGCCCCGCGGTGAGCTTCTGAAGATCCAGTAGTGCCATGGCAACCTGCCCGAGTTTTGTGGTCCAACAGCGGCGTGCTAGACCGGGCATTCATGCCGAGCAATGAAAAGAGGGCTCCCGCAAGGCTCTGACCTGCGGAAACCCTCTCGCTGTCGGGACGGCCGGATTTGAACCGACGACCCCTTGACCCCCAGGCTTGAACCGGCTCCACTATGGAGTGTTGCCTCGTGTCGGCCTATATCCTCACATCCAATTGACCTCCCAAAATTAACACCTCTGTGTGCTGACCGTTGTTGCGTCATGCTTCCGCGTCCATATGAAGTTGATCTCTGCTGTGAGCGCGTTGTTAGCGCCCCCAATCAAGTGCGGTTCGTGCTATTGCGTCCACACTGGACTCGCGCGCGCTGTCGGCGTGCCAGACACCGACGTCGACCGCGGGGCGAATCGCGATCCGCCGGTTTATGCAACGGCGAACTCGCGGCGAACCAGCCCAGTTCGGATCCAGCACCGCGACGCGCAGGCAACGCGGCCACGCCCGTCGACGAGACGCGGGACACGCCATTCGCCTATCCGTCCCGATCCGGGACCACCGATCGGGACGACACGTCCCGACCCGTCCCGGTCTCCGCCTACTCCACGCAATGGCGAGCTGGACGGCCGGGACACGGGCCAACGACTGGATAGGAACCCGGTCGGGTAGGACCGCATCCACGAAAACCACAGCTCGGATGTGCCGCGCGGGTCTCCATCAACCCGACCGCTCGCGACGCCGATGGCGGCATCGGAAGGTGGAAGATACGGGACCGTGAGGCCGGTAACGGCTGCGGCCACGGATGGTCGAGCCTCCGCGACGGCACTGTGGCGCCCGCGCAAGCAGTGACACCAGCTCGCATTGTCGGCGATCGTTCAGCGGGTGGCTGCGGCCTATGCAGCGCAGCGCGCCGGTCGCGTCATACCGGCCCAGCAGCACGGTCTGCGGCCACGCTCACCGCGCCGGTGACGCCACCGACCACGACGTCGGCCATAGCCCGGACGCACTGAGCCATGCCGAGCAACCTGGCGGTAACGTCGTGTAGCCAAGGCCGACCGGGCCGGCCGCGCCGCCGTCGCAGTGACGGAGAGTAATCAGGCTAGGAGTGGCCGTCTGCAGCCCGCACGGTCAAATAGCGGATGACAGCACATTCGCTGTCCGTGCACCCTGGTGATCATGGGAATGAACGAAGGTCGACGCCCTGGGCAGCCTGAGGTAGTCCTCATGTGCGGGATTGCGGGCTCGGGCAAGACCACGTACGCCAAGGACCTCGAAACCAAGGGGTTTGTACGCCTGTCCATCGATGAGGAGATCTGGCACCGCTTCGGCCGCTACGGCATCGACTACGGGCCCGACGAGTACGAGCAGCATACCGAAGTGGCGAGGGAGGCCATGCGAGAGCGGCTGCTCTCACTGCTTGCGGAGGGCCGCGACGTCGTCGTCGACTCCAGCTTCTGGCAACGGTCACGGCGGCAGGAGTACAAACAGCTGATCGAGCAAGCCGGCGGGCGCTGGCGTCTGGTCTACCTTCAGGTCGACCCGGCACTGCTGCGGGCGCGTCTGTATGAGCGAGCTGAGCGGTTCGACGCCAACGCCGCGTTCCCGATCACCGATGGGCTACTGGCTCGCTACCTGGACAGCTTTGAGCCACCGTATGGCGAGGGCGAGGAGGCTATTGTGGTCAGTCACCGCTGACCAGATAGCGCGCCGGCTGGGCCGATGCCCCAGACGCGGTCGCGACGACCTTCGACATCAGCGAACACCCTCGCGGCGCGTGACGCGCCAGATCCTCTGTGGTGCGACAAGAAGACGCAGAGGCCCCCGGTATGAAGGTGGTCCTTCTACAGATCAACTTCATAGAGGGCTCTGCGTCGACGACGAGAGTCACATACACGGCGGTGCTGCCAGTAAGCGAGCGGACGGTGGACTTCCTGGCCGGTCTGCTGGCCGCCGAACGCGCCCGGCGCGGTACCCGCGCCGGCACCCGCGCGCTGTCCTGCCGCGACCAGGCAGTACTGGCCCTTCGATGGCTCCTGGACGGCACCCGGATGCGCCAACTGGCCCGCGACAACAAGATCGGCAAGTCCACCGGCTATGACTACCTACACGAGGGCATTGACGTGCTCGCCGCCCAGGCCCCTAGCCTGCACGGGGCGCTGCTAGCGGCCAAGGCCGCCGGCTACAGCCACGTGAACATCGACGGGATGCTGGTCGAGACCGACCGGTCCCGCACCCCCGGGCCCACTCCCGCCGTTGACCTTTGGTGGTCGGGCAAGCACGATAACCACGGCGGCAATGTGCAGGTGATCTGGACCTCCCCGGTACGTCCCGGCCGCGAGCATGACACCAGCCGGGTTCGGCGGTGTACGTAGTGATCCGCAGGCCGTCCGCGCTGAGGTCGAGCGCCTCGAACGTGAGGCTGAGTCCGCCCACGACCGGATGGTGAAAGCGCTTGACCCCGGGTCCGGTGAAACCACTCGGCGAAGGCCGCATCGAGGTTGTGGAACGGCTCGCCCTCGGTGGCCTGGGTGTACCAGGTGAAGTCCCAGAGCATGTTGATGGCGAGGTCAGCGTGGCAGCTTCGCGTCGTGCATCTCCGAGAGCGCGTTCGGGTTGCGTCCTTGAACTCTGATCGTTGCGAGGGTATTGCCGCCGACTCACACCAAGGACTATGGTCTGCCTAGCAGATCGACTGGTCCATCAGATGGACCAAACACCTCGCGGCGGATCAGGAGCGAACCGCCGGAAACGCGTGAGCGTGGCCGTCAGCCTGCGGCCGGCCATTGACCGCCCAAGCGCGCCATGACTTCGACGAGCACCCCTGGCCGATTGCCGGTCCACCCGGCGCTATCGCCGCTACAGCCTTGTCTCACCAGAACGGAGAGGCCGCTAACAATGGGCATGATCGATCGACGTCAACTACTTCAGGGAACCGCCGCGCTCGCCGTGACGACGACGCTGGTGACAGAAACACTCGCGGTGCCGCCCGCCGCGGCTCACGGCTCGGGTCGCGGACCGGGCGTGCTCGGCGAGCCGCAGCCGCTGGACGGACGCCCGTTCCCCGCCTACGACTACACGCGCGCCAACAAGCTGCCGAGGGAGATGACCGGATACTGGACGAAGTCGTTCGATGTCGACGGCCAGACCCGCACCGCGAAGGTCTACATCTCGCCCGAGACACCCATCCGCTCCTACTACACAGTGATCGCGGTGCCCGATGGGGTGGATACGGCCGAGTTCCTCCAGAGGTCGTCGTGGGTCGACATCGCGGACCGGCGGGAGGAGGGGTTGTTCATCCTCGAGCCGGGTGAGGCCGGCTGGGGGAATCTTGAGGCCGAGGCGGCCTACGTCGAGGCGGCGATGGCCTTCTACCAGAGCAACCGGTACTTCTCGATCTTCGGCCTGCACTATCTCGTCGGGTACGGCGGCGGCGCTCCAGTGCTGGAGGCATGGGCGGTCGCGCATCCCCTGCGGGTCATCAGCCAGGTGTACGTCGACTCCCCCGGCTTGAGCGCCGATTACTTGAGCTCTTATGCGGCGCGCGAGTTCGACGGCCAGACCGACGCGAGCTACACGACCGTCGTGTTTCCGGATGGCTTCGACCTGATCCGGTACGACGAGACGGTCCTGCCGACCTGGTTCATCCACCCACAGCCGCGCTCTGTCAACGCGAGCCTGTCCTACTGGAAGCGAGCCAACGACACCGTCGACGCCGGCACCTCGGACCGGACCCTCGGCACGGTCTTCAAACAGCGGCGCCGGTCCGGCAGGTGGATGACGTCGTACGCCGGGCCGATTTCCCAGGTTGCGGTCCAGAAGCGACCGATCAGCACCTGGAACAAGCTGAGCACCGATCACATCGTCGACTTCCTGACCGCATACACCCGCTACGAGAACTTCTTTGCCTACGGCAACCAGCTCTTCGAACGTGCCGACTACACCCGGCTGGGCGTTCAGGTACGGACGATGACCATCGAAGGGTTCGTCAGGGAGTACCTCGTCCATGTCCCCCGATCCGCCCGCCGCCTCTGGCGGGACAAGGCGCCCGTCGTGTACGTGTGGCCCGGCAACAGCCAGACCGACAAGATCTTCTTCGACGCCGCCCAGTGGTGGAAGGTCGCGGAACGGGAGGGCTTCATCCTCGTCACCGTTTGCGAGCAGTACAGCAACACCTCCATCTCTGTTAGTCACCGCGACTCGGTCGCGTTCTTCCGGCAGCTGCGCGACGTGATGATCGACGAGTACCCCGTCGACCCGACCAGGTTCTACTCCACCGGGCAGTCGGCGGGCAGCCAGGTCACCCAGAACTTCGCGATCGCGTTTCCGGATTACTTCGCGGCGGTCGCTTCCACCTCCTTCACCGCCGCCCCGAATTCCTCGGGCGGCGTCAGCATGGACGGCGTGCAATACCCGGCCAGCGGGCAGGTGATCCCCAACTACCAGATCTACGGCTACGGTGACCTCGGCTTCCTCGCCGGTGGACTGTGGGACGACACGGAGAACAGTCTCGACGCTTGGGCGCGGTACCACCTCCATGCCAACGGCTTGGAGCTGTCCGATGTGGACGACCCCGATGGTGAGCGCGACGGCTGGCATGACCGCTTCCAGACCTGGACATGGCGCGATCCCGATACCGCGATGCCGGTGCTGAAGCTGACGAAGAACCTCTACCGCTCGCACAACACCATGCCTGAGGAGTCACCGCTGCTATGGGACTTCCTCAGGCGCTACAGCCGCGAGGTCGACGCCCACGGAAAGGTGATCCGCTACTACAGCGAGTCAGGCTTCCGGCGTCCTCAAGACCGGAGGCGACTTTGACGCGGGCCGGTCTTCCTTCGCCCGGTGACGCAGGCGTATAAGTAACTATCTAGTACGTTCGCTATCGCGGAAGGTGGACCGGTCTGTGACCGACTATCGGCTGGCCATCGCGACCGTCTGTCTCTCGGGGACGCTCGAGGACAAGCTGTCGGCGGCCGCGGCGGCGCGCTTCCAGGGCATCGAGCTGTTCGACAGCGACCTGATCGCGTCGTCGTGGTCGCCGCGCCGGGTGCGTCAGGAGTGTGCCCGGCGAGGGCTGTCGATCGACCTTTACCAGCCGTTCCGCGACTTCGAGGCGGTCGCTCCTGATGTCCTGGCGGCCAATCTCCGCCGGGCTGAGCGGACCTTCGACGTCCTCGAGGAGCTGGGCGCCGGGACGCTGCTGGTGTGCTCGTCGGTGTCCCCGACGCCGTGGACGACGACGACCTCGCCGCCGAACAGCTGCACGCCTTGGCTAGCCGGGCGCAGGCGCGCGGCCTGCGGATCGCGTACGAGCCTTTGGCCTGGGGCCGCTTCGCGAACACCTACGCACACGCCTGGCGGATCGTCCGACGTGCGGACCATCCGGCGCTGGGCCTGTGCCTGGACAGCTTCCATGTGCTGTCGCGCGGCGAGAATCCGGCCGGGATCAGGGTCATACCCGGGGCGAAGGTGTTCCACCTTCAGCTGGCGGACGCGCCGCGGTTGAACATGGACGTGGTCGAGTGGAGCCGGCACCACCGCCTGTTCCCGGGGTTGGGCTCGTTCGACCTCACGGGCTTCGTCGGCCACGTACTCGCCACCGGCTACGACGGGCCGCTGTCACTAGAGGTCTTCAACGACGTCTACCGGCAGGCGGATCCCCGGTACGCCGCGATCGACGGCATGCGCTCGCTCCTCGCCTTGCAGGAGGCGGCCGGCGCGTCCGCGGCGCCGGCAGTGCGGGAGCGGCTCCAGCTCGGCGGCCTGCCGCCGGCGCCATCCCTCGCTGGGCACGTGTTCACCGAACTCGCCGTCGACGCCGCCTCCGGGCCGGTCGTGGCCCGCACCCTGACCGCGCTGGGCTTCGCCCACACCGGCCAGCACCGTTCGAAACCAGTGCAGCTCTGGGAACAGGGGCGGGCCCGGCTACTGCTGAACTACGCACCACAAAGGACGGTCACGCCGGGCACGGCCACCATCTGCGCCCTGGCGGTGGAGAGCGCCGACCCTGTCGGATCGACGCGCCGGGCCGAGCGCCTGCTCGCCCCGGTGCTGCCGCGCCTTCGCCAGCCCGAGGAGGCCGAGCTCACATCCGTGGCTGCCCCTGACGGGACCGCGGTCTTCCTGGTCCGCACCGGCGCGGAGAGCGAAAGCTGGCTTCAGGACTTCGTTTCCACCGGTGCCGAGACGTCCGGTGCGGGTCGCATCGCAGACACCGACCACGTCTCGCTAACCGACTCGGTCGACGATTTCGACGAATCCACCCTGTTTTACCGAGCGGTTCTCGGTCTGCACGCGGGCCAGACCACCGAGATCGCCGCACCCTTTGGACTCATTCGGAGCCGGGCCGCCACCGACCCGGCCGGGCGAGTCAGGATCACGCTCAGCACGGCACCGCTGCGGCGCGGTGACTGGGCGCCGGCCATCCCGAGCCCGCAACATGTCGCGTTCAGCACCGACGACGCGATCGCCAGCGCCAAAGCCGTACGCGCGCTCGGCGCGCCGATCCTGAAGATCCCGGACAACTACTTCGCCGATCTCGACGCCCGCCTCGCCCCGCCAGCAGACCTACTGGCGGCCTTGCGGGAGAACTCGATCCTCTACGACCGGGACGAGCAGGGCGCGTACCTGCATTTCTACACCGAGATGCTCGGCTCCCGGGTCTTCTTCGCGGTTGTGCAACGCATCGACGGGTACGCCGGTTACGGCGACCCTAGTGCTCCGGTACGCATGGCCGCCCATCGGGAGCGCCGGCTGATCGCGCTGCGGGACACGTCGTCGCCGCGCGGCGACGAGCGGCACGAGTATTCGCTTGCCCATCTGACGGCGCTGAGCCTGTCTCCGCCGGAGCTGGTCGACGCGGCCGCCGAGGCCGGCTACCGGTACGTGGGGCTGCGGCTGACCCGTGTGACGCCGCAGGAGCCGCACTATCCGCTGGCTACCGATCCGGCACTGATGCGCACCACCAAGGTGCGTCTCGCCGCGACCGGTATCGAGGTCCTCGACATCGAGCTGGCCCGGATCAGCCCGGACGAGGACCCGAAGGACTTCCTGCGGTTCCTCGAGGCGGGGGCGGAGCTCGGGGCGCGCCACGTCATCACGCAGCTGCCCGATCCCGATCGCGCGCGCAAGACCGACCGGTTCGCGCGGTTGTGTGAGCTGGCGCGACCGCTCGGCCTCACGGTCGACCTCGAGTTTCCATCGTGGACGGAGACGCCTGACCTGCGCGAGGCGGTGCGTGTACTGCGCGGAGCCGACCAGCCCAACGCCGGGATCCTGGTTGACCTGCTGCACTTCGCCCGGTCCGGCTCCAGCGTGGCCGACCTTCGCCAGCTGCCCGCCGAGTGGTTCCACTTCGTCCACGTCTGCGACGCGCCACCAGGGGTTCCCACGACCAACGAGGGCCTCATCCACACCGCGCGGTTCGAGCGCCTCGTCCCAGGCGAAGGCGGTATCGACGTACACGGAATCCTCGCGGCCCTGCCTCCTGGACTGCCGTACGCGCTGGAGATCCCCGAGCGACGCTGGTCGCCCAGGTGGGCGGAAAGGAGCATGCCCGCATGTCACTCGCGGCCACCCGTGACTTTCTCGACCCGGAGCGCGCCTTGTCAGAGCCCGGAGCTCAGCAGATCCGCTGAGTGGGCACGCATCGCCTCCGCGTCCGCCGGCCGTCCGGTGAAATGCTCAAACGCCACAGCGGCCTGGTAGGCGTTCATGCCACCGCCGTGCAGTGTCGGTGCCCCGACGGCACGGGCGGCGCGGAGCAGGGGGGTGTCGAACGGCCGATACACGATGTCGGCGACCCACATGTCCCTTCGCAGGTCGGATTCCGGCACCGGTGACCCGGGATGATGCGCCATCCCCACCGGGGTGGTGTTGACAACACCATCGGCCTTCGCCAACGTCGCCGCCAGGTCGTCCGGTGCCCCCACGGCGATGCGTTCCGCGCCGAACTCCGCGGTTAGGGCGCTAGCGAGCCGAGTCGCTCTGGCACGGTCGAGGTCTACGAGGGTGAGGTGCCGAACGCCGAGCGCCAGCAGGGCGTGCGCGACCGCGCTGCCGGCACCGCCCGCGCCGAGCTGCACGACATCGTCCCGCCGTGCGTCGGCGAAGTCTTGGGCGAAGCTGCGCGCGAACCCGGGGGCGTCCGTGTTGTAACCGCGGGTGGCGCCGTCGTCGAACACGACGGTGTTGACCGCCCCGAGCACCGCGGCCTCGCGGGACAGTTCGTCCAGGTGTCTCACGACGTCCTGCTTGAACGGGTGCGTGATGTTCAGACCCCGGTAGCCGAGCGTGCGGGCCCAACGTAGGAGCTCTGGAAGGTCGCCGGCTGCCAGACCGCGTTCAGCCGAGTCGATGGTCGTGTAGCAGAGCCGGATCCGTTGCCGGTCTGCTTCCGCCTGATGGAGCAGGGGTGCGTGTGATCGCTGGATGCCCTCGCCGACCAGTCCGATCAGGACCATGGCCACCTCTCCCGGTGGGGTCGTTGGGACGCCCCTTGTGAAGGGCCGGGCAGGCCGGCCCTTCACGTAGGCGCTGGCGGTCGCGGTCAGGCGGCTGCCCGGACGCTCTTGTAGAGCTCCAGGTCGGCGCCCTTGTAGAAGGTGTTGAAGTACGCCTCGGCCTTGCTGATGAACGCCTGGCGGTCGACCTGGTCGATCTCCACCACGGTCCGTCCCGACTCGGCGCGCCATCCGTCGAGCACCTTCTTGGTCTCGTCGTCGACACACTTGCGGTTCTCTGCCCGGATGTCCTTGACCGCCTTGAATAGGGCGTCCTTCTGGGCCTGGCTCATCTTGTCCAGTGTCTTGTCCGACATGACGACATAGTGCGTGCCGACCTGGTGGTTGGTCAGGCTGGCGACCTTGAGGATCTCGTCGAACTTTTGCGCGTGGGTGGCGACGACCGGGTTTTCCTGTCCTTGGGCGACACCCTGCTGCAGCGCGAGGTAGAGCTCCTCCACCGCGATGGCGACGGCGTTCGCGCCGAGCGCCTTGGCATTGGCCAGGAACTGTGGCGTGTTCGGGAAACGGATCTTCAGACCGGCGAGGTCGTCCGGCTTGCGGATCGGCTTCGTCGCGGTAAAAGTCCGCATACCAAAGTACCAAGCGTCCACAATGGTGGTATCGGTTGCGGTGTTGAACTCCTTGAAGAACGGTTCGCCATTCTGGTCGATCCACTTGAAGAAGTGGTCAACGTCGTTGAAGACGTACGCCGCGTCGAGGACACCGATCTTCGGGAAGGCGGTCGACATCGCCGACCCCCCTTGCAGGTCGATGTCGATGTCTCCGACCTGCACGCTGGCGAACCGTTCCGCGTCGGGGCCGAGTTGGCTGTTCGGGAACAGGTCCAGGGTGAGGTTGAGGTTCTGCGCTTCGACGCGCTCCTTGAGCAGCTTCATTCCACAGTAGAAGTTGGGTTGCGTCTCGGGCTGGGAGCTACCGATCTTTAGTGTCACGCGGGGGTTCTCGCCGGCCGCGGTCGGCGCGTTGTCCTTCGTGGAGCAGCCGGCGGCGAGGACGAGTGGCATGGTGAGGGCGAGTGTGGCAGCGAGCCGGCGCCAGCCGGCGGGTTCTGGATACATCAGGACTCCCTCTCCTCTCAGGTTAGGGATGACTTGTTCCGCTGGGCTTTGGGGGAAATCGAAGAAGGTCAGAATCCGAGCACGCCGGGGAGCCACAGGGAAACGATGGGGAACGCGGTGATGAGCACGAGCACGGCGACCAGCGGGATCAGGAATGGGATGATCCCGTGGAACACCTCCTCGACCGGCCTTCCGGTGACTGAGCTGGTGATGAAGAGGACGCTGCCCACGGGTGGGGTCAGCAGACCGATCATCAGGTTGATGATCATGACCACACCGAAGTAGACCGGGTCGACCCCGAGGTCAGTGGCGATCGGCAACAGCACCGGCACGGCCACGAGGATGACGGCGGTCGCGTCGATCGCGGTGCCCAGGATGAGCAGGACGATGTTGACCAGGATCATGAAGACCCATGGACTGTCCGATATGGACGTGATGAGCTCGGCAATGTCCCTGGACACGTGGGCCCGGGTCAGGAGCAGACCCAGCAGCGCGGCCGAACCCAGGATGAGCCCGATGCCGCCGGTGATGGCGGCCGTCTCACGCAGCGACTGCAACAGCACCCGGAGCGTCAGCGTACGGTAGATCAGGCCGAGCACGAGCATGAGGAGCACGGCCACCGATGCGGCCTCGGTCGGGGTGAAGGTGCCCGACAGGATGCCACCGAGCAGGATGACCGGGACGAAGATCGGTCCGATGGTGCCGATCGCCGCGGCGCGAAACCGCTGGCCGTCGAACGGCACGGAGGTCAGGTCCGGGCGGCGCGCGGTCCAGATGAAGACGTACACGCAGAGGCCGACCGCCATGAGCAGCGCCGGGACGACCGACGCGGCGAAGAGGGCACCGGTGGAGACCGTCGCCGTCGCGGCGTAGATCACGGCGGGGATGCTCGGCGGCATGACCGGACTGATGAGCGACGACGACGCGGTCAGGCCGGCGGCGAAACGGTACGGGTAGCCCGCCTTCACCATGTGCGGGACCTCGATCTTGCCCAGTCCCGCCACGTCGGCGAGCGCCGACCCGCTCATCCACGAGAAGCCGACCGCGGTGCCGATGTTGACGTACGCGAGGTTGCCCCGGACCCGGCTCAGCCCCGCCAGGCAGAAGTCGTAGAGCCGGTCGGCGATGCCGAGCCGGTTGGCCATAACGCCGACGAGGATGAACAGCGGGACCGCCAGCAGCGGGAAGCTGTTGAGGCCGTCGAACGTGGTCTTCAGCGCGAAGCCGCCGGAGTTACCGTCGGCGAGCGCATACCACAAGCTGGGTCCGATGAACGCGAGCCCGACCGGCACCCGGATCAGCATCAGGAGGGCGATGACGACACCGACCATCCAGAGCTCGAGGATCATCGGACCTCCGCCGAGTCGAAGACGGGATCGGGCTGGTTGGCTTGGAAGATGCGCACGATCGCCCGCATGGTGCCGGAGAGGAACCCCACGAGCGGGAACGCGTACATCGCCCAGATCGGGATCTCCAGAGCGGCCGTCCGGCGGTTGGGATAGGCCCGGATCAGCTCGTAGGCCTCCCAGACCAGCACCGCGCAAATGATCGCGGTGCAGGCGGCGGAGACGGCTTTGACGACGACCAGCGCCCGCCCCTTGGCAACGTAGTCGATGATCTGGATCGTGATGTGGCCGTTGTTGCCGATCAAGTAGCCGACCATGACGAACGTCAGGACGATCAACGAGTAGCTGGCCGCCTCCCCGACCTCCGGCCAGTTGAGGGCCGGCACATACCT
This sequence comes from Phytohabitans rumicis, assembly GCF_011764445.1. Lineage (NCBI taxonomy): Bacteria > Bacillati > Actinomycetota > Actinomycetes > Micromonosporales > Micromonosporaceae > Phytohabitans > Phytohabitans rumicis. The sequence continues at coordinate 1,317,844 of NZ_BLPG01000001.1, forward strand.
GCTGACCACCTGCCAGAGCACACTGACGAAGATGACCACGACCATGGCGCAGCCGATCGCCAGCTCGACCGACGCCCACACGCGCAGGAACTTCGGCTCGGGCCGCCGCGGGATCTGCTCGACGGCATCCGCCGCGGAGTCATGCTCGACCAGTGGCTGCTCGCCGGTCATGGACCGTCACTCCCCACGCGGGACGAGCGCGCCGGCCCGCGCTGCCGGTGGCAGAGGGCAGATGTCGTCACTGTTTGCCTCGCTCTCCGCTGAAACGCCGGCGGCCGGCCGACTCGACCGCGAACCGCTAGTCGGACCTGCTGACCCACCTAGCGGACTGCGTGTTAACGTACGGGCGCCCGCCGCTTCTGGCAAGACTTCGAGTCCAGACCGTTACGGATGTGTGAAAACGGCGCCCTGGTAGGAGAATCGCGGTGCTGCGTGATTCGATGGTTCGCCCGGCGGCATCCACCGGGCGGCGAGGAGAGTGGGAGAGCGTGGAGTCGCCCATCAGGCAAGGTGCTCCGGCGGAGCAGCCACCGGCGGCGGACGGCGGCGACGCGCAGGGGGTGCGCAGCGTGCAGCGCGCGTTGGACATCCTCGCGCTGCTCACCGAGGATCGGCCGACCATCACCGTCCGAGAGATCGTCGACGCGACCGGCCTGGCGAAAACCACGGTGCTGCGCATGGTGTCGACCCTGGAACAGAATGGCCTGCTCTGGGCCACCGCCGGCGGATACATGGCCGGGCCGGGCCTCTGGCGATGGGCACACCTCGTCCAACGGACCTGGGAGCTGCCGCCGGACACCCAGCGCAGCATGCGGGAGCTCGCCGCGCGACAGCGCGAGACCGTCAACGTCTACGTCGCCCGCGACATCTACCGGGTGTGCATCGCCCAGCAGGAAGGCCCCCAGCCGCTGCGTCACGTGGTGCACGTCGGCGACGAGCTGCCCATGTGGGCGGGGGCCTCGGCGAAGGTCCTGCTGCGCGATGCCAGCCCCAGCCTGTTGGAGCGCATCGCACGGAGTTCGCCCTACGGCCCGAAGCACGTCAAGCGACTGCGGGAGTGGATCGACGAGGCCGCGGTGAAGGGGTACGCCGAGAGCCACGGCGAGCGCGAGGACGGCCTGTCCGCTGTCGCCGCCCCGATTCTCGGCGGGTCCGGACGGGTCATCGCCGCGCTGGGACTCAGCGGACCGACCATCCGCTTCACCGAGACCCGCGTCGCCGAGTTCGCCGCCGAAGTCACGCAGATGGCACGCCGGATGTCCGAACGGGGCTTCACGCATCCGTTCGGCGGAAGCTAACGGGTCAGTCCTCGCCGCACACACGGTCAAGCACCTCCCGACCGTTGTTATACGAACTGGTACGTTAGTTAGTCATCGGTTGGTGTGAAAGTCAAGAGGCGTGGCAAGCTCGTTCTCGCCGCGACCGAGTCGACATCGGAGGATGGGATGGCCGGTACGCACGCCACGGAGACCGCCACACGCGTGCGGGACAGCGCGCGAACCCGCAGCGAGATCCTCGACGTCGCCACCGAGCAGTTCGCCGCCCACGGCTACCACGGATCGCGCGTGGACGAAATCGCCGCCTTGACCCGCACCACCAAGCGGATGATCTACTACCACTTCGGCGGCAAGAAACAGCTCTACATCGCCGTGCTCGAGCGGGCCTACGCCCGCATCCGCGCCGCCGAGCGCGAGGTCAGCATGGACAACCTCGACCCGGTCACCGCCCTACGACGGGTCGCCGAGGTCACGTTCGACCATCACGGAGCCCACCCGGAGTTCATCCGGCTGGTCTCCATCGAGAACATCCACAACGCGGAACACGTTAAGGAGCTCGTCAAGCTGGTCGACCTCAGCGGCCCGGTGATCTCGATGTTGGACGGCATCCTGCGCCGTGGGCGGGCGGAAGGACTATTCCGAACCGACGTGGACGCCATCGACGTGCACATGATGATCAGCGCGTTCTGCGTCTTCCACGTGGCGAACCGGCACACGTTCGGCGCCATCTTCGGGCGTGACCTGCTCGACCCTTCGCGCCGCGGCCAGTACCGGACCATGTGCGGTGACATGGTCGTGCGGTATCTCGCCGCGGGCGTGGGTCAAGCGTGAGCGGGTGTGGCGGCGCGGCGGCGCTTTCCCGGTGGCGTCGCGAACCTTGGCCAACGCGGACATCGCCGCCGCCGGGAAGGCGCTGCCTACAGGCGCCGCCGCACCCGCTCACGTGGCGGCACAGCGTGAGTGAACTCCACGGCCGCGCCGGTACCTGACGACGCGTAGATCGCCTCGATGATCTCGAGCGACTTGACCGCGTCGAGCCCGGTTACCTCCGGCTCGCGGTCGTGCCTGATGGCGCCGACGAAGTCTTCGATCTGTTGGGCGTGGTAGGGCACGAGCTGATCGTGGATCTCCGCCAGCGGCAGGTCGGGCGCGCCCGCACGCACGCGGCCTGTCTGCGATACCTCCTGCCCGGGAACGGTCGAGATGTCGGTGAAGCCGACGCCTTCCGGAAATTCCATCACGCTCGCCGTACGCCCCTGTGCGTCACTTACCCAGACCTGGGCGCCGAGCCCGGGCCGGAACGTCGTGCCGGCCTGGATGGTGGCGATGCCACCGGAGGCGAACTCGACGACCGCCGCCGCGGTGTCCTCCACCTCGATAAGTCCCTTGTGGACGAGGGTGGCGCACCGGCCGGTGACCCGGCGGACCGGACCCATGAACCATTGCAGCAGATCGACGTGGTGGATCGCCTGGGTCATGAGAACTCCGCCGCCCTCCGTGGCCGCCCGCCCGCGCCACGGCTCCGCGTAGTAGTCCGCGTCGCGGTTGAACCGAGCGACGACGCCGCCGCAGATCGGTGTGCCCAGCCGCCCATCTTCGATCGCGCGGCGGATGCGTATCGCCGCGGGCCAGAAGCGGCGCTGGAACAGCACGCCGAACCGGACGCCGGCCGCGGCGGTCGCGGCGATCATTCGTTGGGCCTGTGCGACAGTAAGGGCGACCGGTTTCTCGCACAGCACATGCGTGCGGTGCCGCGCCGCTGCCAGCACGCCGGCCTCGTGCGCGCTGTGCGGCGTGCAGACGGTTACAGCGTCCAGGCCGGACCCGAGCATTTCATCGACGTCCTGATATGCCTGCGGGATGCCGTGCGCGGCGGTGAAACTGTGGGCGCGGCCGATGTCGACGTCGACCACCGCGACCACCTGGACGCCCGCGACACCGCGGAGCGCGGCCACGTGACTTCTCGCGATCTTGCCGCAGCCGATGATTCCTACCCGCACGCCGGCTCGCCACCCGTCATGCCCTGGAGAGCGAGCATGCCCAACTCGTACACCGCGGGGCCGAAGCCGGCGAGGAACCCGCCGGCGGCGCGGGCGGTCAACAGCTCGTGGTGGTAGGTCGCCTCCCGGCTGAAGACGTTGGTGAGATGAACCTCCACGATCGGCTGGTCGAGCATCCGCAGCGCGTCGAGCAGGGCCACCGACCGGGTTGACAACCCGGCGGGGTTGATGATGACGCAGGCCCCTTCGTTGTACGCTTGGTGCAGCCAGTCGAGGATCTGGCCTTCGGAGTTGGACTGCCCGAAGAACAGGTCGAAGCCGAGGTCGGCGGCAAGGGTCGCGCACCGCTTCTCGATCTCGGCGAGCGTCGCCGTGCCGTACAGGTGTGGCTCGCGGCGGCCGAGCATGTTGAGGTTGGGTCCGTTGAGGATGAACAGGCGGCGTGCCACGAACGGCCTCCTAGTAGACCTCGATCTTGCCGGTCGACCGCGGGCTTGCCGGATCGTTGAAGAAGTACTCGCCGGCGCGGCTGAACGTGTACTGGAATGACTCACCGGGATCGAGGCGAACCTTGAAAAGGCCCTCGAAGAACTGGGTCACGCCACGCTCGCCGGCGTTGCCGGGATGGTTGGTGAACGTCACGGTGGTGCCGGACGGCACCCGCAGGTGCGTGGGCGCCATACCGGCGACGGCGAACGACTCGCTCGCGCCGATCTGCCCGGTCGCGGCGTTGTACGTCCGGCCGATGACAACCGTGTTGGCCACCGCGGCGCCTTCGACCGGACCGCCGGAGACCGGCCGGCGGATCACCGGGGGCGGCGGGGTGGGTGCCGGCCCGACGTCCCCGTCGATCTCGAAGGCCCAGAGGAAGTCGCCGCGCGGGGCGGAATTGCCGTACGGGATGCTGGTCCCGCCGGCGTACACGGCCAGGTACTCCTTGCCGCCGGCGCGGTACATGATGGGGCTGGAGCTGATCGCCGCTCCGGTCTGGAAGCGCCACAGTTCCCGGCTTGTTCGGGCGTCCATGGCGATCAGGTTGCCGTCCGGCTGGCCGATGAACATCAGGTCGCTGGCGGTGGTGAGGATGCCGTTGCCGTGGGCCAGCGAGTAGGGCATGCGCCGCTTCCACGTCACGCGGTTGGTGCTCACGTCGACGGCGACGATGCCGCCGGTCTGGTACTCCCCCGGTGCCCGCAGGCCGTTGCTGCTCTCGGTGAGCGAGTGCGCGGCCGCGACGTACCCGTAACCGGTGTAGACCAGCCCGGTGCGGTGGCTGAAGGACATGTGTGACCAGTCCGCACCGCCGCCGTGGCCGGGGATGGACAAGATCGGCACGTCCCAGTGCGGGTCGTACAGGGCGCCCTGCATGTAGTTGGGCACGGCCCGGTTCGGGTCACCCGGGACGGCGGTTCCCAGCGGCTGGTCCACGACGCGCTGCTCGGTCCAGCCGCCCTGCACCGGAAACGGCTGAGTCGGCCAGGTCTTCTGCCGCGGCTCCTGCGGCACCGGTCGCTCGACGATTCCCAGCGGAGCGGTGCCGTCGACCCGGTCGAGGATGAAGTACATACCGGACTTGCTGCCGTACACGACCACCTTGCGCCGACGGCCCCGGATCCGGACGTCGGCGAGCACCGGCGCCATCACATTGTCCATGTCCCAGATGTCGTGGTGTACCGACTGGAAGTGCCAGCGGTAGGCGCCGGTGTGCATGTCCAGCGCCACGAGCGAGTTGGCGAACAGGTTCTGCCCGCCGCGGGCCGAGCCGTCCTGCGAGGAGTTGTTGCCGCGGGCGTTGCCGAACGTCCAGTACGTCAGCCCCAGCTCGGGGTCGACGGCCGGGTGGATCCACGGCGTCGCGCCGCCGTCCATCCAGGAGTCGCCCTCCCAGGTGTCGTTGCCGAGCTCGCCCGGCCCGGGCGTGCCCCAGAAGTGCCACAGCAGGTCGCCGCTGCGGGCGTCGAGCGCCACGGCGGCACCGCGCGGACCGTCGTTGGTGCCGCAGAACAGCATGCCGTCGCAGTACACGACGGCCACCTTCTCGATGTTGCCGAATCCGTTGACCTGACGCTCCCACACGACCTGGCCGGTTCCCTGGTCCAATGCGATGACGTAGTTCTCGTTCGACTTGGTGAACACCTTGCCGTCACCGACCGCCACACCCCGGCGGACCAGCGTGCCGCGCGTCTGCTCGTAACGCCATTTCGTCTGGCCGGTGACGCCGTCGACGGCGACGACGTTGCCGAGCGCGGACTCGATGTAGATCGTCCCGTCGACCACGACCGCGGTGCTCTCGTTGTTGCCTTCGGTGATCCCGCCCTCGATGCGGTTGACCCACGCGCCCCGCAGCCGGCGCACGTTACCGGGATGGATGCGCCGCAGCGAGGTGTAGTTCTGGTTGCCCAGGTTGCCGCCGACCTTGGGGAAGTCCTTGTCGCCGGGGGTGTCGAAGCGGCTGAGATCGGCGGCGCCGGGAACGGGTTGCCGGCCTGTCCCTTGCCCACCCGCGCCGGCGGGTGCCGCGGCGACGGCGGGGCCGGCGGCCGCGGCGACGGCCGCCACCGCGGCGCCTTTGAGCACGTTTCTTCGGTCGATGTGTGCCATCGGGGTCACCTCGATACGTTGGTGTGAAAGCGCTACCGGTCAGTCGAAGACGCCCTGGTAGATGTCCTTGATGTTCCAGTGACCGGGTGTCGGGACGGGTTCGTTGACCATGGGTACGTCGAGTACCGCCGGCCGGCGGGACGCGATGGCGGCGCGCAGCGCCTCGCCGAGCGCGTCGGCGCTGTCCACTGTGTAGCCGTGCGCGCCGCAGGCTCGGCCGAAGGCGGCGAAGTCCGGGCTGTACGGCAAGCCGTCCGGCCCGAGGAAGTCGCAGCCGTAGCTGCGCCCGAAGTTCGCCGCCTGCAGGTCGGAGATGGTGCCGTGGGATCGGTTGTTCATGACGACGAAGATCACCGGCGCGCCTTGCTCGACGGCCATCGGTACCGCCGGCAACTGCGCCCCCATCCCGCCGTCGCCGATCAGGGCGACGACGGTGCGGTCGGGTTGCGCGATCTGGACGCCGACCGCCGCCGCGGGGCCGAAGCCCATCGTCGAGGCGCCGCCGGGGGTGATGAAGCGGCCCTCTTCGGGCAGTTCGTAGCACTGGGCCACGCCGTTCTTGTTCCACCCCACGTCGGTGACGAGGATCGCGTCGGGCGGGAGGATGGCCCGCAGGTCGGTCAGGATCCGTTCGGGCCGCAACGGAAACTGCGCGCTGGTGCCGCGTTCCCGGCTCTCGGTGAAGAGGGTGCGTCGGGTCGCGGTGATGGTCTCGCGCAGCCCAGGCCGCCGCCGAGGCGTGGCCTGCCTTTCGTGGACAGCCGCGTCGATCGCGCGAACGGCGTCGGCCACGTCGGCGACGGCGCCGATGGTGACCGGGAAGTTGCGTCCGATCTCCGCCGGGTCGATGTCGACCTGGATGAGCCGCCCGGGCGGGAACTGCCACGTGTAACGGCGGTCCCAGGAGCTGGCGTCGGTCTCGGCGAAGCGGGTGGCCAGCGCCAGCACGACATCTGCCTCGCGGGTGTACCGGTTGGTCAGCTCCAGGCCCCAGAAGCCCGGCATGCCGAGCAGGAGCGGATGGCTGTCTGGCAGCGTTCCCTTGGCCATCAGCGAGTGCGCGACCGGGATGTCGAGGTGCTCCAGCAGCGAGCGCAGGGCGTCGAGGCCGGGGCCGCGGCGCAGGCCGCCGCCGAGGTAGACCAGCGGTCGCTCTGCCGCGACGAGCAGGTCGGCGATGCGTCCGGCGACCTCGCGGGGCAGGCCGGGGCGCTCCGGGGCCGCGAGCGGGAAGCCCGCGGCGGCGTCCCGCGGTACTGGACGCGAGAAGTGGTCCATCGGCACGCTCAACAGAACGGCGCCGGGGCGGCCGGAGGTCGCGGTCCAGAACGCGCGCTCGGTGAATCGGGCCAGGTCGGCGGCCCGGTGCACCTGCCAGGCCCGCTTCACGAACGGCCGGTAGATCGCCGCCTGGTCACCGTCGGCGTGCAGGTTCACCTCCTGGTGCGGGTGCCGGCCCCGGTAGTACGACGGGATGTCGCCCGTGATCGCCACCAGCGGCACGGAGTCGAGGGCGGCCGTGAGGACGCCGGTGACGGCGTTGGTCATCCCCGGACCGACGTGCAGCAGCACGACACCCGGTCGGCCGGTCGCCCGGGCGTAGCCGTCAGCGGCGTGCGCGGCGGCCTGCTCGTGGCGGGCGATGACGAAGCGGATCGTGCTGCGGCCCATCGCGTCCAACAGCGCGATGTTGGTGTGGCCGCAGGTGCCGAAGACGTATTCGACGCCGTACGACTCGAGCTGGGCGACCATGGCCACCGCCGCCGTGACCGTGTCGCTGTGGCTGCCGGTGTCGACAAGCTCGTCGAGGCTCATCGGGTACCTTCCTGATCGCCGAACAGGGACATGCCGCGCAGCATGAGCGTCTTGACGACCGTGTAGTCGTCGATCATCCAGCGGGGTGACTCGCGCCCGAATCCCGAGTCCTTGACGCCGCCGAACGGGACGTGATCGAGCCGGAAGTTCGACGAACCGTTGACCACCAGGCCGCCGACCTCCAGTTCGCGCCAGGCCGTCACGATCCGGCGGACGTCGTTGGTGAACAGGCCCGCCTGCAGGCCGTAGCGGCTGTCGTTGCAGGTGGCCACAACGTCGTCGAAGTCGTCGAAGGGCAGGACGCTGACTGCCGCGCCGAACAACTCGTCCTGGATCAACCGTGCGTCGCTTGGTGGGGACGCCACGATCGTGGGGAGGACGGTGGCACCGTCGCGGCGGCCGCCGGTCCTGACCGTCGCTCCGGCGGCGGCCGCCTCGCCGACCCACGCGACGACGCGTTCGGCCGCGTCGTCGTCGACCATCGCCCCGACGTCGGTGGCCGGATCGAGCGGATCGCCGACGGTCAACTTCTCCACCTGCCGGGTGAAGCCCTCCAGGAACTCCTCGTAGCGGTCGCGGTGGACGTAGACCCGCTGCACCGATATGCAGCTCTGGCCGGAGTTGCTGTAGCCGGTGCTGGCGCAGATCCGCGCGGCGGCGCCCACGTCCGCGTCCTCGCACACGATCGTTGCGGCGTTGCCGCCGAGCTCCATGACGAGGCGTTTGGCGCCGGCCGCCCGGGCCACCGCCGCTCCCGTTGCCACGCTTCCGGTGAAGCTGATGACGCCGACCTCGGGCGCGGCGCACAGTGCCGTGCCCAGGCGCCCGTCGCCGTGCAGCACCTGGACCGCCTCCGGCGGCATCCCCGCCTCAAGGAGCAGCGCCACGACCGCGGCGGACGCCGCCGGTGCCTGGGGCGGCGGCTTGACGATCGCCGTGTTGCCGGCGGCGAACGCGGCCGCCAGCTTGTGCGCGAGCAGGTTCGCCGGGGCGTTGAACGGCGTGATCGCCAGTGCCACACCGACAGGGGCGCGATGCGTGAACGCGGTTGTGCCGACACCACGGGCCCAGCCGGCGACCGGCAGCACCTCGCCACCTATCCGTCGGGCCTCGGCGGCGCAGACGGCGAACGTGTCGGCCACCCGGTCGATCTCGCCCCGCCCGTCCTTGAGCGGCTTGCCGAGCTCCAGCGCCAGCAGGCGGGCCAGTCCCTCGCGCCGCTCGGCGGCGGCCGCCGCCGCCCGCTCGAGCACGCCGGCGCGCGCCGCCGGCGACAACCGGGCGACCACCTTGGCACCACGCCGCGCGTACGTCAGAGCCGCCCGCACGTCGCCGTCGTCCGCCTGCCGGGCGGTACTGACGACCCGGCGCACCCAGGGACCGAACCGGTCGAGCCGCGTCCCGCCGTCCAGCCAGTCGCCGGCGACCAGGCAGCCGACCTCGACGACCTCGGTCGGCGGCGCGCTCCGGGTGAGGTTGTCGAGCATCACCGCTCCTTCGACTGAACCGCTCAGCGGTACTCCTGGACCGTTGTACGGACTAGGTGTAACGTACGGGCGGCGAGGTCACCTGGCAATAGCTGGTTCCGAACCTGTAACGGCGACATGAAGCCGCGCCATCAACGACCGAGGGGCGACACATGGACGACCGACCGTTGCACGGCGTACGAGTCCTGGACCTGACCAACGTGCTGGCGGGACCGTACTGCAGCTACCAGCTGATGCTCCTCGGCGCCGAGGTCATCAAGATCGAGAAACCGGGTCACGGCGACCTCGCCCGCCGGCTCGGTCCCGAGCCGGCGCTCAACCAGGCCGGCGTCGGCGCGTCCTTCCTCGCCCAAAACGCCGGGAAGAAGTCGGTCGAGCTGGACCTCAAGGACCCCCGGGACCGGGCCGCCTTCGAGGGGCTGCTAGCCGACGCGGATGTCCTGCTGGAAAACTTCCGCGCGGGCGTCCTGGCGCGCACGGGCTATGGCTGGGACGTGCTGCACCACATCAACCCGCGCCTGATCTACTGCGCCATCTCCGGCTTCGGCCAGGCCGGGCCGATGAGCCAGGCACCGGCGTACGACCAAATCATCCAAGGATTGTCCGGGATGATGAGCATCACCGGAACGCCGGAGACCGCTCCCCTCCGGGTCGGCTTCCCGGTCTGCGACTCGGTAGGCGGACTGGTCGCCGCTATGTCCATCTGTGCCGCCCTCACCGGCCGATCGCGCACCGGCACCGGCGTCCACCTGGACGTGTCCATGTTGGAGGCATCCCTGTCCGCCATGGGGTGGGCGGCGTCGAACTATCTCGTCAGCGGCATCCCACCCGAGCCGATGGGGGACCAGAACGCCACAGCCGCGCCGTCGGGAACCTTCGACGCGGCCGACGGGCCGCTCAACATCGCGGCCAACAGGCAACAACAGTTCGAGGTGCTGTGCCGGCTCATCGGCCGGGACGACCTCACCACCGACGAACGCTTCGCCGACCGCGAGGCGCGAAAGGTCAACCGGACAGCACTGAATCGAGAGATCAACTCGGCCCTACGACGCCGCCCGGCGCTGGAATGGGAGCGGCTGCTCTCCGGAGCTGGTGTACCGGCAGCACGGATCCTCAGCGTTCCACAGACCGTCGAGCTGGAGCAGCTGCGGCAACGCGGCTTCTTCACGGACCTTCCGTTTCCCGGCGATCCCGGACGGCGGCTGCGGGTCAACGGGAACGGCGTACACGTCAATGGCGCCCCACTGCGACCGGGCTCACCGCCGCCGTTGCTGGGCGAGCACAACATCGAGTTCGACATCCACGACGCGGACGTGGCCGTCACCACCGACGAGGTGAGCGCGCCGTGAGTGAGCGAAGCGAGCGAACCATCAAGCTCAGTACGCTTGGAGCCTCGCGGCCGCCCGCAGCGAAGCGAGGACGGCCGTGAGCGACGACAGCGCCGCACCGACGGTTGGCGACGTGTCGGACTGGTGGTCGACCGGGATCTCCCGCGTCGAGCCCGACCTGATCGAGCTGCGTGGCCGCCCCATCCAGGATCTCATCGGGAGCGTCAGCTTCGTCGGTGTGATCTGGTTACTGCTGCGCGGGCAGCTACCCACTCCCGGCCAGGAACGGCTCCTCGAGGCCGCCCTCGTGTCCTCAGTGGACCACGGCCCGCACGCACCGTCGATCGCGGTCGCCCGCATCGCGGCCACCTGCGGGATCGGGCTGAACAACGCCATCGCCACCGGCGTGAACACCCTGGGCGACGTGCACGGCGGCGCCGGTGAACAGTGTTTGCACATGCTCGGCGAGGTCGCGAGCCGCGCCGAGGCCGGAGAACCAATCGAGAAGGCGGCATCATCCGTCGTCGAGCAATGGCGGACGCATTCCCGTTACCTGCCCGGCTACGGGCACCGCTTCCACACCGTGGATCCCCGCCGCGAGCCGCTGCTAGGCCGGGTCCAAGAGGCCGTCGGCGACGGCGTCGTGGCGGGCGTCTACCTGCGCGCGGCGAAGGCCGTCGAAGAGATGCTCGCCAACGGGCGGACGCGACCGATACCCATCAATGTGGACGGTTGCACCGCCGTCGTCTACGGCGAGCTGGGCTTCGCACCGCCGTTGGCCCGCGGCCTGTTCGTCCTGAGCCGCAGCGTCGGGATACTCGCCCACGCGTGGGAGGAGACGGGCCAAGGCCGCCGCAACAAGGGCCCCATGCCACCGTCCATCCAGCCGACATATCTAGCAGATACCTGAGCTGACCACCACACCAAGGAGCACCCATGCCCTTGAGACGCAACACGATCCTCAGCACCGCGTTCGGGGCCGCCCTGGCCGCGACGGTCATGCTGCTGACCACGTCCATCCCCAGCGCGGCGGAGAAGCCCGCACAACGCCCGAAGGACAGCGGCGCCGAAAACCTCGGCGACCCGGACTACGGTGTCTGTCGAGGCACCGATCCGGACTGCTACCACGACTGGGGCAACTTCGACCCCGCCGCCGACGGACACCGCGTGCTGGTCTACAGCCGTACCGCCGGCCCCCGCCACGCCCACCTCGGCCCAGCCCTGCCCGCGGGTCTCAACCCTCCGCTCACCCCGCCCACGCCGCGCAGAACGCGCTCGTCAAGCTGGGCGCCGAAAACAACTTCGCCGTCGACTGGACCGAGGACGTCACCCAACTCTCCTCCCCGTCGCGGCTGTTCCGCTACAACGCGGTCATCTTCATGAGCACCACCCGCGACACCCTCGACGACCCGGCTCAGACCGCACTGCGCCAGTACATCCGCGGCGGTGGCGGTTTCGTCGGCATCCACAACGCGTTCGGCACCGAGTACAACTGGGAGTGGTACGAGGGCCTGCTCGGCGGCGCCAACTACTACGACCACGGACGCAACCAGCCCGGCACTGTCGTGACGATGGGCGGCCGCGACGTCTCGACCGCTGGGCTTCCGGCCCGCTGGGACTTCACCGACGAGTGGTACAACCTCGTGCCCTTCCCCAGCCGGGTCCGGATCCTCGCCAAGGTCGACGAGTCCACATTGCCCGAGGGGCCGACCGGCGGCAGTGGCCACCCCGGCCACGGCCGCAACCACCCGGTGTCCTGGTGCCAGTACTACGACGGTGGCCGTTCCTGGGTCACCACCCTCGGGCACGCGGTGGAGGCGTGGACCGACACCCCGATGACCGGCGACGGGTACTTCTTGCGCCACGTACTCGGCGGCATCGAGTCGGCCATGGGACACAGCCCGTTCTGCCAATGATCATCGAACGTGGTGCCAATCGGGGATGGCGGCGCCGTTCGGCGCTGCCATCCGCCGCCCGTGCGTGGCTCACTCCCATGCTCGGTTCGTGAGCGGCACCGCCTGGGCCGCGATCGCGGTCTTCGCCACCGCATACGTGCTGATCGCCACAGAGAAGATCCACCGGGTGGCCGCCGCCCTCGCCGGCGCCGCGATCATGCTAGTCATCGGGGCCACCGACGCCGAACACGCGTTCTTCTCCGAAAGGGCCGGCGTCGACTGGAACGTCATCGTCCTGCTAATCGGGATGATGCTCATCGTCGCCGTCCTCAAGCGCACCGGCGCGTTCGAGTACCTGGCCATCTGGGCCACCAAACGCGCCAGAGGCCGTCCGTTCCGGGTGATGGTGCTGCTCGTGCTCGTCACCGCGTTCGTGTCCGCGTTTCTCGACAACGTGACGACGGTGCTATTGATCGCCCCGGTCACCTTCCTGGTCTGCGAGCGGCTCAACGTACCGGTCGCGCCGTTCCTGATCGCGGAGGTCTTCGCATCCAACATCGGCGGAACGTCGACCTTGGTCGGCGATCCGCCGAACATCATCATCGCCAGCCGCAGTGGCCTGTCCTACAACGACTTCCTCATCCACCTTGCCCCGATAGTGCTGGTGCTCATGGTGGTGTTCATCGGCCTGTGCCGCATTCTGTTCCGGTCCGCGTTCCGGTACGACCCGGAACGGGCCACGCAGATCGCCGCCCTGCGCGAACGCGACGCGATCCGAGACAGCCGGCTGCTGGTGGTCACCATGGTGGTGCTGGCCGTGGTGACCGCCGCGTTCGTCCTGCACACCGTGCTGCATCTGGAGCCGTCGGTCGTGGCCATCGTGGGCGGGCTGGTCTTGCTGGCGCTGTCCCGGCTGGACGCGGGCGAGATCGCCAAGGACCTCGAGTGGCCGACGCTGGTGTTCTTCGCCGGCCTGTTCGTCATGGTCGGCGCCCTGGTCCACACCGGGGTCATCGGGGAAATCTCCCGCGCGGCCAGCGACGCCACCGAAGGCCGGCTCTTCTTCGCCTCCATAGTGCTGCTGTGGGGATCCGCGGCATTGTCCGCCGTCATCGACAACATCCCGTACGTCGCAACCATGAGTCCCGTGGTGGCGGACATGGTCCACAGCAACGGCAACACCAGTCAGTCGCAGGTGTTGTGGTGGGCTCTCGCGCTCGGGGCGGACCTGGGCGGCAACGCCACCGCCGTCGGCGCCTCCGCCAACGTCGTCGTGCTCGGCATCGCCGAACGCGCCGGCAAACCCATCACCTTCTGGCATTTCACCAAATACGGCCTGATCGTCACAATCGTATCGATCGCAGTTACCACGCCGTACGTGTGGTTACGCTACTTCGCCCTCGCCTGAGACCAGGTCGGCGTCTCCACCTCGATGTGTCTCAAGGCACACGCCACGACACACGTCCGTTCGACGCAGGCCCTCCTTGGGTAAACGGCGACCAGCCTCCGCAGTCCCGGCTTCCGCTTCCCCTCTACTTCCGCTTCCCTCAATTGACGACCCTGACAGCCGTCGGCACACCTCGACAGCGAGGGACCCTCGGCTTCGCCCCGCCCGGCAGCAGCCGGTCGCCGCCCTTGTGTTCTTGGCTGGGTGGTCAGCGGCCGGTGGTGAGGACGACGGTGCGCCTGGACCAGGTGCCTTCAACGGCGGCGGTGAGCAGAAACCCGGCGACGTCGGCGCGAGAGATCCGGGGCAGGCCGGGCAGCCGGTCGAGGTCGGCCAGGTCGGTGGCGCGTACCCGGCCCGAAGCCGGCTTGTTCGTCAGCAGGACCGGGTAAGCGAGGGTCCAGTCGAGGCCGGAGCCGGTGAGGATCTGTTCCCCGACGGCTTTGTCGGCGAAGGTCGCCTTACCGCCGGCATAGAGGAAACGCATCAGCGCGTTCGCCTTGGCAAGAGAGGCTCCGACGCCGAACGCGGACATGATCACCAGACGTTTGGTGCTATTGCGTTCAGTGGCGTGGACGATCGCGCGTGTGCTGTCGGCGATGAGGTTGCCAGGCTCCCTGGCCTTGCCGATGCCCAAGGTGCTGACGAGGGCGTCCATACCCCGCATCGCCTCGGCCAGCGTGTCGGCGTCGCGGACGTCGCCGCCGACTGTGGTCAGCCGCGCTCGAGGGGGCAGCTTGGCCGGGTCACGCACGTAGGCCGTCACATCGTGGCCGGCAGCGGTGGCCCGTTCTAGGAACAGGCGGCCGGTGGCGCCGGTGGCGCCGAGGAGGAGGAGCTTCATCGCAGCGGTCTCCATTCGCATGCCTGGTCAACTTGCTTACGAATTTATAGTACTTCCTATTCGTAAGCAACCTGAGGCCTCTAACATGGCGTCATGAGTCGAGGGACGGAACGCGTAGCGGGGATGAGCGTGTTCGACCCCGACTGCACGTCTCGGGAGGTGTTGGAGCACGCCACTGGCCGGTGGGGTGCGCTGACGCTCGCCGCCCTTGTCGATGGGCCTTTGCGGTTCGCGCAGGTGCGCCGTGCCGTCGTCGGGGTATCCGACCGGATGCTGTCGCAGACCCTGCAGCGGCTGGAGGCCGATGGCCTCGTTCGTCGGACTCCCCAGGCGACGATCCCGCCACGCGTGGACTATGACCTCACCGATCTGGGCCGGCCAATCGCCGACCGAATCTGTGACCTCATCGAAACGATCTATCACCAGTTGCCCGGCATCGTCGCCCACCAGCGTGGTCTCACGCCCGGCGCGGCGTCACCGGCGCAGGAAAACTCCGCCTGACGATTTTCATGGGCGGGTCGGTAGTGCGAGGAGCTGGTGCCGTTTTCGGGCGCTGCTCGCGCTGGGTTGTTCGCCGCGGTGGTCGTCCGCTGGACCATCGGCTAGTTCGTCATTCCCGGGGTGCTCGCCGCCGTGATCCGTCCAACGCCCCTTCGAGGAGTGTGCACGCGGCGCGGCGGTGGGACTCGGCCGGCCTGGGGGGCCGGCCGAGGTCACCACCGTGGACTTGCTAGACGTACGGGTTCTGGGTGAGCAGGTGTGCCTTGTAGCCCTCGCCGATGCCGGTCTCCGGCGTGCCGGCCCAGTCGCGGATGAGGACCCCGCCGGTCGTGCAGCCCCACGGGTTCCACGTCCAGGCCAGGTATCCCAGGTCGTGTGCGTCCGCCCAGTCGACCAGGCCCCGCATGTAGTCGAAGCCGCAGTTGTCCTGGCCGAACTCGCCGATCACCACCGGCACCTGCTGTGCCAGGGGCGCGATCTGGCTGTCCCAGCAGGTCGCGTTGGCGCAGGCGTTGAAGCTGTACGCGTGCCACGACGCGGCGATGTTGTTCAGCGGGTCGTTCGGCTTGTACGCCAACCATTCGCGCATGTCGTTGGTCCATTCCAGACCGCCGACCATGAGCACGTTGGTGGCGCCGGTGGCCCGAACCGCGTCGACCAGGTCCTGCATGCCGGCGACCTCGTACGGGATGCCGGTGCAGGTGCCGCCGTCGCGCAGGCACTGCCAGCCCAGCGTCTTGTTCCATTCGGCGGGCATGTCCGGGTAGGGCTCGTTGAACAGGTCGAAGACGACTGCGTCGTTGCCCTTGAACGCGTTGGCCACGCCGGTCCAGAACTGCGGGGCGTACCGGGCGTCGGGCATCGGCTTCTGGCAGGTGGCGTGCTCGTCCTTGCAGTGCCAGTCGGGGCTGTTGGTGTAGGCGCCCCAGGTCCAATGCAGGTCGAGGATCGGGTTGATGCCGTTGGCGACCAGCAGGTTCACGTAGTCCTTGACACCCTGCTGGTAGGTGGCGCCGCCGGGCGAGCCGTTGACGCCCAGCCAGCATTCCTCGTTCAGCGGGATCCGCACCGCGTGGATGTTCCAGGTTTTCATCGCGTTGACCGACGCCTGGTCGATCGGGCCGCTGTCCCATTGGCCCTTGCCTTGCACGCAGGCGTACTCGCCGCTGGATCGGTCGACGCCCAGTAGCCGGTACTGCTGCCCGCCCGCGGTGACGATCTTGTTGCCGGAGACGCGCAGCTTGGGGGCCGGACCGGTGGGTGGGGCGGTGGTGGGTGGGACGATGGTGGGTGAAGGGCTGGCGGTGGTGGGGCTGGCCGTCGGCGTGGTGACCGAGCCGGTGCACGTCGTGCCGTTGAGCGCGAACGACGCCGGCACCGGGTTGGCGCCGCTCCAGGCGCCGACGAAGCCTATTGACGTCGACGCGCCGGTGCCCAGCGATCCGTTCCAGCTCATGCTGGCCGCCGAAACGCGGGCGGCGGACTGCGTCCAGGTCGCGCTCCACCCCTGCGTGACCTTCTGGCTGGCGTTGGGGAAGTCGAACGTCAACGTCCAACTCGTCACGGCCGAGCCCAGGTTGGTGACGGCCACGTTGGCGGTGAACCCGCTGGGCCACTGGCTCTGCACGGTGTACGTGACGGAGCAGCCGGTGCTGGCCGCCGAGGCGGGTAGCGTAACGGTGGCCATGCCGCCCAGTGCCAGGACGGCGGCGACGCCGCCAGCCAGCAGGACAGATCGATGTTTCATGTGATCTCCTCCAGTGTCGTGAGGTGATCGATGGGAGCGCTGCCCGATATTCTTAGTTAGACAACTTACGAAAGTCAATGGCATGCCTTCTACGCAGCGGGTACGCGCGAGGCTGGACGATGGAAGTGCCGCGTCGAGGGGTTGCGCGTGACCGGTCCAACGACCGAGATCCGGTCTAAGTAAGGTAGTTTCGTAAAGCGGTGACCGAGGGGGGTGAACATGGCGAGCAGCCCAGTCTGGGCGAGCCGACCGAAGACGCGCGGCATGGTGCTCGATCACATCAGGGCGGCTCGGGCCATCAGCCGGGTCGAGCTCGCGGCCGCGACCGGTCTGACGGCACCGACCATTTCGGAGGTCGTGCGGGAGCTCATCGCGGACGGTCTGGTCGTCGAGGCCGGTCGGGGTGTCTCGACCGGCGGTAAGCCGCCCGTGCTGGTGCAGCTCAACCCGCACGCCCGGTACAGCGTCGGGGTGCAGCTCGAACGCAACATGTGTGTCATCGTCATCGTCGATCTGGCGGGGCGGCAGGTGGCCAGGACCTCGTTCCGCGGTGCGGCGTCGATGCCGCCGGACCGTGCGCTGCCGCTCGTGGCCGCGCAAGTGGATGCGTTGCTCGCTACGGCTGGCGTCGACCGCGACAAGGTGTTGGGAGTCGGCCTGGTCGGTTACGGCCCGCAGGACCGGCGCGCGGGGACGTTGTTGACCCCGCAACCCACCCAGGAGTGGTTCGGCTACCCGGTCGCGCGGCGGCTCGCGGAGAGCCTCGGGTTACCGGTCCTGCTCGACAACGACGCCGCGGCGGCCGCGATCGGCGAGTACTGGATGGGTGCGGTGGATCCCCGTAGCACCTACGGCTGTATCTACATGGCCACCGGTATCGGCGGCGGGGTCGTGGTCGCGGGCGAGGTGTACCGCGGCAGCTCCTCGAACAGCGTGGAGATCGGCCACATCTCCATCGATGTCAACGGCGACGACTGCCCGTGCGGCAACCGTGGCTGCCTGGAGAACTATGCCGGCCCGTCCGCAGTGGTCCGGCAGGCGCTGGCGGAGCCCGGGCTGGCTCAGCGGTTGGGACTCGATCCGGCGGAAGGGGACTTCCTGGCCGAGTTCGCGCGGATCGGGGCCGCCGCGAACGCCGGCGAGCCCTCGGCCCGGGCCTTGATCGAACGGTCGGCCCGGTATCTGGGTTGCGCCGCCGTCACCATGGCCTGCCTTTTCGATCTCGACGTGATCGTGTTGGCCGGGCCGAGCTTCGCCGTGGCAGGTGCGATCTACCAGTCCCTGGTCCAGCAGGAGGTGGACCGTCGCACGTTCGCCCGGCGTGCGCATCCGGTGCGGGTGGTGCCGTCGGTCAGCGGATCGGACGCGGCCGCGATCGGCGGAGCCGTCCTCGTCCTGCAGAGCGAACTCACCCTCGGCGCCCATGCCCGCCCGGAGGACGGCGCGCGCTCTGACGCCGCTACGGCGTCGCAGGCGGCCGCCCAGCCCGCCGAGTGAAGCGGGCGGCACATCGCACCGTCACGGTCGCCGCGCATGCTGGTACGGCGCCGCGCTGCCCGCCTCGATCACGTCAGCCGGGCTGATCTCGAACGACCGTCCCTGGCGTAGGGGTCGGGCGACGCCGCGGCCAGCAGCTGGGTGTAGGGGTGTTGCGGGTTGACGATGACGTCGCCGGCGGGACCCCGCTCGACGACCCTGCCGCCGTAGAGAACGAGGATGTCGTCGGCGAAGTGCCGCGCGGTGGCCAGGTCGTGGGTGATGTAGAGCAGCGCCAGGTCCTCCTCGCGTTGTAGGCGCGCCAGCAGGCCGAGCACGCCGAGCCGGATCGAGACGTCCAACATGGACACCGGTTCGTCGGCCACGATGACCGTCGGCCCCGGTGCCAGCGCACGGGCGATGGCGACCCGCTGGCGTTGGCCGCCGGACAGCTCGTGTGGCCGGCGGTGGGCGATGTCCCGGGCTGGCAGGCTGACCCGCTCGAGCAACCGCGCCACCTCCTGCCAGGTTTCCTCACGGGTGCGGGTGCGACCGTGCAGTCTCAGGGGACGCGCCAGGTGGTGCTCGATGCTGTGAAACGGGTTCAGGGAGGCGAAGGGGTCCTGGAAGACCATCTGCACGTGGTCGCGGTAGGCGCGATCGGGCACCGGCGTGCCGTCAGGTCCCCGGAGGCTGACGCGGCCGGCGGAGGGCTTGTCCAGCCGCGCGATGATGCGGGCGATCGTGGACTTGCCCGAGCCTGACTCGCCGACCAGCGCGAGCGTGCGGCCGGGGGTGAGGGCGAACGAGACGTGGTCCACCGCCCGCAGCCGGGTGGGGCGCAGGCCACCACGGATCCGGAAGTCCTTGACCAGGTCGTGTACCTCCAGTGTGGTCATGGCGCCTCTCCAGATCGCACAAAGGCCCCGCGTTCGCCGGTGAGGCTGGGGAAGGAATCGAGCAGTCGCCGCGTGTACGGGTGGCGGGCGCGGTCCCGGACTTCCTCAGCCGGCGCGTGCTCGACGATCTCGCCATCCAGCATGATGGCGATGCGGTCGCTGACCTCCAGCAGTAGCGGGAGGTCGTGAGTGATGAACAGGACCGCGAAGCCGAGCTCTGTGCGCAGCCGAAGGATCTCCCGCAGGATGCCGCGCTGGACGACCACGTCCAGCGCCGTTGTCGGCTCGTCCAGGACCACGATGTCCGGATCCAGCAGCAGCGCCATCGCGATCATGACGCGTTGCCGCATACCGCCGGACAGTTCGTGCGGGTACGAGCGCAGCCGCCGAGGGTCCACCCCGACCAGCGTGAGCACCTCGGCGCAGCGGGCCCGGCGCGCCGAGCGGGACATCGCCGGGTGGTGGGTGCTCAGCACGTCTGCCAGTTGCGCCCGGATGGTGAGCACCGGGTTGAGGGCGTTCATCGCCCCCTGGAACACCATGGACAGCTTCGACCACCGGAATGCCCGCAACTGGCCGGGGTCAGGGCGAGCACGTCGAGGTCCCCGCGCACCTTGTCGTGGAACGTCACGGAGCCCGAGGTGACCTCCGCGGGTGGTCGGTGCAGGCGGTTGACGGCGTACGCCAGGGTGGTCTTGCCGCAGCCGGATTCGCCGGCCAGGCCGAGGATCTCGCCCCGTCGCAGGGTGAGCGACACATCGCGTACGGCGTGCACCGGGCGCTCGCCCTGGTAGGTCACGGACAGGCCGGTCAGGGTGAGCACCGCGCCGGCGTCGGCGTCCGGCTCGGGTGCCGACGCGCGCGAGACCCGCCCGCGCCGGGTGAGGTGCCGTAGCTTCGGGTTGATGATCTCGTCGATGCTGAAGTTGACGAGCGCGAGACCGCAGCCGAACAGGGCGATGATCAGTCCGGGTGGTACGAACCACCACCAGGCGCCGCGCTGGAGGGCGAAGCCGTTCTGGGCGTAGTAGAGCATCGTGCCCAGGGTCGAGGAGGACGAGGCGCCCAGCCCGAGAAACGACAGACCGGCCTCGCTGAGTATCGCGGCGATCACCGCGAAGACGAACTGGGAGGCCAGCAGCGGCATCAGGTTCGGCAGGACCTCGACGGCGACGACCCGCCACGGTCTCTCCCCGGCGACGCGGGCGGCCAGCACGTAGTCCCGGTTGCGCAGGGACAGGGTCTGCGCGCGCAGCACCCGCGCCGACGCGGCCCAACTGGTGATCGCCAGCACCACGGCGATGGTCCAGGAACCGCGCCGCTCCGGCGGTACGAACGCGGAAATCACGATCACGAGCGGGAGGCCGGGGATCACCAGCATCACGTTGGACAACAGCGAGAACGCCTCGTCCACCAGGCCACCGATGTAGGCGCCGACGATGCCGAACAGCGCGGACAGCAAGGTGGCCATGACGCCGACCAGGACGCCGATGTAGAGCGATCCCCGGGTCGCCTGGGCGGTCTGGGCGAACACGTCCTGACCGAGCTGGGTGGTGCCGAGCAGGTGCCCCGCGCCCGGCGCGGTCAGGCCGACGTTGTCGATCCGGTCCGGGTCGCCCAGCAGCAAGGGGCCGACGAGCCCGAACAGGGTGATCGCGATGATCAAGCCGGATCCGGCGGCGAGTTTGGGTGACCAGCGGGGCAGCAGGTTGCGCCAGCCGGCGCGCGGTCGGTTCGCCATCATCCGCTCGTGCGGGTACGCGGGTCGATGACGCCGTACAGCAGGTCCACCACCAGGTTCGCGGCCAGCACAGCGACCGTGATGACCAGGAAGATCGCCTGCATGAGCGCGTAGTCGTTGTTCTGCACGGCCTGCAGGAGCTTCGATCCGATGCCGGGGTAGGCGAAGACCTGCTCGGTGACGATCGAGCCGGCCACGATGAAACCGAGGGAGATCGCGAACCCGGCGACCGACGGCAGCACCGCGTTACGGGCCGCGTACCACACCATGATGCGACGCTGGCGCAGGCCCTTGGCCTCGGCGGTGAGCACGAAGTCCTCGGCCATCGTGGAGACCATCATGTTTCGCGTGCCCAGCAGCCAGCCGCCGACCGAGGAGATCACGATCGTCAGGGCGGGCAGCACGCCGTGGTAGAGGGCGGAACCGATGAACTGCGCGTTCCATCCGGGCGTGAGGACGACGTCGTACCCGCCGATAAGCGGGAACCAGCCCAGTGCGGACCCGAGGACGGCGACCAGGATGAGCGCCAGCCAGAAGTAGGGCACCGCGGACAGCACGGTGGTGGCGGGCACGAGCGCGTCCAGCCACGTCCCGCGCCGCCACCCCACGAACACGCCCAGCACGACGCCGACCAGGACGGCCAGCACGGTCGCGATACCGACCAGCGCGACCGTCCACGGCAGCGAGGTGGCGATGACCGTCGAGACCGGTGTCGGGAAGTCGCTCACCGAGATGCCGAAGTCACCGCGCACCATGTTGCCCAGGTAGGAGACGTACTGCCTGATCAAGGGCTCGTCCGAGTCGGTGCCGAGCAGTAACTCGTAGGCCCTGCGAGCGGCCGGGTCCACGCTGCCACCGCGCTGTTGCAGCTTCGCCATGAGGATGTCCACCGGGTCGCCGGGCATCATCCGTGGGATGAAAAAGTTCAGCGTCACCGCCGCCCAGAGGGCGACCAGGTAGAACGCCAACTTGCGCAGGTAGTACCGCATTGGTGCGGCTCACTTTCCGGCGGGCTTGAGCCGCAGGTAGACCTCCGCCTGGTCGGGATGTGCCCAGACCGCCGGGAAGGCGTAGAGGTCGTCTTCGGTCGGCCAGCCGGTGAACTTCGCCGAGTGGTACACGCTGATCGTGCCTTGGGTGACGACCGGGATGTACGGCATGGCCTGCTCGATGCGGGATTGGATCGTCTCCAGGTGCGGCTGCCGCGCGGCCGTATCGTTGGGGTTGACGTGCTTGAGGGCGTCCAGCGCCCGATCGACCTGCGGGTCGGAGAAGCGGCTGATGTTCGCGCCCGGCTTGGCCCCGACCTTCGCGGTCTGTGCGGTGCTGAAGAAGTAGCTGTAGAGGTAGTAGGGGTCGGGTGCGGGGCCCTGGTAGAGCGAGTCGATGATCAGCTGGTACTCGCCGCGGTCCTTGGCGTCGACGAATTCGTTCCACGACAGCTGCTGTGGAGCCAGCTTGATGCCCACCTGCTTCAGCTGCTGGGTCATCGTGTTGACCGCGGTGATGTAGTCGGTCCATCCGGCGACCGTCTTCACCGTCAGCGACAACGGCTTGCCGCCCTTGGTGTAGATGCCGTCGGAGCCCTTGACGTAGCCGGCGCCGTCCAGGAGCTGCTGAGCCTTGGCCAGGTCCGGCTGCATCGGCGCGACGCGGTTCTGCAGCCTGCCGGAGATGAGCTGCTGGTCCCGTTCCGGCAGCATGAAGCTCGGCGAAACCTCGCTGGCGGTGTTCTCGAAGGCGAGCGCGTTCAGCTGGGTCCGGTCGAGGGCGTAGTAGATCGCCTGGCGGACTGCCGGATCGGTCTGCGGCCCGGAGCAGCCCAGCGCGGCGTTGCTGCACGTGTCCAGCACGATCTGGTTGACCGGTGTGACGACCGACCGGTAGCCGGGGTAGTTCTTCTCGACGTCCTTCACGTCCGGCACCGGGCCCGTCTGCCAGTCGATCTGGCCGGACTTGAGCGCGGTGGCTCCGGCCTGGTTGCCCGACAGCGCCAGGTACCGGATCTTCTTGACGGCGGGCTCGCCGCCCCAGTAGCTCGGGTTGGCCTTGAGTGTGTACGCCTGCGGCTTGAACTCCTCGAGCAGGTAAGGGCCGGTGCCCACCGGATCCTTCAGGACGGCGACCGCCGGATCGGCGAGGTCCGCCCACTTGTGCTTGGGCACGATGTACGTCTTGCCCAGCACAGTCGGGCCGTCCACGAAGGACGGTTGGTCGAACGCGATGCTCACGTGCGTGTCGTCGGTGGCCGTGGCGCGGCCACTGTAGTTGCCGCTGTTCATCCCCTTGTTTTTTGTGATCATGTCAAGGGTGAACACGACGTCCTCGGCGGTGAACTTCTCGCCGTCGGACCAGCTCACGCCGTCCCGCAGCGTGATCGAGAGCTGCGTGCCGTCGGCGTTCCAGGAGAATTGCTGGCCCAGGCGCGGCGCCGGCTCGTCGTCGCGGACGATGTTGTAGAAGAACAGCGTCTGGAAGATGGTGCCCGTGCCGCCGATGTTCGTCGGCGCGAACGGGTTGAAGTTGATCTGGTAGTCGGTCGACTGGCCGGTGTACGCGACCAGGGTGGGGCTCTGGTCGGACGACGTGCCGGATGACCCGCACCCGGCGGCGACCACCGCCACGACGGCAAGCCCGGCTACGACGCGGGCATTTGTGCGTTCTGCCTTAAACGCCATCGCGAATCCTCCCTCGATACTGCTCAACTCGGGTGTGCTGCGACATGGGACCGCGTCGATCCCGCACATTATTAAGTTGACATACAAAGTCCGTCAACACTCCTGCCCACACCGGGAAGATGTGCCCGCTCGGACGCCGCCGCACGGGAGAGCCGCAGCTTGGCAGGTTGCTTGACTTACTTAGGCGACATGCGTAAAGATCTGGCCCAACTTATAATCGGGGAGGGTCGATGTTTCGGACGACCTTGCATGGTTGGTACCTGCGAGCCGCCGGTGGCCAGGTGCCGGACTTCCTGGTGGACCGCCGGCTGCCCGCCCAGGTGCCGGGCAGCACCCACCTCGACCTGATGGCCGCGGGCGTCATCGCGGATCCCTACCTGGACCGCAACGAGGAAGAACTGGCGTGGGCCCACCGTGTCGACTGGCACTACTCGACGGTGTTCCACGCGGCGGCGCCTCGACCCGGCGAGCGCGTCGAGTTGGCCTTCGACGGCATCGACACCGTCGCCACCGTCGTGCTGAACGGCAAGGTGCTCGGCGATACCGCCAACATGCACCGCGGGTACCGGTTCGACGCGGGCGAGTCGCTGCGAGACGGCGTCAACGAGCTGGTGGTGATGCTGAGGTCCGCGCTCACCTACGCGGAACAGATGGAGGCTCGGCTCGGCTGGCGCCAACGTGCCTACCCGCATCCGTACAACGCCATCCGCAAGATGGCCTGCTCGTTCGGTTGGGATTGGGGCCCAGACCTGCAGACCGCGGGCATCTGGAAACCGGTCCGGCTGGAGCGCTGGGACACTGCCCGCCTGGTCCAGGTGCGTCCCCTGGTCACCGTCGACGCCGATGGCACCGGCAGGGTCGAGGTCCACCTGGAGCTGGACCGGGCCCAGGAGCGTGCGTACACCGTGGTGGCCTCGGTGGACGATCACGAGGAGCACGTGTTGGTGTCCGGTGACACCGCGACGGTGACCATCCTCGTGCCGAACGCGCGACTGTGGTGGCCGGTCGGGTATGGCGACCAGCCACTGTACGACCTGACTGTCACGCTGCTGGACGGCGGCGAACCGGTGGATGCCGCGCGGCGCCGCATCGGCTTTCGCACGGTGACCGTGGACACCGGCCCGGACGAGTTCGGCACGGCGTTCACCTTCGTCGTCAACGGCAAGCGCATCTTCGCCAAAGGCGCCAACTGGATTCCGGACGACCACTTCCTCACCCGGATCACCCGCGAGCGGATCGCCCGGCGCGTCGACCAGGCCGTCGGGGCGAACATGAACATGCTGCGGGTCTGGGGCGGCGGCATCTACGAGACCGACGACTTCTACGACATCTGCGACGAGCGCGGCGTGCTGGTGTGGCAGGACTTCCCGTTCGCGTGCGCCTTCTACGCCGAGGAGGAGCCGCTGCGCGGCGAGGTCGAAGCCGAGGCCCGCCAGAACGTCGTCCGGCTCGTGGCCCACCCTTCGCTCGTGCTGTGGAACGGCAACAACGAGAACCTGCCGGCGCACGCGGACTGGGGTTGGCAGGACGGGTTGCGGGGGCGCACCTGGGGGCTCGGCTACTACACCGAGCTGCTGCCCAGGATCGTCGCGGAGCTGGACCCCACCCGTCCGTACGCGCCGGGCAGCCCGTACAGCCCGGGCCAGCTGCCGCCGAACGACGCCGACCACGGCACCCGCCACGAGTGGGACGTCTGGAATGCCGTCGACTACAGCCACTACCGCGACGTCGTGCCGCGGTTCTGCGCCGAGTTCGGCTTCCAGGGGCCGCCCACCTGGGCCACCCTCACCCGGTGGATCCATGACGAACCGATGACGCCAACGTCGCCGGCCTTCCTCGCGCATCAGAAGGCCGAGGACGGCAACGGTAAGCTGCACCGCGGACTCGCCGCCCACCTGCCCGTTCCGGCCGATTTCGAGGATTGGCACTGGGCGACGCAACTCAATCAGGCCCGCGCGGTAGCGGTCGGCATCGAGCACTTCCGCTCGTGGTGGCCGCGGACCGCCGGCGCCCTCATGTGGCAGCTCAACGACTGTTGGCCGGTCACCTCCTGGGCGGCGGTGGACAGCGATGAGCGGCTCAAACCCCTCTACTACGCGGTGAAGCACGCCTTCGCTCCACGGCTGCTGTCGGTGCAGCCCAGGCACGGAATCCCCATGCTCATCGCGGTGAACGACGACGACGAGCCCTGGACACCGGAGGTACTCGTCACGAGGCAGACCTTCGCCGGCGATGTGCTGGCCACCGCCGAAATCCGTCTCACCGTGCACCCCCGGGCCACCGTCCAGGTCTACCTGCCAGACGATCTACTCAAACCCGCCGACGTGGCCGGCGAGGTGTTGGTCGCGGCCACCGCCGGCGCCCGGACGCACCATCTGTTCGCCGAGGACCGCGACCTCGCCTACGACCCGATGCCGCTCACCGCGGACATCGCGGCCGTGGCCGGCGGCTACCGCATCGACGTACGGGCCACGTCTTTCGCGCGCGACATAGCGGTCCTAGCCGACAAGGTCGCGCCCGACGCGGTCGTGGACGACATGCTCGTCTCGCTGCCGGCGGGGCATTCCCACAGGTTCCTGGTCCGCACCGATGCCACGCTGACGCAACCGTCCGCATTGCTCGATCCGCGGGTGCTGCGCTGCGCCAACACGCTGGCATCCCGCACGTGACGCGGCATCCGCGCAGGCGCCGCCTTCCATCTATCTACAGTGGACGAACTGCTCGTACCGCCCAGGGGCCGCGGCCGTCGTGCGCGACGAGGCCGAACTTCGTGGCCAGCACGACCTGGTCGCAGCGGCCCTTCAGCGCCCGGCCGACGGGCGACGCCCGCTGTCCCGCGGCATTGCCGGGACAGCGGAGTAGGACGGATCAGGCTTCGGGGATCGGCCGGCCGAAGGTCTCGAGCGTGATGTCGGCGGGCTCCGGGCCGCCGCGTCGACCGGTATCCAGTCCGTCGATCGCGGCGAGCTGCTCGCTGGTGAGCTCGAAGTCGAACACGTCGAGGTTCTCCGCGATGCGCTCCGGGCGCGTCGATTTCGGGATCGCCGAGCGGCCCTGTTGCAGGTGCCAGCGCAGCATTACCTGCGCGGGGGTCTTGGCGTGCGCCTTGGCGATCTCGCCGATCACCGGGTCCTGCAGGGTGCTGCCGTGGCTGCCGTCGCGGTAGAAGGTGATGCCGCCGATGGGTGACCACGCCTGGGTGAGAATGCCGTGCTCGGCGCCGAATGCCTGTACCTCGCGCTGGGCGAAGTAGGGGTGCACCTCGATCTGGTTCACCGCGGGCACGACCGTCGCCTTGTCGAGCAGGGCGGTGAGGTGGTCGATCATGAAGTTGCTGACCCCGATGGCGCGGACCTTGCCGTCGGTCAACAGCGTCTCCAGGGCGCGGTAGGCCTCCAGGGTTTTGCCGAACTCAGACGGCAGAGCCTGGTGCAGGATGAGCAGGTCGATCTGGTCGACGCCGAGCTTGCGGACGCTCTTGTCGAAGCCGTGCAGAGTCTGCTCGTAGCCGTAGTCGCTAATCCAGATCTTGGTTTCCAGGAAGACGTCGGCACGGTCGACGCCCGACTTGGCCACGGCCTCGCCGACCTGCCGTTCGTTGCCGTAGGCGGCCGCGGTGTCGATGTGCCGGTAGCCGGCCGCGAGGGCGGCCTCGGCGGCGGAGCGGGTCTCGTCCGGCGGGGTCTGGAAGACACCGAACCCGAGGGTGGGCATTTCGACGCCGTTGTTCAACGTCAGGTGTGTGGTGGTGGGCATGGCGGCGTTTCCTCTCAGTTTCGGGGCAGCAGGCGGATGGTGACCGTGCTGGCCTTCTCCCCACCACGGAGCCCACGATGGTGGGCCCGTACCGGTCGTACTTGGCGTGGTAGGCAGCGTCGATGTCGGCGTGGACGTCCGGGGCGGCCTCGGAGAAGATCACGTCGCGCTCCAGGCCGCCGGCCCGGATGCGGCCCGCGCCGCTGCGCCGTGCGTGGACGAACCAGGGATTGGCAGGGCCGCGGGCCGAGCGGACGTAGAGCTCGTCGCCGGCGCGCACGACCCACATCGTCACGTAGGGGCGCAGCGTGCCGTGTTCTCGCAGCGACGCGAGTTCCAGCTCCTCCGCGCGACCGATCTGCATCAGCTCGCCGCTCGTCCAGGACGTCGTCGTCGATTCGTGTGCCACAGCGTCTCCCTCTTCGCTTTCCGCCATGCCCCCGATCGAGCCCGATCATGTCCGCGGCGGCCGGCCCACACCAGCAAAACATCGCTGTCCCGATTTCAGAGAGTTTCTGTTGAAAGGGGTAACAGCAGGACCCCCTCGCCGCAACAACACGGTGCTGCACCCGCTGCCTCCTCACGGCTCAGCGGGCGAGCAGCCCGATCCGGCGCAGCCACGCCTCGACGGTCGGCTGGGCGTCGGCGACCTCCTCGCCGCGCACGGCGAGACCCTCCCCGAGCGTCGCGCCAGAACATGACGCGGCATAGTCACGCTCGGTGGTTCCCAGACCGCTCATCGCGTACGTGGTGAGCGGGTGGACCGTCTTGCCCGCGAAGTCCAAGCCCTCGACGAACGTAGTCATGATCATGGGTGCTCGGACGTTCCAGATCGGGCTGCCCAGCACCACCGTGTCGTAGCGTTCGACCGATGTCAGCGGGTTCGTGATGGCCGGCCGGGCGTTCGCTTCCTGCTCGCGCACATTGCGCTCGACCGTCGGGTCGTAGTCGTCCGGGTACGGGTCGGCGGCCTCGATGCGGTGCACGTCGCAGCCGATGAGCCGGCTAATCATTCCCGCTACCACCTCGGTGTTACCGACGCTTAGTCGCTTGCGACCTCCGTTGAAGTAGTTCTCCCCGGCACGGGAGAAGTAGGCCAGCAGCACGGTGCCTCCCGCGGAGGAAGAGGGAACCGGGGCGGTGCGGGACTCGCTGTCAGCCGGCGGCGAAGCCGTAGGGGAAACCGCCGGGGAATCGGTGCAGGCGCCCAGTACTGTGCCCGCCGCCGTCCCGGCGGCACCGAGCAGCGCGCTGCGCAGGAACGCGCGGCGCGGATGGTGCTTGCTCATCACATCCATCAGTTCTCCAGATCTGCCGTCACCTGCACATGCGCGACGCATCGTCAAGGTCACGCGGGTTTGTCCCGCGTCGGTAACCAGCCGATGAGCAGACGCAGCCGGGTCAGCGGGGCGACGTTTCCACGCCCGTCCGGGCGAGAATCGGAGCCGGCAGCTGCATTGGTCTCTCCCGTGTTTGCGATGCGTTGCTATGCCTGGTCGGCGCTCTCGGTCGCCTGGGCCTGGTCGAGGGTTGCCGCCCAGCTCGCGAGGAGGTTCAGCGCATCCTGGGATGGGGAGCCCGGTTCGGCGGTGTATGTGATGAGCGTCAACCCTGGGTCGGCGGTCAGTTCCATGGCCTCGTAGGTCAGGTGCAGGTCGCCGACCGTCGGGTGGTGGAGGTGTTTGAGGCCGGTGCGGTGGTGGCGCACGTTGTGCGCCGCCCACAGCTGCCGGAAGGTGTCACTGCGGGTGGACAGCTCGCCGATGAGGTCGGACAACGCGCGGTCGTACGGGTGCTGCCCGGCTTCGGAACGCAGTGCCGCGACCGTATCGTGCGCCAGACGTTCCCAGTCGAGGTAGAACTCGGCCGAATCCGGGTGCAGAAACAGGAACCGGGCCGGGTTGGCCGGTCGGACCGGGTCGGCGAATATCGGCGCGAACAGCGCCGCGGCGAGCCGGTTGGTGGCCAGGATGTCCAGGCGCCCGTTGCGCACGTACGCCGGTGCGCCGGTCATCGCGTCCAGGATGCGTTGGACGCTAGGACGCACCTGCCGCTGCTTGGTCGGCCGGCGCCGTGTCCGTGCGGTGCTGGTGTTCGCCGCGTGGACCAGGTCGAACAGGTGCGTGCGTTCGGCCTCGTCAAGACGCAGCGCGCGGGCCAGTGCCTCAAGCACGCTGTCGGACACGCCGCGGACGTTGCCGCGCTCCAGCCGGGTGTAGTAGTCGACGCTGACCCCGGCCAGCATGGCGACCTCCTCCCGGCGCAGCCCGGCCACCCGCCGGTTGCCGCCGTAGACGGGCAGCCCCACCTGGTCCGGAGTGATCTTGGCCCGGCGGGAAGTCAGGAAGTCACGGATCTCGTCGCGGGTGTCCACGGTTTCGACGGTAGGGGCGCGCAACCGCCGGTGGGAGGTCCTGTCAGTACCCGGAACACCAGAAACTCCCTCGCGGGTTCCGGGATGGGGTCTCATAGGTAGCCACCCGCATGTGGACACCCACACTGGTCGGTATGGTCGATTTGCCAGAAATAACAGTGAAAGCATCGCTTTGAGTAGAGAGGTGAAGGTTGCTCGGTCTCGAGCTCGTCGTGGTCCTCGGTGTGACCATGCTGCTGAGCCACCTCGTGGCACGCCGCCTGCGGATCGCCCCACCGGTGGTGCTGCTGGTGTGCGGCGTGCTGCTGGGCTTCGCGCCAGCGCTGCGCGGCGTACACCTGCCGCCGGAGGCGATGCTGCTGCTGTTCCTACCAGCGCTGCTGTACTGGGAGAGCCTAACCACGTCGCTGCGAGAGATCCGCAGCTACCTGCGTGGCATCGTGCTGATGAGCACGGTGCTGGTGATCGCGACGGCCGCGGCGGTGGCGGTCGTGGCGCACGCGCTGGGACTGCCCTGGGGACCGGCGTGGGTGCTCGGTGCCGCCGTAGCACCGACCGACGCGACCGCCGTAGGGGTGCTCGCCCGGGCACTGCCGCGCCGCACCGTCACCCTGCTGCGCGCCGAGAGCCTGGTCAACGACGGCACCGCCCTGGTCATCTACGGCCTGGCGGTCGGCGTCACGATCGGCGAAGAACGATTCAGCGTGCCGCACGTCTCCTGGCTGTTCCTGCTCTCATACGGCGGCGGCGTGGCAACCGGGCTGGCAACCGCCTGGGCGGAGTGTGGGCACGCCGCCGGGTCGACGACCCGCTACTGGGCAACCTGGTGAGCCTCGTGACCCCGTTCACCGCTTTCCTGCTGGCCGAGGTGGTCCACGCCTCGGGCGTCCTCGCGGTGGTGGTGTGCGGGCTGATGATCAGCCAAGCCGTGCCGCGCGTGGTGCGGGCCGACACCCGCCAGTACGGTCAGGCGTTCTGGTCGCTGTCCACCTTCGTGCTCAACGGCGCGCTGTTCGTCCTGGTGGGGTTGGAGGCGCAGGCAGCGGTCCGCGGCCTGAGCGCCGCCGACCTCACCCGTGGCCTGGCCGGGGTGGGTGTCGCCTCGGCGGTCGTGATCGGTGTGCGCTTCGCGTTCGTATTCACCGCGCCGTACCTGATCCGGCTACTGGACCGGCGACCCCAGCAACGCCTCCTGCGGACAGGTGCCCGGACCCGGGTGGTCAGCGCCGTGGCCGGCTTCCGCGGTGCGGTGTCACTGGCCGCGGCGCTCGCGGTGCCGCTGGCGCTCGACTCGGGTGAGCCGTTCCCAGGCCGCGACATGATCATCTTCGTGACCTGCGGGGTCATCGCGGTGACCCTGGTGGGGCAGGGACTACTGCTACCGGTCATGGTCCGCTGGGCCCGGCTGCCCCACGACACGGCGGTTGAGCAGGAGCGCCACCTCGCCGAGTGTCTCGCCACGGAGGAGGCGCTGGCCGCGATACCGCGGCTCGCCGCCGAACACGGCGCCGAGCCGCAGGTGGTCGACCGGCTGTACCGGGAGTACGAGGAACATCTGCGGGTCCTGCGCGCCAACGATGCCGGCATCGACGACGAGCCGGTCCTGCGGCACGAACAGCAATACGCCGCGCTGCGCCTGGCCGTGCTGGCTCACAAACGAACCACCGTAGTCCGGCTGCGCGACGAGCGCCGCATCGACGACACCGTGCTGCGCCAGGTACAGAACCAACTGGACCACGAAGAGGTCCGCCTGTCCCGACGCGAGGTGATCGACTAACCCTATCGGCGCGGGCCAACCCAGGGCAGGTAACGGGTTCTGCCAGTACCTGGAACGACAGGATCTCCCGCACCGACGCCCGCTCGACTTCTGCGCCGGCGACGATGACCCGCGCCGTAATCCCGCGACCGGACAACCGGTGTGCCCCGACCAAAGCCGACGAGTAAGCAGACCGTAACGACGCTATGACAAGGGTTCCGTCCGTAACGCTTCCGAAGAAGGGATCCCCGGTGCCTGGTCGCGACGATCATCCCGTTGGTGTCCGCTCGCATCCGACGGCTGTTCTGGCGATCATCTTGGTCAGCTACCTGATGATCGTCTTGGACATCTCAGTGGTGATCACGGCGCTGCCGCGGATCCGCGAAGACCTCGGCTTCTCCACCGCCGGCCTGTCCTGGGTGCAGAGCGCCTACACGCTCGTGTTCGGTGGTCTGCTGCTGCTCGGCGCCCGCGCCGGCGACATCATCGGCAGGCGCCGCGTGTTCATCCTCGGTCTGGTGCTGTTCACCCTCGCCTCGCTCGTGGTCGGCGCCGCGCCGTCGGCGGTATGGCTGCTCGCCGGCCGCGTGCTGCAAGGGGTCGGCGCGGCAGCACTGGCGCCGTCGACGCTGGCCCTGTTGACCGCGAGCTTCCCGGACGGCCCCGAGCGCACCCGTGCGGTGGCTGCCTACGGCGCCGTCGCCGGCGTCGGAGCCAGCGTCGGCCTCGTACTCGGCGGCGTCCTGACCGGCTTCCTGTCCTGGCGGTACGGGTTCTTCATCAACCTACCCATCGGCGCCGCCATGCTGGTCGCCGCCCGACGCTACCTGACCGAGACCGAACACAACCCGGGCCGCTTGGACGTCTTCGGCGCCCTGACCTCCACGCTGGGCATGACCGCGCTGGTGTACGGCTTCGTCCGCTCCGCCGAGGCCGGCTGGAGCGACGGCCTAACCGTCGCGGCGGTCATCTCCGGCGCGGTATTGGCCGTGGTGTTCGTCCTTAACGAGTGGCGGGCCCGGCAGCCGATCATGCCGCTGCGGCTGTTCGCCAGCAGGGAACGCTCCGGCGCCTACCTTGCACGGCTGCTGTTCCTCGGCGCGATGGTCGGCTACTTCTTCTTCACCACGCAGTTCCTCCAACAGGTCCTCGGCTACACCCCGCTCCAGGCGGGACTCGCGTTCCTACCCATGACACTGGTCAACTTCGTGGTAGCGCTCGCCGTGCCCCGCCTGACCCGGCGGTTCGGCAACACCACGCTCCTCGCGGCCGGCATCGCCGTCACCGTGCTCGGGATGGCGTGGCTCAGCCGCCTCGACGCCGGCAGCCCGTACCTGACCGCGGTCGCGCTACCCATGGTGCTCATCGGCGTCGGGCAGGGCATGGCGTTCGGGCCGCTGACCGCCGCCGGCATCGCCGGCGTCGCCCCGAACGACGCCGGTGCCGCCTCCGGGCTGGTCAACGTCGCGCACCAGCTCGGCGGCTCGCTCGGCCTCGGCATCCTGGTCGCGGTCGCGTCCACCGCCGGCACCGACCCGGGCGGCGCCGACGCCACCCTCGCCCGGCACGTCGCCACCGCGCTCACCGTAGGCAGCGTCCTACTCGCGCTGGCGCTGGCAGCCGTACTCACACTGATCGCCCGCCGGACACCTGCCCTTGAGCCGTCGCTGCCCCAGCAGCCGCAGCTGACACTCACGACCGCATCCACTCCCGACGCACAAACATGACCGGTGTGAGAGGTACTGCCAGTACCTGGAACAGCAGGATCTCCCACGCCAGTCCTGTTGCGTGTTGCATGGGTGTCGGAGGGATTTTCGGTCCGCGCATGAGGAAGGAGGCGTCCGATGAGTACCTGGACAGCTCGCCTCCCGACGAGACGATGGCAGTCTGCGCCGCCCGGTGACCATGTGGGTGGTACGCGCCGGCGACGAACTGTACGTGCGTCCATGTACGGCCGCGCCGGCGTCTGGTTCCGCGGCACGCAAACCCGCCACGAGGGCCACATCCGAGCCGGCGGCGTCGACAAGGACGTCGACTTCGTCGTCAACCCCGACTCCCGCGCCGCAACGATCAAACTCGTACCCCGCTGACTCTCGCAAAGGAAAACATGTTCACCGTCAACGCCTTCGCCGCCACCTCGGCGAGCGAGCCGCTGCACCCAATCACCATCGAACGGCGTGACGTAGGCCCGCACGACGTGCTCATCGAGATCAAGTTCTGTGGCATCTGCCACTCCGACATCCACACCGCCGGCGACGAATGGGGCATGACGACGTATCCCGTCGTCCCGGGTCACGAGATCGTCGGGATCGTCACCTCAATTGGTTCCGAGGTCACCAAGCACTCCGTCGGCGATCAGGTCGGGGTGGGCTGCATGGTCGACTCCTGCGGCGATTGCGTCAACTGTCGCAAGGGTGAGGAGCAGTTCTGCCTGAACGGCAGCACCCTCACCTTCGGCTCGATCGACAATGACGGCCTCCCCACGCAGGGCGGCTACTCCACCCACATCGTGGTCACCGAGGACTTCGTTCTCAAGATCCCCGACGGTCTCGCGCTCGACGCCGCCGCCCCGCTGCTGTGCGCCGGCATCACCACATACTCGCCACTGCGCCGCTGGGGTGCCAGGCCCGGCACGAAGGTCGCGGTCATCGGCCTCGGCGGGCTCGGGCACCTGGCCGTCAAGTTCGCCCGCGCGATGGGTGCCGAGGTAACCGTGCTGTCGCAGTCGCTCAAGAAGCAAGACGACGGCCTGCGGCTGGGAGCCCATCACTACCACGCCACCAGTGACCCGCAAACGTTCGAGGAACTCGCCGGCACCTTCGACCTGATCGTGAACACGGTCAGCGCGAAGGTTGACCTGGACGCGTACCTGGGCCTACTGGCCCTGGACGGCGCCCTGGTCAACGTCGGCGCCCCCGCCGAGCCGCTGTCGCTGAACGTGTTCTCCCTGATCATGGTCCGCCGCTCCTATGCCGGTTCGCTGATCGGCGGCATCCGCGAGACCCAGGAAATGCTCGACTTCTGCGCCGAACACGGCATCAGTGCCGACATCGAAGCCATCCCTGCCGAAAAGATCAACGAGGCGTACGAACGGGTGCTGGCCTCCGACGTGCGGTACCGGTTCGTCATCGACACCACGACGCTGAACTGACGCACGCTCACCATCTCCGGGCGAGCCGGGGGCGCGTTGCCGCGCCCCCGGCTCGCATGCGCGCACCCGGGATGAAGAGGTTGACGAGAAGTCCTATCCACGCGAAGCGACCCACAGGTCCACCCGCAGTAGGAGCCACTGCTGTGAGAGGTACTGACAGGAACCCCAACGACATCAGAAGGTCGTCGCGACCGTTTGTAACGCGATCCACTCGCCGGTACGACGCTCGTAGGTGGTGGTCAGCTGCAAGTTCCAGGTGGCGCGGCTGCCCCAGATGGTGGCGTCGACGACATTCCTGCCGACCACGACGGCTGTCTCGTCGGTGACCTCGACTGAGGTGCTCCGTTCCCGCCACGAGTGGTACCGCATCTCGCCCGAGTCGATCTGCTGCAACCATTCCGTCTTCGACTGCTGGTATCCGGTCAGATGGGTGAGCGTGTAACCGCCATCCAGCAGGTCGTCGAGCAGATCGGTGTCTCGCTCGAGCATGCCGCGGTACATTGCGCGGTGCGCCTCGACGAGCGGGGCATTGGCGTCGCTGCTAGGGCTCATATCGACTCCTACTATCGCGCATCCCTGCGGTGCCGACCGCCGTCAGCTTCGGGGCAGACCTTTCGGGCAACGGGTGATGGCGGGCACCTCGGGTGGGCGTGTGCCGGAGCGGGATGTGCTGAAGATCAGGGCGAGACGTGTTGTGCCTCGGTGGCGGCCCAGCTCGCGAGCAGGTCGAGCGCTTGCTGGGAGGGTGAGCCGGGTTCGGCGGTGAAGATCAGCAGGGCCAGTCCTGGGTCGGACGGCAGTTCGAGGGCTTCGTAGGCCAGGTCCAGATCGCCGGCGATCGGGTGGTGCAGGCGTTTGATGCCGGTGCGGTGCAGGCGGACGTCGTGGGTGGCCCAGCGGGTGCGGAACTCCTCGCTGCGGGTGGCCAGCTCGCCGATCAGGTCGCTGAGCGCCTTGTCGTACGGGTTGTTGCCGGCCGCCGTGCGCAAAGCGGCCACGGTGTCGCGACCGGTGGCGTCCCAGTCGCGGTAGTAGTCCGCGGCCCGTGGGTCGAGGAACCGGAACCGGGCGTGGTTCGCCGGACCGACGGGGCTGTCGAACAGCGGCGAGTTCAGTGCCCGGCCGAGGCGGTTGGTCGCGACGATGTCGCAGTGGCCGTTACTCAACCAGGCGGGGCAGAGCTGACTGTCGAGGATCTGCTGGACGACGGGGCGTATCCGCTGGGCGGCCGGCTTGCGGCGCACAGTGGTGCTGGAGTTGGTGGCTGCCCGGGCCAGGTCGAACAGGTGCGCCCGTTCGGCCTCGTCGAGCTGCAGGGCGCGGGCGAGCGCGTCGAGCACGCTGTCGGAGGCGCCGCGGATGTTGCCGCGCTCCAGCTGGGTGTAGTACTCGACCGAGACTCCCGCGAGCTGGGCGACCTCGCCTCGGCGAAGCCCGGAGACCCGGCGGGTGCCGCCGTGTGCGGCAAGGCCCGCCTGCTCAGGGGTGACCTTGCCACGGCGGGTGACCAGGAAGTCTCGTACCTCGCTGCGGTTGTCCATGTCTCCACGCTACGAGCCCGGCCTCGCCGCAGGGAGACGCTCTCAGCACCCCTCACGGCAGTATCCCCTCGGAGTGGTGCTGGCATCTTCCTGAGTGCTCGGCAGGTGCATGTATCAGGTCGAAGATCGCCAAGCGGATTCCGCCCCGACGTGTGGGGGTTACTGTCGGCACCCCTTTCAGCAGAGTCTCCCTGTTCGTCGGTATCGCGGGTTGCATGGGCCGCAAGTCATGTCCTGTCGCGACAACGAGAAGGTGCTCAATGTCAGACAACAACAGCCGACGCCGGTTCCTGCTGGGTGCGGCCGGCGTCGCGGCAGCTCCCGCGGTGGCCGGCCTGGTCGGTCCAGCGACGGCCGCGCAGGCGTCCAGCCGTCCCGCCGGCAATGGTGCCCCGGCGACAACAGCCACCACACTGACCAGCCGCCGCCGGCTGGGCCGGCTCAAGGTCTCCAGCATCGGGTTGGGCTGCCAGACCATGACCGGCCGTCTGTACGGCCCGGTCAGCAGCCGCGCGGACATGGTCAAAATCATCCGCACCGCGGTCGACCAAGGCGTCACCCTGTTCGACACCGCCGAGGCATACGGGCCGTTCGAGTCCGAACGCATCGTCGGCGAGGCCCTGCGGCGGGTGCGGGACAAGGTGGTGATCGCGTCGAAGTTCGGCTGGAACATCGACCCGGACACCGGGCAGCAGCTTCCGGGCCTCAACAGCCAACCCGCGCACATCAAGCGAGCCGTCGACGGCATGCTCCAGCGCCTGCGCACCGACCACATCGACCTGCTCTACCAGCACCGGGTCGACCCGCAGGTGCCGATCGAGTACGTGGCCGACGCGATCAAGGACCTGATCAGGGCCGGCAAGGTGCGGCACTGGGGGCTGTCCGAGCCAGGCCCGCAGACGGTACGCCGCGCGCACGCGGTGCAACCGCTGGCGGCGATCCAGAACGAGTACAACCTGCTGTGGCGCGGCCCCGAGCAGCAGATCCTGCCGCTGTGCGAAGAGTTGGGAATCGGGTTCGTGTGCTGGGCGCCGCTGGCATACGGGTTCACCACTGGCACCATCAACCCCTACACACGCTTCGCCGAGGGTGACTTCCGGGCGTGGGTGCCGCGGCACGCGCCGGAGAACATGACCGCGAACATGGCGGTCGTGCAGTTGCTGTCCGACTGGGCCGTGCGCAAGGGAGCGACGCCGGGGCAGTTGTCGCTGGCGTGGTTGCAGGCGCAGAAGCCGTGGATTGTGCCCATCCCGAGCGCCACCCGCACCTCGCACCTGCTGGAGAACATCGGCACCGAGGAGTTCGCCTTCACCCCGGCCGAGTTGCGCGAGTTCACCACCGCGCTGAACGCGATCCCGATCCGCGGCGAGCGGCTGCCCGCGCCGGTGCTCGCCCTCTCGGGCGTCGAAGCGCCTCTGCCCTGACGTAGCAGGCGGTCGGCCGGGTAGGCGTCATGGTCTGCCCGGCCCCGTCGTCGGAGCCAGACGACCGTCGCGGCCGCTGTCACCGAACCTGACTGCGCGTCGCTGAGGGCGACGCTGCCAAGAAGGGGTTCCGGCAGATACTGAGGGTGTATCGCCGGACTCGACCGCGCAGCTCGTGCACGGCTCGGTCGAACCACCGACGTGGTGGCCGTGAGCGGGCAACGCTCGGCTCCTACTCGCCGACCGCCGCTACGCTGCCCGAGCAGACACCCCGGCACGATATGGCACTGGCGAACATTGGGCGCACTTGATTCGCATCAAATGCGCGCCGACGTAACCCGACATAAGGGATATACCTTCGGCCGATTTCGGCTCGTTTCGTCGGATTGGTCCGGTGTGGGCCAACGGAACTCGCTCGATCACCGTGAGCGCCCGCTAACACACAACGTCCACAAAGGACACACTGTGGCAGAGTTTTCCCTGCTCACACCGTCGGGACGGCCGGATTTGAACCGACGACCCCTTGTTACCAACCGTCACCATCCTGGACTTATCACTAGTTGTCAATTATGTGCACTGACCTGCCCAAACGAAGTTCTTCAGTGCTCGCCTCTTATCACTGATTGTCGCCCCTACGCAGAGGTTTTCGGGGGGTAAACGGGGGGCGAGGACGGACCTTCTGGTCGCACCGGCGGCGCCTCGGCATCCGCCTTCGGCCGTTCGATGCCATCGACGCCCGATAAGCCAGCAGCAGCCGGACAGCTCTCACGGCTGAGGAACCCGACGTGCGCCGCCCCATGAACGCGCCGATGCGTGGGGGTTCATGTCGGTGGCCAGATCGACACCGCAACCCCACATGACCAGCCGGCCGACGCCCAAATCGTCATCGGACGATAGGCACTCCACCACCCGGCCCTCTCGTTTCATCGTGACCCGGCGTCGTCGAGAACGCGGACGGCGCCGTGTCACGATTCGTACCGCCTTACCTCCCATATCTGGGCCTCGGCGAGATACCTCCCCGCTCCTGTCGCCGCCAGATCGCCGGCTGCCTGCCAAGGCGATGGCCGCCGCGTTCTGCATCCCCCTCGATGAAGGGCAGCTCCGGTGGGAGCTGCGGCCGGTCGCGTACGTCGAAACCTTCGCCGGAGACGTGCCTCAATGAAGGTCAGCTCCGGTGGGAGCTGCGGCCTGTTGGGCATAGCCGCCGGCAGCGAGCTGGCCAGCCAGCCTCAATGAAAGGCAGCTCCGGTGGGAACTGCGGCGCACTCGGTCACCGCGACCGTGACCTACAAGCTGCCTCAATGAAGGGCAGCTCCGGTGGGAGCTGCGGCTGCCGATCTCCCCTTTGTGGATAGTTGGCGACATCTGCCTCAATGAAGGGCAGCTCCGGTGGGAGCTGCGGCCGGCCTTCGCCTCGCCTGCGAGGGCCTTGTTGTACGCCACGCCTCAATGAAGGGCAGCTCCGGTGGGAGCTGCGGCTTGCCTTTCTCGGTGTAGGTGACGACGACCCGCGCAAAGCCTCAATGAAGGGCAGCTCCGGTGGGAGCTGCGGCAGCGGTGGGTGTGGCGGTGCGTGCCGCCGACGCGCCTCAATGAAGGGCAGCTCCGGTGGGAGCTGCGGCGTCGGGGCAGATGGCACGCAGGATCCGGGAAGGCCTGCCTCAATGAAGGGCAGCTCCGGTGGGAGCTGCGGCCAGGTCCTTGACGATGTGGGACATGGCTACGGGACCACGAAGCCTCAATGAAGGGCAGCTCCGGTGGGAGCTGCGGCTTGCTGTCATCCGCACCCGCTGGTCCGGTGCCCCCAGGCTGCCTCAATGAAGGGCAGCTCTGGTGGGAGCTGCGGCCTGGGTCCACGGCCCAGCCAGGAAGGGCAGCTCCGGTGGGAGCTGCGGCCTACTGCAACGTTGACGGATCGATGCCCGGGATGTCGCCTCAATGAAGGGCAGCTCCGGTGGGAGCTGCGGCTTCTGGCTAGAGCTGGGGCGACGCGCCGGCCGCTTGAGGCCTCAATGAAGGGCAGCTCCGGTGGGAGCTGCGGCGACTTTACGGTCTTCCGCCGTGCGCCGGAGCCGCTCGGGCCTCAATGAAGGGCAGCTCCGGTGGGAGCTGCGGCATGCTCGGCAAGCCGATCAACCCGGACGTGGCCGCGCGGACGCCTCAATGAAGGGCAGCTCCGGTGGGAGCTGCGGCGGCGTACTCGCGGTGCTGGCGTGCTGCGGCGGGCTGCCTCAATGAAGGGCAGCTCCGGTGGGAGCTGCGGCCTTGCGACAGTCCTTTATGGAAGCTTGAGCAGCACGCTGCCTCAATGAAGGGCAGCTCCGGTGGGAGCTGCGGCCAGCGCTCTCGGCGGCCAGCCCGGTCTGCATGGTCCAGCCTCAATGAAGGGCAGCTCCGGTGGGAGCTGCGGCATCGAAGCTTCCCTCGTACCCGCAGCTGGCCGACATGCCTCAATGAAGGGCAGCTCCGGTGGGAGCTGCGGCCGGTTGTCGATCGACCAGCGGATCGGATCGGACAAGCCTCAATGAAGGGCAGCTCCGGTAGGAGCTGCGGCCGGCCTTAATGCACCATGGCCCCTGAGCAAAGAACAGCGCCTCAATGAAGGGCAGCTCCGGTGGGAGCTGCGGCACCCCGCACTGGCAGACATGCCTCGACGCCGGCCTGCCTCAATGAAGGGCAGCTCCGGTGGGAGCTGCGGCGTAGAAGCTGAGCCAGCCGGCCTCGTGCTGGCCGCCTCAATGAAGGGCAGCTCCGGTGGGAGCTGCGGCTCGTCTACGAGGGCGGCAGCTACGGCCGCGCCCAGCCTCAATGAAGGGCAGCTCCGGTGGGAGCTGCGGCGGAGGAAGGGGCCCCGCAGGGCCCCCCGGTCCTGCCTCAATGAAGGGCAGCTCCGGTGGGAGCTGCGGCCTGGGGCCCGGGATAGACACCCGGGGACTGGGCGGGTTGGCCTCAATGAAGGGCAGCTCCGGTGGGAGCTGCGGCCCTTCGCCGTGGACGCCGCGCACGACACCGCTCGTGGCGCCTCAATGAAGGGCAGCTCCGGTGGGAGCTGCGGCGCAGATCTGGGGCACCGTCGACAAGTCCGCGTACGAGCCTCAATGAAGGGCAGCTCCGGTGGGAGCTGCGGCCAAGTGCGGATGTGGTCAGGTGACGCGCTTGAACAGGCCTCAATGAAGGGCAGCTCCGGTGGGAGCTGCGGCGACGTGACCGAGGCGGAAACCCTGGCCGCGCCTTCGCCTCAATGAAGGGCAGCTCCGGTGGGAGCTGCGGCGACGTGACCGAGGCGGAAACCCTGGCCGCGCCTTCGCCTCAATGAAGGGCAGCTCCGGTGGGAGCTGCGGCCCGCACCGCGGCCTTCGGCACGCCGGCCTTCCCCAGCGCGCCTCAATGAAGGGCAGCTCCGGTGGGAGCTGCGGCAGGTACGAGGCGGTCGGGACCATCACGAGCTCGTCGGCGCCTCAATGAAGGGCAGCTCCGGTGGGAAGCTGCGGCGGCCAGATGTCCGGCGTGGTGCGGTTCTCACCCGCCTCAATGAAGGGCAGCTCCGGTGGGAGCTGCGGCCCGTTACCTTCGATTTGCCGACGTTGTCCGACGCGTTGCCTCAATGAAGGGCAGCTCCGGTGGGAGCTGCGGCCCCGTACACGCTGACCACCCCCGGCCGGACCGCCCTGCCTCAATGAAGGGCAGCTCCGGTGGGAGCTGCGGCCCAGTGGTTGGTGGCGAAGTGGTGCCTGCCGACCCTGCCTCAATGAAGGGCAGCTCCGGTGGGAGCTGCGGCTCGCGGTGGACCGCGGTCGAGGTGTTCGAGGCGCCTCAATGAAGGGCAGCTCCGGTGGGAGCTGCGGCCGGAAGCCGGGGTGGTGCTGGGTACGCGCGCCCTTCGGGCCTCAATGAAGGGCAGCTCCGGTGGGAGCTGCGGCCGCAGCGCCAGACGTGACCGTTGGCCTCAGCGACGCCTCAATGAAGGGCAGCTCCGGTGGGAGCTGCGGCGGCGGCGCCACGGACACGTTCGTGACCCACTGCACGGTGCCTCAATGAAGGGCAGCTCCGGTGGGAGCTGCGGCTTCCATCCGCCGCCGCCCGAGCAGATCCCGGACGTGCCTCAATGAAGGGCAGCTCCGGTGGGAGCTGCGGCTCGGGGATGGGTGAGCGGTCGGTCGAGCCGGACGAGCCTCAATGAAGGGCAGCTCCGGTGGGAGCTGCGGCTCGGGGATGGGTGAGCGGTCGGTCGAGCCGGACGAGCCTCAATGAAGGGCAGCTCCGGTGGGAGCTGCGGCCACGTTGAGTGTGAGCTTCTCGCGCTTCAACACGTGGCCTCAATGAAGGGCAGCTCCGGTGGGAGCTGCGGCGTCGTAGGTGGTGCCACCATCCGCGCTGCGCACCAAGCCTCAATGAAGGGCAGCTCCGGTGGGAGCTGCGGCTCGATACGACGGCGAGACCTGAGGTGGGTCTTGCTGCGGCGCCTCAATGAAGGGCAGCTCCGGTGGGAGCTGCGGCCACGCGTTGCCGGCGCGAGCGACCGGAGTGCAGGCCTCAATGAAGGGCAGCTCCGGTGGGAG
This sequence comes from Phytohabitans rumicis, assembly GCF_011764445.1. NCBI lineage: Bacteria > Bacillati > Actinomycetota > Actinomycetes > Micromonosporales > Micromonosporaceae > Phytohabitans > Phytohabitans rumicis. The sequence continues at coordinate 1,360,141 of NZ_BLPG01000001.1, forward strand.
CTGCGGCGGTTGCTGGCTGAGGAACGCGTCGAGGAGGCGATGGACGCCTCAATGAAGGGCAGCTCCGGTGGGAGCTGCGGCAGAAGATCCTCAGCGGCGGAGCGCAGGGCGGCAGCTCGCCTCAATGAAGGGCAGCTCCGGTGGGAGCTGCGGCGTTCGCCGACGCCAACGGCCCGCACGCGAGCTTGCCTCAATGAAGGGCAGCTCCGGTGGGAGCTGCGGCGGTCCAGTCCGGGGTCGCGCCGGGCTCTGCCTCGCCTCAATGAAGGGCAGCTCCGGTGGGAGCTGCGGCGTCCTCAGCACCGCCATGTACTTCACGGTCGGCGGGCCTCAATGAAGGGCAGCTCCGGTGGGAGCTGCGGCCGGAGGCGACCAGGAGGCCAGCCATGCCGGCCACGCGGGCCTCAATGAAGGGCAGCTCCGGTGGGAGCTGCGGCCACACCGTGTTCGAGCGCGCCGGAGCCGTGGTCTGAAAGCCTCAATGAAGGGCAGCTCCGGTGGGAGCTGCGGCGGGCCTCCTTGGCCAGCGCGCTGTTGTACGCCAGGCCTCAATGAAGGGCAGCTCCGGTGGGAGCTGCGGCCCGCCGACATGATGGGGTCAGCCCTGCGGTCCGCGCCTCAATGAAGGGCAGCTCCGGTGGGAGCTGCGGCGATGACGATGTCCCCCGACGGGCTGGAGGGGTCGATCGCGCCTCAATGAAGGGCAGCTCCGGTGGGAGCTGCGGCCCGCATCTCCGAGCCGTCGTCCGGAGAGCCGGCGATACCGCCTCAATGAAGGGCAGCTCCGGTGGGAGCTGCGGCGTCAAGACCACGCAGCCCGACGCGACCGGTGAGGCTGCCTCAATGAAGGGCAGCTCCGGTGGGAGCTGCGGCCCGGCACGCGCACCCCGGCCGGCACGCGGCGACAGCGGCCTCAATGAAGGGCAGCTCCGGTGGGAGCTGCGGCCCGAACGCGGCGCGCTCGACGGCCATGTGCAGCTCCATGCCTCAATGAAGGGCAGCTCCGGTGGGAGCTGCGGCATGGCCAGCGCGGCGAGCACCGCGCAGCCGATCAGGCCTCAATGAAGGGCAGCTCCGGTGGGAGCTGCGGCAACGTGTCCGGGCTGGCCGGGTCGCCTGCGCGCAGGCCTCAATGAAGGGCAGCTCCGGTGGGAGCTGCGGCCAGCATCGCACGCACGGCAGCGGATCGGCGCGGAAGGGCCTCAATGAAGGGCAGCTCCGGTGGGAGCTGCGGCGGGAATCCCCTATTCCCCTTCAGCAAAGACGGCGTACGGCCTCAATGAAGGGCAGCTCCGGTGGGAGCTGCGGCCCGCTGCGTTGGGGCAAGTACGTGATGGCGTTCGTGCCTCAATGAAGGGCAGCTCCGGTGGGAGCTGCGGCGTGCTCGCGTCATCCGACGACCGGGCGCTGCGGCCTCAATGAAGGGCAGCTCCGGTGGGAGCTGCGGCTCTGGCTTGACATCGGCGAGGGGGCAGCCGATGAGCCTCAATGAAGGGCAGCTCCGGTGGGAGCTGCGGCCCAGCACCACGAGCACTGTCCGCGCTGGCCGGCCCGGCCTCAATGAAGGGCAGCTCCGGTGGGAGCTGCGGCGCGTCGATCACGTCGTTGATCAGCGAATCGGACGCGCCTCAATGAAGGGCAGCTCCGGTGGGAGCTGCGGCATGTCGACGCACTGTTGTGCTCCGCTCCCGGCGAGCCGGTGCCTCAATGAAGGGCAGCTCCGGTGGGAGCTGCGGCTTGGCGTCGTCGAGGGTGCCGACGATGTCGAACTCGCCTCAATGAAGGGCAGCTCCGGTGGGAGCTGCGGCGGCGGCTACCTCCGCCCGTTGAAGCCCTACCGCGCCTCAATGAAGGGCAGCTCCGGTGGGAGCTGCGGCCTCGAAAACGCCGGCCCAAACGCCGCGCCCGAAAGCCTCAATGAAGGGCAGCTCCGGTGGGAGCTGCGGCTGGACAGGGGCGGTGTGGATCCGCCCCAACGGGCCTCAATGAAGGGCAGCTCCGGTGGGAGCTGCGGCGCATGAACACGGACCGTAGGGAGCGTCGATGAGCGTGCCTCAATGAAGGGCAGCTCCGGTGGGAGCTGCGGCGCGGCAGCCGGCTCAGGTCCGCCACGGCTCAGGAACCCGCCTCAATGAAGGGCAGCTCCGGTGGGAGCTGCGGCGACACGGCCAGATACACGCCGATCAGCGCTGCGCCGCCTCAATGAAGGGCAGCTCCGGTGGGAGCTGCGGCTGGTAGATCGCCACCAGGGACGCGACCATGTCCAGGCCTCAATGAAGGGCAGCTCCGGTGGGAGCTGCGGCGGACTGGAATGGGGAGTCCTGGGTACGGCCGGGATTCGCCTCAATGAAGGGCAGCTCCGGTGGGAGCTGCGGCCGCGCCGCAGTCTTCGCACGTCTCGTCCGGCCCTTCCCAGCCTCAATGAAGGGCAGCTCCGGTGGGAGCTGCGGCATCCGCGAAGATCGACGAGGTGTTGACGTGCGCCGTGCCTCAATGAAGGGCAGCTCCGGTGGGAGCTGCGGCCTCTGGAACGGCCAATGGGGCATGGCCCGGCTCGACATGCCTCAATGAAGGGCAGCTCCGGTGGGAGCTGCGGCCTCCGGCGTCACCGGATCGGTGTCACCGCCGGCCTCGACGCCTCAATGAAGGGCAGCTCCGGTGGGAGCTGCGGCCTCCTTCAGTTGGTGGCCGGACGGTCCGGCCGGGCAAGCCTCAATGAAGGGCAGCTCCGGTGGGAGCTGCGGCTCGCCGGTCAGCGCGCCAGTGATCCCGACCGTGCCTCAATGAAGGGCAGCTCCGGTGGGAGCTGCGGCGAGGCTCCCGTTGTAAGGAGCCGCAGGGTTGCGGCACCTGCCTCAATGAAGGGCAGCTCCGGTGGGAGCTGCGGCTCGGGTACGGGCTCGGTCTGACCCCGGCGGCCAGGCCTCAATGAAGGGCAGCTCCGGTGGGAGCTGCGGCCCGCTGCGGCGCACCCGCCACCGTCCACCTGATGGTGCCTCAATGAAGGGCAGCTCCGGTGGGAGCTGCGGCAGTCATATCCGCTTAGCTCGTCATCGTTTTGCAACGTGCCTCAATGAAGGGCAGCTCCGGTGGGAGCTGCGGCGAGGATTCGGAACAGGAAGAACCACGAGCCGTAGGTGCCTCAATGAAGGGCAGCTCCGGTGGGAGCTGCGGCTGGGAGGCCGGCGCCTCCAACACGGCCGGGAAGCCTCAATGAAGGGCAGCTCCGGTGGGAGCTGCGGCCGGATCTATATGTGAGGGGTGGCTGAGCAGTGGCGCCTCAATGAAGGGCAGCTCCGGTGGGAGCTGCGGCTAATATTCCACCCCTGCCTGACCTGCGGCGATGCCTCAATGAAGGGCAGCTCCGGTGGGAGCTGCGGCCCGAACGCCTCGGACGCGCTGAAAAGCGAGTGCGAAGAGCCTCAATGAAGGGCAGCTCCGGTGGGAGCTGCGGCAGCGTAGCGGTAGCGGCGCCGAGGGGCCCGGGAACGTCGCCTCAATGAAGGGCAGCTCCGGTGGGAGCTGCGGCTCCCGACCCGATCCTGTCGCAGGCTGGGGTGACGTTGCCTCAATGAAGGGCAGCTCCGGTGGGAGCTGCGGCCTACCGCGTCGTGGTCGACGCGTCGGAGGCCATGCTGCTGCCTCAATGAAGGGCAGCTCCGGTGGGAGCTGCGGCCCATCCTCGGCGGTAACACGCCCTGGGCGAGCCGGCCTCAATGAAGGGCAGCTCCGGTGGGAGCTGCGGCGGAATTCTGTTATCGGGTTCCTGGGTGGGCTCCGCGGCCTCAATGAAGGGCAGCTCCGGTGGGAGCTGCGGCCGCCAGGATGTTCCCGCGCGGTCTGGCTGCCGAGCCTCAATGAAGGGCAGCTCCGGTGGGAGCTGCGGCTCGCTGGAACGACACCGCGACCGCATTCGCAGCGTGAGCCTCAATGAAGGGCAGCTCCGGTGGGAGCTGCGGCCACTCCGCGACCTCATCCTGCCCGACCCCGAAAGGCCTCAATGAAGGGCAGCTCCGGTGGGAGCTGCGGCGTCGGCGAGGGTTTTCCCGAAGACTTCGTCGGCGGTGCCTCAATGAAGGGCAGCTCCGGTGGGAGCTGCGGCGACGGCCACGTCTACGGCGACTGGACCCGCGAGCAGGCCGCCTCAATGAAGGGCAGCTCCGGTGGGAGCTGCGGCGCAGTGGGTCGTCCGTCGAGAGCGACGATGGCGTCCGCGCCTCAATGAAGGGCAGCTCCGGTGGGAGCTGCGGCTGCGCAGCACGTAGGCGGCCTTGCCCGTGAAGGCGGCGCCTCAATGAAGGGCAGCTCCGGTGGGAGCTGCGGCTGGCCGAGGATCATCGCCGTCGACGCCCCGCGTGTGCCTCAATGAAGGGCAGCTCCGGTGGGAGCTGCGGCTCGATGCGGTGCGGGCGGATGGTCGCGACGACCACGCCTCAATGAAGGGCAGCTCCGGTGGGAGCTGCGGCCTTAACGGCGTCCTGTGGTTCACCCGATGAGCCGCCGCGCGCCTCAATGAAGGGCAGCTCCGGTGGGAGCTGCGGCGTGCACGGCGGCAGCGTCGAGGGGCGCTTGCCGGGCGGCCTCAATGAAGGGCAGCTCCGGTGGGAGCTGCGGCCGCCCGGGTCCACGTCGGAGAACATGGCGGACACCGCCTCAATGAAGGGCAGCTCCGGTGGGAGCTGCGGCCCGGGGCCGGAACCCCCGGCGCGTAGCGCCGCTGCTGCCTCAATGAAGGGCAGCTCCGGTGGGAGCTGCGGCAGGGTCAAGATCCTAGCCGTCTTGAGCAGGGTCCCAGCCGGTCTGCTGCGAAGGGTCTGTTTCCCATGATCGGATAGCGCCATCACGACTGCCAGTGCGGCGTCCTGCAGGGCGCGCTGGCTGGACAAACACCCGCGCGACAGGTGCACGCTTGGATGCGGGATGACGGAGGCTTCGCCGATGGTCTAGAGGATTGCTGGCCCGTGGTCGGTGATGGTGCGGCTGCGGCCGATTACGTCGAGCGTTCGGCTTTGGTTGTCGCGCAGAGTACCCAGGTTGCAGAACAGGATCGAATCCGTGCCCTGGTCGATCAGGTCGATGAGCTGGGTACGAAGCCGCAGGAGCTTGGCTGGGCAGGTGTCCACGATGAAGACGCTGTACTGGACGCGGTCGCCGTACGATTCGAGCTTCTTGGCTACGTTCGTTCTCCGGACGTCGTCCGAGATGTCGTAGGCGATGAGGTAGCGCCGTACGTCGTCCAGGCTCATCGGACTTTGATGCCCTGGTATTGGGGCTGCGTCCCGTCGACCACTCCAAGGACCAGTCGTGCCTGAATCTCCATCGCGCGTCGCCACGTCACGTCGTACCCGAATATGGGGTGTCGGAAGGTGCCGGTGACCCGGCGTTCGTAGCCGGCGATCAGTGCTTTGCGTGCACGCTCGCCGATACGGGTGCTTCCGAGCACGGTCGAGAAGTCTCGGGCGCGGACCTCGCCGTTGTTGAAGGCGTTGATGACGACTGAATCGGCGACCGGCGCGCGGAACTCCTCGACCAGGTCCAGCGCCAGTGCTGGCTTGTTGCGTCCGCTGCTGTGTAGGAAGCCGGCGTGGGGGTCGAGACCGCAGGCGACGACGGCTCGTAGGGCGTCCGCGGTCAGCAGGCCGTAGCAGAGGTTCAGCGCCGCGTTGATCGGGTCGCGGGCGGGGCGTCTCGTCCGTACGGAGAAGGTCAGCTCTTCGGCCGCTACGACTCTGGGCCTGAGCATGGTGAGGAAGGACTCGAAGTAGCGTGCCGCGGCATCGCCTTCGATACCGAAGAGGTCCGCCAGTGATGGTGCCTCGAGCGCCTCCCGCTGGAGCTCCCGCAGCCGTGCGACCACAAGTGGGGTGTCACCATGTCGGCGCAGCAGCGTCGCCTGGTTGGCGACCTTGGCGGACACGAACTGTCGGGCCAGGTCGATGCGCCCGCTGTGGGATGCGAGGTGTTGAAGCAGTCGCGGCCCGCCGTTGGGCCCCTGGGCCGCCCTGGCCCATCCGGTGACTCGGCCTGTGCTGGTGCACCAGACGACGGACAAGCTGCGCCACAACAGTTCCCGGATGAGGCCGCTGGAGAGGTCGACATTGCCGTGCACCACGACGCCCTGCACGCGTTCGATTGGGAAGGTGCCGAGCTTCTCGCCGCTCTTGCTGACTTCGATCCGTCCGCGGGTGACGTACGCGCGGGAGCCTGGGGTGGTCAGGTGCAGTACCTGCGTGTCCGGGTCGGCTACAACGATCCGGCGGGTTACCGGTGCGAGCGGGCGTTCGTCGGGAAGGCAGACGGTGATGTGCGAGCAGCGGGAGCAGCGCCGATCGTCTTCGAGCGGGGGCGGCGCTTCCTCCGCGGCGAGGGTGCGGGCGGTGGCCGCGACTGTCTCCCGCGCGAACGCCTTGTCCTCTTCGGAGAGGGGAACGTCGACCCGGGTGCGGTGATTGATGAAGTAGATCGCCTGCCCCGTCACCGGGTATCCCATGTCGGCCAGGGCACCGGACAGGAGCGCGACCTGGACCCGCATCGGTTCGGTGACTTCGGGCCGCCGGCGGACCGGCGTGGCCTTGTGCTCGACGACCGTCATCGCGGCGCTCTCATCGAGTTCGACGGTGTCGCAGCGTCCGATCACGCCGAGGTCGTGGCTGATCACGTCGACTGCGCGGTAGCGCTGGGACCGTGACCCGGTCGGGTCGTCGGCCGGCGCGTGGGCCTCGGTGCCGACCGCCACCTGGTGCGTGTCGGTCGTCTCCCCCATCGCCTCCAGCCAGGCCCGGCGAGGACAGAACGCCTGATGTGCCACCAGGCTGATGGGAATCAGGTCGCGCCCTTCACCTAGGGTCTCGGGCATCAGCGGCGACCGGTCTTGACGATTTCGCCGAGCGCGGCGCGGCGTTCGGGTGCGCTGTCACTGCCGAACCGCTCCACTGTGAACCGCACTACCGCGCCGACGCCCCGAATCGCCAACCACTGGCAGGCGGTCGGGTCAATGGGTCCAACCTCTTCCGAAGGCAGGCCGGTCGCAGCGAACTCGCGGAGCTGTCTACTCGCGACGATGGAGCGCAGCCGAGCCGTACGCCAGCGCCCATACCAGATAGGCACGTAGCAATGTCCGGCCGTGCCCTGTCCAATATGGCCGGTCGTGATGGCAAAGCCCTCGCGGCCGCCACGTACACGGATGCGAATCCGCTGCGCGATGGGGAACTGCGAGATGCCCCACAGGGCACACCACGCGAGTGCGTTGTCGGTCGGCCCTGGCGAGGCGAAACCGGTGGGCGTGCGGCTGGTTGCGGCGTCCTTGCCGATCTCGTCGCGGCAGCTGCGGCCGAGCAGTCCGTCGCTGACCGCCGCGGCGGTCCGGGCGGCGACCGCCGCGGCCAGTGGGCGTATCCGGTTGCCCACAAACTCGGAGCCCTGGTTGCGGGGCTGCATCTCCAGTCGGCTGGCGCCGTCGTCCTGGAACCGCTCGCCCTTACGGTTGAGGCTCCAATAGCTCGGTTCGCCGAGCGCGGCGAGCAGCCGCAGGTCGAGCAGCGCCCGCGACCGGGTCAGCCGGTCGAGCACGTCGCGTCGGCGGTCCTGGAGCGAGCTCCAGCCTTCGCTGCTGGGGATGACGCTGAGTCGAGGGCTCATCAGCGCTCGCGGCTCGCCGTCGCTGACTGCCCGGCTCGGCCAACTGTCCGGGGTGGCGCGCTGGGCCGCGTGTGCGCGTACGATTTCGCCGATCGTCTCCGGCGTGGCCCGCGGCGCCGTGAGCACCGGTCGGGACTCCATGCCGCCGGTCCAGAACAGCCGGACGTCGTCGAGTCCACTGTCTTCGACGATCGCCGCGAGGCCGTACAGCGCCATGTGCGAAAGCATCGTCTTCGGTTCGGCGGTCGCCAGTACGAAGTTGGTCATGATCCCTCCGCGGAGACTTGGCCGTCGGCGGCGCGCAGCAACGCCTCCAGGTAGGCGCAGCCCCACACACCCCAACGGGCGTGTGTACGTTCGATCAGTTCGTCCCACAGACCCTCGTCGAAGAGCGCGGTGGTGACGTCGTCGGCGCCGTCGACCAACTGCTCGCCCGTGTGCGGGAAGCCGTGCCGGCCGTGCCCGTGGCTCGTGCCGATCAGCCGAGCCGCCAGATCCCGACAATTTTGGTCCAGTGTGGACAGTTCGGGCCAGGCGCGTACGACGGAGAGCTGCTCGTGCCGCCAGCGGGTCGGCAGGCCGGAGGCCGTGCGGAGCCGCCGGATCATCCGTGCGTCCCGCACCCCGCTCTTCGCCAGTGGCTCCCCGAGGGCAGGGTCGGCATGCAACGAACGCTGAAACCGTTCGTCCACTTTGCCGTCGTCGTGGTGAAGTCCGGCGAGGCGGAACGTCTCTACCAGTTCCGCGCCGAGGCCAAGCCGGGTGGCGACCAGCTTGGCCCGTTCCGCTACGGCTTCGGCATGCCGCCGAAGCGTGACACGCCTGCGGTACGGGGTCCACGTCTGCCGAAGTTCCGCGTCCGCGAACGCCTGGCGAAGGTCGACCACTATCAGCCGGAGCAGGTCCCGCTCGTCGTCGTCCTGATCGCGCCAAACCAACCTCGCCTCGGCTCCGGCCGGCTCGTTCTCCGGTCGGTCGAGCAGGTCAGCCGCTGCAAGCACCATCGGCCGCGGCGTCAGCTCCTCTTGGTGTTCACGGAGCAGCCGGGCGATCGCGACCGGGTCGGGGTCATCCGCGTTGTCGGTCGCGGCGGCCACGGCGCCGAGGAGCCGGCGATGCCCGGCGGTCTCGCCCTCGATCCGGAGCACGACCTCACCCGGACCCGGTCTGTCGAGCGCGTCCAGCACGTCGTCGACCCGCTCGTTGCCGTCCGGCGTGAAGACCTTGGCACGGAACAGCTCCGCGGTGTCGTCCACGACCACCTGGTCGCCCGGCCGCAGCCGTTCGTCGCCCAAGGGGCACGGTGACTCGCCGGGCCGGAGCAGCAGCGCGCCCGGATCCGGCTTCAGGCGCGCCCGGATCGTCGCCGCATGGCGGATCGAGACCGGGAACACCTCGTATCCGCGGGGCGGCAGTGCCTCGATCAGCCGTACGGCGTCGCCCGGATCCTCCGGCAGCGCGTGCCGTACGACGAGGCCGAACTCGTGGTCCTCCTCGTCGAGGTCGTCGGAGAGCCACAGGTCGAGGTCCTCCTGCGGGGCGGCCAGGTCGTCGCTGGTGCGGGCCAGATGCCATGCCTCGGCCAGCTCCAGTCGCTGGAACAGCTCGCGGCTCGGTGTCGGGACCGGCGGCCGGTCCTCGCACAGCGCCCACGGCGCCAGGCCGTGCGGATCGGACTGCCGCTCCGCCAGCCACGCATGGGCCGCCGCCAGGTCTTCACGACGGTACGGCCCGAGCCGGTCCCCGGCGGGAAGGTCGGCCGCCGGCACCACCACGGAGATGGCCGTTGTACGCCGCCCGAGCCGGTTGACACGGCCGGCCCGCTGGGCGATGGCCCCACCGGGTGCCAGCTCCGTCACCATGGCGGCCAGGTCGAGGTCGACGCCGACCTCAAGGCTCTGGGTGGCCACCAGCACGTCGACCGTGGCGTCGCCGGCGATGCTGAGCAGACCCGACCGTGGCGGCTTCAGACGGATCACGTCGTGTGGGCGCACCCGCCCGCAGACCAGTTCGATCTTCATGCCACGCGCGCGCAACTCGGCGGCGACGTCGGCGGCGACAGCGACCGTGTTGACGAAGCACCCGACCGTCGGGCCGTATGCCTCACGCAGCCGTACCGCCTCGTCCGCCAGCGCTGTGACGCCTGCCTTCCGGGCCGGGCCGCCGGGTGGGAGCGGCCAGGACGCGAGCGGCAGCAGGGTAACCGGCTTCGGCGTGGTCAGCCGTTGTCGCAACGGTTCGTCCACCTCCAGGTCGTCCGGTTCGACACCGACCGCTACACCGGCGTCAGCGGTGGGCGTGGCGGTGGTCTCGACGACCTGAAGGACTGGGACGTCGAGTGGCTCCTCCGCGACCGCGGCCAGCTCGGCGACGCGGCGCGCCGTGGTGACCAACTGCCGAGAGAGGTGTGCCTCGTCGACGACGGCGACCGTGTCATACGCGAGCAGGCCCGCCTCACGGGGCCGCGCCTGTGCCCGCGACCCGTAGCCAGACAGCAGCAGGCGCGAGCCCCACATGTCGGGCGTCGCGCAGAGCACAGCGCAACCGACCGGGTCATCCAGCCACTCCCGCGACGGGGGCGCCCCGCCACGCAGCAATGGCGTCCACAGCAGCGGGTCGACCGGCCTCCGGCTCTGCCGGCGCAGCAAGCTGAGCGCCTCGGCCATCCGGGTGAGTACGCCGTCACCATCGCGGGCATCCGTCAGGCGTTCCGCGACAGACTTCGCGTGCTCGTGCTGGTCGTCGACGAGGGCGCGGCGGTCGACGACGAGCGCCAGCCGGCGCGGGACCCGGACCGGGTGACCGGACGCCATCAGCGCCACCGCGAACACATGTACGTCGATGACGCTGGTCTTGCCCGCTCCGGTGGGCGCGACGAGCTGGTCCGGCCACCGTCCGGTGTGGAGGAGGTGGTCAAGAAGCCGCTCCTGCCACCGGAACGGCGTATGTCCATCATGGACCTCACCGAAGAAGGCGCCGAAGTCGGTGCGGTCGAGGCTCATCGGACCATCCTCCGCGCGATGTCGGCGGGCAGGTCCACGGGCACGAGCAGGCCGCCGCCGAGGTGCCGGCTCTGCCCGATGGCGGCGATCGTCCGGGGACCGGTTAGGTCGCCAAGGCCCAGGATGGCCCGGTACGGCTGGATCAGCGTGTCTGGGTGCACTCGGTGCACGTAGCGGCCGACGTCGCCGTCCATCACCCGTACCGCGGACTGGACCCGAACCCCGCGGCCGGCGGCAGCTTCGGCCAAGGCTCGATATCGTGCGTCACCCCGACCCAGTGCCGAGATCTCCTGCCGCCAGACCAACGCGACCGACAACGCCGCGGCGTCGGCCAGAGACCAGCGGCCGCCGCGCGGCGGCCGGGTGTCGGGCACGGCGACTGGATCGGTCTGCCACCAACGCTCAGTCCCCGCGGCCGGCTCCGGCCAGAACCGGTCGGCCGGGACCTCCACCGGCACACCGACAGAGAACGGGCCGGAAGCGACCCGGACGACCCGCAGCCGTGGCGCCGCGATCCGGATCAGGGCGAGGTCGACGTCGCTCGCCTCCCGCGGTAACAGCAACAGCACCGCCGCCGCACCGCCGACGGCCGGAGCACCGGGTCCAAGGAACTGGATCGCGCACCGGTTGGCGGGGCGTGGCACCCCTGCTTCGTAGACGCCGGTCAGGATCGCGGGCGCACCGTCACCGACCAGCGCGATGAGCGTGCGATGCACGGCGACCGCGCACCGCACCCGCGACTCCGGCGGGATCGGCCGCTCCAGCGGAAAAAGCAGCGCGGACGCCCATGGAGTCGGCGAAGGTGGCGGCTGGGGCTGGGAATACCGGCCGATAGTCAGGCTTGCCGTCGCCACCGGGGGCGGCTCGGTCCGCTCGCTCGACCGGTGCGCGTCGGCCTTCAGCGGCGGCGGCGAAGAGGCCGCCCGGTGCGCCGCCTCCAGCGCATCGACCCGGCCGGTGACGGCCACCGCGAGGTCCAGGCCGTCGCCGGTGAATAGGTCGGCCTCCCGGTCGAGGCGGTGGGTCGGCTCGGCATCGACCACCGAGAGCAGCACCGGCGACTCGCTGGTCCCGAGATACGGCACTTCGGGACACAACTCGGCCAGCGCGGCAGCGACCGGCTCGGGCGGGCTCTGCTCCCACGTCCAGGCGAACCGTCCGGTCACCGCGACACCACGAACCGCCGGCTTGCCGATCAGCTTGTCCGAGAGTGGGTTGCGGCCCTCTTTGACGACCAAACCCTCTTTCCGGTATGCCGTCGCGGCACCGCCGTTGCGCAGAGTCTGCGGCACGGCGATGCCGTCCGGCGGGTTCGCCTCCAGCCAGCGCAACGCGTCGCGGTCGGCGTCACATGGCCGCAGCCCATCGGCCTCGGCGACCGCCCGGACGCCCTGCGCCGCCGCGCAGAGCAGGGCGGCGTGCAGCCGGGCCGGTGACGGCAGCGGGTCGGGCTGGCCGTCGCCTATGTGTCCCTTGTAGACACCAAGAAGGGGCTCGGCGACGATCGCGAAGCTCACTTCTCTTCCGCATCCGTGTCGACCGCGCCGGAGACAATGTCCGGGTTGCCGGTGACCCGCAATGCCAGGCCCGACCACGTGACGTCGGCGACCTTCTCGGCGTGCGCGAGCGCCTCGCTCAGCAGCAGGTCGGCCGCGTCGATGGAGAGCGGCTCGACGTCGAGGAACTCGCCGCCCCGCTGGTCGAGCCGGACCATCGGCACCTCCGCCTCGACCAGGTCGCAATTGGCCCGCAAGTAGAGCTCGGCGTCAGACCGGGCGAGCGCGTTGAGCGCCAGCGCGGCCAGCAACGCCCGGCACGCCGCGTCGCCCTCGACACCGGCCCCGAACCGCATCTGGCGCAGCGTGGCGAAGGACAGTACGTGCGTACGGATGATGGTGTCGCAGGCGACGCCGGCCAACTGGTCCAACGTCGGCGGGATTCCACCTAGACCGAGCGCGGACGCCGACTTCGCGTCGCCGGGCTTGATCCCGTTCGCCACCTTGACGATACCGTCATAGTTGCCTGGACTCAGCTCCGCCCGCTGCCGTTCGGCCGTCTCGGCCATCACCTTCTTGCCAAGGTTGATCTGCATACCAACCGGGTCGACCCGCGCGCCGCCGCGCATCCCAGGCTTGGGCTCGGTCAGCACACCCGTCCCGTCACGGCTCGCCGAGACGAAGCCGACGATCTCCCCGACCAGCGCGCTACGCCAGCGACCCTGCCGGCTGCGCCGGCTCGAGTCCCAGCCCCCGAAGACCAGCGTCACCGGGCTCGTCTCCAGCAACGCCCGCGCGTTGGCCGGGGTCGCGTCCCGGACGGCGCGGTACGCCGCCGTCTGCGTGGTCGGCTGCCCGTCGATCATGCCGGCGCGGATGTGCCCGTCGAACACGCGGTGTGGCAGCGTGAGGTCGTAGTAGCGTTCGACCATGCCGTCACGCTCGTACGTGACCTGCACGTGCGGCACACGGGACAGCAACGGGTGCCCGTCCTCGACGGCCTGAGCCAATGCCTGCTCAGCCCGGTTGAGCTGTGACTGCTTGGAGTCGATGACGACCGCGTAGCGGCTCTCGTCACCGAGGTAACGCTGCTCGTACGCGTACACGCCACCCTTCTTGCCTCGCTCGGCGAACTTGGCCGGAGCGACCGACGTATGCCGCCCACCGGCCGGCTCCAGCGACGTCGTCGACGCAAGGCAACTGGACCCGCCCGGCGACCCAGCGGCAAGCAGGACAGCAAGATCCAACGAACGCATAAGCCAACTCTCCATTTCGGACAACGCGGGTTCGGGCATCGGGGTCAGCCGAAACCGCCGCCCCACATGACCGTCCTATGTAGTTAGATGGGGCGCAAGTAGCCAATGCGGCGCCTTGGACGGAACAATCCCTCGTTCGAGGGACACCGTGGTCCTTGCCGCTTTGATTGCTAGGGTGACCGGCAAGGGAGGCACCCTTCGTTGAGGCTCAGATTTCACCTACGTCGCGTTCGATGTGACAGCCGCGCCTCCTCCCAAAGGTGATGTAGCTGGGCTGCCGGAAGCGGCGGAAGGCGAGCGGCGGGCGCGGGCGACGACGTCCTCAGGGGATAGTGGGCTCGCGGGGTGGTGGCTGAGGCACAGCGGGGTCCGCGCCTTGCGGAACGGCTGACCCTCGACCGCCACATAGAACTGCCCGCTCCTCAGGCGAGAGATGTCCGGTACGTCGCCGCCCTTGAAGCGAGCCATCTCGCGGGCCGCCTCGATGTGCACCGGCGCGTTGAGAAGCCCGAAGAACTGCGTCGCCGCGTTGCCGGGTAGTTGGCTGTGCAAGCCTTTGGGCGCCTGGGTGGCGAAGACCAGGCCGAGGCCGTACTTGCGCGCCTGGGACGCGAGCATCAACGTGCTGCGCGTGCAGGCCGTGACCGGGCCGGACGGCGCCAGCGTCTGCGCCTCGTCCATCACCAGCAGGCCGCCCAGTGGCCGGTCGAGGGCCGGGTTGCGCTTGATCCAAGAGAAGAGGGCCATCTGGAGTTGGTTGACGAAGCCCTGCCGCTTCTCCTCGCCCGGCAGTCCGACGAAGCTGATGACCGACACGCGGGCGCGCTTGCCCGGTGCCGGCGTCAGCAGCGTGCCCGGGTCGGCCGACTCGCCGGTGCCACCGAAGAGCGGGTCGTTGATCCGGGCAGCCTCCAGATTCTCCGCCAGGTCGGCGGCGATCGCCGCAGCGCCGATCAGCTCGCTCACCCCGTCGGGCAAGTCCCGCAGCAGCTCGATCAGGCCGCTGAGGGTCGCCGCCCCGCCGTGCCGGCCGTGGTACCGCAATGCCTGCCGCAACACCGCCTGGCCACGCAGGGACTTGGCCGTGTTGGCGGCCACCTGGGCGCGCGGGGCTAACGCGTCGACTGCGCTGTCGACCGCCTGGGTGAACTCGTCAGGGTCGTCGCGCACGCCGCTGAAGTCGGGCAGCGGCTGGAAGGTCAGCGGCCTTCCGCCCTCCCGCCCCGGCGTCCAGACCACGACCTCCGTCGAGTCGAGGTAGTCGGTCGCCGCCTGCGCGTCGGCGTCGCTCCACGCATGTGGCGCGTCCGGCCAAGCGTCGCCGAGGCGGGCGAGGTCGTTGTTGGGATCGAGGACGATCGCGGAGACGCCCAGCAGCGCGCACTCCTCGACCAGCCGTCGGATGAGGACTGTCTTGCCCGATCCCGACCCGGCGAAGATCGCCGTGTGCTTGCGCAGCGCGGCGAGCTCCACGTGGATGGGGTCGTCCCGGTCGAATTCGATACCCACCTGGATGTACGCCCCAGCCGGTGTGGCCACCGCAACGCTCCCGGTATCAACGCCGGCTGGTTCCAGAGTCACCTCGACCTGCGTGACAGACGGGTCAGCGTCCGCCGCGGCAGTCGGTTCGGTGTCCACGCCGGCGGTCACGGCATCAACCCAGTCGGCCCGAAGGGGCGTCTCCACGTCGACCGGCGTCACTCCCGCGCCAGGTTGGACGCTCTCAGCGGCTGGCTCGCGTCCGGCATCAGCCAGCGCGGTCGCCAGCAGTGCGATCCGCGAGGCCGGGCGCCGATCGGCCAGCCAGGCTTGGAGATCGTCCGGTTCCTCGGCGAGCAACGTCCGTAGCGCGACAAGGCTGCGCAGGTCGTTCTCGCCGAGCGGCAGCGTCCGCCCGCCGACCGCGACGAACTCCTCCACCGCCTTGCGCCGCTTGGGACTCTCCGACCACTCGTCGTTGCGCAGTACGAAAAGCCGCCGCTGGGCGACCCCGTGGGCCAGGCCGGCAGCCACGCAGGCGTTGCGCAGGCGGGCCAGCTCAGCGTTGTAATGCTGCGCGGCAATAGCCCGGAAAGCCCAATGGGCCTCGTCCCCATTCCGCTCGTCCAGCGTCCGCCGCAGCCGTGCATGCAGCGCGGGCTTGCGGACCGGGATCGTGTCCTGGTCGAAGTCGGCGTCCGTACCCTCCCTGATCCACGCGTTCAGGGCGGACGCGAGCAGGGACGGCACCTCCGTATCCTCGTTCTCCGGGTCGAGCAACCTGGCCACCTGTGCGTGTTCCCGCAGCGCCGCGTACCGCTCGTCCAGCAGCCGTAGCGACGAGCGGTCGGCCTGCGCTGGCACCGGCGCCGCTGTCTCGGCTGCGGCCGCGAGCGTCGTCATCTCGGTGAGCTCGCCGTTGAGTACGCACGAGCGGATGTGTCGTTCGACGTTGATGAGCAGCTGTCGCGGCGTGAAGTCGGCGGCGTCGGCGAACGCCTCGGGCCGCACTGGCCAAGTCGGGTACGGCGGCACGAACCCGACCTCGTCGTAGTGCGCAGCGAGTCGGCGCTCGATCAGCGACCTGCCGACGCCGGCGTCCGGGATCGACTCGAGCGTGGCTGTCTCGCGAAACCGGTCCTGCACGGTGTCAACCGCGTTGCTCTTGATCACCGCCCACGACACGGGCAGCAGAGCGAGAACGGTCACCGTGCGCCAGGTCATCTCACGCAGCTCCATCAGGCCGCCGGCGACCTGGTCGAGCCGGACCGCCGCGCGCCAGTCCTCTGTATCGGTCTCGGTGGGCGTAGCAGCGCTGAAGCTTCGTTTTGCCACCTGAGCGATGAGGCCGTCGACCTGGTCTACCGCGATGACCGAGGGCCCGGTGAGCGCGAGGAGTCGGGACACGTCGGAGACGAGTTCCTGCGCCAACCTGCGGGTCGGCCCGATGCCCCACGCGGTCCGTTCGCCGGCTTCCGCCTCGTCCGCAGCGAGCAAATACGACATCGCGACGTCCTGCACTCGCTGGTCGGGACCGGCGAGCAGGGCCAGGGCACGGGCGGTGTCCCGGCATCCGATCCCGATCTGGCGGCTCATGCCGCCCAGGGCCGCGGCGAACGCGTCCAGCCGCTCTGGTGTCATCGGTGCCCGACCAGCGACCGCCATCCGGGTAACCACGGGAAGGTCGAGCGCGTCGGTAAGGCGTTGCAGGAACACGTGCAGCTGCGTCGTACCGTCGCCATCGACCGGCTGGTGCAGGCCGTCAACCATCGACACCGAGGCACTGCGCCAGAACGCGTCGGCGTCGAGCAGGTTGACCAGAAAGAAGTAACCTCCCCGGAGTTGGGTTAACTCACGGACCCGGCTGAGCAGATGGGTCTTCCCGGCACCCCGCTGGCCCTTCACCGCGACGCCGATGGGGCTGGCGTCCGGACTACGTTCGGCCGCGGCCAAGCCGTCGAGGACGGTCGTGAGAACGTCCGTATGCAGGCCATCGACATGGAACCGTGGGGGGTGCCAGACGTCGTTCCTGGTCGGCGCGTAGTTGAACTGGAGGTGCGCGAGCGCCTTCAGCATCGTCTCGGTCACGAGACCCCCATCGAGATCGAGTGCTTGGGCTGATCACCGATCACCACCGCCGCGGCCCGAGTACGCGCGTCGAGCGTCTTCTGGTTGGCCTCGGGCAGGAGGGTCACGCCCCGCCGGCGGTTGAGCCGGCGCAGCGCCGCGTCAACGTCGGCCGGGACGAGGTCGCCGATCACGTCACGCAGGTCGGCGAGGTTCACCAGGTCACCGGCACGGTGGGCGATCATCCGGTAGGCCGCGCGCACGCGCTCCTCGACATTCTGCTCGGCCGGGGCCCGTTCGCGAGATGGCAAGCCGGTCGCGACGGGAGGGTTCGACATGGCGACGAACTCGGCGAGGCTGGACCGCTGGGCCGCGAGGAAGCGACCCAACCGCCGGAGCACCGCGTACAGAGCGCCACCGGCGGCACCTGAACGAGGTGGCGCCGCCCCGACGTCAAGCTGGGTGGCGCAGTGCGCCCATCCCTTGTCTCCCAACGCCAGTACGAGCCGGCCCGAGGCGCGCTCTACCTCTATCAACTTCAACCGCTCCAGCTTTTCCCGCGACCCCTTCTTCAACTGGCACCCATGGTCACGAGTCAAACTCACATTGGGAACCGGCCCCGCCTCGGCCATGAGAATGAAGAGCGCGGCCGCCTCGACCGATGTCAGGTGTTCGTTCGGCACGTCAGTTTCCTTTCCCGGCCCGCCTACGGTTGGCGAGAAACTGCTGAAGAAGTGCGAGCACGTTCTCGATGTCGTCGAGCACCTGCGTGTTGGTGAAGCGGAGCACGGCATACCCGTTGAGTTGGAGCATCACGTCACGGTGACGATCTTCGGCGTATTTCCCTGCCGCCCGATGATCATCGCCGTCGATTTCGACGATGCACCGCTCCCTTTTCCACAGCAGGTCGACGCGGACGGGGTTAACCAACGGGCCCGGCCGGATGGTGTGATTCCAGGCCCGGCCGGCCGCCCACGCCCGATCGGCGAGGACGGCTTCAAGCACCACCTCGGCGCGGCTAGTGGGATGCGGCTTGCCGACGACGATATGACGCTGTGACCTGCGAGCCGATCGCTCCCGACGCGGCCGCGGATTCTCGTCGATCGGCTCTCGGGGTCGGACGCTGGAAACCGCCGGCGCGGATCCCGCGACCACGGTCTCCCGTCCAGGCCGAGCCACAGCAATCTCCGACAACCAGTCGATGGCCGGCAGGGATTCACCGCAGATCCACACCGCGAGCCGACCACAGTCGACCAGCCATTGCGCCGCCCGCACCAGGGCGAGCGCTTCACTCTCGTCGAGATCGTCGGGTGCCTGCAGGAGCAACGCACAGGCCGGCCGCCCGAAGCTGGCCGCGAGTACCCGCGCCAGCCCGAGCACGCGTACCTCGGGCGGGTGCCGTCGCGTTCGCGGCCCCCGCCTGGCCAGAGCACCGATCGCCAGGTCGGCGAGAAAAGGACCGTACTGGGCGGTTTCGGCGGCATGAGCAAAAGCGACCGCCCGGACGGCAGTCACCGCGGCACCGGCCGACGTCACGATGCCTTCCACCCCGGCAGCCAAGCCGGGAAAAGTTGACCGGCGGCCACCTCCATCTCGTCCAGAGTGGAGGCGACCGTCGCGTTCTGGCTCCGGGACCGTGTCACCTGTTGGACGAGGACGGCCGGAGTATTGAGCGGCGCATTCGCTACCGCCAGGTCGAGATCGTTCGGGCGGAAGCACTTTATCCATACCACCCGATCAGTCGGAATCTCTGAAAGAGAAAAGGCCACCGGCACACCTAACATGAGATGACGGCGCTCATTTTGGTGGGCCGCCAGTAGGGCGGCAATCGCCCGGTCGGGGACGAGTCGGCACTGTCCGGCACCACTTGCTGGCCGATCAACGGGGTTATTCCGGGTACACTCGGTCGACGCAGGACAGGATCCCGGGATCAAGAACGCGATCTTGCGACTTGATCGGCTGCCGCCGTTCGATCACCGATCACTCGCCACGATCCTCTAGATCATCGGCGAAGCCTCCGTCGTCCCGCACTCAAGCGCGCACCTGTCGCGGAGGCGTTTATCCAGCTACCGCACCCTGCGGCACACCACAGTCGCAGTTCCCGGCGACGCCACCCGATCATGGAGAACGCACCCTTCGCAACCGACCGGCTTGGGCGCTGCTCAAGGTGGCTAGAATTTCGGCCCTGTCGCAGCTCCCAGCGGAGCTGCCCTTCATCGAGGCGTCACGAGTCCCACTCCAGCCACGGGCACGGCCGCAAGGTCGCAGCTCCCAGCGGAGCTGCCCTTCATCGAGGCGTGCGGTGCCCGTGCAGTCGGCCTGGAACAGCCGTCGCAGCTCCCAGCGGAGCTGCCCTTCATCGAGGCGCGCGCGGCGTGCGGCCAGGCGGCGGCGGGGGCGGCGTCGCAGCTCCCAGCGGAGCTGCCCTTCATCGAGGCACGGTGTCGGAGGCCGCGTTTTTCATCGCGTCCGCGTCGCAGCTCCCAGCGGAGCTGCCCTTCATCGAGGCCCGACCACGGCCACGCCCAGGACGACGAGCACCTTCCCGTCGCAGCTCCCAGCGGAGCTGCCCTTCATCGAGGCGTGACGCCGGTAGAGCCGGCCGAGTTTGCGACCTTCAACAGTCGCAGCTCCCAGCGGAGCTGCCCTTCATCGAGGCGGAAGTTCTCGATGCGTTGGCGCCGGCCGGCGTCGTCGCAGCTCCCAGCGGAGCTGCCCTTCATCGAGGCGTGGCAGTCACGGTCATATCCCCGATCAGCCCAGGGTCGCAGCTCCCAGCGGAGCTGCCCTTCATCGAGGCGGCGCCGGGTAGCCGGCGGGGGCGCCGGGGTACTGCGGTCGCAGCTCCCAGCGGAGCTGCCCTTCATCGAGGCCCCGACTCGCCGCCGCGGCCATCGTGTCGTTCGTGGGTCGCAGCTCCCAGCGGAGCTGCCCTTCATCGAGGCGGGGGTGTCCAAGGGTACCCATACGGGGAAAAACAGACAGTCGCAGCTCCCAGCGGAGCTGCCCTTCATCGAGGCTCGGTTGGGCGTACGGAGGCGGCATTTCGACGGTCGCAGCTCCCAGCGGAGCTGCCCTTCATCGAGGCACAGCAAGGGATTCCCGCTCATCGTCCACTAAGGGTCGCAGCTCCCAGCGGAGCTGCCCTTCATCGAGGCTCCTCGGGTTCACGTGATCACTGTCGGCTGATCGACTGGTCGCAGCTCCCAGCGGAGCTGCCCTTCATCGAGGCGAGGTCGCGCCCTCGTGCGTGCTCGTGCAGATGGGTCGCAGCTCCCAGCGGAGCTGCCCTTCATCGAGGCCTGGCCGCCGGCGACGGTGAAGATGGTGCGGGTGTCGGCCGGTCGCAGCTCCCAGCGGAGCTGCCCTTCATCGAGGCTGCCCGGGGTGCCCGTCGTGCCCTGGCTGCCCTGTCGCAGCTCCCAGCGGAGCTGCCCTTCATCGAGGCTTCTATCGGCCCTCGGGAGTGACCCGGGGGCCGATCCGCGTCGCAGCTCCCAGCGGAGCTGCCCTTCATCGAGGCGTGTCGGAGATCGGCGAGCACCGCGAGATTGCGCACGCTGGTCGCAGCTCCCAGCGGAGCTGCCCTTCATCGAGGCTCCGGCATGTCCGGCAGCAGGATGTCGCCGAAGATGTCGAAGGTCGCAGCTCCCAGCGGAGCTGCCCTTCATCGAGGCAACTACGACGGCTCGGACATCACGACCGACTAGTCGCAGCTCCCAGCGGAGCTGCCCTTCATCGAGGCGTTTCCTTCGTCGGGCGCGGGCAGACGCTCGAACAGCGTCGCAGCTCCCAGCGGAGCTGCCCTTCATCGAGGCGCGATCCTCGACCGGATGGAGCGGGAAGCCGAGCAGTCCGGTCGCAGCTCCCAGCGGAGCTGCCCTTCATCGAGGCCCCCGAAACGTCGTCGCGGCTGGCCTGCCCGGCGGAGCAGGTCGCAGCTCCCAGCGGAGCTGCCCTTCATCGAGGCACACGGATTTCCGGTGACGGATCTCCGTCAATTTCAATGTCGCAGCTCCCAGCGGAGCTGCCCTTCATCGAGGCCCAGCTCCGCGGTGAGCGCCTCTCGCACCGTCAGGTCGCAGCTCCCAGCGGAGCTGCCCTTCATCGAGGCAGCACGATCGTAGACGTCCGGCGAAGACATGAGGTCGCAGCTCCCAGCGGAGCTGCCCTTCATCGAGGCAGCGTTGCGCAGTTCGCCGCGGATCGTCAGGGGCCGAGGTCGCAGCTCCCAGCGGAGCTGCCCTTCATCGAGGCCCACCTGCGGCCCGGCTGGCCGCGCTGCGACGTGCTGTCGCAGCTCCCAGCGGAGCTGCCCTTCATCGAGGCCCGTCCCCGCCCGGGTCGTCCATGTAGGTCGGCATCGCGGTCGCAGCTCCCAGCGGAGCTGCCCTTCATCGAGGCCAGGCCATCAGGGCACCTCCAGCCGATCCCACGACACGGTCGCAGCTCCCAGCGGAGCTGCCCTTCATCGAGGCGTGGATCGCCCTGACGCTTCCAGCGCCCGTGGTGCAGGTCGCAGCTCCCAGCGGAGCTGCCCTTCATCGAGGCCGCCTGGCGAAGGTCGACGGCTCTCCTGTGTGGACGGTCGCAGCTCCCAGCGGAGCTGCCCTTCATCGAGGCACGGCGTCTGCGGCCCCGCAGCGCTTCGGCCCGATGAAGTCGCAGCTCCCAGCGGAGCTGCCCTTCATCGAGGCTAGTTCTCTGACCTCTCCCACCGTTTGTGGCCGTGTCGCAGCTCCCAGCGGAGCTGCCCTTCATCGAGGCGCGAGCGCGGCGGCCGGCGGCTGGCTGCTGGACCAGGTCGCAGCTCCCAGCGGAGCTGCCCTTCATCGAGGCGGGAACGAGAGCAGTGCGGGCACTTCCACCGCCGCTGAAGTCACAGCTCCCAGCGGAGCTGCCCTTCATCGAGGCGTATGGCGTCAGGATTGGGTACAGCACGATCGTAGAGTCGCAGCTCCCAGCGGAGCTGCCCTTCATCGAGGCGGCCGCCACCACGCCCGCCACGCGCGCAGCAGCTCGGTCGCAGCTCCCAGCGGAGCTGCCCTTCATCGAGGCGCGAGGCCGGAAGGCCGCCGGTGACCGGTTCCAACGTTGCAGCTCCCAGCGGAGCTGCCCTTCATCGAGGCGCCGCGCGCAGCGTGGCCACTGTGGACCCGTGCCGCGTTGCAGCTCCCAGCGGAGCTGCCCTTCATCGAGGCTGGACGAAGACCGGGTCGTTGGTGATCCGGTATCCGAGTTGCAGCTCCCAGCGGAGCTGCCCTTCATCGAGGCGCGTTGGGGATGCGCACGGGCCGGTATTCGGCCCCCGTCGCAGCTCCCAGCGGAGCTGCCCTATCGAGGCGCCTTCGCCGTGGTCAGCGCGGTCCCGGTCATCAGGTCGAGTCGCAGCTCCCAGCGGAGCTGCCCATCATCGAGGCTGTCTGGCGGATCCGCGGCACACCCCAATCGGGGTGGTCGCAGCTCCCAGCAAAGCTGCCCTTCATCGATCGAGGCCGGCCGCAGGCGATCTGCACCGTCACGGGCGTCTGTCGCAGCTCCCAGCAGAGCTGCCCTTCATCGAGGCGTCTGCGCGGTCACGTCGTCGTAGAAGCCGGCGCATTCACGTCGCAGCTCCCATCGGAGTTGCCTTCATCGAGGCGCCGCGACGGTACTCGGAGGAACCTGGAAGACCTGCTGGTCGCAGCTCCCATCGGAGCTGCCCTTCATCGAGGCCATGCACAACGCCTCGGCCGGCGTTTACGGCGCCCCCAAGGATCACCGCCGAACTACCGACAACGGCAGCAAGCAGGTGAACCATGAACGTGTAGGCCCCATCCGTCGCCCACGCTCCCAACCCTTCGAGATCATTGAGGATGGCGGGGCCTGCCGCGTCCAACAAGGCTGGCTCCCACCAACCTGGAGTGTGGCAGACCCCGGTAGATCCGTCTGCGGCTATGCTGTCGACGCGGTAGGGGCGGCGTACGGCTGCCCCGCAACTTGGGCCAGCCCGGTGAAGAACGCCTGATAGAGGTGCATCAGGCTCTCGGCCAACTCCTCGCATTGGGACGGCTCGATCACGATGGCGTGCTTGTCTGCGTACGCGGCGATCCGCTGCGCTGCGACCGTCACCGCCGCCTTCGCAGCGTCCGAGTTCACCGGCATCATGCCGCCACCCCCTGCCCGGCCAGCTCATCGGTCGGCTGGGCGGAACGGGAGCCGGCGAGCTTGGCGGCAGCTTGGCCGATCATCTCTGCGGATCGGGCCGGGTCCAGAGCGACTTCGGTGAGCTTGTCGAACGCCGCCGCATACCGGTCGGCGGCATCTGCTTCTAGGATCAGGCGGCCCCCGAGGTGCTCCACCACCGCGACCGGCGGGTACGGCCGGGCCATTCGGCAAAGAAGGAATGCTCCGTTGACGCCGGGATGCCAGCCCACCTGTGTGGGTAAGACGCGGACGTTTACGTGCGGCCGCTCGACCATGCGGGTCAGGTGCTCGAGTTGCTGCTGCAACACCAGCCGGCCGCCGACCGGCCGCGACAGCACCGGCTCCTCCACCACGATCGTCAATCGGGTCGGGGGCTTCTTGTCCTCCAACACTTGCTGCCGGGCGATCACCTGCCGCACCACGTTGTCTGCCCGCAACCCGTCCTTCTCCACCGCGCGCACAGCTGTGTCGGCGTACTCGCGGGTCTGTACCAGATCTGGCACCAGGGCGGCGGCGTAGATGCACAGCTCCTCAGCCCTACACTGCAACCACCACGGGTCGATCACCGTCCCTTCGGCATCGTCAACCGGGTCGTAGGCGCCGTATACCTGTTGCCACTGGCTGATACGCCATGCCTCCTGCGCCAGGTCCACGAGTTGGGTCCGCTTCGCCTGGTCGTGCACGCCGTACACGTCCAGCAGCGCGGACACGTGCTCGCGCCGGAAGGGCCATTCCGCCCGCTCATACCGGGCCAGCGTGGAAAACTCGACCCCCAGATACTCGGCGACGTACTTCAACGTCAACCCGCGTTCCTCGCGCAACGCTCGCATTCGCTCCCCCAGGAACTGGGCGCGCACGGTCTGCACGAACTGTTCTCGCTTCGTCGGCACCTTCGTGCCTCCTTCCTTTCACATCAATTCGGTAATCAACGCGGCCGATTCGGATGCCGGCAGCGCTGCGGCCCAGAGCTTGTCGAAGACGCTCGCGTAAGACTGGGCCGCCTGTCCCTCGTGGACAGCCGCATCGTGGACGTGGCTCGTGGAGGCCACGGTCCGTGGATACGGCTGGGGTAGCCCGAAAACGGTGAACGAGGCATCCATGCCTGACACATAGGCTGCCCGTGATGGCAGTACCCGCATCTGCCCGCGGTCGGCCGCCTTGCCCAGATGTGCAAGCTGAAGGCGCGCGGCGTCGCCGTTACCGCCGACCGGGCGATGCAGCACCGATTCGGTGACCACCACGCGCAGACCGGCCGGCTCGCCGTCAAAGCGCTCCTGGCGGTCCCGGATCGCGCGCACCCACCAACGCACCTGCTCCTCCACGACAGCCGGGCCGAAGTCGCGATGAACCACCGCTTCCACGTAACCGGACACCCGTAGTAGATCCGGCACCAACGTCGCGCCGTAGCAGCTGACCCGCTCGGCGATCGACTCCAACCACAGGTTGTCCAACATGGACACGTCCAGATCCGGGGCGTAGAAGTCGTCCTCCCACCGCGACAACCGGAACGCGTCGCGAGCCAGCGACAGCAGCCGGTCCCGCACGCGCTGCTCGTACACGCCATACGCGTCCAGCAGCGCTGTCACCTGCGCATGATGCAGAACCCGCTCACCGTGCTCGAATGCCTTCACATCCGCGTACTCGAAGCCGACCTGCACTGCCACGTACCGCAACGTCAAGCCTCGGTCGTCGCGCAGGTCCCGCATCTGCTGGCCCAGCCATCGCGAGCGCAGGGAGGCGACCACCCGCAATCTCCTTTCAGCGCATTTGCGTAGCCGTACAATTTGCTTCTTTCCGCAGGGCGGCAGGCGCTATGTCGGGCGCCAATAGACCTGTTCGCGGATATGCGTCCGTTGGTACGGCAGCGCTTACGGCGTCTATCTGGGCACCAGCATTGCCGGTACGCTTGCGATAGGACAGACGTGACGGCCTGACACCTTTCGACAGCAATTGCTGTCGGCTGTCGCGGCCATTTGGACTTCGAGGAGATCGACAGTGGAGCAGCGGCCGGATCCGCTCAAGCGCCTGTACGGCGCGGCACTGGATCATTTCTGGCGGCAGAAAGGCGTAACGGCCGCCAGTCTCGCCGCTGCCGCGCGATGCGACTCGTCGTACCTCTATCTGATCAAGTCGGGCAAGCGGTTGCCCAACCCGTCGATCAACAAGGCGCTCGACGCCGCAGTCGAGGCCGGCGGTTTGCTCGTTACGCTCGGGGAGGTGATCGAGGAGGAGTCGCGCCGTACAGGGCGCACTCGCCAGGCGGGGGAAGTGGAAGGAAGCATGGAGCGCCGTCTGCTGCTGCAACATGCGCTGGCCGCCCTTGCGGCCGGCACGGCTGGCACGGCAGCAGCACTTGAAACCATCCGCGATGGCCTCGCACGTTCAGTCTCCACCAGCCCGGGAGCTGAACATGATGTCGACGAATGGGCCGAGGTCGCCTGGGAGTACGGACGCGCGTACCTGACCACGGCGCCCGACGTGTTGGTCGCCGACATCGCCGCCGATGTCGTTGATGTCCAGCAGCGCCTCCAAGACGAGGACGACGACGTCCACCGTCAGGAACTCTCCCGCGTCAGTGCCCAGTTGGCCGGCCTGATGGCGATGAGCCTGACCAACCTCGGTCAACTCCGGGCGGCGCGGCGCTGGTGGCGTACAGCTAGGCAGGCCGCCGACGCGTCCGAAGACCCGCTCACCCGCGTGTGGATCCGCGGCGAGCAGGCCATCCGCGCTCTCTACAGCCACCGCTCACCGCAGGCGGCGATCGACTTGGCCGATGAGGCGCTCGCGATCAGCGGCACTTACTACCGGGGCAAGGCACTGGCCGGAAAGGCCCAGGCCCTGGCCGCGATGGGACGAGCCGATGAGGCCAAGACCGTCATCCGGATGATCGAGCCGGCCTTGGAGCAAATGCCCGCAAGCGTCGTCGACGATCAGGTGACCGTCTACGGCTGGCCGGAACACTGCCTCCGGCACGCCGAAAGCTACGTCTACAGCCACATCGGCGACAGCGACGAGGCACGCCGTGCTCAACGGCAGGCGCTAGCGCTGTACCCACCCACAGAACAGCGGGCGCGAGCGCTGGTCCAACTCCATCAAGCCATGTGCCTGATCGCCGACGGCCACCTCGACGACGGCAGCCTGCACGCCCAGCACACCATCGGAGCACTCCCCACCTCGCAACGCACGGCGTTGGTGATGCAAGTTGGGCACCGGGTCCTCAACACTGTCCCCGCCGGAGAACGCGATCGGTCGTCGGTGACCGGGCTCTACGAGATGCTTGCGCTTCCATCCGCAAGGTCACCGCATGACTAGCCGCCCCAGCGGCATTGAACTGCGCCACCACAACGTCATCACCGCCGCCCGCCTGATCGGCGAAATCGCGGACGTGTACGCCGACGCCCGAGCCGAACCGCCCTACGACTCCGACCCCAGATGGCAACGCCCGGCATTCGTATCCCGCTTCAGCCAGCAGGCCAACGACCCCGAGATCGCTCTCGTCGCCGCCTACGCAGACACCGAGATGGTCGGATTCGCCTACGGTCGCCCCATCGCCCCGGGACGATGGTTCGAGGGCGACACGGCACCACCGGACGACATCCTCGCCGCGACCAAATTCGCCGTCGTCGAGCTGAACGTATGCCAGTCCTGGCGCAGACGAGGCATAGGACGAGCGCTGCTCGACGAACTACTACGGGACCGACCCGAGCAATACGCAATGCTCAGCACCCTACCCGGCCTCAAAGCTCATCAAATGTACGAACGCATGGGATGGCGCCACGTCGCCACCACGCTGCCCGACAGCGGGCTCCCGCCATGGTGCACACTCATCCTTCCACTTAGGAATTGATCACTGCGCAGTTCGGAAATCGGTCTTGGTTGTAACCTGCTCGTCCAGGGACTATCCAAGGATCGTCAAGATCGTCGATCCCATCTGTGCTGGTCATCGAGGCCGCAGTCGACCTGCCGAAACCTGCTTATCGGGCACAAAGGGCGTCCGCTGAGTAGGTGGCTCACCGCTCGATCGTGCATTCGGGTGGGATGTGCCAAGCCCTCCGTCGATGCCACACCACGGTGCTGCGGCTTCCACCTGCCGCGCGCGGGTATGTCGATCGTGGGTCGCCAGGATGAGTTGCATGCTGTCTGCGCATGGTTCACAAGTTCGGTTGTGCTCTACGTGGTAGGGGTTTCAAGACGCTGTCGGAGGATGCTCAGGTCGCGTTGGGCTTCGGCGTTGCCGGGATCGGCCTGCGCCAACCGCTGCGCGATGGCCAAGCTGTCCCGGTGGAACCGTTCGGCCTGTTCGGTGTCCCCGACGGCCTGGCTCAGGTCCCCGAGATTGTTGTAGGAGATGCTCAGGTCGCGTTGGGCTTGGGCGTTGCCGGGATCGGCCTGCGCCAACCGCTGCGCGATGGCCAGGCTGTCGCGGTAGAACTGTTCGGCTTGCTCGGTGTCCCCGACGGCCTGGCTCAGGTCCCCGAGCTTGTTGTAGGAGACGCTCAGGTCGCGTTGGGCTTGGGCGTTGCCGGGATCGGCCTGCGCCAACCGCTGCGCGATGGCCAGATCGTCGCGGTAGAACCGTTCGGCTTGCTCGGTGTCCCCGACGGCCTGGCTCAGGTCCCCGAGCTTGTTGTAGGAGACGCTCAGGTCGCGTTGGGCTTCGGCGTTGCCGGGATCGGCCTGCGCCAACCGTTCGCGGATGGCCAGGCTGTCGCGGTGGAACCGTTCGGCCTGCTTGGTGTCCCCGACGGCCTGGCTCAGGTTCCCGAGCCGTTCGTAGGAGATGCCCAGGTCGCGTTGAGCTTCGGCGTTGCCGGGATCGGCCTGCGCCAACCGTTCGCGGATGGCCAGGCTGTCCCGGTAGAACCGTTCGGCCTGTTCGGTGTCCCCGACGGCCCGGCTCAGGTCCCCGAGCTTGTTGTAGGCGATGCTCAGGTCGCGTTGGGCTTCGGCGTTGCCGGGATCGGCCTGCGCCAACCGCTGCGCGATGGCCAGGCTGTCCCGGTGGAACCGTTCGGCCTGCTTGGTGTCCCCGACGGCCTGGCTCAGGTTCCCGAGCCGTTCGTAGGAGATGCTCAGGTCGCGTTGAGCTTGCGCGTTGCCGGGATCGGCCTGCGCCAACCGTTCGCGGATGGCCAGGCCGTCGCGGTAGAACCGTTCGGCCTGCTCGGTGTCCCCGACGGCCTGGCTCAGGTCCCCGAGCCGTTCGTAGGAGATGCCCAGGTCGCGTTGAGCTTCGGCGTTGCCGGGATCGGCCTGCGCAAACCGTTCGCGGATGGCCAGGCTGTCCCGGTAGAACCGTTCGGCCTGCTCAGTGTCCCCGACGGCCTGGCTCAGGAGCCCGAGCCGTTCGTAGGAGATGCCCAGGTCGCGTTGAGCTTCGGCGTTGCCGGGATCGGCCTGCGCAAACCGTTCGCGGATGGCCAGGCTGTCCCGGTAGAACCGTTCGGCCTGCTCGGTGTCCCCGACGGCCTGGCTCAGGTCCCCGAGCCGTTCGTAGGAGATGCCCAGGTCGCGTTGGGCTTGGGCGTTGCCGGGATCGGCCTGGACGCGTTCTTCGACAAGTTGGAGGGCCGACCGGTAGCGAGTAATGGCGGCGTCGATGTTGCCGGTGTTGAGCAGCGCCTGCGCTTCCCGGTCGACTATGGCCAGATAGTTGGGGTGGCCGGTCGGGACTGTTGGTGCCACCTGTCCGAGCAGCGCGGCCGTCGCCAGCATTCCGATGCCCGAATCGGCGGCGGCCAGCGCGAGGCTAGTGAGGTCGTCGTATCGACGGTTGGCGGCCAGGTGCCTGCATGCCTCGGTGAGGTCCTCGAACTGCCACCGGCCGCTACGGATCCGCTCATAGCGCATGGTGAAGGCGCGGTCGTGCCGTTCGGTCAAGCCGTCGCCGTGGTAGGGCTGCAGCGCGTCGGCGACCCAGGCGTGCACCGTGACCTGCTGTTTCGGGGCTGGTGAGAGCAGGGTGAGGGCGAGCAGGCGTTGCACGTCGGCAGCCACCCGCTGATGTTGCGCCGCGTCGGGTTCCTCGCCGTGGACGGCGACCGCCAGGTCGTCGAGGCTGAGCGAGATGGTGGACACGCTTGCCTGCAGCAACACTTCCCGCTGCTGGTCGGTGAGCAGGTCCAGCAGTTCGGTCAGGACGATGTCCCGGCTGCCGAGCAACACCGCACGGTCCACAGCGTCGGGCACGGTCGGGGCGTTGCGGTCGATGCCTTCAACGGCGGCCAGGTGCCGCAGCTTCGCGGTGACCTCGCGCAGGCTGCCGCGGCCGTGACGCAGCAACGCGTCCACGAACTCGATCAGCCGCGGGTGCCCGCCTATCGTCGCGATGATCGTGGCCCGATCCTCGACGTTGAGGTCGCGTAGCTGGGGCATGCGCAGCAACATGCGCCGCAACTCAGCCGGGCTCAACGGCGGCAGATCCACTCCGACCAGGTCCGGCTCGCCGGGCAGCGGATAGCGGCACGTCACCAGCAGCTTGCCGGTCTGCGCCACCTGAGCCAGCCAAGTGAACGTGTCCGCGAAGCCCGGATCGATCCACTCCTCGCCGCCGCTGGTCAGGTTCTGCTCGAAGTCATCGAACAGCAACAGCAGCTTGGTCTGGGCCAGCATCCGCCCGACTAGGCCGAGCTTGGCGGTGTCGTCGACCTCGACGTCGTTCAACGCCTGGGCGTACTGGGGCGCGTCCGTAGCCTGGAGCGCTTCGGCGACGCCGGAGAACAATTGCGGTGGGCTCCACACACCGTCGTGCACCACGCTCAGCCAGCCGTCCTCGCGTAGCCGGTGCACGATCCGCCCGGCCACCGCGGTCTTGCCGATCCCGCCGATCCCGGTCAACACCACCCCACCCGCAGCACCGTACGCATCCACCGCCTTGCGGGTGCCGCGCAGCACCCCCAACCCGGTCCGCAACGGCGCCCGCCGACCGATCAAATAGCCGACCGGCAACTCCCGCACGCTGCGCCCGCCCGGGGGCAGGGTCGGTTGGGACAGCGGCTGCGGCGGCAGCGACGAGGTCCGCAAGGGTGGATCACCTGCGGCGGCGATCAAGGTGGGCACCCCGTACTCCGGGCGCCCCGCAGGCTGGCCGGCCGTGATCGCGGTCAGGCGTCGCTCCTCAACCTCGCGCCGCGCCCGCGCCAACGCGGCGCCCACGCCGCTGTCCGGGTCGCCGGCCAGCACCTGATAGAACACCCCGGCCAGGTCGGTGGCGTACCGGTCAGACACCGCCGCCTGCATCGCTACCACCCGGTCCGCGCCCTCCCGCACCAACCGGGCCGCCAACCCGTGCAGCCCAGCACCTGCACCCGAACAGGTCGACAACACGATCAACGGCAACGGCCGACCCGCCGACTTCAACGCCGCCACCAACTCTTCAGCCGGCACCAGGTGGGCGTTGCCGTCCTCGTCCTCCAACTCCACCGTGCTGGCAGTGCCGTGCGCCGACAGATGCAACACGTGATACTGGTCCGCCGCCAACGCCGCCCGGACCTGCCCCAGCCCACCAACCTCCAGAATCTTCACCTGCGCATCCCGGCGCCGCTCCAACGGCGTCAGCGCCTCCAAGATGGCCTGCATCTCCGCCTCAACATCCAACGGCGGACTCGGCGTACTCGTCTGCTCCGGCGCGGCGACCGCCGCCAACACCTTCAACGGCCCCGCCAGCGAACCGGTAGCAGCCCGATCGATGCCCTCGATCCGGCGGGACACCCGCACCGTCGGGCAAGTCACCAACGCCCGCCCATCCGGCAACCGCAACAACTCCAACGGCAGCCACAACGCGCCTTCGCCGCACACCACCTCGACGTCCACCACCGTGCCCCACGCCGAATGATCAATCAGCCGCACCAACTCCCGCCCGGCATCCGGCTCAAACATCGCCTCCCACAGCCTGCGCCCGGCCTCAGCCAACCGAGCCTCTGCTGCCTGCGGATCCGAGCCGAGTTCATCCCACACCCCGTCCAACCTGGGCGGCACCGGCGCGGTTCGCTCACCCAGCACGGCCCCGGCCAACTCCACCACGGTCGACAGCCCGGCCGCGGAAACATCGACCCGCACGCTCACCGCCTGCCGCACCCCCACCAACGAGAACCCGCCATCGGCCGCCGCGGTCCGCCGGCCAAGTACCGGAACCGGACCCACCGGCGGCGTCTCGTCCAACGGCTGCCCGGTCAACACCCGCAACAACGACTCCGCGCCCGCCACCGTCAACTCGGTCACCGGAAAACGACTCGCCGCGTACGGCTGCAAGAACAACGGGATCTCGTCCACGCTCCGGCCCGGCAGGACCACCGGCATGACCTTGCGCTCCCACACCGGCCGATCGGCCATCAACCGATCCCGCAACAAACCAGCCTCGTACTGAACACCGCGACCATCATCAGCGGCAGCCTGGGCACCCGCCCGCCGCCGATACGCGAGCGACGCCACCACCACCACAAAATCCGCGCGATCGATCTGATCTTCCATCCACGCCGACCAATCACGCCGTACCGACGCCGCAGGAAGATCCAACCGCGCGTCGATACCGTTCCGCCGAAGGAACAGCCAGAACTGGCGCACCAACTCCACATGATCAGCATCGTCCTGCGCATACGAGACAAACACCCGCACCGGAGCAACCACCGACACATCCCACCCCACCCCGACCGTGATGTCACCCATCACCCCCGCCGCTGCGGAAACCCGACACAAATCGGCCACCTTGCAAGGCAAGATCACAAATAGTGAGAACCGAATGAAGACGGATGATCACTATCCCACCTGCGTAGCCCCGTTTCCGGCGAACGAGATGATGATTAGCGACAGCCACCCCGGTGCCTGGCGCCCGTCAGCCCTTCGGCAGGGCGGCGATGGAACGCGGACGGAAGCGGTGCCGCCCGTCACAGCGGCCCGTCCGGCACCGCGACGCTTACCGGTCGGACT
The DNA here is from genome assembly GCF_011764445.1 of Phytohabitans rumicis. Classification (NCBI taxonomy): domain Bacteria; kingdom Bacillati; phylum Actinomycetota; class Actinomycetes; order Micromonosporales; family Micromonosporaceae; genus Phytohabitans; species Phytohabitans rumicis. The sequence continues at coordinate 1,392,190 of NZ_BLPG01000001.1, forward strand.
GCCACGGCCGTGACACGCCCCGTGTCGCACTAGGGAATGCGATCACGCAGCGACGGGGCCGGGAATCGTTCCCGGCCCCGTGCATCCGTTTCGTTACTCCGCAGCGGCAGCGGCATCGCCCGGGGCCGTCGCCTTGTTGGCGGGGGCGGTGTAGCGCATCGGTGCATCGTTGGTCAGCACGGCTCCACCGTTGACGACCAATTTGGCCAGGGCGTTGCCCACAGCGCCGGACGAGCGGCTCAGTTCCCTGGCGATGGTGCCCGCGTTGAACTCGTGCCCGGGGTGCGCGTTGAGGAAGTCGCGGACCAGGTCCGCGAGTTGGCCTTTGCCGAGGGTCGGGGAACCGTCGCCGTTGGTGCCGAGCGCGGTGGACACGGTGCGGCGGGTGTTGACCCCGGTACGGCGCGGCATCGGACGCTGGCATGTTGGGCACACCTCACGCACCGCCGCAACGGACAGGTCCACGGCGGACAGATCCGCCTCGCCACGCAGCCACACCTCCACTCCCGTTTCGTCGCCCTCGACAGGCGGCATACGCACGGCGGCATCGGCAGCTTCCATCGCACCGAGCACCCGACCGACGATGGCGGCACGCAGCCCGGACTCGTCCACCACGGTCGCGGCGGACACGCCCTCGGGTGGTCACCGAGTACACCGGCCACCATGACGACCTTCATGTAGTCGGCGCTCGTCGCCGGTGTACCGGAGGTCGGGGCACCTGACACCGGCACGGCGGACACGGGCGCGGCGGCCGGGGTCACGTCAATGTTCGTAGGCGTGTCGGCCTCCGGGGTTGCGGTGGTGGCCGCCTCGGCCGGGGTCGGGTCAGCGGTGGTGTCCAGGGCGACGGCGGGCTCGGTCGCGGCGGCGGGCTTGCGGGTGCGGCGGCTGGTCGTGGTCATGGCGAATTACCTCCCGAAGGAAATGGCAGGAAATCCGGTCCGAAAAGTGCGCAGGACGCGCATTGTGATTCCGGTCCCGGTGGCCGCTATTTCGGCCCCACGTCCATGGACGCTCTGCACCAGGGGTTTGTCAACGCCGGTTTTCAAGACTCTTTCTCGGTGTCGATTCACGACTCTCAGCGCATCGCGGCCGCGGCTGTGTGGGTATCGGGCACGACCAAGGGGGCAAACGTTTGGGCCCTGGTCAGAAGGTCACGCGGTGCGCTTGCCACGCGAAGCGTGCGGGCTCAGTTCGGTGGCCACGCCACCGAACTGAGCAAATCTGGCTGGCCACCACGCGTGATAGGAACTATCAGTCGGCTCCGGTCCGGCAGTCCTCCTCCATGGCACCGACCAGCAGATAGGCCATATTCAAGGGCGCTAGCTGACCCGCATTTTCGTCGCCGTTAGAAATCTCGTTAGAACACTCGTTAGGTGGCTCGTTAGAACACGCGCCCCGAGCGTTCATAGAGACCGGTGAAGGTGACAGAGCCCTGGGCCTGCGGGACCCTCGCCGGCGCAGCCACCGACCGGCGGCTTGGGCCCGGGCTGGAGGGCGCCTCAACGCGCTGGGTCCGTCTCGTCCTCGTTTCGTACGGTCAAGAGCCGCGGCCCACGTCAGCCTCGTGTCAGGGCAATACGTTCCGCAAGGAGCCTTGCGGCGATGGCACCAGCCCGGGTACGTACGGAGGAACCAGCAGTGATCTCGGTGCCGACCGACGGGGCCGTCCTCCTCACTGGAGATCGAGCATGGCCTGGGCGGACGGGTGTCAGCGCCGTCGGCGGGTTCGGTCGGCAACCCTGCATGGTGAACGAGTCCCTCATCAAGGGAAGTCAAATTCGAGGACCGAATTGGAAAACCCACCGAGGTTGATCTGCGGCATCGTGTTCAACCCGCCTGTCGAGGCGTTCACCCCTCCACGTACGCAGATGCTCGTGTTCAACCTGACGAACGTCAAGATCTACGCCATTCGCTTGATGCCAGATCTACCGAGAGCGCGTACACCCCTGTGACCTGCGTGTTCAACCCCATCTCGATCTTGTTCAACGTTGGCGAAGTGACCATTGCGGAGCACGAGCGGCCCCGGCGAGTTCCAATCCGGCCCCTCGTTTTGACTTCCCTTAATGTCAGCGCCTTCAAGCGGGATACGGCCAACAGCCCATGCCGCAGACTCACCCAACGACCACCAGCTCCAGCTTCACGCCGGTTCCGGCGGCCGTACCGGAGGCCCAGGAATCCGTGACACGCAGGGCCTTGCCGGTGCCCGCTCGTCGTGAAGCAGCACGTGTCATGTACCGCGAGAGCCTTGCCGCAGCCGAACCGCTCACCGATCAGCAACTCGGCGCAGCATTCGGGCTCAGTGACCGGTGGGGCCGCGATCGGATCGCGGAAGTACGTGCCGAGCTTGCCGAGCAGCGTGCCGAACCTGCCGATCTTGCCAATGGCATCGACGATCACGTCGAACCGGCGGCGATGCCGCAGCCACAACCTCCTTCGCGGCCAAACTCGGTACCCGCCGCTCCGGCCGAGACCTTGTCACAGCTCACCCGCGTCCGCTGGGCAGTACGGGCCACGCTGTCTCTTGCCGTCGCGTCCTCCACGGCAGCGAACATCCTGCATGCCCAGGACAACCTGATCAGCCAGGCCATCGCAGCTTGGCCGCCGCTAGCGCTGCTGGCCGCGATCGAGCTGATCTCCCGCGTGCCAGTGCACCGCAGGTCGCTCGCCGCGCTGCGGATGGTAGCCACCGCCGCTATCGCTGCCATCGCCGCATGGGTGTCCTACGGCCACATGGTCGAGGTCGTCCGCAGATACGGGGAGATCGGGGCCAGTCCCTTCCTGATCCCATTCACCGTGGACGGGTTGATCGTCTCGGCGTCGATCTGCCTTGTCGAACTCAGTAGCCGAATCCGCACCGCGACCGGGGCTTCGCAATGACCGAGCCCTCGACGCCGAACGCGCCGATGTCGTGCACGCCATCCGTCGAGCCGGACCGCAAAGTCCCGTCCACGTTGACGATCAAGTTCGACACCGATGCGCCGGTTCTCACTCCGGGCGCTTCCCGAGCGCTACTCGGGCTGCTGTTGTCCTCGGACCGCCGGGATCTGGTCAAGGACAGCTGACTGCCGGCCAGGGCGTATCGACTCTGACAGCTTCTCGATCGGAGTCGCCCGCCCAACGTAGCCGCGCAGAGGTCGCGGCCAGCACAGGCCGACCCGGCGTTCGGTCTTGATCGCTTCACCCCGGTATGTCTGGATCTGATGGACGTCGCACGGGCCGGCCCGGACACAGGGACGGTGGCCGGCCCGTCGGCGTCCCGATGATCCACACCCGTGTCATGCCGGCGCCTTCACCCGGGAAGGGATCCAGCACGCGATGACGATCGACGTTCCACGGCTTCAGCGTGACGTAGCCAAGCTGGCCTTCGACCCGCCCAACCTCAGATTCGCCTTCTACGGCCGCGTCTCCACCGAAGACAACCAGGATCCCGAAGCATCGAAGAACTGGCAGATCACCCGCGCCAACGCGCTCATCGAGCCGCGCGGCGGGTTGATCGTCGCGCAGTTCTTCGACATCGGCATGTCCAGGTCGCTGCCGTGGAAACGCCGCCCACGAGCCTCGGCTCTGCTCGACGCGCTGGCCGACCCCAACCGAGGCTTCGACGCCGTGGTCATCGGCGAGCCGCAACGAGCCTTCTACGGCAACCAGTACGGGCTGACTATGCCCGTCTTCACCCACTACGGCGTCCAACTCTGGGTACCCGAAGTTGGTGGACCGATCGACCCCGACTCCGAAGCCCATGACCTGATCATGAGCGTGTTCGGCGGGATGTCCAAGGGCGAACGGTCCCGTGTCAAGATCCGCGTCCGTACCGCGATGGCGGCTCAGGCGAAGATCGAGGGGCGCTTCCTCGGCGGCAGGCCACCCTACGGCTACCGCCTCACCGACGCCGGACCGCACCCCAACCCGGCCAAGGCCGCCGACGGCAAGCGCCTCCACAAACTCGAACCCGACCCCGCGACCGGTCCCGTCGTCAAGCGGATCTTCGCGCTGTACCTGTCCGGGTTGGGCATCTTCACCATCGCCGAACGGCTCACCCGCGATGGCATCTCGTCACCATCCGCCGCAGATCCCGGGCGCAACCGCCACCGAACCGGTGAAGGCTGGGCCAAGAGCGCGATCAAAGCCATCCTCGCCAACCCCCGCTACACGGGCCGGCAGGTATGGAACAAGCAACGCAAGGACGAAGTCCTCCTCGACGTCGACGACGTCGCCCTCGGTTACGAGACCCGAATGCGATGGAACGACGCCGACACCTGGGTCTGGTCGGACACTGTCGTCCACGAGCCACTGGTCACCGTCGAGGACTTCGAGGCAGCCCGGCGGATCGCCACGCAGCACGGACGCGACCGCAAGACCCGCCAACGCGTACGCGTACGGCGTGCCTACACGCTGCGCGGCCTCCTCCTGTGCGGTCTGTGCGGCCGGAAGATGCAAGGCCAGTACAGCCACGACGCCGCCTACTACCGCTGCCGCTACCCCGCCGAGTACGCGTTGGCCAACCACGTCCAGCATCCCCGCAACGTGTACCTGCGCGAACAAGACCTCCTACCGCTGCTCGACGAATGGCTCGCGCAAGCCTTCGCACCACAACGCGTCGCCGACACCGTCCGCGAACTCCACACGGCGCAACCCCGGCAAGCCGTACAGGTCAAGCCCGTCGAGGACGACACAGCGGCGGTCATCGCGGCCTGCGACGAGAAACTCGCCCGCTACCGCGCCATCGCAGAGGCCGGCGGCGACCCCGCGACCATCGCCGGATGGATCGCCGAGGTCAACGCCGAGCGCGCCGCGGCCCTCGCCCGCAGACCGGCACCCAAAGTCGAAACGACCAAGATCACCCGACTCAGCGAAACAGACATCGAACGGCTAACACGGACGTTCGACCGGGTCCGCGACATGATCAGGCGGGCAGAAGCCGAAACCAAGGGCGAGGTCTACCGGCAGCTCCGGCTCACACTCACCTACCACCCCGGAAACAACGAAATCCGAGTCGAGGCAAGCCCTGACCCGGATTCCTGTGGGGTTTTGGTACGTGTCCGAGGATCGACCCAAACCGATGCCCAACAAGGGCCCCGTCTGGTTCGGACGATCCCCCTAGCCTAATAGGAACCCTGCCTGGGCAAACGCCATCGCACGATCGCTAGCCCGGGTGACAGCAGGGCCGCCGACATTCTCAGCCCGGACGAACGGGCGAGATGACCCGGCGGCCCTTGCCTTACGGCACGCCACCCAGGTCATCCCGAACCCCTTCGCCCCGTTCCCGCTTCAGGGTGAGGCAACTCGACCAGTTCGGTTCGGCCCTCGTCATGCTGTTGCGCGTTCGCGATGAGCATGACGGCGGCGCTGGAGTGAGCATGGACGGTGCGGGTTGGTGCTCCGCTGTCGCGGTGATGGACGGGCGCACGATCGTCGTCTCCGGCGGTGCCGACAAGACGGTGCGGGTGTGGGACGCGGCGACCGGCGCCCCGGTCGGTGACCCATACACCGGCCACATCGACGAGGTTTGGTCGGCGGCGGTGGGACAGATGGACGGGCGGACCATCGTCGTCTCCGGCGGTGCCGACAAGACGTTGGGGGTTGTGGGTGCTCCGTGGGTGCTCGGATGCAAGCGACCCTAGACGGATTCCACCGCTGGGTTCTGGATTTCGACCACGAGCGACCGCCGACCAGGCGACTACAGCGCGTGACGACCGTGCTGACCTGCTGGTACGCCGCGACCTCTGCTTGGATTTGCGGGCAAGACTTCGGACGAATATGCCTTACGTTCAGTAGTACGGACAAAGGTGCCTAATGAGGATTAAAAGTCCTCAGCTCAGCCGCTGGAGCATAGAAGTGCACCGATCTTTTTGGCCCACCTAGCTACATCTATCTACGAACTTCGATGTGCTGTGTGGTCCTATGTGGACCCGGGGTGCTCCTGGGGTGCTCGTCTGTGCGGAACCGGGCCAGTCCGCAGCCAACGTTCCGCAATCCGGGGGCGTAGGCGCCAGTCGTCCAGGTGGTGTACGTCGCCAAGCTGGGCGGCCACCGCCAGGCCAAGGCGCCATCCCGGTTGGGTGGACGGATGCCCCTGCACGCGACGGCGATCGGTAAGGCCCTTCTGGCACACGCTCCCGACGAGGTACGAGCCCAGGTGCTCAGCGGGCCGCTGACGAGGCTCGCACCACGTACCATCACCGCGCCGCGCGTCCTGGAACAGCAACTCGACAAGATCCTCAAGGAGGGCGTGGCATTCGAGTTCGAGGAGTCCGCTGTCGGCATCGTCTGCGTTGGAGCGCCCATTGTGGACGGTAGCGACGCGGTCGTTGCGGCCGTCAGCGTGACCGGGCCGGCGACCCGATTCCATCCTCGACAGCACGCGGCCTCGGTCCGTGTTGCCGCGGCGGGCATCGCCGCAACCCTGGCCCGGCGCGCCGCCCTCATGGCGCCGGACGACTGAGTCCTGGACGAACGGTCAGGCTAGGTGTACCGGCGCCGGGTCATCGGTCTGCTGCTGGCGGGCGGCGTTGATCGCGGTGACGGTGATGATCAGGGCGACCAGCAGGAACCCGGCGGCCGCGGTGAACGCGACGGTGTAGCCGTGGGTGAGCGCGTCGGCGGCCCGCTGGACGAGGGACATGTCGCCGGTGGCGATGCCTTGGAAGAATGCGGCGTCGGCGCGCGAGAGCTTGTCGTCGGCGGCGCTGGTGGACACGGTGGCCAGGACGGCCAGGCCGACGGCGCCGCCGATCTGCTGTGCGGTGTTGAGGATCGCGGAGGCGATGCCGGTGTCGTTGCGTTCGACGCCGGCGACCGCGCCGAGGGTCATCGGCAGGAAGCTCGCGCCAAGGCCGAGGGCGGTGACGAACATGGCCGGCATCAAGTGCGTCGCGTAGGACGATGTCGGTTCGAGCAGGCTGAACCAGACCATGCCGGCGGCGGCGATAAGGCCGGGGCCGGCCAGCAGCCGGGGCGGGAAACGGCCGACGAGCCGGGAGCCGAGACCGGCCGCCAGGCCCATGCCCAGGCTGAACGGCAGGTAAGCGAAGCCTGCGCGGACCGGGCTGTAGCCCTTGACCTGCTGCATGTAGAGCGACAGGAAGTAGAACGTGGCGAACATGGCCGCGCCGATGAACAGCATGGTGGCGTACGAACCGGCCCGGTTACGGTTGCGCAGTAGCCGCAGGGGTAGCAGCGGGCGCCGGGTACGGGTCTGGATCCGCAGGAACGTCACCAGCAGAATGGCCGCGATGGCGAACATGCCGAGTGTGACCTTGTCGTCCCAGCCGCGGGCGCCGCCCTGGGTGATGGCGTAGACCAGGGCGGTCAGGCCGCCGGTGCCGGTGATCGCGCCACGCACGTCCAGCTCGCCGTGCACCTTCTCGCCGCTGGCCAGCAGCCGGGTACCGAGAAGCACAGCCAGGCCGATCGGCACGTTGACGAACATCACCCAGCGCCAGCTCAGATAATCGGTGAGCACCCCACCCAATAGCAGCCCGACCGTCGAGCCGAGCCCGGCCATCGCGGCGTAGACGCCCATCGCCCGGTTCCGCGGCGGCCCCTCGGCGAACGTGGTGGCGATCAGGGACAGCGCCGTGGGGGCGATGACGGCCGCACCGAGGCCCTGCAGCACCCGGGCGGAGATGAGCAGTTCGGTGTTCGGGGCCAAGCCGCCGAGCAGCGAGGCGGCGATGAACACCACCAAGCCGAGGCGGAACATCCGCCGCCGGCCATAGAGGTCGCCCGCCCGGCCGCCCAGCAGCAGCAACCCGCCGAAGGCCAGCACGTAGGAGTTGACGACCCACGACAGGCCCGAGGCCGACACCTCGAGGTCCTTCTGGATGCTCGGCAGCGCGATGTTCGTGATCGTGCCGTCCAACACCACCATCAGCTGCGCGGCCGCGATGACGGTCAGCGCGAGCGCGGGATGGGCCGAGGGCCGGATGGTGGGCGCGGGGGCACCTGGCGAGTCCAGGCGCGCAGCTTGCGAGTCTGTCGACATCCGATCTCCAAATTTTCGACAGGGCCGGGGGTCTCCGACAATATCTCAACAACTGTCTACTTTTTTGGAAGGGTCGGTGTCGGTGGTCACCAGCGCCCCTCACCAGGGGTTACCGGGGATCGACTCGGTACGATCGGACTGCCGACGTACGGAGGTGCAGACATGACCCGGGCCGCTACGCCGGCGCCGGTCGCCGACGGCGAACCGCCGCCGCAAGGCGAGCGCAAGGGCGAACGCACCCGCCGGCGCATCTTGGAAACCGCCCGACGGCTGTTCGCCGAGTTCGGCTACGAGCGCGCCACCATTCGCGCCATCGCCGCCGCGGCCGAGGTCGACAAGTCGTCGATCCTGCAGTATTTCGGCAGCAAGCAGGAACTCTTCCGCGCGGCCGTGCACTGGCACATCCCCATCGAGGAAATGACCACCGACGACCCCGTCCAGACCGTGCACAACCTCATGCACGGCATGCTGACCAGCTGGGCCGCCGACCCCAACAGCCCCATGGCGGTGCTCCTGCGCGCCAGCATGACCAGCGAAGAGGCCGCCGAGCTCCTACGGCACCACATCACCGCCGAGATCGTCGACCCGGTCGCCGCCACCCTCGACGATCCCGACGCCCACCTGCGCGCCGCCCTGTCCGGCGCCATGATGATGGGCATTGCCGCCCAGCGCTACCTGCTGAAGATGCCGTACGTCGCCGACGTGGACCTCGACGACATCCTTCGCCTGGCCGGACCCGCAATCCGGGCCGTCATCGTCCCGGCAGCCTGACCGGAGCGGCCAGGACGTCAGACATGTCACGCCGCTCGGCAGCAGCGCCGCGCTACTGAGATTCCTGCCGTGTCGGGTCGGCCGCGGGAGCCTCGGGGTCGCCGAAGATGGCCGGCACGTGTTCGGTCAGGATGATGCTGAAGGCGGTGTCCTCGAACTGTCGCTGGTCGTCGGCGGGCAGGTGTGCGACGACACGCTGGAGGTTGTCGGTCACTTCGGCGAAGAACGCCTCGGTGATCTCTTTGCCGCGCGGGGTGAGGGCGACCATCACCGCACGCCGGTCGTGCCGGGTCGTCTCGCGGCGCAGCAGCCCGCGTCGTTCGATGCGGTCGACCAGGCCGGTGAGTCCGGGCCGCTCCAGGCCGAGCATGTGGGTGAGCTCGGTCATGCCACGCGGCTGGTCCTTGATGACGCACATCAGCTGGGCCTGCGCCGGGCTGAGGTCGTGCCGGCCGCATACCTGCGCGTAGAGGCGCTGCACCAGGAACGACAGTCGTACGAGCGCCGCGGAGATGCCCCGGTTGTCCGCCACGGTTCCATCCCCTCGTCGGTGTGATCTGACGATCTTACCTTGCACAACTTCGCGCCGCGAAGTAAATTAATTCGCGGCACGAAGTTTCGATGGGCATCTGCAAGGGAGCACCATGACCACTCTCAACGGCACCGAGCTCAAGGCACACGACACGCTGGTGGTGGGCGGCACCGGCAACGTCGGCTACTTCCTGGTGGACGGCTTCCTACGGGCCGGCGCCCGCGTCCTCGTCCCGTCGCGGTCCCAGGCGAACCTGGACCGGTTGCGATCACGCCTCGGTCCCGCGGCGGCGCAGCGCCTCGTGCCGGTCCTCGGCGACATCGGCACCGCCGACGGCGCCGCCCGGATCCAGGCACGGGTGGGGGAGCTGACCGGCGAGCTGTACGCGGTCGCGGCCGCCCCGGCGAGCTGGCACCAGACCGCCTCGATGCTCCAGGCCGGCTTCGCGGACTTCAAGCACGTGATCGAGACCAGGCTGTACCCGCACTACCTCGCGGCCGAGGCGCTCCTGCCACTGATCGCCACCGCCGGCTCCTACACGACGATCAACGGCCCGGCCGGCTTCATCAGCCCACCACCACCCGGCATCGGCGCGATCGCGGTCGCCGCAGCAGCGCAGAACAAGCTCATCGAGGCCATCGCGGCCGAGACCGCCGGACGACCCCGGGTCAACGACGTCGTGATGAAAGCCTTCCTCGGCCCGCGCGGCACCCGCCCCGGCTCCCCGCTGACCGGCGAGCAGGTCGGCGACTACCTCGCCGCGCTCGCCGCGAACGGGACGGGCGTGCACAACCGCACCCTCCAACTGCACGATCCCCGCCAGGTCGACCAAGCCCTGTCCGGGACCTTCGCCTAAGCAGCAGCCAGCCGGCATCGAACCTACGTCACCAGCGAAAGGCTCCGATCATGAGCAGCAGCCAGCAGACCGCCGTCCACACCCAGCGCGGTACGGCGTCAGAGCTCGTCCGGATCGGCGCGGCGACCGCCGCGGCAGTGGTCGTCAATCTCCTCATCCTGTGGGCGGGATCCGCCGCCGGGGCATCCCTGGAGATCGACGCACCCTACGACCTCAACGCGGCAGCGGTAGCACTGTCCACCGCCATGCCGATGCTCGCCGCAAGCGCCCTCGTCGTACTCCTGGCACGCCGCTACCCGGCCGCGCGCCGCTGGTTCGCGTGGGCAGGAGCCGCCTTCGCCCTTCTCACCGCGGCGATGCCCTTCACCGTCGCCGAAGACACCGCCACCGCCGTCACCCTCGCGCTGATGCACCTCGTGGCCGGCACCGCATGGCTCACCGCGATCATGCCACGACCCACCACCCGCTGAGCGGACCCGCCCTCAGTTTCGCGGCCGCCCGCGCGGCCCGGCCGCAGCGCCGGCAGGACGACGCGGGTTCACGGACCGGACCGACGAACAATGGCGCAGCCGTGCCGTCCGGGGCGGGGATGGCGACAGCTCATGCGGTCGCTGCGGTGCTGCCGCCGTGGTAAGCGACACCCGGTGGCCGGAGTGGGCGGCGACTCGGACCCGCCCCGCTACGAGCGTTGGCAGCCGGCCAGTATCAGGTACACCACTACCCGAGCCGGCGGCAGCCGGACCCGCTGCTGGACCCGGCGGGTCGCGGCGAGGAACCCTATCGACCATCTCGAACGGTATGAGTTGGGTCAACTCGCCCAGATGACCCGGCGCGAACACCCGCGGCTACTGTCACCGTACGGATTATGGCAATCTGATCGGCCAAGCGGAGTTCCTGGTTCTTGGGGTTGTCTTGGAGTGACAAATCCCTATACCGGAACTCCGCTTCCTACGCAGAACAGGCCGAGCCCGGCGGCGTCGAAGACGAGCACCGTGAAGGCCAGCCGCTGCACGACGGGGTGGACGAAGAACGTCACCACCACGGCGATCAGCGGGATGATCAGGTAGTTGGCGTTCGTGAACGCGGCCGGCGGCGTGTCGCCGATGATCAGGTCACGCAGGATGCCGCCGCCGAGCGCCGTCAGCATGGCCAGGACCACGATTCCGACGACGTCGAAACCCTTGTGGATGGCCATCAGGGCGCCCGACGTGGCGAACACGTAGAGGCCGGCAACTTCGAGAAGGTTGATGCCGTGTCCGCTGACATTCCCATGGTGTTACCGGCTCACGCCGTTACTCGGTGCGTAAGCCGTCCGGGCGGGTCAGGCGCCAGAGCGGGGGGAGGCTGAGCAGCGTGACCAGGGCCATCACCGCGGCGGCCAGCGCCACCGAGAGCCCGACCACCGGCCAGCTGACCGAGATCGGCACGGTCACCAGGCGCAGCAGGACCGCGCCGAGCGCCAGTCCGAAGCCGACCGCCAGGGCCAGCCCCAGCACCACCGGCACGACCGTCTGCCACACCACCGACCACATCAGCGTGCCGCGCCGGGTGCCCATCGCGACCAGGATCGCCAGCAGCCGGCGCCGCTCCCGCAGGTGCTCCAGCAGGCCGACGAGCAGGCTCGCGCCGACCAGCAGCAGCGTGACCACGGCGCCGATGTAGAGCGCGCGCCGCACGTTGACGAACCGGTTGGCCTCGTCGACGCGGCTCAGGCGATCGACGAAGGCCCTTTGGTCGACGGTCGCGGCCGCGTTCCGTACCCGTTCGAGCGCGTCGCGGTCGCCAGGGTCGGTGCGCAGCCACGCCCATGCCTCCAGCGGGCCGAACCGCGACATGTCGACCGCACCCGGGGTGACGAACAGGCCCATGCCGCGGTCGAAGCCACCAGGGTCCCGGCGGCTGGACACCTCGCGGGCACTGGCCGGCACCGTCCACGCCAACTGCTTGTCGGTGCCGAGCAGGAGCCGGTCACCCGGGGCGGCGACGTAGAACTCACCGTGGGCGCCAGCGCCGGGCTTGGCCACGAACACGTCGCCGTCCGCGCAGCGTTCCAGCACGAGAGCCTCGGCCAGCCCGGCGCAGTCGGCCACGAAGAGGAAGGTGAACCGGTCCGGCTGATCGGCCAGGGCGCCGGTCGTCCCGAGGATGCTGTTCACCGCGGCGATGCCGGGCACGGCGCGCAGCCGCTGCGGGAGCTCCCGCCCGTCGACACTTCCACTTCGCACGATGATGTCCGCCCGCGAGGTGTCGGCGCCGGTCTCGGTGCGGAAGTCGCCCTCCACGCCCGCGAAGAGCATCTGGAGCCCGATCGTGCCGGCGACGGCCACCGCGACTCCGTTGACCATCCGGGCGGAGGTGGCGCTGTCCTGCTGGAGCCGGCGGATGGCCAGCTGCCAGGGCACCGCCCCGCCCCGGATGCGGCGTACGACCAGGTCGATGACCCAGGGCAGCAACGCCACCGCGCCGAACAGCAGCAGGATCGCGCCGGCCGCGATCTGGTACCGGTTGTCGACGGTGCTGGAGCGGACGTCGCCGAAGAGCGGGTAGAGCACGGCGAGGCCGAGCAGCGGCAGGATCAGCCGCCACCACAACCGGCGGCGGGTGGCGCCGGCGCGGCGGGTCACGCCGAGCGGCTCGATCACCACACCCCGCATCGCCACCATGGTGACCACCACCGCCAGCGCCGGCACCGCCAGCGCCACCGCGAGGGCGAGCAGCGGGCTGGGCCGCAGGTCGCCCGCGTTCAGGCTGATGTCCCAGAGGGTGAACAGCGGCACCACGTGCCGGCCGAGAAGGAAGAAGGCCGCGCCCGCCACGAGGGACAGCAGCGCGGTGGCGAGCGCCTCGCCGGCGGCGACGCGGCGCGTCATCCGCTGGTCGGCGCCGACCAGCCGCAGGGCGGCCAGGCGCCGGTCGCGTCGCTCGCCGCCGAACCGCACGGCCGCGCCGATGAGCACCGCGATGGGCAGCAGCAGTACGACCGAGATGACCACGATGAGCAGCGCGAGGACCGGGCTGAACTCGGCGGTGCTGACGTCGCCGAACGCGGTGATGCGTTGGTCGTGGTCGGGCTGTAGCTGGTCGGTGCCGAGGTAGTACGCCAGCTCCCGCGGACCGGCCAGACCGGCGGGGCCGATGGTGCCGATGACCCGGGCGCCGCCCAGCCGAGGCGCGAACAGGTGGCCGTCCTTCGACGCCAGCAGGTCACGCAGCGCGGGAGAGACGACCACCTCACCGGGTTGGGGCAGCCGGGTGACGCCGGGTGGAAGCGGCGCCCGCGGCCCCTCCGGACGCAGCAGCATCGCGTACACCGCCTGGTCACGGAACGCCGCGTCGAACAGCGCCGCCGCCAGCAGCGTGTTGTCCGCGGCGGGGACATTGGCGATGGACGCCGTACGGCGGGCATCGAGGCGGTCCTGGCGGGCATCGAGCGCGCCGGGCACGGCGGCCGCGATCAGCAGCGCGGCCACCCCGATGCCCATGGCGACCGCCGCCAGCAGGGCGCGGGTCCATCCGTCGCGTCCGCCGGCGATCGCCATCCGCGTGCCCAGCAGAAGATCACCCATGACGGGTGCCCGTCAGGTCACGGACGCGGCCGTCACGGACCACGACCTCCCGGTCCGAGTACGCCGCGACGCGTGCCTCGTGCGTCACCAGCACCACCGCGGCGTGCGACTCCCGGGCGGCCTGGGTCAGCAGGCGCATCACCCGCTCGCCGTTGAGCGAGTCAAGCGCGCCGGTCGGCTCGTCCGCGAAGATCACCCGTGGGTTGCTGACCAGCGCCCGCGCCACCGCCACCCGCTGGCCCTGACCGCCGGAGACCTCGCCGGGCCGCTTGCCGGCGACGTCGGTCACCTCCAACCGCTCCAGCCACTCCGCGGCACGGCGCTCGGCCGCACGGCGGCGTACCCGCTCCATCCGCAGCGGCAGGGCCACGTTTTCCAGGCAGGTCAGCTCCGGTACGAGCTGGCCGAACTGGAACACGAAGCCGAACTTTCCGCGCCGCAGCGCGCTTCGCTCGCGGTCTGGCATGGCGGTGAGCTCGCGCCCCTCGTAGCGCACCTGGCCGGAGTCGGGGTGCGTGATGCCGGCCAGGCAGTGCAGCAGCGTCGACTTGCCCGAGCCGGACGGGCCCATCACGGCCACGACCTCGCCGGCGTCGACGCTGATCGAGGCGCCGTCGAGCGCCGGCGTCGCGCCGAACGCCTTGCGCAGGTCGGCGGCGACCAGCAGCTCAGCCATGGGAGCGCACCTCCCGCGCCAGCTCGTCCAGCCGGGCCGCGGTCAGCTCCAGCCAGCGCAGGTCGGCCTCCAGGTGGAACAGGGCGTGGTCGCAGATCAGCTGCTCGGCGAGGTCACCCTCGGCCTTGCGCCGGGTCAGCTCGCGCATCAGCCGCAGGTGCTCGGCGGTCTGGGTGTCGAGCAGGTCGGCGGCGGGCCGGTCGGTGAGCAGCGCCAGCACCACCTTGGTGTACAGGACGCTCTGCAGGTAGGGCTCGGGCTTCTCCGGCTGGGACAGCCAGCGGCCGACGTCGGTGACGCCGGCGGAGGTAATCGCGTATCGCTTGCGTTCCGGCCCTTCGCCCGGCTCGACGCCGTCCACCTCGACGAGGCCGTTCTTCAGCAGCCGGGACAGGGTCGCGTAGACCTGCCCGTAGGGCAGCGGCCGGGTCCGGCCGAACCGCTCGTCGTAGGCGCGCTTGAGGTCGTATCCATGCCTGGGGCTGGACTCCAGCAGCCCCAGGAAGGCTTGTCCAATCGACATGCGAAGCACTGTACACCATGGTGTATACATCACGCGTATACATCTTGATCGCATCGTCTACCAGGGCGTACGCGACGCGTACCACCTGGCCGGAGCTCCGGCGCCCGACCCTCGCCCGTAGGCACACCCTCCAGAACAGTGCCGAGACAGCAACGCCCACCGACACTTTCGCGCCCGCGCGGCCCCAGCCCCAGAGGTCAACAGATCCAGCAGGAGAGGGACTTTCCTGTTCGTACCGCGCCGACAGCTAGGGCAGCCACCGCTCTGACAATCTCCTGTGCCAGTTCGCCGTCAATGGTTTCGCCTTCCTCGTCTCGCAGTTCGACCCACCGGTCGGCGATGCTGAGCAGGTGGTTGTCGGCGGCGGCCAACGCCGTGGTGAGACTCCCGGGCGTGGCCAGAACAACAGGGGAGCCGTCGTCGTCGCCGGCAACTACGTGCGGGCCGCCGCTGGTAACGAGTTCCTCGATGCTGCGGGCTGCTGCGTCGAGCATCGTCTTGTCGAGATTAGCGAGCACGCATTGGGTGCCCGGGCCGACGCGCCGCGCGATCGAGAGCCCCACCCCGCCCACACCGATGACGACGGCGGCGTTTGGCGGCATGGTCATTCTGCCCTCACCCCGCAGTGAACGTCAGGCGACCGCGGTCGATGACTGTGGCTCCGTTGCTGGTGGTGCGGAAGTAGGCGGTGTTGCCGTCGACCCAGATGGAAACGGTCAGCTCGTCCCCGGGCAGCACCGACTTGGTGAATCGGCCCTCCATCGCCTTGAACCGGGCCGGATCGGATCCGCAGACCGCGTGCAGTAGCGCCCGGCCGGTGTACCCGTAGGTGCACATGCCGTGCAGGATCGGTCGGTCGAAGCCGCCGCGGGCGGCGAACACCGGATCGGAATGCAAGGGATTCCGGTCGCCGGTGAGGCGGTACAGCAACGCCTGCTCAGGCCGGGTACGGTAGGCAACCCGCAGGTCGGCGGAGCGGGCGGGGGACCGGCCAGTCGGCGGAGTGGCCGCGATCTCCGCCGAACCCGCCCTCGCCGCGGATGAAGAGGGCGGGGACTGGGCGTTCCAGTCGAGCTGGTCGGAGTTGATCGGAAGGTTGACCACGAGCGTGAGGCCGACGACGAAGACCAGCAGGGCGAGCGCCGCCACGGCCAACCATCGCGTATTCGTTCGGAAGGTCCGGTAAACCAGCACCGCTGTCGCGATCAACGCCGGCAGGAGCGTGGCGACGGCGAGCTTGTCGAGGGAGTCGAGCTCGACCAGCCGGACCTGGGTGTAGACCGTGCCGTCGAAGCCTCGCAGCGAAAGCTCCAGGACGAGGACCGCGGTGAGGAACCCGGCGAGTAGTCCCGCGAACAGGAGGCTGGCGAAACGTGCGTACGTCGTCATGACCATGCTCCCTTGTGGTCGGCGACCCAGGTGGCGAAGGTGCGAGCGGGACGACCGAGGACCTTCTCAACCTCGTCGGTGACTGTCGCGGACCGCTGCATCTCGCGCTGGTAGCGCGCCATGAGCGCCCGGACGAAACCCTCGTCGAGGCCGTTTCGGATCATTCCTTGGGCGGCCAGCTCGGCCGGGACCTCCTGGAACAGCAGGGGCCTGCCGAGCACGGAGCCGATGATCGGGACCATCTGGTCGAGCCGCAGCGCCTTTGGGCCGGTGATCGGAATCCTGCGGCCCACAAGGGAGTCATCCAGCAATGCCCGGGCGATCACCTCGGCTACGTCACGCTCGTGGATGACAGCTTCGGCGAATCCCGCGTACGGGCCGCGGACGGTGTCGCCGAGGGTGAGCTGGCCGCGCCACATCCCGAGCGTGTTCATCGCGAACGAGCCGGGGCGCACCGCCACCCACGGCAGACCGCTGCCGGTGACGGTCCGCTCCACCTCGGTGTTGCGGTCGCCGTTGAATCGGGAGGGCTGGTGGTCGGGGTCGTCGTCCACGTTGATCGCCGACATCACGACCACCTTCTCCACGCCCTGACTGGCAGCCAGTCGCAAAAGCTCCTCGATGCTGTCCTTGGTGGCGCGGGGATGGACGAACAGTCCGCGAACATCTTTCAGCGCCGTATGGATCGCCTCGGGCGCGACGGCTTCCACTCCGGCCGGGAGCCCAGCGTTGTGCGGGTCGCGGGTGACGGCCCGGACCTCGGCGCCTTCCGCGAGCAGCGTTTCGATGAGGGGGCGTCCGATGAGGCCGGTCGCTCCGGTCACAAGGTACATGTTTGTTGTATCCTTCCGCGTTCATATGGATGTCGTGCTGAGTTAGCCGGTGAATGGCTCGGGGCCGAAGCGGCCCACGCCGCGAAGACGGCCAGGGCGAGATAGATCAGGTCGGGCACGATCCTGGGCTGTTCGCCACGGCGCAGGCGCATCGTTGCTGGATTGCGTTTCCTATCGGGACGAGCGAGGCGGCCTGTCGGGCTGAGGCGGATCGGCTCCGGCTGTCTCGGTGGCAGCGAGGGGAGTCACCGGGGCTTGCCGGGTGTTGCGGCAGTGGAGGGTCTCTGTCGAGGTGGGGTCTGCATTCTAGGTAGTGGTTGAGGGCTGGGCGCCGTGCTCGCGAAGGTGACGCAGGGACACCGTGGCGGCCGGGACCGTGTAGCTGGTCGTGTACCTGCCGGACATCCCGGCGGATTGGGGATGTCCGGCAGGTGGAGGACTGGCGGCGGTGTCAGTTGCGGGGGGCGTGTGCGCCCTCGCGGTAGCTGGGCAGCGTGGGTGTCCAGCCCAGTTCGGCCTTGGCCTTGGCGTTCGACACCCGCATAGAGGTGTCGATCATGAGGGTCGCGAAGTACGGCGCTGCCAGCCGGATGAGCCAGCCGGGCAGGCGTCGGGGCGTTTTGGTCCCCGCCACCTTGGCGTGTTCGGTGATCATCTCGCCCCACGTGACGGGTTCGTCGTCGACGATGTTGTACGCCTGGCCCGCCACGCCCTTGTCCATGGCGGCCACCGTGGCCGCCGCGGCGTCGGCCAGGTGGATCCACGACATGAACCCGCCGCCGTCCCGGGGTACCGGCAGCTTGCCGGCTCGTAGCGCGGTGATGAGCGCCTCGGAGCCGGTCAGGCCGTAGAAGGCGCCGTAGCGCAGGGCGATGCCCTCGATGCCGTCAGCGGTGAGCACCTGCTGCTCGGTCGAGGCCATGGCGGCCACGATCGGCGCCGCCTTGCCCTCGCGCTGCCGACCGAACGGGTCGCGTTCGGTCAGAACGCGCGTGCCGTGGTCGGTGAACCCGTAGCCAGGCACCATCGACTGGGTCAGGAAGCGGCGCGCACCCACGGCCCGCGCGGCCTGCAGCAGGTGGGTGGTGCCGGTGGTGCGCAGGCGGTTGGTCATCTCCATGTCGGTGAATCTGGCCGGGGGCTTGGCCAGCGCGGTGAGCTGATGGATCACCACGTCGGCCGACATCCCGTCCACCGCTCGCAGCAGCGCGTCCCGGTCCAGAACATCGGCGACCACTAGCCGGGCACCGGGCACCCGCGCGGCGGAGTTGCGGCTCAGGGCGTACACCTCGTGCCGCTGCACACGCAACGCCTTCACGAGCGGGCGGCCGATCGCGCCGGTGGCGCCGGCAAGGAGGATCTTCATGCTGTGGCCTTCTTTCGTAGACGCAGGGCGATGGTGGCAAGGGAGATCACGGTGAAGACGGCGAGGATCGGCACGTCGGTGCCGTGACCGCCCAGGTGGCGGTCCAGGAAGTGGGTCATCGTGTGCAGGCCACTGGCGACCGCGAAACCGGCCAGGGTGACCACCAACGCGTCCGACCAGATCAGCGCGAACAGCAGGGCGGCGCCGATGCCGACCTGGAAGGCACCGGCGTCGTGCACCAGATGCTCATTGAGGGGGTGGTAGTTGACGTAGTCGACGAAGCCAGCGGGCAGCAGCGCCCAAAGGCCGAACACCGACATGCTGGCCGCGCTCAATAGCACGCCCACCACCACCAGGGGTTCTGGTTTACTTCTCAATCCGGCCTCCGTTCGGAGTGCACGACGACGCCGCAAACATCAGCTCCGCTACGTCGAACCCGCGCGCCAACCAGCCACGGCGACGATGTGGCCGCAGCTGAACCGGATCCGCAACGGCGACCGAGTGGCCATCGGAAGTGCGGCATTCATCGGCGCTCCTACCGTACCGATCGGACGGCACGTGCCGTGCCGTTCTCCTCGTACGGTACGAACACTCACCCGTCCTGTCAAGACGGCACGTGCCGTTCTAGTAGGATGCTCGCATGGCCGAAAAGCGCACCGACCGAGCCTTGGACCGCACCGAGCTCATCAAGCAGACAACCCTAGAGCTGGCCCAGGAGCTTGGCTTCACCAAGCTCAGCATCGAAGCTGTCGCCGCCCGCGCGGGAGTCGGCAAGCACACGATCTATCGTCGCTGGCCGTCGAAGGGCGCCCTGTTCCTCGATGCCCTGCTTCCGGCGGACGCGCAGGCGCTCGATATCCCAAACACCGGGGACATCGAGGCCGACCTGCGCACGCAGACCTATGCCGCCGTCGACCTGCTGGGTCGGCCACCATTCGGCCCGCTCTACCAGGCGTTGCTGGGTGAGGCCCAGCATGACCCGTCGGTCGCCGCGGCGCTCAACGAGCGCTTCATCGGCCCGCAAGCCCAGAGGGTGCGGGCCCGGCTCAAGCTCGCCCAACGACAAGGGCAGGTGGCGCCGGAACTTGATCTCGATCTCGCCTTTGCCATCCTGTCCGGCCCGCTCTACTTCCAGTTCCTGATAGCGCAGGAAATCGTGACTCACGGTTACATTGATCGCGTGTTCTCGGCACTTTTCGCCGGGATGCGACCGAGCCCGTAGGGCGCCAGCGCCGCCCTCTCCAGCCGCGACGCGCCGTCGTCTGAGCGGGACGCCGGTCAGTTCTGTTATCGATCAGCACGGCACGTGCCGTATTGACAGTGCCAGGCACGCGGATTTACTGTGAATCTCGAACGGCACGACACGTACCGTTCTTGTTGTGGGGATGACCGCAACATCACGCGGAAGGATGATGATCATGCGAGTGTTCGTTGCCGGTGGGACTGGGGTTCTTGGCCGTCGGTTGGTGCCGCGACTTGTGGCGCGGGGGCACGAGGTGATCGCGACGACGACCAGCGCGGCCAAGCTCGACCTGGTGGTGCAGTTGGGCGCCAAGGGTGTGGTGATGGACGGGCTGGACCGAATGTCGGTGCGCGACGCGGTCGCCGCCGCACAGCCGGACGCGATCCTCCACCAGATGACCGCCATCAACCCGGTGCACGCGGGCCAGCCCAGCTTCAAGCACATGGACCGCTGGTTCGCCGGAACCAACCGGCTGCGCACCGAGGGCACGGACAACCTGCTGGCCGCGGCGCAGGCGACCGGTGTGACCAACATCGTCGCGCAGAGCTACGCCGCTTGGAACGGCTTGCGTCAGGGCGGCTGGGTGAAGACCGAGCGGGACATGCTGGACCCGATGAAGGGGACTACGGCGGCGCCTGGAATGGCGGCGATCGGCCATGTGGAAAATGCCGTCGTCAAGGCCGGCGGCGCGGTCCTTCGCTATGGCTGGTTCTACGGGCCGGACGCCACCGAGGCCCTGGCCGAGCCGGTCCGCAAGCGCCAGTTCCCGATCGTCGGCGACGGCGCGGGCCACACATCGTTTGTGCACCTGGACGACGCGGCCAGCGCCACCATCCTGACCGTGGAGCAGCACGCCAAGGGCGTGTTCAACATCGTCGACGACGAACCGGCCCCGGCGAACCAATGGCTGCCCTACACGGCCGCATGCGCGGGGGCGAAAAAACCGATGCGGGTTCCAGTCTGGCTGGCCCGGCCGCTCGCAGGACAGGTAGCGGTAATCCTGATGACCGAGGGCCGCGGCTTCTCCAACGCCAAGGCCAAGCGAGAACTCGGCTGGACGCTGCGCTACCCCTCGTGGCGGCAGGGCTTCAAGGAGGAACTGGCGTGACGCGCCTGCCGTAGCCGCCGCGCGTCGCCCCACAGCTGGACAGTCCTTGCTTGCACGAGAATCCACCGTCACAACCGTTCGGATCGCTAAGAACCCTGCCAACCTCGCGCGAACCGGACAACCAAGGCCAGCTCGCGACGTTCTCGACAGCTCGCAGGATCACTCGTGAGGTAGCCCGGACACTCGCAAGGCTCCTCCGGATTCGCTGCCGCCTGTTCTTGGAACGTCCTGGTCTAGCACTCGCAGGTTGGTGTGCTTTGCGGCTTGGCGCTGGAGCTGGTTGTTCTCCTCCCGCAGTTCAGCGTTGGCGAGGGTCAGCAGCTGGATCTGGTTGGCGTAGGTGGTGATGGTGTCCTTTAGTTCGCGTAGTTGTGCGGCGTGCTCGCGGCGTAGTGCCCGTTCGGTCTGGCGTAGCCGCGTGACCTCTTCACGCAGCTCGTCGGGTTCAGGACGGGTGGTTTCGGGGGCCGCCAGGATGCTCTTGATGACCGGTGCGGCGGGCGAGCGGTAGTAGGAGGCGCGGGAGATCCCTGCCTCGGTGCAGATGTTGGTGACGGTGATGGCCCCGTCGGTGAGTTCGGGCCGGCCCTGCATGAGGCGCTCGAACGCGGCCATGGCGGCGCGGTCGAGGTCGGACAGGTCTCGCTGTTCTCGGGTGAGCTGGGCGAACGCGGACCTGATGTGTTCGCCGGTCCGATCGGGGCTCATGCCGGCGCCGGGTAGGGCCGTCGCCGTTGATCTCGTCGATCAGCGTGTTCAGGCTGGTGAGGTGTTCGCTGAGGGCTGTGCGTTGCAGTGAAGTTCCCCCGGTTTTCCGGACGGGGACGTGTGGTGATCACGCTGCTCGTTGAGCGGGCGTGTGGTGGGTTTGTTCGTACTGTACGGGGCTGAGGTAGCCCAGGGCGGAGTGTCGCCGGGTCGGGTTGTACCAGGCGTTGATCCACTCGAAGATGGCGTTGGCGAGGTCGTCGCGGGTGCGCCAGGTGTGCCGGTCCAACAGTTCGGTTTGCAGGCTGGCGAAGAACGCTTCGGCCATGGCGTTGTCGTAGCAGTCGCCGATGCTGCCCATGGAGGCGAGGATCCCGGCGTCGCGGAGCCGTTTGCCGAAGATGTAGGAGGTGTACTGGGCGCCGTGGTCGCTGTGGTGGATCACGGTGCCGTCGGTGGGTCGGCGGGTCCAGGTGGCCATGTCCAGGGCGTCGCAGACCAATTCGGCTCGCATGTGGTCGCCGATGGCCCAGCCCACCACGCGGCGGGAGTACACGTCCAGGACGACGGCGAGGTAAAGCCAGCCCTGCCAGGTCATCTGCTGGGTGATGTCGGCGACCCAGAGCTGGTTGGGTTGCTCGGCGGTGAACTTGCGTGCGACCAGGTCGTCGGCGGGTGCCGCCTCGGGGTCGCGGACGGTGCAGCCGTGGAGCCGGCGGCGGTGGATGCCTTGCAGGCCAGCGTCTCTCATTAGCCGCTCGACCCGTTTACGTCCACAGTGGATTTTGTGGCCGAGCCGTAGTTCGGCGTGTACCCGCGGCGAGCCGTAGCTGCCGCGAGAGTCGGCGTGGATGTCGATGATCGCATTGGTCAGATAGGCGTCGTCCAGATCGCGGCCGGAGGGGCCGTTGGTGCGCCACTCGTGGAACCCGGAACGGGACACGCCCAGGGTGCGGCACAGCAGGGTGATCGGGTAGGTGGCCTTCTCCACCTCGATGAACCGGTAGATCATCGGGGTGGCAGAACGTTCTGTTGGGCGAAGAAGGCCGCGGCTTTTACCAAGATCTCCTTTTCCATCTCCAGCACCCGAACCTGACGGCGCAGCACACGAAGCTCCTCGCGTTCAGCGCCGGTCAGGCCCTCACGGTGCCCTTCCTCGACGTCGGCCTGGGACATCCAGTTCCGCAGGCACGACTCGGAGATCCCCAAACTCTTGGCCAGCTCGGCCACCGGCTTCTCACGCCGGCGCGCCAGTTCCACCGCACGACGGCGGAACTCCGCAGGATGTGGTGCGGGCATGTCCGGACTCCTCTCAGTGAGGACAACTGCTGCCCTCACACCTGGGTTGTCCGGAAACCGGGGGAACTTCAGGTTGTGAACCTCCACGCCTCCGCGGCAGCCTCTGTGGCGGTTGCTCGCACGAATGGGACACTCGAAACGCCTGACTTCTGAAAGGCAACGAGGCGCCTATTGTCTAATGTGAACATCTGTCCGCCGCACTCAACCAACCGAAGCCGCGCCACCGCGCCCTCCGACACGCCCTGACCATCAGGTGCCACTCTGAGTAACCTGAACTCGCAATCGTCGACCATCAGATCGGGCTCATTCTTCCTTCTCCGCCGATCGGGTCCGCGCCTCCGAGAGATGGCTCTGCCGAGCACTTAGACGCAGCTGGCCAGCACTCGTATAGCCGGCGCCGACGACCGCGATGGATTCCCCTATGGCGGGCCAGTCGTGCCGTTCGGTTGGAGAGTCCGCTATTAACGCACGATCCACTACCCCGGTTTCACCGGACGGAATGCGAACCAGCAGTCCGTATGGAACGTGGTCAACCACCGTTCCCTCCACTATCGCCCACCTTGACAACCTGTCGATCACCGTTACCTACCTGACCAGGGAAAACGTGGGAATCGATTGAACGCCTCGAAGAGTTCTTTCGGAATAATGTACTCCAAATGATTTTCCGTCAATCCATCATAGACGTCGATTCTACCAGCTTTGACATGTTCGTTGAGCCAGTCATTCGGCACCTTGACGCCAAATCCGACACCGTGGGTATCTCCATGATTCTGCGCCCATTCTGTCGCCGTCAGCTTGTTTCCAAAATGAGCAGATCCATCAGGGTTGTTTCCAGGACTACCAGGGAAGTGATTAGGATTGAGCCCTGTGCCTGCCGACAAATGCATCCGTGCTGTTCAGGGCCGTCTCCGGCGCCGATGCGTCGATCTTGAGTCGCTCCGTCATGTCCTCCTTGTACATCGCAGTCGGTGACTACGCGATGATGCCCGTTCGTGTTGTTGCGACTGGCGTACCTGGGGATCACCAACGCGTTCGCGCTGCTGCGGCTGTTGCCGGGTAGCGATCGGGACAAGGACGCGGAGATTCTCGCTCTGCGCCACCAGCTCACGGTGCTGCAGCGTCAGCTCGACGGGCAGCGGGTGCGGTTCGACCCGGCCGACCGGGCATGGCTGGCGGCGTTGCTGCACCGGCTACCGAAACCGAGCCTGCAGGGCCTGCGGTTGCTGGTGCGTCCTGACACGGTGCTGCGCTGGCATCGGGATCTCGCCGCCCGCCGGCATGCGGTCGCGTCACGGCCCCCAGGTCGGGGCCGGCCGCCGACCATACGCTCGATCCGGGTGCTGGTGCTCCGTCTGGTGGCCGAGAACCCGTCGTGGGGGTATCGCCGGGTGCACGGGGAGCTGCTCACGCTCGGGATCACGGTCGCAGCGTCCACGGTGTGGGAGCTCCTCCACCAGGCCGGGATCGACCCTGCCCCGAACCGGGCCGCCACGACCTGGACACAGTTCCTCCGTTCGCAGGCAGAAGCGTTGCTGGCGGCCGACTTCATCGAGACCGTCACACTCGCCGGCACCCGGATGTACATCCTCGCGGTGATCGAGCACGCCAGCCGCCGCATCCGGATCCTCGGCGCGACCGCGCATCCGACCACCGGATGGGTGACCCAGGCCGCCCGCAACCTGGTGATGGACCTTGAGGACGCCGGCTGCCGGGTGAAATACCTGATCCGAGACCGGGACGGCAAGTACCCACACCTGTTCGACGAAGTCCTTGCCGACGCTGGTATCGAGGTCGTACTGACCGGTGTGCGCTTACCCCGAATGAACGCGATCATGGAACGCTGGGTACGGACCTGCCGCCACGAGCTGCTGGACCGGACGTTGATCTGGAACCAGCAGCATCTACTGCACGCGCTGCGCGAGTTCGAGGCGTTCTACAACACACACCGCCCGCACCAGGGCCTCGCGAACGCCCGACCACTGGCACCGCTACCCGAACCGGTCACCGATCCGGACCGGCTCGCCCACCTGAACATCCGTCGACGCGACCGCCTCGGAGGCGTCCTCCTAGAGTACGAGCACGCCGCTTGACCTGCACGGATGTGATTGTCGGCAGTTACACGGTCCCGGCCACCGCGACGGTGGTACAGCCGGCCTTCCCGCGCAGCGGCGAACGGGCCGGCCAGTTCGGTCACAAGCCGGTCGAGATGGTTGCGGGAGATCCCGGTGAAGACAGAATGGGACAGGGCCGCACGGGCCGTTTTGATCGTCACAAATCAGCGACCGTGCGGCCCGCCACCACTTTGATCAAGCCGACACGCCGGGTTACATCAATACTCCACTATTGATCCCCAGGTCGTTACTGACAAAGGCTCAATCGGCTGAATCTCTCCGGCCAGCGCAAGATTTGCTCAAGTTTCGTCTTACGCATCAGACATTCGTTGACGACGACAGCACCGGATGCCAACATCTCTTCGCATCGGCGGTGATCGTTGGCATCCAAGGGGGAGGCCAATTGCTGTCGGAACTGGCGAATCCTGGAAGGGAAAAGACAGTGAGACGAATCCGCAAGAAGGTGTACGCGGCGCTGATGGGAACTGTGCTCGCGATTGGCTTCGTGACGGTGTTTTCATCCCCGGCCTCCGCCCAGGATCTGTACTGGAAAGTCGGAACGGCCGTATCGCACTCCACGGTGTTTTCCGGGTCAAACAACAACAACATCCAATGTTTCACCGCCGGTGGGTTCTACGCGACAATGTGCATCCGGTACGACCGCAGAACCCTCTACGTACGAAGCGACAAGGCCGACGGTTACTTCAAGCTCGGACAGTTCGCCGGAGGCAGCTCCAGTAACATCTACCGCTGCCAGAACAACAAGGCGAACTCATCCGGCAACGGCACCTGGGTGAAATGCCAGTGGAACTGGCCGAAGTCCGGGATGTACATCCTGCGGGTCGGACACGGCCAGGCCGATTGGTACACGCTCAGTTCAACAAGCACATGGTATTTGTATTAGCGTAGCCCTGAATCGGGCTCGGTCCTCACCGTGGTGAGACCCGGGCCCGATTTCGTCGGCGCAGCCGGGGACCGGTAGGCGCCACGGGCACGGCAAAGTCGATCTTCTATGGGTTGTGCTGGTCAGCATGCCCAGGTGTTTGAGGATTCGGCGGTCTTTGCGGGCGTCTGGGCCAGCGGCATCCCGGCCCGTGAGTACCGACCCGAGTAGCTCCGGCGCCCGGGCCCGCAAGGAACTGGGCGCCCGGCTGCGCCAGCTCCGCAAGGCCGCCGGGCTGACCGGACGTGACATCGCGACGGCGACCGGGCAACACGTCACCCGGATCAGCCGCATCGAGAACGGCCGCCAGCCACCCACCGAGGCCAACCTGCGCGCCTGGTGCACCGCCTGCGGCGCCGAAGACGAACTCGCCGACCTGCTCGCCACCGCACGAGCGGTCGAAACCGCATACATGGAATGGGCCCGCGCCGCCCGGGCCGGCATGCGACGCCTCGGCGACCTCCACTCGATCGCCACCTACCAACGCACCTCGACGTTTCGCATCCACGAACCCGGCGTGCTGCCCGGCATCGTCCAGACCGAGGCGTACCAGCGCAGGATGCTGGCCTGGTGGTACACCTTCCTCGACGCTCCCGACGACACCGAAGCGGTGCTGGACATGCGGGCACAGCGCACCGCGACCGCGCTGCACCCCAGCAAACGCATCGTCATCGTCCTCGGCGAGCAGGCACTGCGGACCCGACGCGGCACACCGGAGGAACACGCCGACCAACTCACCCACCTCATGCAAGTCAGCCGGCTGCCGTTCGTCTCCGTCGGGATCATCCCCGCCGACGCACAACGACAGGCGATCGCCAGCATCGGCTTCTGGATCTTCGACGAGTCAGCCGTCGCCCTGGAGACCCCCACCGCCGCGATCAAGGTAACAAGGCCGCAAGAAGTCGCGCTCTACCTGTCCCTGTTCAGTCAGCTGCAGGCAGAAGCCATCTACGGCCACGACGCCCGACGGCTCATCGCCGAAGTCCTCGCCAGCTTGTAGCCGCAGAACGAATCTTGCCCCCGAGTGCTGCCAGGTCACCGGATTCCGGCCGGGCCTGAGGACAGGTCGCTGCCGCGGCAAACCTGACGGGTGAGGCGGACAGCGCGGCGCGTGGTACCAACTGGGTGCGTCGCGTCTGGCGGCGAGGCGATTGCGCTTGGCTCCCAAGAAGTGGCCGGCCAGTCGGCGCCCAGGTCCGCGGTCCCGTCGATCGACCAAGGCACCGCAACGGCAGGGGGTATCACCGCGGAATCGACTACCGTTGGGGAATCGATCACCACTGGCGCATAGTGTCGTCCCGCCGATCCGGCACCGCGTTTCGGGACAGGTCTGAGAGGGTGGTTCGGGAGCCGATGTCCGTTATGACTCTGGCGTCGGCTCGGGCTTGTTTCCGGCGGGCTGGGTGAGGGTGAACATGCCGGACTCCGGCTCGGTGAGGACGCCACGGGCGACGAGGCGTTTGAGTTTGGCGCGCAGGCTTTCGGTGTTCTTCGCGGCGGTGCCGGTGCCGAGCGCGACGCAGATGTCCTTGGCGCGTAACGGATTGTCGGTGGCGGCGAACACGGCGAGGATCTGCTGGTAGGCGGGACTTGCCACGGTGGCATCCGTGCTGGCGTCCGTTGGCGGCGTGCTACTGGTGGTGCCGGTGAGCCGCAGCAGCGTGGTGCGGGTCGTGGCGAGGTCGGCTAACTCGGCGTTGACGACTACGAGTTGTTCGGTGAGCTCGGCGATCTGGACGCGCAGCTGCTCGGCCTGGGCGCCGGCGACGGTTTCCCGTGTGGCGATCAGTTCCAGGACCCGTTCGTGGTTCATCCGTTGTGGGGCAACGGTTGGCGCCACGTCGGGGTGGTAGTGCCGGTCAGCCGGCGGACCAGGTTTGCTGTCGATGCCCACCAGGTGCGTGACTCGCTGGAGGCTGGTCGGGTCTCGTACTCGCGCACCAACCGGCGGTGCAGCATCAGGGTGCCGTGGACCTGTTCGACGATCCACCGCTTGGCCACCGGTATGAATCCCGGCTTGGTGTCGGACCGTTTGACCTGTTCGACGTCGATCCCGTTGACCGCGCCGTGGATCTGGACGTCGTCTTTGAACCCGGCGTCGACCCACGCCTTCGTCACGGTCGGGGTGTGCTCGACGACCCGGTCGACCAGGGCTACGCCGATCTGGTTGTCGGTGGCCGACGCGGCCATGACGACGACGGCGATGATCAGGCCCAGGGTGTCCACCGCGAGGCCGCGCTTGCGTCCCGGAACCTTCTTCGCGGCGTCTTTTCCGGTGGTGGCCGCCGGGACGTGGTTGGCCGCGCGGACGGACTGGGTGTCCAGCACAACCGCGGACGGATCCTCGGCCCGGCCGGCCTTCTCCCGCGCCTGACAGCGCAACAGGTCGTGGATCGTCTGGTCGGTGCCGTCATCGCGCCACAACGCGAAGTAGTAGTACGTCGCTGACTTCGGCGGCAGATCGTGCGGCAGGTACGCCCACTGACACCCGGTCCGGTTCTGATAGAAAATCGCGTTCACGATCTCCCGCAGCTGGTAACGGCCCTGATGCCCAGACACCGACGGGTGTTTCGCCTTCCACGCCGCCAGGAACGGGCCGACGACCGCCCACTGTTCGTCGGTCAGGTCGCTCGGATACGCCTTGCGCTTGCCCACAACCAGCCAACGCGAGCGCCTATCGCCAGACACCGGACCAGCCCCAACATCACTTCATCGAGCGATGACGAACTACGAAAAACTCACAAACCGCCCTCTCAGAACCTCGGCGACACGAACCTCACGACGCCCCCACCGTGCGCACTGTCTAGTCCAGGTGAAGTCAAAGTCGTCGTCATGGAGTCCGCCTCGTAGCTCGATCTGGACGCTCGGGGTGGCTGATCGTCCAGGTTTGGTTTGGCGGATTCGGTGGATCGTGCTGTTGGTCGACGGCAGGGGACGCTAGCTAGCGGCACATGGGAGGCTTGCCGATGACTGGGCCCAGCTACAACGGGACGCCCGTGCACCGGATCCGGACGGGCGACCTGAACCGCGCAATGCGCGACCTGCTGAAGAGGCGCGCCTACGCGGAGAAGCAGATGACCAAGGCGTGGGGCACAGCCGATACCAGCGTGATGAGGGAAGCCCGCGAGGGTTGGCGGCCGGTCATTCGTGCCTGTGACGAGGATCTTGCCATCATCTCTCGCGAGCTCGAACGGCGCCGGAGTCGACGGTCCGAACCAACGGCCGGGTAGCGACGGGACGTCGCCGGTGGACGGGACATCACACACACGTAGCGGTCCCGAGAGACAGCGGCAGGGGCGGAGCAAGTTGTAGCACCGGTTCCCGGATGTGCCGACCGAGCGCGGTCGGCACATCCGGGAACCGGTGAAAACGCTGACCCAGCGGGGTCAGCGCGGCGGACCCTAGGGCGTGGCAACGGCTACGAAGAAGGATCGCGCGACGGAGCAACGCAACCCGGTGACGGCCAGGTCCGCCGCGGCCAGTGCTACCTCTGGCCGAGACGGCAACGTCCAGGTGGTGATGGAAATGCGGAGCCGTCTGCCCGCTCGTCGCCGCAATCAGGCCGATAGATCGGAGGTACTTCCTTCCGCTTCCTGATTCCTTCCTCTTCCAGGTCCAGGTACTCGAAAGGGCGCTCCATTCCCTCCTCCTCGGCCGCCGGGACACAGCCGTACGGCGCTACCCGTAGCCCTGCCGACAACCCTCGCGACGAACGCTTCCGACGACGGCGACGCGAACCAGGCACGGAGGTACGGGCGTGGACCAACCTGGGCACACAGCGAACCCCGTAGTACGCGGTTCCGACCGGCGCCACCAGTTCCCGGGACGCCACCAGCGGGTCAACCTCCGGCTCGATGCGACGGAGTACCAGGACGTAGCAGCGGCTGCCGCCCGCTCCGGAGTGACTCCTGCCGGGTTCAGCGCGAACTCTGCGTTGGCCGCCGCCCGCGGCACCGCCGCTCCGGGGAGCCTGGTCTCTGGCACTCGCGTCACCCGCTACGAACTGGCCGAGGTGCAGCGGAAACTCTTCGCCGCCCGCACTGCCGTCATCCGCACCGGCACCAACCTGAACCAGGCGACGGCCGCGCTCAACGCAACGGGCGAGCCGCCGGCATGGCTCGACCGAGCCGTCAAACGGTGCGAGCGCTCGCTGGACCAACTCGACGCCCTCGTGGCCGACATCGACCGGCGGCTGCGCTGATTCCCGCCATCCACCCCCGCGGCAAGAACGTCGGCGGCCTACTCCGCTACCTGTTCGGCCCGGGCAAACGAGAAGAACACCGAGACCCACACCTCGTCGCCGCGTGGTCCGGCCCCACCCAGCTCCAGTCCCTGGAACCGCCGAGGACCCCGTCCGGTCGCCACGACATTCGCGAGCTGGCTCGTCTACTCGAACAGCCGGTCCGCGCAGGGAGGAACCCCCCGCAGAAGCCCGTCTGGCATGCGTCCATCCGCAACCACATCACCGACCGCACCCTCACCGACGCCCAATGGGCGCACATCGCTGCCGAGATTGTCGCCGCCGTAGGCATCGCGCCGCATGGCGATCCAGACGCCGTACGGTGGATCGCGATCCGCCACGCCGACGACCACATCCACATCGTGGCGACGCTGGTCCGCCAGAACGGAGAGACCGTGTGGGCCTGGAACGAACGCCTCAAAGCCCAGGCAGCAGCACGCGACCTCGAAGAGCGCTACGGGCTGTACCGCGTCGGCCCAGTCGACCACACCAGCCACCGCCGACCCAGTTCAGCCGAGCAAAGCAAAGCCGAACGCCAGCGACGCGCCGAGATCCCTCGGGATCGACTTCGCCGCGAGGTACGTGCCGCTGCAGCGGCAGCCGTTGACGAGACCGACTTCTTCAGCGGGCTGCGAGCAGCCGGTGTTCTCGTCCGGCTCCGTCACAGTACGGTCACTCCGGACGAGGTAACCGGCTACGCCGTCGGGCTCCCCGACCACCACACCGCGGCCGGCGACACCGTGTGGTACGGCGGCGGTCGCCTTGCGCCCGACCTGACCCTCCCCCAGCTTCGCCGCCGCTGGCATCCAGTCCGAGGCACCGCACCACGCACGCGACGGCCGGAAACGCGGGCACGTCAACGCGCCAACGCCTTCCGCCGCGCGGCAGCCGCAACTCGAAACGCCGCCGGGCAGTTCGCTCGTAGCGAGGCCAACGACGACACATCCGCCCTGGCCTACTCCGCAGCCGACGTCCTGACCTCCACGGCGCGCGCCTTCGAGGGCCGCCGCGGCGGGCCTCTGACCGAAGCCGCCGACACGTTCGACCGCGCTGCCCGCGAAGCATCCCGGCGGCGGCGTGGCTTCTCCCGACCGGCCATTGAGCTCCGCGCGATGTCCCGCCTCATCGCCGTCGTGGGACGGCTTACGGACGACCATGACACCGCAGCTGCGCTACAACTGGTGCTCCAGATGGCCATGCTCGCGGACAACCTCGCGGACCTGCGTGAATCCCAGCAAAGGTTCCATCAAGCCAGGGCAGCCCGGCTCGCCGCAGATCAATTGCGGACGATCAAGGGACGCCCCACAACCGTAGGTCATCAGCCCGCGACCAGTCCGGCTGCTTACTACTCCACCACGGCCCGAGCACCACGTGCTCACACTGCCTAACAGGAGTCAAGCGTCGCGTGGTTGCCCTCATCGGTGCAGCCGGCGCGGTCGCTGGATCGGCTGAGCTGGCGTGAGCCCGCGAGCCGAGCCGTCCAACACCCCGGTGCCCCGGTGTTGTGGGGCTCGCCCGGCGCGGTCTGCCATCATCGCAGCTGTGAGGTCGTTCGACGGTGAGAGCGGCGCGCGGTGGTCGTATGACCCGAGCGCTCAGATTGGCGATAGGGGCGGCTTCGGGCTCGTCTTTGGTGGGACGGGTCCGACCGGTCAGGAGGTCGCGGTCAAGCGGGTCCCGCTGCGCTGGGATGTCGAGAGCGAGCGGCGACGTCGTGAGCGTGAGGTCGAGATCGATCAGGTTCTCGCCACGACTTCGGCCAAGCACGTGATGGGTCTGCTCGATGTCGGGCGGGTCGGCGATGACCTGATGCTGGTGATGCCGCGGGCGGATTGATCGCTTGCCGCAGCGCTCGGGGCCGGTGACCTTGACGATGTGGCCCGTGTCGAGGTGCTGCGCCAGGTGGCGCAGGGACTGGCCGAACTGGCTGAGATACCCGTGCTGCACCGCGATCTTAAGCCCGCCAACGTGCTCGAATTCGGGGACACGTGGAAGCTCGCAGATTTTGGGATTTCCCGCAATCTCCTGGAGTCGACGGATACGTACACGTTTCGCGGTGCGGGGACCCTGCCCTACATGGCGCCTGAGCTGTGGACCGGGCAACCCGCAACCGTCAAGACCGATCTGTATGCCTTGGGGTGTTGGCGTTCGAGGTCCTGACCGGCGCGCGGCCGTTCTTGGGTGGGGACGAGGTGGCGCTGCGGCGCCAGCACCAGCAGGACCCGCCGCCCCAGCTGCCCGCGGGCGTGCCCGCCGCCGTCGGTCGGCTTGTCCTGCGCCTGCTGGCCAAGGATCCCGCCGCCCGCCCGCAGGACGCGCGAGCGGTGGTGGAAACCCTCGACGCCGCCATACGACGGCTCAGCGCGCAGCAGGAGGCGCTGCGGGAGGCAGCTTTCGCGGCACAGCAGCGCCGTTCTCGTGAGGATGCGGTCGGCGCGGCCCTGGCGGCAAAGCAGGCAGCAACAGAAGAGCAGATCACCCAGGCTCTCGCCGATCTTCACGCGGTGCTGGAGGAGGCGGCCGACCAGGCGAGGGAAGCGCTGCCAGAGGCAGAGCTGACCAAACAGGGACTGTCGTGGGAGATGCGCTGGGAGCGGCGCAGGATCGTGGTAGACGTGTGGACACAGTCGACGCCCCGGCTGGAAGTGCCGGGAGACGATCCGTTGCTTATCGCCGGTGTCGTGGCTGCGGGCCCGAATGACACCGACCCGTACGCGAACATCGTCTGCGAGACGAAAGACGGCCGGCTGTCCTGGTCGATGCTGCGATTCAGGGCGAGCGCGCTCACCAGCCGCTACGAGTACGGCCCGCGGGATCGGCCACACGGATTCGCCTGGCACGTCTTCGCCGCACAACGCCCCTTCATGGTCCGCCCCATGATGCACGTGTGGCACATGGACAGGGAGCCGCTGACGTCGGAGGCGGTCGTCGACCTCCTTCGCGAGGCGATCAGCAGAACCTGATCGGCGCTCTTGCCGCTGTCCAGTGGCTCGGGTACACGAGCGACGAATGGGGCGTCGACGGGCACGCGGAGGGCGGCGAGTTGGTAGGCGCGGTCGGCGGAGATGCTGTGCCTGCCGGTCTCCACGTCGAAGATGAATGACCGGTCGATTCCTGCGGCGTCTGCCAGGCCCTGTTGGTCACGATGCCGGCCTCCGCCGTCGCGCCCTCGCCTGCGGAGATCTGCCCGGCGGTGCCCCCCTTCGAACCGGGACGATCGAATACCAACCGCGACCATCCCGCGCTTGTTGCTGGTTGTCGAAACCTTGCATGAGCTGCGCAAACCCAACCAGTCGATGATCGTCACTTGTTACTGATTGCCAACGGTATACCGGGATTTTCGGGGGTTAACGGGGGTCGTGGCTTTGCCGGCCCGGCCGGCATCGTTCGTCGACGTGCGCCGTCGGCCAGTCACTAGGAGCACTCGCTGTGCGCATGGACTCGTCGCTGCTGCTCATCGTAGGCTCCCACGGACACGCCGTTGGGGGGTAGTCGCATGGTGGATGCTTTGGCTGACGTCGAGCGGTTGCTGAGCTCGTTCATGATCCGCCCCAGCAAGGGCGCCGTTCCTCGCGCATCGCTCCGGTTTCGCAGGTTGCTCGACGTTGTCGGCTCCCCTCAGGACAGCCTGACGGCCATTCACGTCGCCGGGACATCTGGGAAGACGTCGATCTGCTATTACCTGCGGTCATTGTTGTGGCTGGCAGGCTGGACGCCGGGCCTTACGGTGTCGCCACATGTAGTCGCTGTCAACGATCGGATCCAGATCGGTGATGGTCCGGTCGAGGCCGACGACATGCTACAAAACCTCGGTATCTTCTTGGGCCAACTGCCCCGCGACGTTCGAAACACCATTACCTACCTTGACCTGATGATGGCCTTCGCGTGGTGGATGTTTGCCCGTGCGAAGGTCGATTGCGCCGTCGTCGAGGTGGGTGTGGGCGGTCTCCACGATCGAACTAACTTCCTCGCCGCTACGGGCAAAGTGTGTGTCATCGGCGATATCGGCCTTGATCATGTTGGCGTGCTAGGCCACTCGCTCGCCGAGATCGCGGTCCACAAGGCAGGTATCATCAAGCGGGGATGTCATGTGGTAGCGCTAGAACAACATCCAGTGGCGATGTCGGTCATCTCCTCGGCGGCTGCAACTCGCGACGCTACGGTCGAATACGTGGATGGGGCCGGCAGTGCTCCTGCCGGGCTGCCGGCCTTCCAGCGGCGTAACTGGGCGCTGGCGACTGCTGCATATCGGCACATGGCGAGCGTTCATAGGCTCCCGAAACTCTCACCAGGTACCCTCGCTTCCGTCGCGCTCGACCAACCGCCAGGGCGGATGGAACGATGGCAATTGGGTGGTCGCGAGCTGGTGCTGGACGGCGCGCACAATCCTCAAAAGATGGGAGCCTTGCGTAGACACTTGACCAGCAGCTCACGTGCTCGGAGGAACATCGTCGCGAATATGGTCCAAAGTACAGGCGGCCGGATCGCTGACACGTGCGCTGAGCTGGCGCAATTCGGCGATCATGTCATCGTTCCAAGCTTCCAGTCGACGCCGGTTCCGGTTAAGAGGTCAGTGTCCGCAACGGAGTTCGCGAACATCGCGCTGTCCAAAGGCGTGCCATCGGCCGAGCCCGTTGAGGACACCGAGGAGGCGCTGTGCCGGGCGCTCGACGCATCTGCTCCGGTCGTGGTCACCGGTTCCCTCTATCTGGTTAGCCAGGCCCGAAACGTATTGATGCGGTGGGGGGCGAGCCTTGCAACTCGCGACAGGAGCCCTGTGCACTCCGCCGTATCTGGTGACCGCATCCGTTCGACACCCGTGTTGCGATGAACCCAGAACACACATATCCGATCGTTGGCGTGACCCAACGGGCCTTCCGCCCGACGCAAACCCAGTATGAGCGTCGAGACGGTCTGGACATCCGCTGGCATCATTTTCTCCAGGCGGTCGAGGCGATCTGTCTGCCGCTGCCAAACGACCCGTCGATCGCGGTACGGCACGCATTACGCTTTGGCGTACAAGCTCTTGTGTTCTCTGGCGGTGAGGCGATTGCTCCATGCGATGGGCAGTCGCCCGCACGTGACGCCACGGAGGGCGCCCTCCTGGCGTGGGCGCTTCACAACGCCACCCCGATAGTCGGCGTTTGCCGCGGTATGCAGTTCTTACTCGACTACTTCGGCGGGAAATTGCGACGGGTCGACGGGCATCTTGGTGTCGATCACACGATGTTGATCAACGGAGTTGCGAGGGACGTGCGTTGCCACCACCGCTGGGGAGCCTATGACGCGCCGTCAGGTTTTGAGGTACTCACGCGGGCAGGCAGTGTCATCGAACAGGTCAGGCATGTGTCGTATCCTATCACCGGGATGATGTGGCATCCGGAACGGCGGCCAGTCTTTGACCATCGGGATGTTCTTCTTATGCGCGTCGCACTCGGGCTCGACCGAGGCTGATACTTTGGGTCTACGAATTAGACATACATCGGGGTGGTACATGAAGTTGTTCTCCCGACCGATCATCCTCGCGGTGGCTGGCGTCGTTACCACGACAGCGCTGGCCGTGGTCGTCAATGTGTGGACGGACAGTTGGAACTGGATCGCGCTAGTGGCGCTCCTGGGACTGGTGGTAACTGCCACTGTCCTGGCAGTGATGACTGGAACGACCGCACGGCCAGCAAAGACGACCGTAATTCAGTCGGCCAGCAAGGGTGGCCGGATCTCCGACGGCGTCATCCGCGCCATGCGCGAGGCTGACGTCGAAGAACATGCGACGAACGAGGGGGTAATACGACGCTCCAAGATCGATGCGGACAACGCCACTGTCCGACGAACGAGTGACGGCGGCGTCATCGAGGGCGGCACCCTTGAGGCTAGCTGACCGGTCACGTCTGCGGTTGTGGGCCGCAGCCGGTCGCCCATAGGTTCTGTACGTACGTCGCAACTCGTCGCCGCAGGTCCTCGCTGCGCGACTCGGTGAGCAGACGCTCGGCCGTCGTTTCTGCCTCCTTGAGGCCGACCGCGTTAATCTTTGCCATAGCGAACCAGCGACTGTAGGCCGCACGCGCCTCACCGAGTCGTCCGTCGACCCGCCGGTATGCCTCAATCGCCTGCCCATACCACTCGGCTGCCACGGCTGCCTCCCGTTGGCCGATAGCCGCATCGCCAAGTCCGCGCAACACGCGCGCTCGTCCGAGGAGCCCGCCGGTTCGATCGAAAATCTGCAACGCGGCGTCATAGTGCTCCGCTGCTCGCTCGAGCTCCCCCAAGCCAATAAGGGCGTCTGCGTACAGCACCAGAGTATTCGCCTCGTGGTGCGGGCTGCCAACCGATCGGCACAGGGCGAGTGCCTGCTCAAGCCACGCCAACGCCTGGCCGTACGTCCGCTGCCCACTGTGGAGCTCGCCAAGCGCGTTGAGGGTTCGGGCCCTTTCGAGCAGATCGCCGGCCTTCTCCAACTGCGACAAGGCCGCCCGGAAACGCTCCTCTGCCACCTTCAGGTCTCCTTGCTGCAACGCGACCCGGCCCAGCGAGCGCAGCGTCTTCCCGTACCGCAGGTGATGCCCGTGGAGTCTGGCAATTTCCAGAGCCTCCTCGTACAGCGTCGTAGCCTGTTCGACCCGGCGCTGGCGCCGAGCGATATCCCCGAGAGACACCAACGCGCCCATGCGCTCCTCAACCTGCCCGAGCCGCTCCGCCACCTCCAGCTCGGCCCGGTAGTGCCGCTCCGCCTGATCAAGGTCGCCAACCCTCACCGCGATATCGCCGAGCAGTTCGAGGGTGGCCGCCCGCCAGGTTGCATCGTTTCCGTCAAGACGCCCGATCGCGTTGGCGAGTAGCTGCGCGGCCTCGGGCAGGTGGCCCTGGTGAAATGCGATTCGTCCGGCGGCCTGCTCAGCATGGCCAACAATCTCTGGCGCCGTACGGGCGAGCCGGCCCACAACCTCAGGTGCAAGCAAGACGCTAGTAAGTGCCAGCACACTGCCAACCTTGTACGTCTCCAACGCTGAGCGCACACGGTCGCTCCACAACACCGCCAATGACATGTCGCCCGCAGCGAACCGGTGGTAAGTCTCCTCCAGGAAGGCCCCCTGAGCCGCGAAGTAGTGCGCGGCACGGTGGTGCAAAAGGTCGAGCTTCGTAGGTTCGTCGTGGCTTAGGTACTCCAGCACGGCAACCCGCACCAGCTCGTGAACACGATTGTCCCGCCCACCGTCGACGCCGTACGAGGTCCGAACGAAGGATTGCTCAAGGAAGTCCGCGTACCAATGCGGATCGGTCAACGCTACGTCGTCAGCGAGCATGAATTCGATCGCCTCTTTCCGCACTGACCGCAGGGTCGCCGCCGCGAGGACGACCGCCCGCCGGTCAGCTGCCAACCTGCGCAGGAACTCCTGTGGCAGCCACTCACCGGCGAGCCGATTTCGGGACGCGGCAGCCAGCCACGCCTCCGAGATGTCCTCGCCGCGCTCCTGCTGGAGATCCGCCATCAGGCTTGTCCAAACAGGCACGCCGCGACAGTAGTCGTAGATCGCATCGGCGACGCCGGCCGCATCGATGCCTCGCCGGCGCAGGTACGCCCTGCTGTCCTCCCGGGTCCACTCGGTCAGCTCGACAGAGCGCACCTCGATCGATGTCGGGATCCGCACATCCTCACGGCCCGCGAGGACGATCTTGAGGTCCGGGACAGCCAGGCACAGCTGCGGGATTAGCTCGGCCACGAACCAATGCCGCACGGCCATCGTCGCCGGATCCATGACTGTGCTGTCATCGAGGTAACGCAGACGTTCCGTGGTATCGAAAAGCAGCACGACATTACGGCTTGGCAGACGGCGTACTGCTCGGGTCATAGCGGTCAGAAGGCCCCTGCGATAACTGGTCTGTTCGGAGAGGGTGCGCCGGCCATCTGTAGCGACCTTGATGGTCGAGCCGCTGATCTGCCCTCCCGTCTGGGCGTTCAAGGCGACGGATACCGTGTGCTGAGATGCCGCGCGGCGAACGCGACGTACCTGGCGGACAAAGCGGGCATGGCGGAACCTACACTTGATGCGACGAAAGCCCCCCGCGTCGAGCAGGACCTCGCTGATTCGGTGGACAACGACTTCCACCAGTTCAAACGAGGCCGCCCGTCGGTCATCGAAGTCGAGCAGCCCATCGAGATCTATCAACACTCGTCGCTGGCCGGGCGGCGCCGAACGCACGAGTTGTCGCAATAGAGTCGATTTTCCCTGCCCTGCCAAGCCCCAGAAGATGAGTACCCTGCAGCGATCTTGGGTTGCGAACTGCGCAAACGCATCGAGGGCGGACTCGCGATCAGTGAACGCGTCGTCGCCGGTACCCTGGCGTTGGGTAGGTACCCCCACACGCATAGTTTTGCATGCTCGAATACCGAGTAACAGATTGCCGCCGCGCATGACAGCGCACAGGAGTCAGCCAGCGGGCGGTGTCAAGGGTCAGGACGAAGCGGCTCTGGCACGGTCTCGATGATCCGGGCGGTCGATGGTAGATCATGCCTCGTATCCATAGTGGAGCTTCCTGCGGTCTTCTTCCCGCGCCTGTCCGGGCTGCGTATCACGAACGTGCTGGCCAGGGGTGCGACGGTGCGAGTGCACGCCGAGACGAGCAGCGCCGCGGTGAGGTGTCCGGACTGTGCGACGCTGTCGCGGCGGGTGCACAGCCGGTACGAGCGGCGGCTGCTGGACGGTGCGGTCGCTGGCCGGGAGACCGTGCTGCACCTGCGCGTACGCCGGTTCTTCTGCACGTTCATCGGCTGTGTGCGCCGGATCTTCGCCGAGCAGATCGACGGCCTGACCGTGCGGCATGGCCGGTACAGCGAGCTGGCCAGGCGGATATTGAAGGCCGTCGCGTGGTCCAGAACGCCCCGCACGCGGCCATTTCGACCTCGCCTGCTCCCCGCGCACGCGGGGGTGGTCCCGCGACGCCGCTGCAATACCCGTCTGTGACGCTCTGCTCCCGCGCACGCGGGGGTGGTCCCGTCGGCCACGGCGTCGGCGCAGGCTGTCTGAGCTGCTCCCCGCGCACGCGGGGGTGGTCCCGAGCGCGAGGCGAGCGCGTGGATCGATGCTCACTGCTCCCCGCGCACGCGGGGGTGGTCCGCGGTGCGGGTCCTCGACTTCGGCGACCAGCTCTGCTCCCCGCGCACGCGGGGGTGGTCCCCAGGGCCACTGGGTTTCCAGCGCGCGGACGAGCTGCTCCCCGCGCACGCGGGGGTGGTCCCGAGTTCCAGCGTCCATGTACGTGCGGTGCCCGCTGCTCCCCGCGCACGCGGGGTGGTCCCGGGATCGGCGGGTTCGGGTCGCCGCCAGTGTCCTGCTCCCCGCGCACGCGGGGGTGGTCCCTCGCCAAGCACGCCTCCGGGCTGCTCGGCTTGCTGCTCCCCGCGCACGCGGGGGTGGTCCCATGGCTGGAATGGGTCCACCACCCAAGCCGGACTGCTCCCCGCGCACGCGGGGGTGGTCCCCTCTCGCGGCCTCGCGCCGCGGTCGGATCGACCTGCTCCCCGCGCACGCTGGGGTGGTCCCCGCCAATGTCACCCTAGGGGAGTGGTTGCGGTCTGCTCCCCGCGCACGCGGGGGTGGTCCCCTCATGGCGACGCACGGACCGTCCGATGCGGACCTGCTCCCCGCGCACGCGGGGGTGGTCCCCGGGCGGATGGGCAGCCGTACGTCCCGGTAGCCTGCTCCCCGCGCACGCGGGGTGGTCCCCGTTCCGCCTCGGCCGTGCAGGGCGGCCAGGTCTGCTCCCGCGCACGCGGGGGTGGTCCGGAGTTGATGGAATCGGCCAGCCACTTGATTAGCTGCTCCCCGCGAACGCGGGGGTGGTCCGGTCGCGCCGAACGTCCGCGCGGCCGGGATCGCCTGCTCCCCGCGCACGCGGGGGTGGTCCCCGGAGGTGCGGCGCTGCCCGTCCAGCGCACCACTGCTCCCCGCGCACGCGGGGGTGGTCCGGGCTGCCGGCGATGCCCCGGAGACGAAGACCCTGCTCCCCGCGCACGCGGGGGTGGTCCCCGTCTCGCTGCCCGGCTGGGCGACACGCCAATCTGCTCCCCGCGCACGCGGGGGTGGTCCTCGCAGGCCAGCAGTGGACCCGGCCCTGGGCGTCTGCTCCCCGCGCACGCGGGGGTGGTCCTTGGGGCCCGAATTCCTGGAAGCGTGGGGGTATCTGCTCCCCGCGCACGCGGGGTGGTCCCTTCCTCGGCGCCACCGACGGACTCGCCGACCCCTGCTCCCTGCGCACGCGGGGGTGGTCCCACCGACACGAGCATCGTGGGGTGGCACCTCATCTGCTCCCCGCGCACGCGGGGGTGGTCCGGCCAACGCCGTCCAGCAGGAAGCGCGCGGCCTCTGCTCCCCGCGCACGCGGGGGTGGTCCCCGAAGTCGGTCTTCGCGCCGTTGCGGTTGCAGCTGCTCCCCGCGCACGCGGGGGTGGTCCTCGGTCGGGCCGTTGACCGCGTCATCGAGCCATCTGCTCCCCGCGCACGCGGGGGTGGTCCGGACAGCCGAAGGTGTGGGGCAACGGACTCGACCTGCTCCCCGCGCACGCGGGGGTGGTCCCCGGCGCCCCAGCGCGTGCTTCGCGAGTTGAACCTGCTCCCCGCGCACGCGGGGGTGGTCCCTAGGGAGCCCAAAGGTGGAGCACAGAGAGCCTCTGCTCCCCGCGCACGCGGGGGTGGTCCCGCGGCCCGGAACGGCGCGGTGATGATGCCGGCCTGCTCCCCGCGCACGCGGGGGTGGTCCCGCCCAGGACTTCTGGTTAGGGGTGAGGAACTTCGCCTGCTCCCCCGCGCACGCGGGGGTGGTCCCGTCGCGCGCGCTTCCTCCGCTGCCCCGCTTCCTGCTCCCCGCGCACGCGGGGTTGGTCCCATGAACCCAATGTGCAGATGCATATTCAGTCCCTGCTCCCCGCGCACGCGGGGTTGGTCCCGTGGT
Organism: Phytohabitans rumicis; assembly: GCF_011764445.1. Classification (NCBI taxonomy): domain Bacteria; kingdom Bacillati; phylum Actinomycetota; class Actinomycetes; order Micromonosporales; family Micromonosporaceae; genus Phytohabitans; species Phytohabitans rumicis. The sequence goes on from NZ_BLPG01000001.1 coordinate 1,433,288, forward strand.
CTCCGATCTCCGCATGGCAACCTTCCTCTGCTCCCCACGCACGCGGGGTTGGTCCCCTGACCATCTCGGATCCGACGGTCACGCCTTCCTGCTCCCCGCGCACGCGGGGTTGGTCCCCCGCAGCGGTTCACGGTAAGCAGCGACGCGGTCTGCTCCCCGTGCACGCGGGGTTGGTCCGTGTCCACCCTGCACGCGATCGTCTCCCGCCTGCTGCTCCCCGCGCACGCGGGGTTGGTCCCAAGGCTCCGTGGCTGGCCAAGGCCGACGAGATCTGCTCCCCGCGCACGCGGGGTTGGTCCCGAGGCGTCGGCCCACGTCTGGAAGATGACCGACTGCTCCCCGCGCACGCGGGGTTGGTCCCCCCTAGCGCCCGGCTCTCTACCCCCCGACCGCTGCTCCCCGCGCACGCGGGGTTGGTCCCTGTCCGCGTGAGCTGGGAAAAGTCGCCATCGGCGTCCTGCTCCCCGCGCACGCGGGGTTGGTCCCGACACCTGGCGGGGCCTGTCCTCGGCCGGTGTCTGCTCCCCGCGCACGCGGGGTTGGTCCCGAACCTGCCGGGGACCACCAACTGGCCCATCCTGCTCCTGAGCACGCGGGGTTGGTCCCGAGCCCACCCGGATGTTCAATGTTGGTGCCATCTGCTCCCCGCGCACGCGGGTTGGTCCCCCGTTCGCCAGCTCCTCCCGCTGCGCCTTCTCCTGCTCCCCGCGCACGCGGGGTTGGTCCCCGTGGATCGCGGCCGACTGGCTGCGCCTGCACCTGCTCCCCGCGCACGCGGGGTTGGTCCCCCGCACAAGACCCACGGGCACTTCCAGGTGTACTGCTCCCCGCGCACGCGGGGTGAGTCCCGAGACAGCGCCAAGCGCGTGCTTGAACAGCAGCTGCTCCCCGCGCACGCGGGGTTGGTCCGGCCGCGGCCCGGGCCAAGGTGGACAAGGCCCGCTGCGCCCCGCGCACGCGGGGTTGGTCCCTACTCGCCGTAGGCGAGGATGGGCCCGGCGCGCTGCTCCCCGCGCACGCGGGGTTGGTCCCTCGGGGAACTTCTTCGATCTGGTGCTGGACGCTTGCTCCCCGCGCACGCGGGTTGGTCCCGGAGCGGCTTGCTGGCGCCGCCGAGGCGGCGTCTGCTCCCTGCGCACGCGGGGTTGGTCCCAGCCTCGGTGGCTCCAACGGCATGATGCGGCTCTGCTCCCCGCGCACGCGGGGTTGGTCCCGGGTCTCATCGGAAGTATTTCTTCGCATTTCCCTGTTCCCCGCGCACGCGGGGTTGGTCCAGTTGCTCCTGCTCGCCCAGCATGAACATGTCGCTGGTCCCCGCGCACGCGGGGTTGGTCCCCGTCCCCGTGGCGGTCACGACCTTGACGGGGGCTGCCCCCGCGCACGCGGGGTTGGTCCCTCGCCCTGGTGGCGGTTCAGCTCGATCCGAACTGCTCCCCGCGCACGCGGGGTGGTCCCGCTACAAGCGGCGCGTACGCACCGCCCTGTACCTGCTCCCCGCGCACGCGGGGGTGGTCCCGTTGTGGGCACACCTCGTAATGGACCGGAGCGCTGCTCCCCGGCGCACGCGGGGGTGATCCGTGGCACAGCCGATCGCGGAGGTCCCGGGTCATCTGCTCCCCGCGCACGCGGGGGTGGTCCCTCGTCTTCGACATCCTGGAGTGCGACCCAGCCCTGCTCCCCGCGCACGCGGGGGTGGTCCCTTTCGCGGGGAACGGCTCGTTTCTGGTCCCCTGCTCCCCGCGCACGCGGGGGTGGTCCCGCGGCAGCCAGGTCACGGCCCGCCTCGCGTAGCTGCTCCCCGCGCACGCGGGGGTGGTCCTGGGGCGGCCGAATCGTCGCATTCAAGAACGGCGTGCTCCCCGCGCTCGCGGGGGTGGCCTCTAGCGACCCGAATCACACGGTTAGTCCGATTGGCGCTCCCCGCGCTCGCGGGGGCGGTCCCCGAAGACGCGCAACCACTCGTGGCCGAAGGAGTGCTCCCCGCGCTCGCGGGGGTGGTCCCCGGGCCTGGCTCGGGCGAGTGGTGCGGTACCTCCGCTCCCACACACACGGGGTGATCCCACGACACGGACCGTACTTCCACAGCGACACACCACAGCAAAGTTCACCGTCGGCAACAGCTGACGACCGCGGCAACTCGCGGCCCGCCACAACCAGCGGGCCGCGAACACCTGTCACATCGGGGCCCAGCCAGCCCGAAAGCGTGCAGCGCGCGGCCCGCCGTCTGACCGGTCGTTCGAGCCCCGAACCCGCGGATTAAGAGCGCGAGGACCTGCATCAAGCCCGATAGCGCCACCCGTTGAGGGTCGGCCGCGTATGAGGACGCGTCAGGTCATTTGTCTGGTTGCAAGATAGCTATCCAGTACACGCAGTAGCTCCTCACTGGCCGGGCCTTCTAGCTCGCCTGGAATCGCGGCAGCGCCGGACTCGTCCAAAATTGTAGGAAAGATTTTCGACGCCACGATCACTGACCAGTGAAAGCTAGATTTCTGTCCGAGAGTATGGGTTGCTACCCACTCATTGAACCCTGCCAAAAGCTTCCAGTCAGTCGCGGCGTTGCAGCCCTCGATGAAGGCAACCAGCGTGTGGAACCTGTCGTCAGGCAGGTACATCCTCGGACGCATGCCGAGCTGCTTAAACAGGTCACGAAAATCCATCGTTAGAATCCAAAGTTGATATAAGGGGCATTCTCGCCCCACTGGGCTTTGTATTGAGAAGGCGCTAGTCCGCTTGAACCCGTGGTCCCATCATATACACGACCATCCTTGACCACAGCATAGTGCTCAAACCATGTCCCATTCGGATCGTGAGTCGATGCGCCGAGTCTCGGGGCACCACGGGGAGTGATGTGCACGATGTCTCCGCCTATTCTACCCTGAATCCGCGTCGCACACTCATGGCAGTTTCCGCCTTGCTGACGTGGCCACGTGAATCCTGAACCGCCGCCCGGAGCAGGCGGGCAGTTATGAACCAGGACGGGTGTGTCGCCGGCTATCACGTAGTACGTGTGTATGTCATCGACCGAGAGGGTGTAGGCGCCACCCACGTGAGCACTGGTCCATGAAATGCCGTCGACGGCGGCAGGGGCTCCGTTACCAGTGTAAAGGTGGTCGCCGGGGCTCAGTTGCTGGGCCTGCTGCCACTGCTTGGCGGTTTCGTTCCAGAATGGATGGTCTTCGGTCGTGGTGAGGACTTCGCCGTTTGCCAATTCTAGGGCGACAAGCTGGTCTTCGTGGACCCACAGGTAGGTGACAGTGCGTGGGCCCTGCTCGTCGGTTTCAGGATCGGTGGCAAGGACCTCATCCCCGACTCTAATGTCTCTGATTGGTTTCGTGGTGCCGTCGGCCATTAGCACTTCGGTGTCGCCGCTGAAGCTGCACGCACCTCCCGCACCAACGACACCCGGGCGGACGTAGCCGGTCAGTGCGCCGACGCCTGCTGCGCCTAGCAGGCTTCCCGTTGCGTAGAATTCGCCGGTGCCAGCGACTGCTGCCACCCAACACCCCGGCGTCAGAGCGCAGCTCATCCCGAGCACTATCGTGCCTACGAGTAAAAAGTTTTCGAGCGCGCTACGTTCGGGCAAGAATGGGTTGTTGTTCGCGCAGTGGTCCCAGTCACCGAGTTGGTAGATCCACGTGCAAACGTAGGCCCAGTTATCAGGATATTGCCCCGAAAACTCGAGGAGTTCGCGGTTGGTGAACGCTTTGGATCCGGTATACCCCCGGACGTCGAGGGAGTACGCGTGATCGTCGCCTATGTCGTTGGGCATATCCAGAACGTCGTCGATGGTTGGTGGTCCTTCGCAGGCGTTGGCGGAGCCGCACTGCCTGGGTGGGCGCTCGAGCTGTCTGTCGTCGCAGGTGGATTGGGTGAGACAGAGCCCGGTTGGGTCACTGGAGGTGACCGGTGTGTTGTTGGCGTAGGCGTAGGCGTTCCACTGTTGTGGGTTGGCGAGGTCCATGATCGGGTCGACGGAGATGAACCTGCCGGTGGTGGGGTCGTATTCGCGGGCGCCGAGGTGGACGAGCCCAGTGGGGTCGTTTTCACCGCCGACATAGCCCTTCGGATTCGGCCACGAGGTTGGGACGGTGCCACGGGGGGTGCCGAACGGGGTTTGCCGACGTTGTGAGACAGCGTTGCTGGCGGTGTTGATCGAGATGAGATTGGTGGCTTGGTGGTCGGTAACCAGCCAGCTCAGGCCGGTGGCGGTGCGGCTCGCGACGGTGGCGCCGGCGTGGCTGTAGTAGCGGGTGACGGTTTTGGTTGCGGCGCTGGTGGTGTATCGGATTTCTTGGCCGGGCAGGTAGAGGGTTTTGCCGGTGGCGTCGCGGCGGATGAGTCGGTTGCCGCCGGCGTCGTAGAGGTAGGAGCTGGCGCCGCTGGGGTCGCTGGTGGTGGCGAGTTTGCCCTCTTGGTCCCAGGTGAGGGTTTGGGTGCCGCCGTTGGCGGGCCGGGTGAGGGTGTTGCCGGTGTTGTCGTATGTGTAGCTGCTAGTGGTCGAGCCGGTGGTGATCGTGCTGACAGCGTGGGGCTTGTTCGCGGTCGGGCCGGAGGTGGGATGGGTGTAGCTGGTAGTGATGTTTCCGGTGGATCTGTGGTCGACCTGTTCGGTGCGATTGCCGATCTTGTTGATAGTCCAGGTCAGCCAGTAGGGGGCCGGGCCGCCAAGGCCGGCGGTGGTGGGCGTGGTGGTGCAGTTGTCGCTAGCAGGTGTCCAGGCTTGGGTGAGGCGGCGTAGGTGGTCGTAGGTGAAGCATTGGTTGTCGGGAGTGCCGATGGCGTCGCGGATTTTGGTGATGTTGCCGGCGTGGTCGTAGCTGTAGTTGACGTCGGCGAGGTTGTACGGGGCGGCGGTGTCCCGGCTGACGATGTTCTGGGTGACGCGGCCGGTTTCTAGTTCGCGGTTGTAGGTGAGGTGGGTGTTGTGCCCGACCTGGTCGCACTGGTTGGTGCACAGGTTGTGTTGCTCGACCTGGCCGAGGTCGTCGTAGTGGGTGGCGTTGACGTAGTCCAGGTGAGTCAGGCCGTAGGTGGTCGTTAGGGCGGTGGGTAGGCCGAGGTCGGTGTACTCGTGGTGCAGGGTTTCGGTGGGTAGGTCGGTGCCGGCGGCCTGGATGAAGCTGGTGGTGGCGAGGCTGCCGTTGGGGTTGTAGGTGTACTGGTACTGGTAGGTGCCGGCCAGCCCGGTCTCGGTGTCGGGGATGACGACCTGCATGGCTTCGGGTTGGTAGTCGTCGCTGTAGTCGGAGATCCGGGTCTCGTAGGCGACACCGCCGCTGCCGCTGCGCACGGACGCGTATAGCTGGCCTTTGGCGGTGAGGTCGTAGCTCCAGGCGGCGCGGGGTACGCCGAGGGCGAAGTTCTGGTAGACGCCGATCGTGCGGTTGATGGCGTCGTACTTGTAGACCAGCTTGATGTTGCGGGCGTCGACGGTGGTGCTCAGCCTGCCGCCGGCGTCGTAGGTGGACGTGGTTCTGCCGCGGTCGGGGTCTATCTCGACGGTTTTGAAGCCACGGATGTTGTACTCGTACGTCCAGGCGTTGCTGGCCGGGTCGGTGACCCCGATGAGCTGGCCTTTGCGGTTGTAGCTGTAGGTGGTGACGTCGCCGCTGTTCCAGGCGGTCAGCCGCGGGTACTGCCACAGTTGGGTGGTGCGGCCTCGGGCATCGGTAACGGTGGAGGTGCCGGTGCCGCCAACTGGTGGCGTGATGTCGGTGCGGTCGCCGGCGTAGTAGGTGGTGGTCCGCCACCGTTCCACGTTGTACGGCTCGAAAATGTGGGCGACAGCACGGCCGGCGCCGTCGTAGACGGCCCGGTTCTGGGTGGGGACGTCCAGGGGCTGGACCGGCACCTGCAGGGTTGGGGTGGTGGCCGGCAGGGCGGTCGCGTTGTAGTAGGCGCTATAGGTTACTTTCTCCCGGCCGGCGGTGTCGTAGAAGGTGTTGGTCAGCAGCCGCCCGCCGGCCGCGGCGGGTGAGGCCGCCTGGGTTTGCACCTGGCGTAGGAGTCCGTCGTAGAGGGTGTGGCTGGTGACGTAGTTGCCCGGCATGCCGGGGTCGTTGCCGTTCGGGCCGAGGACCTTGGTGGTGACCACGGACGGTGCGGTCTTGCTGATGGTGTAGCTGTAGACGGCGTTGGCCGTGTGGACGTCCTTGGTGCGGCCGGGTTTCCAGACCGCGATGAGCCGCCCGAGCGGGTCGTAGGCGAGGTCGGTGCGTTTGAGGTTCGGGTCGACCACAGCGGTCGTCGATCCCCAGGCCGGCGAGAGCTCGGTGACGGTTTCATGATCGGCCGCGTTCGTCACCTTGACCGCGGTGACCGGGCCGCCGGTCGCCGGCGTGTACGCGGTATCCGTGGCGTTGGTGTTGGCATCGATCGTCTGGGTGACCCGGCCGTGTGCGTCGTACGTGGCCTGTGTCGTGGTGACGTAGGTGGGGGTGCCAGCGTTCCACGCCGTCATCTCCTCCACCTTGGTCGGGTTTGCCTTGGACGGTGCGGTTCCATGGGCGGGAGCGTTGTCGTAGGTGGTCTTGGTGTCGGAGATGACGTCCGCGTCGACCAGCGAGGTCGGGGTGCCCGCGGCGGTGCAGGAGACGGCGAAGACCTGGCCGCGGTGCACCGCGGTGAGCAGCCACGCGGTGGTGTTCCGAGGTTCGTAGGTGGTCTTGGCGCATTGCTCGTCACCGGCGACGCCGTCCTGGCCGAAGTCGTCGACCTGGATCGGCATACCGAACCCGTCAAATGTCGTGGTGGTCCTGGTGACCCGTTCGCCGCGGCCAGCGTCGAGCGCGACGCGGTTTTTGACGGTGGCGGTGTTGGTGAACCGGGCGGTGACGGTGTCGGTGTTGATCGTTCGGGTCGCGGTCGGGCCGGATGCCCACGGGTCGTTGATAGTGCCAGAGACTTCGGGGCCGCCGGGGCCGTTGAAAGTGATCTGTTCGCGGGTCATGCCGGCAAACCAGTCCTCGTCGGGCCAGGTGCCGCCTTTGGAGTCGGTGATGTTGACGGTGCGGGTACCGGAGGGTTGCTTATCGCCGTGCATGCCGCGGAAGTAGCGGGTTTCGGCGTAGGTGAGCGGGTCACCGCGGTCGGGGTCGCCGGTCGTGACGCCGACCCGTGCGTAGCCACGCCAGCCGGACCAGGTTTTGTAGGCGGGTTTGATGATGCCGTCGTCGTCGTTGTAGTGCCAGGCCGGGCTGTCCAGGTAGCTGTAGCGGGTCAGCGTGTGCGAAGCGCCGGCCACCATGTCGGTTTCGCGGACCTGTTCGACCACGTATTTGTGGAACCAGTCGGTGATCGGTGTGGTCTGGCCGTCGGGGATCCACTTGACCGGGTAGCAGCGCCGGTCGTTGTTGTGCACGGCCGGTTCCGCACCGCCGTCGGTGCAGTCCGCGTCGCTGTAGACGATGGAGATGGCGCCGCCGGTTTCGGTGTCGATGCGGACCAGCCGGTGCCAGGCCATGGCAGCGATGTTGTCGATGCCGTCGACCCGGTTGTCCAGGGACAGGCTGGTGAACGTGACGTCCGGAAGGCTCGCGGTGCCGCCGACCAGACCGGTGTGGCTGATCTTTTCCAGCCATAGTCCGGCCTGGGTGGTGTCGCCGGGGTCGGGGAAGCCGTGGGTCAACGTCCAGCGTTCGACGTTGTCGTAGCCGCCGCCGCTGTTGCGGATCTGGGTGGTGATGGTGGCCAGCCGGCGGGTGGACCAGAACGTCGGGCTGACCGTGTCGCAGGAGGTGGCCGTGGCGGCGCATTCCAGGTCCCACGGGGTGTCCGGCCAGTGCGTGCCGTCGTGGGTGGCGCAGGAGGTCAGGCACCGGTCGGTGGTGCCGAAGACGACCTTGGCGGTGGCGGTGCCGGCGAAGACGGTGTCCGGGCTCGTTTCGGTTTCGCGGCGGGTGCCGTACGCGATCTGTGTCAGGTAGCCGCCCCGGCTGTAGCCGATGTCGTCGGCGGGTGTGTTGTTGCGGCCGTATTTGTTGGTCTCGGCGGTGTACCAGTAGGAGGCCGAGTTGCCGTGCAGGTCGACGACGTAGTCCAGGTTCCACCGCCACGCCTGCACACAGTCCGAGTTGGCGTAGGTGGTGGCGTGGCACGGTTCGTCGTCGTGGTTGCCGAACACCGGAGTGGTCCAGGTCGAGTTGGTGACCGGGTTCCCGGACGCCCAGCCGGGCAGCTTGTGCTTGCCGAACCAGTACTGGGTGCCGCTGGTGCTGGTGACCACCCAGTACTCGCCGTCGTTGTCTCCGTTGTCCGCCCCGGTCTCCCGCCGGACGCGGGAGCCGTCGTCGTTGCGCAGGTGCCAGCGTCCCTCGGTGCTGTTGTAGATGAGCTCGCTGCTGGTGCCGTTGAGGTTGAGGACCGCGTTGTAGTTGGCCCAGCACAGGTCGCCGGTCTTGACCGTGTTGTTCGGCGCGGTGTCGTTGGGGCCGCCGTCGTCCATGTCGTCGGAGCAGGACCGGTAGCCGCGTTCGATGTATCCGCCGGGCCAGGCGTCGAACCCGCCACCGGCCCACGCGGGCTGGTTGTTGGAGGCTGCGTGCCGGCCGTCGACGGCCTGCGAGTTGTAGTTCAGCGCGACGCTCGGAGCGAGCCCGCCGGGAACCGGTGGAACGCGCATGGGGTAGGCCCAGGTGAACGCGCCCGAGTTGCCACCCGCCGACCACGTGGACGAGGGCTGCAGGGCGGTGGCGGTGAAGTCGCCGGACGGCCCGGACGGGTCCGCGTCCAGCGCCAGCAGTGATCCGGTGGTCGATGCGGCAGGGATGGTGGCGGTGACGAGGCTGGAGCCGGCGTGGTTCCGAGACGACGGGACCGGTTGGGGTGCGCAGGCCGGCTTTTCCGGGGTGGCCAGGGCGCATTCGGGCAGCTGGTACATCCGCAGCCGGGACGCCCAGCTCGCCCCGTACGCGGTGCGGAAGGCCCGGTAGTCGACGGTGACCGCCGCCTGGCCCCCGGCCGCGGGCGCGCTGGTCGGGCTGACCCGCAGCAGCAGGCCGTCAACGCCCGCGCGGGCTGTGGCGGCCCGGTCATACACGTGCACCGTCACCCGCGCCGGGGCGGTCTTGCCGATACCGGGATGGTCAACCAGCACCGGCAGCGTCCCGGCGCGTGCCGGTCCCCGGGCCGTAGCCCTCTGGTCAGCGGCGGCTGGGAGTGTCACCTCGGCGGTGCCAGCGCTCGGCCAGACCGGCGCCGGCGCGTCCAACGCACTGGGCACGACGGCCGCGGGCGCGGTCTCGGCCTTCACCGTGGTGACCGGGACGCTCGGCACGTCCTTCACGGCCGGCGGCGTGTAGGGGGCCGGTTTCGCGACCGCGGGCGCCTGCCCGAACCCGAGGGCGAGGACGAGGGTCACAGCCGCCGCGGTGGCGGCGCGCAGCCGCCGCCGGGTCCGGATCGGCCTGAACGGATACGTCGACGACGGGCGTGGTCTCACCGGGAACCTCCGTGGTCGGGGGCCTGGGGGTGGCAGGACAAAGGGGGTTAGCTGGTGACGGGGTGCAGCAGCAGGCCGCGGCCGTCGGCGATCACGGGATGGCGGTAGCCGTATTGGACGGCTTGGGTGCCGTCGGCGTTTTCGACGCCGACGGTGGCTTCGCCGCCTTGTTCGTAGAAGTTGACGTCGATGTCGTCCCACACGATCTCGATGTCGCCCTGCTCGTGGAACACCGCCTCGAAGCTGACCCGGGCGTTCGGGTCGGCCAGGCTGTACACGTTGCGCCACTCCACGATGAATCGCCGGTTCGGGGCGGTCCCGGTGGTCGCGGTGCGGATACTGGCGGAGGCGTCAAGGACCCAGTCGTGCTGGAACGGGTACACCGCCGTGTTCGGGTGGCTGCTCTCCCACTCCGAGGGCAGCGGCCACGGGTCGTAGGGCTGGTTGGTCATCGCCTCGAACGCGATGACGCCGTCGTTGGCGATCCACGCCGTCGGGTACGACTGGCCATACAGCGCGACGGGGAACGGCAGGGTCACCTCCTGGATGCCGTCGTCGCCGCTGGAGGGCAGCACGGTGTCGTTGGCCGGCACGAACGTGCGCGGTCCTTCGACGGCGGTGTAACGCGTGCCGGACGACGCGGGTAGGTCGAAGTCCACCGTGGACGTCGCGTTCCCGGACACCGTCACCGGCTGGGCGGCCGTGCCGTAGCAGCCGCTCCCCGTCCCCGGGGTGGCCAGGACCGTGTACGGGCCTCCCGGCACGTCCCCGAACAGGTAGCTGCCGTCGGCTGCGGTGGTGGCGGTCAGCCCGGCAACCTTCACGCTCACCCCCGCCGCTGGTGTGCCGGCGTAGGTGACGGTGCCGGTGATGTCACCGATCGGCGCCGGCCCCGGCGTGAACCGCACCCCTTGGCCGCTGGCGATGACCGGCTGCTGGTAAGAGTGGACCAGGGCGAAGGTGCCGTCGGCGTTCTCGATCGCCACCGCCCCCGCCGCACCCTGCTCGCGTGCGACGCCGGGGTCGATATCGTTCCAGGCCACCTGGATGTCGCCGCCCTCGTGGAAGACCGCCTCGAAACTGACCCGCGCGGTGGGTTCCCACCAGTTGTGCACATTGCGCCACTCGACGATGAACTGCCGGTGGGGTGCGGTGCCGAGGGTGGTGGTGCGGATGCTGGCGGAGGCGTCGACGACCCAGTCGTCCCAGAACGCGTAGACAGCGGCGTTGGGTTTGGTCTGCTCCTGCAGCGAGGGCAGCTCGGTGGCCTGCCACGGGATCCCGGTGTAGGGGGCGAACGCGACCAGGCCGTCGATGTCCACCCACGCGGTCGTGTACGACTGCCCGTACAGGGAGATCGGGAACGGTACGGTCACCTGCGTCTTGCCGTCGTCGCCGGACAGCGGCAGGACGGTGCCGTTGGCCGGGGTGAATGCGGCCGGCCCGGCCTGGCACATGTTGCCGTACGCATCAGACAGCGGCCGCAAAGGTAGGTCCACGTCGGCGGTCTCGTAGACATCGACGTCGAGGTTGAGGACCTTGCCGCAGTGGTTGCCCTTGACCGCGGACACCGTGTACGAGCCGGCCTCGATGTCAGCGAACGCGTACCCACCCGCGGCGTCGGCTGTGACGGAGATCCCCGCGGGCTCCAGGGTCACGGCGGTGCCCGCCTGGGGGCTGCCGGTACCGGCGTCGGTCACCGTGCCGGCGAGGGTAACCATCTGGATCGGGTTGGCCATGATCTGCGGCGGCAGGAACACCACCGCGCTGCCGTCGGCCAGGACCGGTTGCAGGAACGAGTACTGCAGGCCCACCGTGCCGCCGGGGCTTTCGATCCCGACTGTCGCCTCCGACCCACGCTCCGCGTCGCTGGTGGCGCTCAGACCGGCGTAGTTGAGGAAAATGAAGCCGGCCTCGTGAAGCATCACCTCCACGGTGATGCGCTCGCTGGTGTTGCCGGCGCGGTGCACGTTGCGCCACTCCACCACGAACCAGCGGCCGTCAGCATCGTCGATGCTGGCGGTGCGGACACTGGCCGACCCGTCCACGACCAGGTCATCCCAGAACGCCGCGACCAGGCCGTTCGGCGCCGACGCGGCCGGGATCGTCATCGAACGCCCCGGCGTGGAGCCGCCCGGCTCCGTGAACGTCAACAACCCGTTGGTGTCCACCCAGACGGTGTCGAACACGTCGCCGTAGAACGGGAACTCGAAGGGCAGCGACACCTGCGTGACCGCGTTGTCGGCGCCGGCCAGGGCTTGCAGCACGGTGTCATCGGCTGGAGTGAACGCCCTGGCATCCACCTGGCAGCCGTATCCGTAACTGTCCACGGGTGGAACCAGGAACAGTTCAGGGTCCCCGTCATCCGGAATCTTCACCTCGGTGCTGGCCGACAGGCCGCAGCCGCCGCCATGCGAGGCCGCAACGACGTACGTGCCCGGCGTCAGCCCGGTGAACGCGAACGCCCCGTCGGCGCCGCTGGTCACGGTCAAGCCCGGCGGTTCAAGGATCACCGTGGCCCCAGCCAGCGGCTGCCGAGCTTGGTCGAAGGTACGGCCGGACAGCCCCACGGTGGCGGCCTCGACCTGGATTGTTGCGGAGACCGACTCGCCGAGCAGGTTGTCGGCCTGATTGAACGCCGCCACCCACACTCTGAGCTGTCCGGTCTGCGTGGTCGGAATCGCCACCGGCGGAGTGGTCGTCCCGCCCGGTGTGGCGGGGTCGGCGGTCAGGTTCAGGGTGTCGGTGCCGATGCTGTACTTGAACTTGGTGATGTTGGTGTCGCCGCCCGCGTTGAACGTGACCTGCGCCGGGCTGCCCACCGTCACGGTCGCGGTGGTGAAGGCGACCTGGGGCTTGACCGGCCGGGCGAGGTCCTTGATCGCGGCCGGGGACGGGATGAAGTTGTACATGCGTACGTCGTCGATGGCGCCCTTGAGGTAGTCGACGTTCAGGGCGGTCCACCGGCTCCGGCCGATCGTCACCGGCCCGGTGGCGTGGAAACCGCCGCTCAGCACAGCCGAGCCCGACTGCTGCACCCCGTTGACATACAGCCGGAGTGTCTTCGTAGCGGCGTCGAAGGTTCCCGCGAGGTGGGTCCACTTGCCCAGCACCGCGGTGGAGTCGGACAGCACCGTCGCCGTGCCCGACCCGGATGTGTCCGTGCTGACCATGACGAACCTCCACCGACCGCTCTGCGCCGAGGTGTAGCTGAGCGTGAACGCGGAATTGGTGGCGCCGTCCGCGGCGACCGCGGTCTGCCCGGCGCCCGCGGAGGGCGAGGCCAGCCGCACCCAGGCCGCCACGGTGAACGTCGAATCGGTGCGCAGCGCTGCCGGGGCACCCGTGGTCGGGTGCGGCTGGGTCACCGGGCCCGTCGTCAAAGCGTGGGCGGTCGCGCTGGTCAGCGACAACGCCGTACCCTCACCGCCGCGGCCGGTGGTGGTGCCGGCCGACGACAGGGTCAGGGTGTTGCCGTGCCCGGTGTCGTCCAGGCCACGGTTGGTGGCGTCGTCGAAATTCCACTCCGTCGCCGGCCCGGAGCCGGAGGCCACCTTGAACTTGTACTCGATCGGCGTCGAAGGCCGCTCCGCTCGGTCCTCCGCCCAGACCGTCAGCGTGTGCACCCCGTCCCGCCGCGGCCGGACGCTGATGTAGGCGTTCTTCGACGCGTCCGGCGTCACCTTGTTCGCGTTGCCCGGCGACACGCCCTGGTCGATCGTCCACCGGTAGTAGACGACGTCCTCGGGCATGGTGGTCGGCGGGTGGATCCGGAACCCGCCGGCAAAGCCCACCCCGCCGCTGCCGGGCTGGTTCGGGTTGGCCGGGTTGTACTCCGGATACAGCCCATCCGTGGAGGTGATGTCCGAGGCCGGGTTCGGCGGCAGGAAGTCCGTGTGGAACTCGCACGTCCCCGACCAGGTGCCATCGTTGACGTTGTCGAACGTGTACGCCTGATACACGTACACGGTGTTCTCCACCAGCTTCTTGACCGCATCGGTCGTCGAGACCGGACCCGACGTGACCGGGGCCGGGTTGGCCGAGGTGCCCTGCACGTAGATGGCGGTGTTGCGGGCCTGGCCCTGCTTCCAGTAGTAGAACCGGGTCGTCAACGCCTGCTGCCCGCTGTCCGGGTCGCTGGCAGTGGCGGTGAACGTGGGCGCGTTCGTGGTCACGAACGGCCGGGCCGTCCCGGTCGCGCACCCTTTGGCGGCCACCTTCAGGTCGCGGGCCGCGTTCGGCTTGGTGTTGTAGTGGATCGACAGGGCGGCGTCGCTCTTGAACCGCTTCCACTGGAACCTGTCCGACTCGGACTTGGCCCGCAACCCCACATTCAGCACACCCGTACCCGACGCGGCCAGCTGGGCGACCTTGCCGGTCACGTTGAACTCGACCTTGCTCGGGCTACACGAGTACCCGTTACGGCGGATCACATCCGAGGTCGCCAGCACCTCCCCCCACCCCGAACCCGACGTGTTCCAGCCGGTGTTCCACGTCGTCGACGGGCCGAACGCCTGCTTGAGCCACCGCAGCTCCGTACGCGCCGTACCGGCATAGCTGCAACCGGCGCCGGACCACATCTGCGTCAGCGACATCGTCGCCTTGTAGATGTGCTTGAACTTGTACGGGGCGATATCGAACGCGAACAACGAGCGGTCCTTGACCGTCGGGGACTCCCAGTCGCTGAACCCGGCCCGCATCATCCCGTAGTTCGCATCCGAACTGTTCACCGACGACGCCTTGTAAAACGACTTGGACGCCTCCGACCAGCGCAGCACCGACCACGCCGACCTGTTCACCGTCTTCTGCGTCCACGTCGGATCCACAAACACCGGGAACACCGTCGCCGGATCCGCGAGCATGCCCGCGTCCGGCACCAACGTCAACTGGCCTGCCGACACCTCCGCGGCCACCGTCGCCGTCCGCGGCTCCACCGGCGGCGCCGCCACCCCACCATCCGGGACCTTGCCCGCCGCCGACCGCGCCGCCGGCGACTGCCCCGGCTGGGCGCCCCGCGAGTCCCACATCGACGGCGTCGGCCCCTCGAACACCACCGCACCCGAACCGTCCACCGCCGACACCACCCCCGTGCCAGCCTCCGTACGCAGCGACACCCCGGACAGCTCCGTCGTCAACGCGACCCGCGCCAACGCCGTATTCCTGGCCGCCTTCGCCGACCGGATCACCAACAGGTGCGTGAACGCGTCCACATCCGCGCGCACCCGCAAATCCACCCCCGGCAGCACATCCCGGTAGGTGGCCGTATCACCGGACAACACCGGCGCCGGCAACGGCTGCGGCCACCGCAACCCCACCTGCCTGGCACCATCACGCATCACCGCGAACGGCCCCGACCCGCCCGCGGAAAACCGCACGTCCAACGTGGACGCCACCGGCGACACCGAACCGTCCGCGTTCCGCCTAAGCGTCGTGTCCACCCCGACCCACGAACCATCCGCACGCCGTACCCGCTGCGGACGCAGACTCGCCTCCGTCACAAACGAACCGTCCGGCCGCGCAAACGTCAAGCTGTACTCATCCCGGAGCGTCTCCACCTCAACCCGCCGGTTCGAGGACGCGGCTCGCGCCAACGCCGCCGACTCGTCCACCAACACCGGCACGCCCAGCTCGGAAGGCTCCCGCGGCGCCGCCCACGCCCGCTCCGGCGCCACCAGCAACGACGCCAACACCATCGCGACCGCACCCGCCGCAACGAACCGTAACCGTGAAACCCGACCCCGACCGGCCCAGACACCCATCGAACGGCCAGCTGTCACGGTGCCTCCCCGAATCACACCGAGCAAAGTGACCGTCACACTGCGGCACGACCTGCGTGGCTGTCAATGCCCCCAGCGGGAGTTTCCTTCAGGTCCTCGGAAACTGGCGGCACAGATCTACATCAGCGGGAAACGATTCCCCAACCATGCGGTAGAACGGCAAACCACCACCAGGAAGCCCCAAACCACACACATCAACCGCCACCCACACAGCCTCCCTGGGCCGTGTGCTCACGCCGCAGTTCCAACGGCTCAAGCGGGAACATCCACGGCGCGACTCCCCCATCGAGATTCCACGGCGATCCACGCACGTTCTCGGTCCCCACCAACGCGGCGAAAGCCGGTACCCTGAGCCACCGATTTCCGGTGGAGGAGAAACGTTGACGTCCCGCAAGGTCTCCCAACAGGCCGCACGTATAGCCGTCTGAAGTTCCCCCGGTTTTCCGGACGGGGGACGTGTGGTGATCACGCTGCTCGTTGAGCGGGCGTGTGGTGGGTTTGTTCGTACTGTACGGGGCTGAGGTAGCCCAGGGCGGAGTGTCGCCGGGTCGGGTTGTACCAGGCGTTGATCCACTCGAAGATGGCGTTGGCGAGGTCGTCGCGGGTGCGCCAGGTGTGCCGGTCCAACAGTTCGGTTTGCAGGCTGGCGAAGAACGCTTCGGCCATGGCGTTGTCGTAGCAGTCGCCGATGCTGCCCATGGAGGCGAGGATCCCGGCGTCGCGGAGCCGTTTGCCGAAGATGTAGGAGGTGTACTGGGCGCCGTGGTCGCTGTGGTGGATCACGGTGCCGTCGGTGGGTCGGCGGGTCCAGGTGGCCATGTCCAGGGCGTCGCAGACCAATTCGGCTCGCATGTGGTCGCCGATGGCCCAGCCCACCACGCGGCGGGAGTACACGTCCAGGACGACGGCGAGGTAAAGCCAGCCCTGCCAGGTCATCTGCTGGGTGATGTCGGCGACCCAGAGCTGGTTGGGTTGCTCGGCGGTGAACTTGCGTGCGACCAGGTCGTCGGCGGGTGCCGCCTCGGGGTCGCGGACGGTGCAGCCGTGGAGCCGGCGGCGGTGGATGCCTTGCAGGCCAGCGTCTCTCATTAGCCGCTCGACCCGTTTACGTCCACAGTGGATTTTGTGGCCGAGCCGTAGTTCGGCGTGTACCCGCGGCGAGCCGTAGCTGCCGCGAGAGTCGGCGTGGATGTCGATGATCGCATTGGTCAGATAGGCGTCGTCCAGATCGCGGCCGGAGGGGCCGTTGGTGCGCCACTCGTGGAACCCGGAACGGGACACGCCCAGGGTGCGGCACAGCAGGGTGATCGGGTAGGTGGCCTTCTCCACCTCGATGAACCGGTAGATCATCGGGGTGGCAGAACGTTCTGTTGGGCGAAGAAGGCCGCGGCTTTTACCAAGATCTCCTTTTCCATCTCCAGCACCCGAACCTGACGGCGCAGCACACGAAGCTCCTCGCGTTCAGCGCCGGTCAGGCCCTCACGGTGCCCTTCCTCGACGTCGGCCTGGGACATCCAGTTCCGCAGGCACGACTCGGAGATCCCCAAACTCTTGGCCAGCTCGGCCACCGGCTTCTCACGCCGGCGCGCCAGTTCCACCGCACGACGGCGGAACTCCGCAGGATGTGGTGCGGGCATGTCCGGACTCCTCTCAGTGAGGACAACTGCTGCCCTCACACCTGGGTTGTCCGGAAACCGGGGGAACTTCAGTCGCCGCAGTCGCCGTGCTCGTCCTCACGAGCTGCACCACCAGCGATGACACACCCACGGCCGCGGCCGAGTCCGGACCGGCGGCGAGCCCCGCCCCGGACGGGCCCTACCGGCCCGTCGCCAACCTTTGCCAGGCCATCGACGCTTCACCCTTAAAGACGACGAACCCGCCACTGGCCGGCACAGGCAAACACGTCGAGTCCGACGGGCCAGGCCAGGCAAGCCGAAGCTGCACACTGCCATTGACCGGCGGCCGGTTAGATGTCGTCGCGGTGACATACGACCGGATCAGCGACGCCACGACGGCGTTCAACTCCGCAGCAGCCAGCACGATGTGGAAGTACCGGCTGACCCGATCCGGGCCCGTGACCGGCGTAGGCCAAAACGCCTTCGCTCGCTTCGGCGCCTACGACGCCACCAGCGTCGTCGCCGAACTCACCAGCCACAACGCGAACGTCGTGCTCACCGTCAACGCGATGGTAAACCTGCCCGATACCCGATACCCGAGCCGCGGGCAAGCTGGAAGCGGCCATCCGCGAAATCAGCCGCACGACACTAACCTCGCTCGGCGGCTGACACTGGTGGTTTCGTGACGCCAGAACCGACGGCGAGCGTCGACGACAAACTGAACACGATCGAGATGAGCGAGGTCGAGCGCCGCGTGCTGGCCTGAGGATTGGCCGAGTGGGGCGGTCCGCCAGGTGCACAGACACGCTCGCGGCGGCGACTCGCGTAGGCGGGCGCACAGGTCACCAGCACCTCCAGCGCCGCCCGCGGGACAGGCCCGCATCCACCGTGCCAACCGGCACACCCAGTACGGCTGCCACCTCCTCAACGGGCAGGTCGGCTAGGTGGTGCAGTACCGCATCGCGGGTCGGGCGGCGCAGGGCGGCAATCAACGCCACCCGGGTCGGGCGAGAGCCCAGGCGCCTCCTGCGCAGAACGATCCGGAGATGTTCCGCAGACGGTGGCCATGAACGTAGCGGGCAGCCGCTCCCGGCGTCGGTGGATCTTCGAGCGGCTACTCTCCGCCGGCCGTGCGGAGCGTCCGGTTGCGACGGTGGCGGGGCCGTGGCCTGGTGAAGCCGAGCGCGCCGCGACGACCGGCGCCGATGCCTGCAGCCAAGCTGGCTCGAGTGGTGCCACACGATCGCTGCCACCGGCGTCCTCATCTCACCAGATCCGCGCCGCAGCCAGCAGGGGACGTGCCGATCCGGTACCGCCGGGCGAGAGTGGCAACGGCGAAAGGTAGGCCCACTCGGCGCTCCAGACCGGATCGGAAAGTGGCTGGACGAGTTCCCGCTCGCCGGCCGCCGCTGCAGCCCGAGCGACGCCCCGGCACGACGGGCCACTGCCGAACATTGGACGCACTTGATTCGCGTCAAGTGCGCGCCGATGTAACCCGACATAAGGGAAGATACCGCTGGTCGATTTCGGCTTGTTTGTCGGATTGGTCCGACCGCGAGCCAACCGAACTCGCTCGATCACCGTGAGCGCCCGCTAACACACCACGTCCACAAAGGACGTACAGCGACAGAGTTTCCCCTGCTCACACCGTCGGGACGGCCGGATTTGAACCGACGACCCCTTGACCCCCAGTACTCCGGTGGCCCAGCGGCATGCTCACGCACGTTTGCCCAGGTCGCCGCCAGCATAGAACACCCGAGTAAAGGGGCCGCTCCATCCGCCACGCACGGATCGCTGCGCCATCAGCGGACCGGCGCCGCCGTGGACTCCCGCCGCACGAACTCCGCACGGACGTGCCGTGGCTCCGGGACGTCGTCGTCGCCGAGGGCGGCCAGAATCTGGTGCACCGCCTCCTCACCCGCGAGGTCGAGCGGCGTACGGATGGTCGTGATCGGCGGCGAGGTGAAGTCGGAGCCGAAGATGTCGTCGAAGCCGATGATGCTGAGCCGCGATGGCACGTCGATGCCCGCGGAGCGGCAGGCGCGGAGTAGGCCGATCGCCATCAGGTCGTTGTACGCGATGACCGCAGTGACGCCGGACGCCTGGACCCGTCGCAGTCCTTGCTCTCCGCCGTCGAGTGTCGGTACGCCCGGGCCGATCTCGACGACTGTCATGCCGCGGCGTGGCGCCTCGTCGAGCAGCGTCTCCCAGCGCAGCCGACTCATCCACGACGCGCTCGGCCCGGAGAGGAACGCGAGCGAGGTGTGGCCGAGGGAGGCTAGGTGGTCGAGCGCGTCCCGAATGCCCGGCACCACGTCGGGTACCACCCCGGGCACACCCGCGACCACCCGGTTGACCAGCACGAGTGGCTTGGCGTCCGCGAGCGCCTCGATCTGCTCGTCGGCGAGACGGGAGGCGACCAGGACGAGCCCGTCGATGGACTGGAGTAGCCGTTGCGCGCTCTCCGCTTCCAGCGCGCCGGACTCCTGCGACTCGGCGAGCACGAGCGTGTAGCCCTCCGCGGCCGCGATCCGCTCGGCGCCGCGTACCAAGGGGAAGTACACCGGGTTGGTGATGTCGGTGAGGATCAGTCCCAGGGTGTTCGTGCGCCCAGTGGGCAGCGCCCGGGCCATCGGGTTGATCCGGTAGTTCAGCTCGGCCGCGGCTTCCCGGATGCGTTGTTCGGTCGTGGCGTTGATCCGTCCGGGCTTGTTGAGCGCGCGCGAGACGGTCGAGGGACTGAGGCCGAGGTGCCGGGCGATGTCGTAGATCGTGGCCGCCGGCTTCCGGCTGCCATTTCCGCGTCGTGCGGAGCGAGCCTGCTCCTGATTCACATGCAAAGGGTGGCACATGGCAACCGATTGACAAAGAGCCAGGGCAACGCCGTCAGCCGATTATGGCAATCGGTTGACAAGAAGTCGACGACGTGCTGAGCTAGCGGCAACACGGGGGACACACGCGGGACATTTGCCCAGCCATCGGTTGCCCTGACAACCGGTTGCCAAGCCGACCCGTGCTCATCCAAGGGAGTCACTATGTCGCACATCCCCCTACGCCGCCGTGCGCGCCGCCCGGTCGCGCTCATCGCGGCGGCGGCTACCGCTATGGCGCTGGGCGCGTGCTCGGCGGACGGTCAGGAACCCACCGCCGCCAGGCATGACCTCGCCGTCGCCGTCGTCACTCCCCCGAACTCGCTCGATCCAGCCCAGCTCGCCGACGGCCAGCAGATGTTCGTGTGGGGGTCGATTCTCGACACCCTGCTGTACAAGGAGAACAAGACCGGCGAGCTCAAGCCCAACGCGGCCGAGAGCTGGGAGTACAACGAGGACGGCACCAAGCTGACCCTCAAGATCCGCAAGGGCATGACGTTCAGCAGCGGTCGTCCGGTCAACGCCCAGGCCGTCGTGGCGACGATGCGGCGCACGATGAGCACGCCCGGCGTCTTAAAGATCAAATATGAAGCGGTGAAGTTGGTGACCGCTGTCGACGACAGCACCGTGCTCGTCGAGTTCAGCCGCTTCGACCCGCAGTTCGTGCCAAACCTGACGCTCGGCGCGGGTGCGATCGGCGATCCGGACACCCTCGCTGACAAGCGCACCGCGACCGATCCGGTCGGTTCCGGACCGTACACACTGGACACCGCCGCGACCGTGCCGGGGGCGAAGTACGTGTTGAAGAAGCGCAACGACTACTGGAACGCCAGCGCCTATCCGTTCACGACCCTCACGGTGCGGGTGCTGCAGGACCCGACGGCGTCGTTCAACGCGCTCCAGGCCGGCGAGATCAACGCCGCGACGGTCCAGACCCAGCTGCTCGGGCGACTCGACAAGAACGCCTTCACGATCAACAAGATCGAGGCGCAAGCAATCATGTACGTCGACATCCTCGACCGCAAGGGCGAGAAGTGGCCGGCGCTCGGTGACGTGCGGGTGCGCCAGGCGATCAACTACGCCATCGACCGCGAGGGGATCCTGAAGGGCCTCCTTCAGGGCAACGGCAAGGTCACCAACCAGACCTTCAGCCCGTTCGGGAAGGTCTACGACGCGTCGCTTAACAGCACGTATCCGCATGATCCCGCTCGCGGTAAGGCACTCGTGCAGGAGGCGGGATACGCGGGCACGAAGTTCAAGATCCCGAGCACCTTCCTGTCGACGTCGTTCGAGGCCAGCATCTCGCAGGCGTTCAACGACATCGGTCTGGGGCTGGAATGGGTGTCGGTGCCGCCGCAGCAGGCGCAGACGGCGCATCTGTCCGGCGACTATCCCCTGTCGTTCCAGATCACCGGCTTCAACTCCGACCCGGGCGACGCCAACCTGCATTACGGGCCCGACGGCTACGCCAACCCGCGTCACTACAAGGACGCCACCACCGACAAGCTCTTCGGCGCCATCAACACGACGGTCGACTTCGACAAGGCGCTGCCGGCCTACAAGCAGCTCAATGAGTACGCCGTCAGGCAGGCATTCGAGGCCCCGATCGTCTTCACCGGTGGGACGTGGGCGACCGGCAAGGGAATCGTGATGCTCGACGACGGCAAGGCCCCGTCGACCACGAGGCTGTTCGGCCTCGCCTAGGAAGCGACAGACCCCGGGTGGCGGTCGCCTGGCCGCCACCCGGATCCCGATCGGGAGCGACAATGATTGCCTACATCCTGCGCAGACTCGGCGCCGGCCTCGTCCTCGCGCTACTGGTAACGCTCATCACCTTCCTGATGCTGAGCCTGTCGTTCGGGGATGTCGTCAGGACGATCCTTGGCCAGTCGGCGACGCCCGAGTCGGTCGAGGCCATGACGAAGCAGCTCGGCTATGACCGGCCGGTGCTGGTCCAGTACGGCGACTGGTTGCTGGGCCTGCTCCGTGGCGACCTCGGAAGCTCGGTCTACACCTCGCTCCCGGTCGCCTCATCCGTGCTCCAGCGGCTTGGCGTGACGCTGTCGATCATCGTCCCCGCCTTGATCATCACCGTCTTGCTGAGCATCCTGCTCGGCGTGTGGGCCGCTTCGCGCGGCGGTGTCGCCGACCGCATCGCGCAGGGCCTCTCGCTCGTGGGCTACATCGTCCCGGGCCTGCTGCTGGCGATCGGGCTGGTCTATGTCTTCGCGGTACGGGCGAAGGTGCTGCCGGCGACGGGGTACACACCGCTCGCCGAGGACCCGGCGGCGTGGCTGCGCAGCATCGCGATCCCGGTGGTCGTGCTGGTCATCGGGAGCGTCGCGAACATGGCGGCGCAGGTGCGCGGCCGCATGATCGACGAGCTGCGCCGCGACTACGTACGCACCCTGCGGACCCGCGGCATCTCCACCACGTCGATCGTCGTCAAACACGCCCTGCGCAACGCCGCGAGCCCCGCGCTCACGGTCCTGTCGCTGGAGTTCATCCAGATGTTCGGCAGCGCGCTCATCATCGAGAACGTCTTCGCGCTGCCCGGCTACGGCAGCTACGCGTTCAACGCGTCCCTGCAGGGCGACATCCCCGTCATCATGGGCATCACGATCTTCGGTGTGCTGCTCGTGACCGTCGTCAACCTCGGCACCGACCTGGCCAACGGCTGGCTCAACCCGAAGGCGAGAGTCCATTGAGCACCGGCACGCGCACCCCCACCTGGCGGCGGCTCCTGCGCGACCCGCAGGCCGTCCTCACCGCGAGCGTCCTGATCGTCATCTTCGCGTCGGGACTGTTGACGCCTCTCCTGGCGCAGCACAGCCCCAACGAATCCGACCTCGGCATGGTCAACGCCCCGGCCGGTACACCGGGGTATCTCCTCGGGGCCGACGAGAGCGGGCGCGACATCCTCTCCCGTCTCCTGCACTCCATCAACACCAGCGCGGTCTCCGCGCTGATCGGCACGGGCGTCGCCCTCGCCGTGGGGTGACCGCGGGACTCGTCGGCGGCTACTTCGGCACCCGCACCCGGGCGATTGCCGAGTGGGCGTTCAACCTGGTCATGACGTTCCCCGGCCTGTTGCTGCTCATCATCCTCATGCCGGTGACCGGCGGCGACTACCGCTTCACCATGCTGATCTTCGGCGTGCTGCTGTCGCCGAGCATCTACCGCATCGTGCGCAACCTCGTGCTCGGCGTGAAGAACGAGCTCTACGTCGACGCCGCGCGCGTCTCGGGCCTGGGCAACACGCGGATCCTCGGCCGGCACGTGCTGTCGGTCGTGCGAGGGCCCATCATCATCGCCGCGGCGTTCATGATGGGTGCGTCCATCGCCACCCAGTCGGGGCTGGCTTTCCTCGGCGTTGGTTCGAAGGGGATTCCGAGCTTCGGCGACATGATCGCGTCCGGGTTCCGGAACCTGTACATCGCACCGACGCAGTTTCTGTGGCCGAGCCTGCTCCTCGGGCTGATCACCGCGTCGCTTGTGCTGCTGGGCAACGCGTTGCGCGACACCCTCCAGGGTTCGAGGCCGAAGCCGGCGAAGGTCGGCGAAGGGCAGCGCGCCGAGGTGAGGACCGATCCGACCCCGGCGGCCGACCCGGAGGCGCTGCTGGAGATCCGCGATCTGACGATCGCCTATCCCGGGCCTATGGGCCAGTTGCGCGAGGTGGTGCGCGGGGCCGCTTTGCACATCCGCCGCGGGCAGACGCTCGGGGTCGTCGGCGAGTCGGGATCGGGCAAGACGCAGACCGCTTTCGCGGTGCTCGGCGTGCTGCCGGACGAGGCCGTCATCACCGGCGGCTCGATCGTGTTCGAGGGCCGCGAGCTGATCGGACTCTCCGACGGCCAGATGCGGCCGCTACGTGGCAAGCAGATCGCGTACGTCCCGCAAGAGCCGATGTCCAACCTGGACCCGTCGTACCCGGTCGGAGCGCAGCTGATCGAGGGCGTACGGTCAGCGCTGGGCATCTCGAAGCGCGAGGCCAGGACCCGCGTCCTGGCCCTGCTCGAACGATGCGGCATCGCCGATCCCGAGCGAACGTTCGACTCGTACCCGCATCAGCTCTCCGGCGGCATGGCGCAGCGCGTGCTCATCGCCGGCGCCGTCGCCAGCCGTCCCAAGCTGCTCATCGCCGACGAACCCACCACGGCCCTCGACGTGACCGTCCAAGCCGAGATCCTCGACCTGCTGCGCGACCTGCAGGCGGAGCTCAACATGGCGGTGCTGCTCGTCACGCACAACTTCGGCGTCGTCGCCGACATCTGCGACCGCATCGCGGTGATGGCGCAAGGCGAGATCGTGGAATCGGGCGATGTGCTGGAGGTCCTGCACAACCCGCGCCACGAGTACACGCGGATGCTGCTGGACTCGATCCTCGACGACGCGTCGGTGCGCACCGACGCCCCGGCCGGGGCCACGACCGAAGGGGCAAAACGATGACCGGGACACTGCTCGACGTCACCGACCTTCGGGTCGCGTTCCGCCGCCGCGGATTCCGCGCCCAACCCATCGAGGTGCTGCACGGCGTCTCACTCCACGTTGGCGCCGGCGAGACGGTCGGCCTCGTCGGCGAGTCCGGCTCGGGCAAGACCACGATCGGCCGGACCGTACTCGGCCTCGTGAAACCGAGCGGCGGCAGCATCCGCTTCGAGGGGCGCGAGATCGGCAGGCTCGGCGCGCGGGAGCGGCGAGCACTCGCGAAGGACATCCAGGTCGTCTTCCAGGACCCGTACAGCTCGCTGAACCCGTCCATGACGATCGGGGCCATCCTCACCGAACCACTCGTCGTCCAGGGCGCGACCGCGAGAGACGCACGCGCCCGCGTGCGTACCCTGCTCGATCAGGTGGGCCTTCCTGCGGACGCCGCCGAACGCCTACCGCGCGAGTTCTCCGGCGGTCAGCGACAGCGCATCGCCATCGCCCGCGCGATCGCGCCCCAGCCCAGGCTCATCGTCTGCGACGAACCGGTCTCCGCACTCGACCTGTCCACCCAGGCGCGCGTGCTCGACCTGTTCATCGACATCCAGCGCCGCACGGGCACCGCCTACCTGTTCATCTCGCACGACCTCGCGGTGGTGCGTCACATCAGCCACCGTGTGGCGGTGCTCTACCGCGGCGACCTCGTCGAAACCGGACCCGCGGCCACGGTCACGTCCACCCCAGACCACCCATACACCCGCAAGCTGCTGCTCGCCGCACCGGTCGCCGACCCGATCGAACAACACAAACGCCGCAAGGAGCGCCGCCTGATCTCTTTGCCCTTGATCGACGCAGAAAGCCTTGATCGACGCGGAGGGTGAGGCCGCGGGAGCAACGGTCTGAGCCACGACGGCCATCGCGGCAGCTCAAGATCTGAAGGTCTTTAGACGCCGCGCCAGCGGCGGCGTACGGCGAACGCGGCGCTCTTGGGTCGGCGGTCGCGGGTGAAGATGCCCTTCTTGTTGCCGTCGACCCGCACGATCGCGGGCTGGGTGGCGAAGTCGGCGAAGTTCCAGATGTGTTCGCCGACGACCGCGTCGACCCGGTCGAACACCCGGTGGTACATCTCCAGCAGGCCGGCCTGGTACTCCTCCGACCACGGTGCGTCGACCACGGCGTGGAGGCCGGCGATCGCGTCCGCGCCGTACTCGGTGACGATGATGGGCTTGCCGTGCCGGTCGGCCCAGGCACGCAGGTCGGCTTCCAACGCGGATTCGGCCCGCGCGAGGTCGCCGGTGTGCGCGTACCAGCCGTAGTAACGGTTGATCATGACCACGTCGGCAAGGTCGGTCAGCGCGCAGGTGTCCGGGCCGTCCGCGATCATGTTCACGTACCCGACCGGACGGGTGGGGTCGAGCTTGCGCGCTTCGGCGAACAGGGGCGCGAAGTAGTCGCGCGCTTCCTGGCCGCCGGCGTCGGGCTCGTTGGCGACGCACCACAGCACGACACTCGGATGGTTGCGGTCGCGGTCGACGAGCTCCCGCACCGCCTGCAGGTGGGTGCGCTGGGTCGCGGACCCGATGGTCTGCTCCGTGTACGTCGGGGCAGGTCCGTGCGGCCGTACGTCACCAGGACGCGGAGGTTCATGCCGACGGCGGCGGTCTCGTCGATCACGACGATGCCGTGCCGGTCGGCGTAGTCCAAAACCTCTTCCGCGTACGGATAGTGCGAGGTGCGGAACGAGTTGGCACCGATCCACTCCATCAGCTCGAAGTCGTGGACCATGAGGGCGTCGTCGTGGCCCTTGCCGCGGATCGGCGCGTCCTCGTGTTTGCCGAAGCCGCGGAAGTAGAACGGCTCGCCGTTGACGAGGAACTCGGTGCCGCGCACCTCCACCGTGCGCACGCCCACGGGCAGGGTGTAGCTGTCGACGAGGTTGCCGCCCGCGTCGTGCAGGCTCGCCTCCAGCTCGTAGAGGTAGCCGTCGCCCGGTGCCCACGGGTGGACGTCCGGTACGGTCAGCAGCCCCTCGGCGCCCTCGGACACGGCCACCTGGGCGCCGCCGGCGTCGCGCAGGGTGACGTGCGGCTCAGCGGAGCCGGCCTGCCGGATCGCGTACCGCACGGTGCCGGTGCCGCCGTCCAGGCCGGTGTCGACCGAGATACCCGTGATGTGCGTGCGCGGCGTGGTGTAAAGCCAGACCGAGCGGTGCAAACCGGCGTAGTTGAAGAAGTCGTGGAAGTAGTTCTGGGTGCGCCCGGTGGCCGTCTGTTGCTGCGTGCCGGGCGGTACGGAGGCCCAGGTGAGCTCGTTGTTGACCACGACGGTGACGCGCGCCGTGCCGCCCGGCCGCACGCGGTCGGTCACGTCGACCTCGAAGGGTGTGTAGCCGCCCTCGTGCTCGGCGACCTGGACGTCGTTCACCCACACCACCGCGCGGTGCGTGGCCGCGTCGAAGCGCAGGACGATCCGCTCCCCCGCCCAGCCCCGAGGTATCCGCACCGTCGTCTGGTACCAGGCGTCGCCGACGTGATCGCGGACGGCGAGTTCCGGCACGATGTCGTTGTAGCTCGCTGGCACCGGCATCTCCCGCGCCCGGTCCAGCGTGGCGCGCCACCAACCCGCGGTGCGCCCCGCTCCCTCAGGGTCCAGCCGAAACATCCACAGGCCGTTCAGAGACTTCCGCTCGCGGGTCGCATTGTCTTGGGGACGAAGCATGAGAATCAGTAGGCCTTCGTGCCGTCTTGAGCGACAACCGGTTGCCGCCTGTTGCCAGCCAGCTGCGCGCGTATCGCGTCGAGGGTGCGGAAGACGTCGATTGTCGCGGCGGCGTCGTGGTCGGGGTGCTGCGGCCACCCGCGTTCGATGGCCTCGGCGACCGCGCGGAGCATCGGCACGAAGCCGTTGCCCTCCTGCGGAAGCTCGGTGCGTGGTGGATTGCCGAACATCGCCTGCCACGAGTCGGCGTGCAGCGTGTACGACGTCGTCGCCCAGAACATCGGTGGGATGCCGACCCATCCATGGGTGCCGCTGATCGCCGCCGACGGTTCCACAAAGTCCACCATGGACGCCGCCAGGTGCGCGAACCGGCCGCCCGGATATTCGAGCGTGATGTGCTCGGCGACGTCGACGCCGTTCGGCCGCAGCACGCCGGCCGCGTGTACGGCCTCCGGCGGCCCAAGAACCGCATGGGCGAGGGTCACCGGGTAGATGCCCTGGTCGAGCAGTGTGCTGCCGCCGCGTTCCGGATCCCACTTGCTGCCCGTGCCATCGCCGGGCATCGGCAGGCCGAAGCCGGCGCGTACGCTGCGCGGCTCACCGATGCGCCCCTCCCCGACCAGCCGCAGCACCTCGCGGAATCCCGGGTTGAACTTCATCCACATCGCTTCCATGAGGAACCGCCCCCGCTCAGCCGCCAGAGCGAACAGCTCCGCCACCTCCGCGGCCGTGCGCGCCATGGGCTTCTCGACGAGTACGTGCTTGCCGGCGTCGAGGGCAGCTCTCGTCATCCGGTGGTGTGTGGCGAAGGGCGTGGCAAGGTAGACGGCGTCAATCGCGGGATCGGCGAGCAGCGCGTCGTAGTCGTCGAACGCCGCCGGGATGCCGTGTTCGGCCGCGAACATGTCAGCCCTGGAGCGGTTGCGACCGAAGACCGCGACGACCGCCGTGCCGGGCATCGCGTGGAGATCGGGCACGAACCGTTGCGAGATCGTTCCGGTGCCGATGACGGCCCAGCGCAGAGTCACGTGTCGCGGCCGAGATCACGCGGCGGCTTGCGGCCGGCTAGCGGCTTCCACCGCGCCCGCAGCGCGTGGGCCGCGGCCTTGGGCCTGCGGTCGCGGGTGAACACACCCTTCTTGTTGCCGTCGACCCGGTGGATGCCGTGCGAGGTTTGGAAGTCGGCGAAGTTCCACACGTGTTCGCCGATGAACGCGTCGATGCGGTCGAACACCCGATGGTTCATCTCCAGGTAGGCCTGCTGGTACTCCTCGGTCCACGGGGTGTCCCACACCGCATGCAGCCCCGGCATCGTGTCGGCGCCGTACTCGCTCATCATGATCGGCTTGCCGTGCCTGGCGGCCCAGCCGCGCAGGTCGTGCTCCAGGTACATCTCGGCCGTGGCGAGGTCACCGGTGGCCACGTACCAGCCGTAGTAGCGGTTGATACACAAGACGTCGAAGAGATCGGCGATGCGGTCGTTCTCGTGCGTGGCGAAGATGACGGCCGCGTAGCACACCGGGCGGGTGGGGTCGAGCTTGCGGGTGAGCTCGACCAGCGGCTCGAAGTACTCGCGTGCACCGTCCTCATGGGACGAGGGCTCGTTGGCGATGCACCACATGACGACGCTCGGGTGATTCTTGTCGCGGGCGATGAGCTCGCGGATCGCCTGGGCGTGCGCGTCGCGGGTGGCCTCGCCGAAGGTTTCCGGTGAGAAGGTCGGCTGCGGCGGCACGCCGGTGAGCCCGCCCTGCACCGCCAGGTTGAGCCCGACGGCCGCGGTCTCGTCGATGACGACGATGCCGTGCCGGTCGGCGAACTCCATCACCTCCTCCGCATACGGGTAGTGCGACGTACGGAAGGAGTTCGCGCCGATCCAGTCCATCAGCTGGAAGTCGTGGACGAGGTAGGCGTTGTCGTGGCCCTTGCCGCGCACGGGCGTGTCCTCGTGCTTGCCGAATCCGGTGAAGTAGAACGGCTCGCCGTTGATGAGGAACTCCGTACCGCGCACCGCCACGGTGCGCACACCGAACGGCTCCGTGTAGCTGTCGACCACCCGGTCGCCGTCGAGCACTTCGACGAGGAGGTCGTAGAGGTAGGCGGCGCCCGGCCGCCACGGCGTCACGTCGGGGATCCGCAGCGTGCCGCCGGCACCGTCCGCCGCCGCGACCTCGGTGCCGGTGGCGTCGAGCACCCGTACCCGGACCGGCGCCGGCGCGCTGGTCCGGACTGCGTACTCGACCGTCCCGGTGCTTGCGTCGAGGCCGGTCACGACCGTGATGTCCTGGACGTGTACGGCCGGCACGCTGTACAGCCACACCGAGCGGGCCAAGCCCGCGTAGTTGTAGAAGTCGTGCAGGTAGGTCTGCCGGCGCCGCCCGTCCTGGGTGACGGTGATCGTGCCGGGTGGGATCGTCGTGTTGGTCAGTTCGTTGTTGACCCCGATGGTGAGGCGGAACTCCTGGCCTGCGCTCACGTGCGCGGTGATGTCGGCCTCGAACGGCGTGTAGCCACCCACGTGTTCGGCCACCAGGACGTCGTCGACGTAGATCCTTCCCTGGTGGGTCGCGGCGTCGACGCGCAGGATGATGTCTTCGCCGGACCAGCCGCGCGGCACCCGCACCTGGCGCTGGTACCACACCCAGCCCACGTGGTCGCGGATGGCGCTGTCGACGAACAGGTCGTTGTAGCTGGCCGGTACCGCCGCTTCGAGGTCCCACCGGTCCCGGTCGAGCGAGAACCGCCAGAGTCCGTCGAGGTTCACCAGCTCACGGGTGGCGGTCGAGCGGGGCTTCAACATGAGACAACTCCGTTCAGGCGGTAGTGCCGCCGTCGGCGAGCAGCGTGCTGCCCGTCATGAAGGTGGACAGGTCGGACGCGCAGAAGAGGGCAACGCGCGCGATGTCGTCCGGAACGCCGACCCGGCCGATCGGGCCGCCGAGCATGAGGTCGGTCGGCGGTGCGTCGGCGGCTGTGAAGCCCGCGGCGGCGGCCGCCAGCATGTTGCCTTCGGTCGGCACGTAGCTTGGCGCGACGCCGAGCACGCGGATGCCCAGTGGGGCGAGCTCAAGTGCCATCTCCCGCGTGAGACCGCGGACGGCGTGCTTGGATCCGACGTAGGCCGCGAGGCCCGGTGCGCTCGCGCGGAACCCGGCGGTGGAGACGATGTTCACGATGACGCCGCCCGCACCGGCGGCCGCCATCCGCCGTGCCGCCTCGCGCGCACCGAGAAAGACGCCGCGGGCGTTCACGTCGAAGACCTTGTCCCACGTCTGCTCGCTCATGTCCAGCAGGGGACGTTCGGGAAGATGCCGGCGTTGTTGACCCAGATTTCCAGGCCGCCGAGTTCGGCGACCGCCCGGTCCGCCGCCGCGGCAACGGCTGTGGCGTCGGTGACGTCCATGGCGGTCCCGATCGCGCGTACGTCGTGCCGCTCGGCCAGTTGTTTGGCCGCGGTCGCGGCGAGCCCTTCGTCGATGTCGCCGATCAGCAGGTCGGCTCCGGCCTCGGCCAGCCGCGACGCGATCGCCTTGCCCAGTCCGCGACCGCCTCCGGTCACGACCGCGCGCCGGCCCTTCAGCGACACGAGTTCGGCCAAAGATCGGCTCGCTACGTCTGCGGTAGACACAATGGTCTCCTTCCTTGGAAGCGACCCGGGCCGGTACGGACGGTGCTGCCGTCCGGAAACCGGATCTGCGCTTCGGACCCCCCGGGCACGTCGACCGAGATGCTCAGGTGACCGTCCTTGATGGACCATTCGGCCGCGATCAGCCCTTGCGGGCCGTCGAACGTGCCCTTGGCCCAGGTGATCGCCTCGCTCAGCACGGGGCCACGACGAACGACTCCCACCCGACGGAGCCCGGCGCCTGCCGCAGGCCGAGCGTGTGGGTGTGCAGGAAGCGGATGACCGCGCCCTTGCTGTAGTGGTTCAGCGATGCCGTGGCGGTGCCGTCCTCGGATACGCCGTCCCAGTCCTCCCAGATGGTCGTCGCACCCCGGTCCAGCATGCCCAGCCACGACGGGGACGACCGTTGGAAGAGCACCGCGTAGGCGACATCGGGGAAGCCTGCGTCGGCCAGGACGGGCAGCAGGTCCGCGGTGGAGAGGAAGCCCGTGCCGAGGTGCCCGTCGGCGGCCTCGATCAGGCCGACGAGGTGGCGGGCCGCCCGCTCGCGCAAGTCCTCGGGCACGAGGTCGAACGCGAGGGCGCGCACGTAGCTGGCTTGCGTGCCGGCCGTCGTCCGGCCCCGCGGATCCAGAAACTCGATCCGCCACGCACGGCGCACGTTCTCCGCCGTTTCGTGGTAGCGGGCCGCGTCCTCGGCGTAACCCAACACGTCCGCGATGGCCGCGAGTGTGTGTACGGAGCGGAACAGGTATGCGGTGCCCACCTCGCCCTTGTCTGCCATGTACCACGCCATGGGATCGTCCGCGATTCGCTGCTTGGGCTCCAGCCACTCTCCCCAGTGGAACGAGCCGTCCCAGACGAACTCCTCGTGCGGCAGCGGCTCGGCCGAGCGCTCGATGCGGGAAGGGTGCCGAGCCTTCCGCGCGGTGCCCAGCGCCCACTCGACCCACCGCCGCATCGCCGGCCAGTTCTCGGCCAGGGCGGTCGTGTCCCCGTACGTCTCGTAGAGCACCCACGGGACGAGGACGACGGCATCGCCCCAGCCCGCGGAGCCGGTGATGCCGCTGACGGTCGCGTCGTCATGGACCTTCAGCCGGTTGGAGTCCGGCGACGAGTTCACGATCCGGCCGTCGTCGAGCTGATCGTCGCGGACCGATCGCAGCCATTTGCGGCTGAAGCCGTCCACGTCGTACAACCGCACCGCGGTCGGCGCGAAGATCTGGTAGTCCCCCGTCCAGCCAAGGCGCTCCCGGGTTGGGCAATCGGTCGGGATGTCGACGGCGTTGCCGCGAAAGCTCCAGCGGGCCGCCTCGTGCAGGCGGTTGAGGTCGTCGTCGCTACAGGCGAAGGTCGCCGTGGGCCGAAGGTCGGTATGTACCACCTGCATGACCACGGCCGCCGGGTCCAGGTCGCCGCCGGCGCGGCGTACGCGCGCGTAGCGGAAGCCGTGCACCGTGTGCCGGGGCTCGAACACCTCATCGGGCCGGCCCGAGGAGGCGACCTCGTCCCGCTGTACGAAAGGGATTACCGGCTCGCCCGGCTTCTGGCTGTCCAGGTGCGCCGTCGTGAGGTCGCCAGCCCGGTCCAGGTGCTCGCCGTAGTCGATGACCGTACGGGTCCCGGCCGGCCCCAGGTCAGTGAGGGTGATCCATCCGGACGCGTTCTGTCCGAAGTCGACGATCCACGCGCCGTCGGCGTGCCGGGTCACCGACGCCGGAGCGCGCCGCTCGACGCGCCGCACCGGCGGGGCCGGCGACCAGCTGATCGGTGGGGCGGTGACCGCGTCCACGAGGACCGGCCGGACGGCTGTGGGTGGCGCCGTGTAGTCGGTCGTCTGGCCGTTCATGAGGTCGGCCGCGACGATGTTGCCGGGGCGCGACGTCCAGCCTGAGCCGGTGCCGGCGACGACTTCCGTGCCGTCGGCGTGGCGGACGTGGAGTTGGAGCCGCGCCGCGGTAGTCGTCCCCCACACGTCGCGCTGGCGCCAGGTCCCGTTGGAGCCCCGGTACCAACCGTCCGAGAGCAGAATCTCCAGGTCGTTGACTCCACTGTGGAGCAGGTTCGTGACGTCGGTGGCCTGAGCGTAGAGGGTGTCGCCGTACGAGGTAGAGCCCGGAGCCAGCTCCGCCGTCCCCACCCGCGTGCCGTTGACGAATGCCTCGTAGACACCGAGGGCCGTGGAGTAGAGCCGCGCCTCGACGATGTCTTCGCGGAGAAGCACATGTCCGGCCAGCACGTACGCCGGGCGGGCGTCCTCCTCGTGCGGGGAGATCCACCGCGCGGACCAGTCCCGATCGAGCAGGCCCGCCTCGAACGCGTGCCACGGCGACCAGTCCGACACGCGCCCACCACGATGAACCCGGACGCGCCACGCGACGGATTGCCGGCTGCGCAACGGCGGCAGCGGCCAGTCGACGAAGAGGTGCCCCGCAGAGGCGACACGCTCCACCGTGTGCTCACTGCCGTCGATACGAAGCTGCAGGTCGTAACCGTCCTGCCCGATCCAGGCGGGCGGCAGCTTCCAGGACAGCGATGGCCGCTGTCCGGCGACGGGGAACTGGTCGCCGCCACTGGCGATCCGCAGATCATATGGAGTGCTCATCGCGCGTCCAGTTCGGCGTCGAGCGCGGTCACGAGCTCCCGGTCGGCGGCCAGCCGGGGTCGAGCAGCGCGAGCACGTCCCGCGGCGAGGCGGCCGCGGCGACGAACGGTGCTGCGGCGGCGTCGCGGATCGGTGTCGACCGGCCGCGCAGGTGCCCGATCCAGGCGGCGAGGACGTGCACGGCGCCAGCGGGCAGATGTCCTTCGGCGCGGGACAGGCGCAGTACGGGCAGGATGCGGATGGGGATTTTCTGGGATCCGTCGGCGGCGATCTGTTCCAGGCGGTGCTCGATACGCGGGTTGGACCAGCGCTCGACGAGCGCGGCACGGTAGGCCGCGATCTCCGCGCCGGGCAGCGTCAGGTGCCGCGCTGCCTCGTCCCACCAACGCTCCAATACCTGGCGGCAGATCGGGTCGGCGAGCGCCTCGGAGACGGTCGCATGGCCGCGGGCGCCACCGGAGTACGCCAGCAGCGAGTGCCCGCCGTTGAGCAGCCACAGCTTGCGCTGCTCATGCGGCAGGACGTCGGTGACGAACCGGGCGCCGACGGCGTCCCAGGCCGGGCGGCCGGCCGGGAAGTGTCCACTGAGGATCCATTCGTGGTAGGGCTCGGTGACCACCGGTACGGCGTCGGCGTGCCCGGTCAGGCGAGCCACGCTGGCGAGGTCGACGGGGGACGTCGCCGGGGTGATCCGGTCGACCACCGTCGTCACGAAGGACACGTTGTCACCGATCCACCGATCGAGTGCCGGGTCGACGAGACCCGCAAGCTCGTGCACGGCCCGTCCGGCGACGTCGGCGTTGTCGGGCAGGTTGTCGCAGGAGACGATGGCGACCGGGCCACCGCCGGCCGCGCGTCGGGCGGCGAGTCCGGCCACGAGGCGGCCCGGCACGGTCCGCACGTCCTGCGCCTCGCCGGCGCGCAGCGCGGCGATGTCGTCCTGGACCGCGACATCGGTGTCGTCCAGTCCGCCGTCGGGTCCGCGCCGGTAAGCGGCTTCCGTGACGGTCAGAGTGGCGAGCGCGATCTCGGGCCGCTGCCAGAGCCGCCGCCACGCGTCGTGGTCGGTGCCGGCATGGACCTCGCTCAGCGATTCGGGCGTGGTTGTCTCGTCGCGCTCAGGCCCGCGTACGACGAGGGTGTAGAGGGCGTCCTGGACGCGCAAAATGTCGGCCAGCGCGGGCGAGCGACCGGTGAACGCGGCGATCCCCCACTCCGCGGCGTCCGGGGCGGCGGCGGTGTACCAGGCCTGGTGGGCGCGGAAGAAGTTGCCGAGGCCGAGATGGATGGCGCGGACGGGCGGCGCCGGCGTGGCGCGGCGCAGGGTTTTCACAGCTTGAAGACCTTCTGTGGTTGCACGGAGACGAGGCGGGTGAGGGTGTCGAGCGCCTCGTCCTCGTCGAGGCGGTGGGCGGCGACGAGCCCGGCCAGGTAGCCGGCGTCGAGCCGGCGGGCCATGTCGTGGCGTGCCGGGATGGAGCAGAAGGCCCGGGTGTCGTCGATGAACCCGGACAGCCGCGGGAACCCGGCGATCTCGGTGACCGACTCGTGGAAGTGGCGGATGGCGGCCGGGTTGTCGAGGAACCACCAGGGCACGCCGGCGTAGACGGACGGGTAGAAGCCGGCGAGCGGGCCGATCTCGCGGGCGTACACGGTCGGGTCCACGGTGAACAGCACCAGGTGCAGGTTCGGGTGAGTGCCGA
This sequence comes from Phytohabitans rumicis, assembly GCF_011764445.1. NCBI lineage: Bacteria > Bacillati > Actinomycetota > Actinomycetes > Micromonosporales > Micromonosporaceae > Phytohabitans > Phytohabitans rumicis. The sequence continues at coordinate 1,468,072 of NZ_BLPG01000001.1, forward strand.
AGCGGGCCAGCAACGGCCGCAGCGCCCGGGTGAACTCCACCGTGGTGGGGATGTCGTGGCCGGTGTCCGGGCCGAACGCGGCGAGCGTCGCCGGGTGGTGGTTGCGGTACACCCCGGGTGGAGGGTCATGACGAGCCCGTCGTCGCAGGACATCCGCGCCATCTCGAGGATCATGTGCTGGCGGAACGCGGTCGCTTCGGCGGCGGTGACCACGCCGGCGAGCGCCCGGGCGTAGATACGCTCGGCGTCGGTCCACTGCAGCGGGGCCGCACCGGCGTCGGCGTGGCTGTGGTCGGCGGAAACGGCGCCATGCGCGGCGAAGTGTCGCCGGCGTTGTTCGAGCGCCGCGACGTAGCCGTCGTAGTGGCCGGTGTCGACGTCAGCGACCACACCGAGGTGCTTGACCGCGTCGCCCCAGCCCGGGCGGGCCACCTCCAGGTAACGATCGGGGCGGAACGTCGGCGCCACGCGCGTCGAAACGGCCTGGTCGGCGGCGATGGCGGCGTGAGCGTCAAGGCTGTCGGCGGGATCGTCGGTGGTCGCCAGGAACGTGATGCCGAAGCGCTCCAGCAAGGCCCGCGGGCGGTTCCGCGCCTCCGGCAACTGGGCGGCGACATGGTCGTAGAGCTCGTCGGGATCTGCGGTGTCGGGACGGTGGGTGACGCCGAAGATGTCCGCGAGCTCGCTGGCCAGCCAATACTGCACCGGGGTGCCCCGAAACACCGCCCAGTTGGCGCAGAACAGTCGCCACGCCTCCCGGGCGCGATCCTCCGGCAGCGGTCCTTCGCCGACGCCGAGCCGGTCCAACGGCACACCGCCCGCGTGCAGCAGCCGCGTCACGTAGTGATCCGGCTGGATGAACAGCGCGGTCGGGTCGGTGAACGGGACGTCATCGCGCAGGATCCGGGCGTCGACGTGCCCGTGCGGGGAGATGATCGGTAGGTCCCGCACCGCCGCGTAGAGGCGGCGCGCGATCGGCCGCACCGCGCCACCGGCCGGCAGGAGTCGGTCCGGATGCAGCGTCAGGGGTACGCGTGCGGTCGCCATGCCCGGAGCATGTGGCCCCGCCGGCGACGGCGCCAACCGGTTGCCACGTGTTGCCGCCGGTCCTTGCCGCCACGGCGCGGTTGTGGCAAAGGTGGGGAGGTGACCAGCGATGTTCTCGACGACGACACGGTCCGGGCCTACGTTGCCGAGCATCTGGCCGGCGCCGACCTGGACGGGCGCAGCGTCTGCGTCATCGTGCCGGACGCGACCCGCAGTTGCCCGCTGCCGCTGCTGCTGGGCGCGGTCCATGAGGCCCTGCGGGGGCGGGCCGCACGGGTGACCGTTCTCGTAGCGTTGGGCACCCATGCGCCGATGAGCGACGCCCAACTGCGCGCGCACCTCGGCGGCCCGTACCCCGGCTGGGTGATCCGCAACCACGAGTGGTGGGACCCCGAGGCCCTCGTGTCGCTGGGCAGCATCGACGCCGACCGGGTCGCGGAGCTGTCCGGGGGCCGCATGAAACGCGCGGTCGAGGTGGTGCTCAACCGGGCGGTCGTCGACCACGACGTGTGCCTGGTGGTCGGCCCGGTGTTCCCGCACGAGGTGGTCGGCTTCTCCGGCGGCAACAAGTACTTCTTCCCCGGTGTCGCCGGCCAGGAGATCATCGACTTCTCGCACTGGCTGGGCGCCCTCATCACCAGCGCCGCCATCATCGGCACCCGCGGCGTCACGCCGGTGCGCGCGCTCATCGACGAGGCCGCCGGGCTGATCCCGAGCCGGCGGCTGGCGCTGTGCGTGGTGGTGCGATCCGGCACGGGCGCGCTGCACGCGGCGGCGTTCGGCACGCCGGAGGAAGCCTGGACGGCGTGCGCGGACGTGTCGGCGCGCGCACACGTGTCCTATTTGGATACACCGGTATCCCGCGTGTTGTCGGTCATCCCGGCCAAGTACGACGACATGTGGACCGGCGCGAAGGGCTTCTACAAGGTGGAGCCGGTCGTCGCCGACGGCGGCGAGGTCATCCTCTACGCCCCGCACATCAACCGGCTGTCGGCGACGCACCCGGAGATCGAGGAGATCGGGTACCACTGCCGCGACTACTTCCTCGGCCAGTGGGATCGGTTCGCACACCACCATTGGGGCGTGCTCGCCCACTCGACCCACCTGCGCGGTGCCGGCACGTGGTCCGCGACCGAAGGCGAGCGCAACCGGGTCACCGTCACCCTCGCCACCGGCATCCCGCCAGACGTCGTGCACCGCGCGAACCTCAACTACCGCGACCCGGACACCGTCAGGCTCGACGACTTCGCCGACGACCCCGACACCCTCCTCGTCGCCCAGGCCGGCGAGGTCCTGTTCCGCCTCAGGTGAGAAGTGGACGCGCGCACCACGAGCCGCGACGGCAGCATCACCGGCTCCAGCGCGTGCGGCTTGGCTCCGCGGACCACGGCGAGCAGGTTGCGTACCGCGGTGAGCCCCATCGCGTGCAGCGGCGCGGCGACGGTGGTCAGCGCCGGCGTCACCAGCTCCGCCGCGTACACGTTGTCGAACCCGACGACGCTCACGTCGCGGGGCACGGCGACACCTCGCGCCGTGAGCGCCTGCATCAGGCCGATCGCGACCAGGTCGTTGTAGGCGATCACCGCGCTGGTGGGATGCCGCAGCAGTTCGGTCGCGGCCACGGCGCCACCGCTGATCGTCGGCTCACCCGGGCCGATCCGGCGCACGTGCAGCCCCAGTTCGGTGGCGGCGGCCCGCAGCGACCGCCAGCGGATGCCGTCCGCCCACGACGCCTCCGGCCCGGCGGCGTACGAGATCCGCTGATGCCCCAGCGCCGCCAGGTGCTCGACCGCGCGCCGCATGCCGCGGGGGTTGTCGGTCACGATGCATGGCACGTCGGCGATCGTCCGGTTGAGCACGATCAGCGGCCGCTGCTTGGCGATCGTGCGGATCGCCGCGTCCGGCATCCGCGACGTCGCCAGCACGACACCGTCCACAGTGGGCATCACGCGCTCCAGGACCTCCCGCTCGCGCAGGCCGGACTCCTGCGCGTCGGCGAGCAGGAGCGAGTAGCCGGCCTCGACCGCCGCGACATGCGCGCCGTGGATGATCTGGTTGGAGAACGGGTTGGTGATGTCGGAGATCACCAACGCCACCATCGACGTGCGACCGGTCGGCGCCGCCCGGGCGATCGGGTGCGCATGGTAGCCGAGCTCCGCGGCGACCCGCCTGATCCGCTCCGCCGTCTCGGAACGCACCCGTCCCGGGCGTGAGAAGGCCCGGGAAACGGTCGACGCGGCCACCCCGGCGGCGCGGGCGACGTCATAGATCGTAGGCCCGCGACCGAGGGCGTCCGACTGGTCTGTCATCGCACCAGCTAACCTGAACCCACAACTTTTGGCAACCGATTGCCAACAATTGGAGTTCGCCACCCTAGGATGGGTCGAGCAGGCCGGTGACCGGGAGGTATGTGTGTCAGGCGGGCAAGGTGAGGCCGGCGGTGGCGTGAGTGGCCGCACGCGGCAGGTGGGTCGGCCCCCGCTGACCGAGCGGCACAAGGCGGAGATCCGCCGGGAGATCGCCCGGCAGGCCGTACGGTTGTTCACCGCCAAGGGCGTGGCCGCCACCTCGGCCGAGGAGATCGCCGCCGCGGTCGGGATCTCCGTCCGGAGCCTGTGGCGCCACTTCCCCAACAAGGAACGCTGCGTGCTGCCACTGCTCACCGAGCCGTTGGCGGTCACCGCGAAGGCCCTCCGCGATTGGCGACGCGGCGACGACGTCGCCGCCTTCTACGAAGCCATGGAGCAGGGCACCGCCGACGCGATCGCCGCCGACGAGATGGGCGCGGACATCCCGGCGATACTCGACCTGGTGCGGCTCACGCGCACCGAGCCCGGCCTTCGGCTGGTGTGGCTGCACTCCCAGGACGACTCCGAGCCGATCATCGCCGACGCGCTCGCCCGCCGCGCCGGCCTGCCCGCCCCCGATCTGACCATCCGGGTACACGCCGCCACCATCAACGGCGCCCTGCGGGCCGCGATGGAGCACTACGCGTTCACCACCGACCCGGCCGACAGCGACCCGGTGGCCCTGCGCGACACCGTCCGGAACGCCCTGGTGATCGCCGCCCGCGGCCTCGCCTAGGGCATTTCAGAGCGCGTTGCGGCGGGCCACCTCGCCCAGCCACGCCAGGCTCGGCTTCGGGGTCCGCACGAACGTCTCGCGATCCACCGCGATCAGCCCGAACGTGGGCGCCCAATGCCCCCATTCGTAGTTGTCCAGCAGACTCCAGTGCAGGTATCCGCGCACGTCCACACCGTCGGCCATCGCCGCGCCCAGATGACGCAACGCCTCGCTCGTGTATGCGACGCGCCGCTCGTCCTCGCCGATCGCGATCCCGTTCTCCGTGATGAGGATCGGGATGCCGCCGGTCGCCTCCCAGGTGTGGCGCACCGCGAGGCCGATCGCGTCCGGCCGGTACGCGGTGCCGACCAGCGTGTTGTCCGGGCTTGGCGGGGCGGGCTCGATGCCGGTCCCGTTCACCCACTGGCTGGAGTACGACTGCACGCCGACGAAGTCGTCACCTTTCGCACCCTCCAGGTAGAGGTCCTCCCGGACGTACTGGAGTTCGCGGAGCTTCTCCTCCCCGCCGGGGCGCGCGACCAGCGCCTGGCTAGCGACGGTCCAGCCGACCGCGGCGCCGGTGCGCTCCCGGACCAGGTCGCGGACCGCGTGATGCGCCTCGACCAGGCGACGCCCGATCCGCGGGTCGGGGTCGGGCAGGACCGGCCGCACGCCCTCGTCGACCGTCGGGCTCTGCCACTGCGCGGCCAGCTCGGGGTCGGCGGCGAGGCGGGCCAGCATGGTCATCAGCGCCAGCATGTTCGGTTCGTTCATCGTGCACACCCACGGCACGCCGTCGAGGATGGTGGTCACGGTCTCGACGTAGGCCCGGAACCGCTCGATGGCACGCTCCCCCGCCCAGCCGCCCTCCTCGGCGAACCACCGGGGGTTGGTGAAGTGGTGCAGCGTGACGACCGGCGTCAACCCGAACTCGAGCGCCTTGTCGATCATGCGCCGGTAGTGCGCCAGCTCCGCGCGCGAGATCAGGCCGGGCTCCGGCTCGACGCGCGCCCATTCGATGCCGAACCGGTAGGCGTTCAGGCCGGCGTCGGCCAGGAGACGCATGTCCTCGGCGTACCGGTGGTAGCTGTCGCAGGCGTCGCCGCTGCGTTCCATTCCCGGCACGCGACCTTCGCTGGCCCAGAAGTCGCTGTTGACGTTGTTGCCCTCGATCTGGTGCGGCGCGGTGGCCGCGCCCCAGAGAAAGCCCGCCGGGAAGGTCGTCATCGCTGGTCCTCCGTCACGTGGGGTGGAGGGACCAATCTGATCGGCCGGCGGGCGCCACCGTCCACTGGTTGCCGCTTGTTGCCCCCGGCCTCGCTCTGTATGGCGGCGGCAATCTCCTCACGAGCGCTGGCGGGGAGCGCGGAAAAGTCGTTCAGGACGGCCGACAGCGGCATGGCCGCATTGCTCTCGACAACGGCGTCGAGCGGCAGATGGGGCAGGTGATACTGCAGGATCGCTGCGATCCTGGCCCAGGTGGCGTCGTCGCCGGCGAGTGCGTCGATCGGGCTGTCGAGCGCGAGCTCGTGCGGCCGCTGGCGCGCCGGGTATGTCCAGCGGTGCTCTCCCGGGCCGACCCGCTCCGAGTCGCCGGTCGGATGCAGCGGGAGTTCGACGATCGCTGTCGTTCCCGGCGGGACGACCACCGCCAACTCCATGGTGCCATTCGCCTGGTGCCACCGCACCGCAAGCCTTCCACGAGGGGTGTCGTGTGCCGCCTTGGCGAAGGTGAGGCCGCCACCGGGCTGGGGTGCGATGCGTACGGTGCGGTAGCCCGGGCTGGTCGCTTCGAGGCCGGCCACGACGGCGTGCAGCCAGTGCGCGATCGAGCCGAGGGCGTAGTGGTTGAGGGACGTCATGCCGGAGGGGTTGACGGTGCCGTCGGGAAGGATCGCGTCCCATCGCTCCCAGATCGTCGTCGCCCCTCGGGTGACGGGATACAGGAACGATGGCGCTTCGCGCTGCAGGAGCAACGCGTAGGCGGCATCCGTATGGCCCGTACGGGTCAGCGCGTGGGCGACGTGCGGTGTGCCGGCGAACCCGGTGGAGATCCGACCGGCGTCCCGGCGGACGAGGTCGGCCAGCCGCGTGCCCGCGGTGGGCAGCTGACCCGCATCGAGGAGTCCAAACTGGATCGCGAGGGCGTACGCGGTCGCGCTTTCGTTGGTGATCCGGCCGTTGGGGGTGACGTACTCGGCGCGGAAGGCGGCACGTACGCGCTCGACGAGCGCGGTGAAGTGCTTCGCGTCGCCCACCTGCCCCAACGCCTGGGCGGTGGCCGCCATCTCCCGCGCGACCTTCGCGAGGTATGCCGTGGCGACGAGGTGCGGATCGGTCTTTCCGCGGCGCGGGCTGGTCAGCGGGGCGGAAGGATCGAGCCAGTCACCGAACTGGAAGCCCGCGCTCCACAGGCCGCGCTCGTCGAGCAGCGCCTCCACGCTCCGGGTGAACGCCACCATGGACTCGTATGAGCGGCGCAGGATCTCGATGTCGCCGTACTGCCAGTACAGGGCCCAGGGAAGGCTGACCGCCACGTCGCTCCACAGTGCTGCCGGTGACTTGTATGTGCCCTGTACGTCGGGGACCACGTACGGGACGAAGCCGCGCTCGCGTTGCTCGGCGGCCAGGTCGGCGAGCCACGAGCCCAGGACACCGGAGACGTCGTAGAGATAGGCGGCGGTGGGCGCGAACGCGTTGATGTCGCCGGTCCAGCCGAGTCGCTCGTCGCGCTGCGGGCAGTCGGTCGGCAGCCCGACGAAGTTGTCGCGCATCGACCAGACCACGTTTTCGTGCAGGCGGTTGACGAGCTCGTCCGAGGTCTCGAACCACCCGGTTCGCGTCATGTCACTGTGGACGACGACGGCGCGCACGTCGTCGGGCGAGATGTCGTGCGGGAGTCCTTCGATCTCGGCGTAGCGGAACCCGTGGTAGGTGAACCGCGGCTCGAATTCCTCTGTCCCGGAGCCTGCCAGCAGGTACCGATCCGTGGCCTGCGCCGTGCGCAAGGTGGTGTAGTCCGGCAGACCGTCGACGAGGACCTCCGCGTGCCGGATCGTCACGAGCCGCCCGCGTGGGCCGGTGAGCCGCAGGCGTACCCAGCCCGAGATGTTCTGTCCGAAGTCGACGATCGTCGTCGCCCGCCGGGACGGCCGGATGTCCCGTGGCGCCAGTTCCTCGATGCGCCGGATCGGCGGGGCGACCGGGTCGACGAGCGTGGCCCGATCCCATTCGATCGCCTCGACCGGACCCCATCCGCTGTCGTCGAACCCGGGCTGGTGCCACCCGTTGGGCTCCATGCGCGCGTCGATGGTGACACCGTCGTAGACGCTGTTCGCGCGCACCGATCCCTCGCCCGCCCGGAACAGCCGGTCGGTCACGACGACTTCCCTGCGGTCGGAGTAGTTCAGGTCGATCACGGCGAAGAGCCCGACCCGGTCGGCGAACTGGCGCCGCCGGCAGATCTCCGCGTAGCCCAGCCGCCCGGTCGCCCAGCCCTCGCCGACGATCGCGCCGAAGGCGTTCGCACCGGGACGCACCAGATGAGTGACGTCGTGGCTGCGGACCACCAGGCGGTGGCGATACGACGTCCAGCCGGGATCGAGCACCTCGTCGCCGACGGGAGCGCCGTTCAGATACGGTTCCACGACGCCGAGCGCGGTGACCCACAGCGTCGCCGACACGACGTCCTGCGCCACCTCGAACTCGCGCCGGAAGTAGACTGCCGGGTCCTCGGCTTCGCTGGTCGGCCTCGCGCGCGGCCCGATGAACACCGCGCCGCGGTCCTGATAGCCGGCGCTCATCCGGCCGCCACGCCGGCGGCGATGCCGCCCAGCCAGGCGGCCGAGGGCCGCGGCCGGCGCTCGAAGGTCCGCCAGTCCACCTCGACGAGGCCGAACGTCACGTCGTACCCGGAGAACCACTCGAACTCGTCCAGCAGCGTCCAATGGAGATAGCCGCGCACGTCGAGGCCCTCGGCCACCGCCGCGGCGAGCAGGTCCAGCGCCCGGCCGGTGTGCTCCAGCCGCAGCGAGTCGTCGAAGGTGCACACGCCGTGCTCGGTGATCACGACCGGGCGCCCGGATACCGAGGCCGCATACCGCGCGGCGTTGGTGAGCGACGCGGGATACAGCTCCCAGCCGAGGTCATCCACCGGTGTGCCGGCCGGTGGCTTCTCGACGCCGCCGGCGCCGACGAGGCGGCGCGTGTAGTTCTGCACGCCGACGAAGTCGTCGTCCCGGCTGACCTCGAGCCAGCGGGTGACCGCCTGGTCCCGCACCGCCGCCGCACGCTCCTCGAAGCCGGGCACCGCCTGGTAGTCCACACACGCCAGCGACCAGCCGACCGGAACGTCGACGTGCGACTTGATCGCTTCGGTGGCGCGGCGGTGCGCCTCCGCGTACCGGCCTAGCTGGTCGCCGTCCCACAACATCATCGGTTTGAACGAGCCGGTGGTGCTCGGGTGCCGGCGGCTGGCGTGCTCCAGCGCGAGGCCGAGGTCGCCGACCGCCGCACCGCCCACGCCACCGCCGCCGACGGCGGCCACCGTGGCGACATTGGGTTCGTTGAGCGTGATCGCCCAGTCGATCTCGCCGGCCAGGTGGGCCGCCGTCACGTTCACGTACCGCACGAAGCGGTCCACGGCGTGCGGGTTCGTCCATCCGCCCTCGGCGGCGAACCACAGCGGCGTGGTCCAGTGGTTGAAGGTGACGACGGTGCGCAGGCCGGCAGCACGGCACGCGGCGGCCAGCCTCCGGTAGTGATCCAGCTGCGCCCGGGAGAACTCACCGGGAACCGGCTCGACGCGCGACCACTCGACGCTGAACCGCAGGGCTCGCAACCCCACGCCCGCCGCCATCGCCACGTCGTCCGGCCACCGGTTGTAGAAGTCCGCCGCGTCTCCACTGTGGTGCTTGAAGACGGTGTCTGGCACGTGTTCGAGCGCCCAGCTGTCGCTCGCGACGTTGCCTCCCTCGATCTGGTGGCCGGCCGTGGCGGCACCGATGAAGAAGCCCGGCGGGAAAGCGTTGCGCATTGTCCTCATCCCTTGATAGCGCCAGACGACAGCCCGGGGACGACGCGCCGCTGGACAAGTAGGTACGCCAGTACGAGCGGAATGCTCGTCAGCACGACGTGGGCGAAAATGACGTTCCAGCGCAGCACCGGCTGATCCGCCGACGCGGACGCGAAGTGGTACAGCGCCAGCGGCAGCGTCGCCCGATCCGAGCCCTGGAGCAGGAATCCCGCGAAGAAGAACTCGTTCCAGGTGGAGATGATCAGGATCACGGACCCGACCAGGAGCACGGGAACGGTGAGCGGGAAGATGATGCGCAGGAAGATCTGCATCCGGTTGGCGCCGTCGATGGATGCCGAATCCTCCAGGTCTCGCGGCACCGACTTGATGAAGCCGGTGGCCAGGAAGACGACGTTCCCCATCCGGGTGCCGGCCATCACCAGGAAGTAGCCGAACCTGCTGCCGTCGATCCCGAGGGTCTGCAGCTCGTAGATGGTCGGCAGGATGGCCGCGGGCAGCACGATGGAGAGCACCGTGATGTTGTACGCGACCCGCGCGGTCATGGACCGTGACCGCGCGTACGCCCAGGCGGCCATCGCGCCGAGGACGACGATGACGGCGATCGTGGGCACGACGACGACGAGGCTGTTGACGAGGGCTCGGAAGAAGTGACCTTCGTTGATGACGAAGGAGTAGTTGTCCCAGAGGGCCCACTCTTTCGGCAGGTCCAGCTCCAGCAGCGACGCCTCTTCCAGCGGCTTGGCCGAGTTCACCAGGAGCATCCACAGTGGCAGCACGACCCAGAGCAGCGCGATGACGCTGAGCACGGCTATCCGGGCGCCGCCCCGCCAGCGGCTCTTTGACTTGGTGCTCATGCTTCGACCTCGCGGCGCCGCAGGTACGCGATGAGCGGTAGCCCGAGCACGATGACGAGGACCGTCACGACGAGGCTGAGCGAACTCGCCATCCCGAAGAAGCCGCTGCCGTATTGGTTGAACATCGCGATGTTGAGCACCATGGTCGCGGTGCCGGGACCGCCGCGGGTCGTCGCGGCGACGAGGTCGAAGGCGTTGATGGCGCCGAGCATCGTGACGACCACGGTGAAGGTGAACGCGGGCGCCAGGAGCCGAAACCGGATGCGCCAGAATCGCTGCCACGCGTTCGCGCCGTCGACCGTCGCCGCCTCGGTGAGCGACTCGGGGATGTTGTTGAGCCCGGCGATGTAGACCAAGGTGATCAGACCGCTCCACTTCCACGCGTCGACGAACGCCAGGCTGACCAGCGCGCTGGTCCCGTGCCCCAGCCAGGCGTAGTCGAACCCGCCGACGAAAAGCGAGATGAAGCTGTTCAGTGGCCCCTGTGGTGCGAGGATGGCGCCCCAGATGTAGCCAGCGGCCACCGGAGCGACGAGCACGGGAAGGAAGAAGAACGATCGAAAGAACCCGTTCACTCTGTTGGAGCGCTGCAACACCAGCGCCATGGAGAGACTGAACAGGTTTTGGATGATCATGGCCAGCACCGCGTACAGGAGCGTGACCTTGATGGCCTGCCACAGGATGTCCTGGCTGATGAGGGCTCGGAAGTTCTCCAGTCCGTTGAAGGAGATGACGTCCGAGTACCCGCTCCAGTCGGTGAACGCGAACCGGAGGTTGAGCAGGAACGGCACGGTGAAGAAGGCGGCCACGAGGGCGAAGGCCGGGACGATGAACGGCCACCATCCGCCCTGTCCGATTTTTCGCTGACGCGGGCGCCGCGGCGCAAGGGAGGGCTCGGCCCTGCCTTGCGCCGCCGGCGCGGTGTCACTCGGCGCGTACGTCATCGCAGGCTTCTACCAGCCCGTCACGTGTGCCGATTTCGCCCCTTGCGCCAGTGCTTCCTGGGCGAGCTTGGCGGCCTGCTCGGGCGTGTACTGCCCGCTGAGCAGGCCCGACATCAAGGTAGGGAACTGGGCGCTGAAGCCGACGAGGTTGGCGTTGACGGCGAGTGCCTTGTCTGCCTCGTAGGCGTTCCAGAACTCCTGGTTGATGCCCGTCGGTGTCGTGGCCGTGGCGCCGGTCAACGCCGGAAACCGCTTCGTCGAGGTCAGATAGTCCTGGTACCCGTCCGTGGTGATCCACTGGATGAAGGCCAGCGCGGTGCTTTCGCGGTCGGCGTTGCCGGTCTTCGGCACGTACCAGGTGCCGTTGAAGGACGGCGACCAGGCGGACGTCGTGCTGCTCGCCGACGGCGACGCCCATCCGATCGCGGCGCTGGCCTTGGCGAGATCGTCGCCGTACACCGCGGTCAGCTGCGGAAGCGAGCTGGTGGACTGCGGGAGGAACGCCGCCTTGCCGTCGGCGAGCGCCTTGAAGGACGGCTCGGACTTGGCGGTGGTCGCGTCCTTGTTGAAGCAGCCCATCGACTGGAGCTTCTTGTACTGGGTGAGCGCCGCGACGAACGGTCCCGCGGGGTCGTCCAGGGTCGCCTTCTTGGTGAGCAACTCTCCGGAGTAGTTCTGGCTCTTTTCGGCGCCGGCGAGGTTCATGAGGATCTGGATCTGCGTCGGCCACTGGGACCCACCGGCCTCGTAGATCGTGGCGACGCCGGGCGCCTTCTGCTTGAGCGTGGTGCAGATGTTTTCCAGGTCGGCGTAGGTCTTTGGCGCGCTGAGTCCGGCGTCCGCCAGCACCTTCTTGTTGTAGTACATGCCGAACAACCCCGGACCGACGGTGATCGCGGCGTAGATCTTGCCGTCGAGCGAGCCCGCGGTCTTGTAGAGCTCCCCGGACCGCTGGACGTACGGCATGTTCGACATCTCGATCATGTTCTTCGCCGGGTTGAGCGCCCAGAACAGCGCTGTCGCGTGGTACTCCAACAGGTCCGGCCGGTCGCCGCTGGCCCACTTGGTCTGCACCTGGTTTTCCAGGCCGTCCGCGGTGATCTCGACGAGGTTCACCTTGACGCCGAACTTCTGCTCGAAGTTCTTGTACGCCTCGCGAACGTAGGGCTGATCACCGGTGCTCGTCCAGACGGTCAGCTCCTTCGCCTTGACCGTGGCCGTCCCGTCGGCCGCCACCCCGCTGTCCCCGCCGCCAGTGTCGTTGTTCGCCGAGCAAGCCGTGAGGGCAAGGACGGCAGCGGCCGCAACGGCCACCGCATACCTGAATCGTTTCATGAGGTCTCCTCGTCGTTGGTGATCCTCGGTCTATGGGGTAGCCACAAGCCGCGTTGACAGCGACGGATGCGGTCCGCCGCCGCGGCTGCCGGCGGTAACTGTTACGTGTACGCAAAGACTACGTAACCGCTTGCGTGCCGTGGAACGTATCACCACCCTGCGCGAGACGTCAACGACCTGCGGATCGACGTGGTACAAGCCCTCGGCGGGGTTGTCCGGCCCGCCAGGGGTTGTGGCAAACTGTGCGCAACCGATTGCGCTCGCGGGTGTCAGCCGCCGCGGGTCGGTGGGCCGACGTCAGATCAGGAGCAGTGGATGACCGCGGGCGAACCAGCCACCATGCAGGACCTTGCCCGCATGGCTGGGGTGTCGGTGGCCTCGGTGTCCCGCGCGTTGAGCGGGAAGCCCGGTGTGTCCGCCGCCACCCGATCCGTCATCGCCCGGCTCGCTCGCGAGCACGGCTTCACCGGCAACCAGCCAGCGCGAGCGCTCTCGACCGGCCAGACCGGACGCATCGCGGTAACCCTGCCCCGCATCGAGGCCGAGTACTTCGCTCGGATCCTGGCCGGTGCCGCGCAGGTGATCCATGACGCCGGGCTGAGCCTCGTCCTGGAGACGACCCAGCACGAGGGAGACCGCCAAACCGACGCCATCCGCGAGTTCGTGCGGACAGGGGTCGACGGCGCTCTCCTGCTCCTGCCGGCGCGGTCCAACTGGGAGATATCCGCCCTCTACGACAGCGGCTTCAAATTCGTGATCATCGACCCGACCGACCAGGTGACGGCTCCCATGCCATGGGTCACGGCGACCAACGCGATGGGAGCCCGCCACGCCATCGAGCACCTCCTCGCACTGGGCCACCACCGGATCGCGATCATCACCGGTGAGTCCCACTTCTTCAGCACCAGGGAGCGGTTGCACGGTACCCGGGAAGCACTCGAACAAGCCGGGATCGGTCTCGACCAGAGCCTCGTACGGGTGAGCGGATACACCGAATCGGCCGGAGGCTACGAAGCGGCGCTCGACCTCATGCGCCAGCCGGACCCGCCCACCGCCATCTTCGCGTTCAACGACCGGCTCGCTTTCGGGGCGCTCCAAGCCGCGCACACGCTCAAGCTTCCGGTGCCGGACGCATTGTCCATCGTCGGTTTCGACGACGTCGACGCCGCCAAGCTGATCTCCCCCAGCCTCACGACCGTACGCCAGCCCCTTTCGGAGATGGGCTCGACAGCGGCCACGATGCTCATCCAGCTCATCAACGGCCAAAACCCACGCGGCATGCACATTCAGCTGGCGACCGACCTGATCGTGCGCCAGTCCACGGCCGCGCCCAAAGCAGCAAGACCCTGACATCTGGGGCCGTCCCCCGAAGGACAGGGTCTCGGGGATGTGGGCGATCTTGCCGTCCTCTTCGGCGAGGACGTACTCGGCGTAGGAGCCCTGTCCCTGCGGAAGGCGCATGAACTGCCCGTAGACGCGGTCCCCGGGGCGGAACCGGGTGACGCCCGGGCCGGTCTTCTCGACCACGCGGGTCAGCTCGGGCAGCGGGATGGTGTGGTTGGTGTGCTGGGCCTTGGCGTGCAGGTAGTTCAGGTTGCTGGGGGTCGCGTGTACGCCCGTGGGCACGGTCTCGGCGATGGTGATGCCCAGGTCGCGCAGTTGCTGCGCCTTGTCGGGGTTGTTGGTGAGCAGGTCCAGCTCGGTGACGCGGAGGGCGGTCAGCATCTGCGCGGCCGCCGTGTAGTCGCGGTCGTCCTCGGGCAGGCCGAGGGCGATATTGGCCTGATAGGTGTCCAGGCCGGCGTCCTGCAGGGCGTACGCGTCGAGCTTGTTGTACAGACCGATGCCGCGGCCCTCCTGGCGCAGGTAAAGCAGCACGCCGCCGACGGCGTCGATGCGCTGCACGGCCTTGCGCAGCTGTGGGCCGCAGTCGCAGCGGGCCGAGCCGAAGACGTCCCCGGTGAGGCACTCAGAGTGCAGCCGCACCAGCGGAGGCCGGGCGGTGGACAGGTCACCGAGCACGAGCGCGACGTGCTCCGCCCCGTCGACCAGGCCGCGGAACGTGACGGCCTCCGTCGTGACGGAGTAGGCGTCGGGGAAGCGCAGCGGGATGCGGACCCGGGTGCGTACGGCGGCGGGCGTGCTGTTCGGCGTTCATCACGGGCCAGATCATCGTCGCGGACGGCGGCAGCACCCGCCGCTAAGGGCGTGAGGTGGGTGTCCGGGCGCCGGCGAGGACGACCAGCGGCGGCTGGCATTGCTGCTCAGCCGCCGCCAGCGGTCAACGGCTCTGGCTGGCCTCAGAGGGATTCGGTGGGCAGGCCGGCGGCAGTCCAGTCCTCGATGCCCTCGCGATACTTGCGGACGTTGGTGTAGCCAAGGGCGGTGAGCCGGTCGGCGACCTGTCCGCTGTTAGGGCAGGCCGGGTTGGAGCAGTACGTGACGATCGCGGCGTCGCGGTCCGGCAGCAGGGCCGAGGCTTGCGCGTCCACCTCGGCAGGGGGCAGGGCGATGGCGCCGGGCAGGTGCTGCTTGGCGTGGTACTCGCCGCCCAGCGCGTCGACAACGGTGACGGTCCCGGCGCCGATCGCCGCCTTCAGTTCGTCTCGGGTGATCAGTGCGGTCATGTCGCTACCTCCAAGGGGATCGGACTATAGTCCGGTTATGCCTGGAGACAGTAGCGGACCACGGTCCGGTTCTGCAATGCCTCTGGAACTGCTCCGTAGCCCGCCGCCCAAGGAACGAGCGGACGCCGCGCGCAACCGGGCGGCCGTACTCGACGCGGCCGCCCGGCTCTTCGCCGAGCACGGTGTGGCCACGGTCTCCATGGACGAGATCGCGGCCACTGCCGGGGTAGGCAAGGGCACGTTGTTCCGCCGCTTCGGAGACAAGGCCGGGTTAGCCGCTGCGCTGCTCGACACGCGCGAGCGGGTGCTGCAGGAGGCCATCCTGCACGGACCGCCGCCACTCGGCCCCGGGGCGCCCCCGGCCCAACGGCTCACCGCATTCCTCGACGCCTATTTGGACTACCTACTGGAGCACCTGGACCTGGTACGGATGTCGGAGACCGCCGCACCCGGCGCCCGCTACCGGATCGGGGCCTACCGATTCTGGCACCGGCACCTGGCGATCCTGCTGGCCGGCGTACCCGACCCGGATCATGCCGCACACGTTCTCCTGGCCGCCCTGGCCGCCGAACACATGGCCGCGCTGCTACCTGAACTCGGCGAGCCGCGGATCCGCGCCGGGCTGCGCCGAATCGCCGGTCAACTGCGGTGAGCGCACCGCCGTCGTGGCGCCGGACACCATCTCCCGGTCCCGCGACATCACAGCCCACATCGGCTTCCTTTAGCGGGATGGGGCGAGGCTCGCGGGTTCGGCGGACGACTCGCCCGTTTGTGTCACTGTCGTGGTAGGACTATGCGGCGCGATCCGGATGAACACCGCGGTGCCGAGCTCGAGGCCCAGATCCAGGAACTCGTTGCGAGTGAGCGTCACCGTGACCGCCTGGTCGTCGGCCGTGGTCACCTCCACCCGGATCTCGAAGCCGATGCGGGTGATCCTGGTGACCTGCCCCGGCACGCCGGCCGGATCCGCCGCGCCGCTGTGGAGTTGCAGGTCGTGCGGGCGGACGAGTTGGTCGCCCAGTTGGGTGACCGGGCCAAGGAAGCGCATGACGAAGTCGTTGGCCGGCTCGTCGTACAGCTGGTCGGGTGATCCGATCTGCTCGATCCGCCCTTCGTTGATGACGACGATCTCGTCGGCGACCTCGAGCGCCTCCTCTTGGTCGTGGGTGACGAAGACGGTGGTGACGTGCACTTCGTCGTGCAGGCGGCGCAGCCAGTCCCGCAGCTCCTTGCGGACCTTGGCGTCGAGGGCGCCGAACGGCTCGTCCAGCAGAAGCACCGTCGGCTCGACGGCCAGGGCGCGGGCGAGCGCCATCCGCTGGCGCTGCCCGCCGGACAGCTGCGAGGGCAGCCGATCGGCGAACTGTTCCAGGTGTACGAGGGCGAGGAGTTCGTCGACGCGGCGGCGGATCTCGGCCTTGGGGCGTTTGCGGATCTCCAGGCCGAAGGCCACGTTGCGGCGTACCGACAGGTGCTTGAACGCCGCGTAGTGCTGGAACACGAAGCCCACGTTGCGTTTCTGCGGCGGCAAGTCGGTCGCGTCGATGCCTTCGATCTGGACCTTGCCGGTGTCGGTGCGCTCCAGCCCGGCGATGATGCGCAGGAGGGTGGACTTTCCTCCGCCGGAGGGGCCCAGCAGCGCGGTGAGCTGGCCGGCCGGGATGTTCACGGATATGTTGTCGAGCGCGACGAAGTCTCCGAAGCGCTTGCCCACGTTGGTGATCTCGATGCTCAACGGTTGTCCTTCGGCCGGATGACGGAGACGACGATAATGGCGGCCACCGCGACGAGGGCGAGGAGGAACGCGGTGGCGTAGGCGCCGCCGCGGTCGAAGTTCAGGTACTTCTCCTCGACCACGAGGGTGGCCGTGCGGGTCTGGCCGAGCACGTTGCCGGACACGACCTTGACCGCACCGAACTCGCCGAGTGAACGGGCGAGGCTCAACACGACCCCGTACGTGACGCCCCACTTGATAGCGGGCAGGGTGATCCGGCGGAAGGTCTGGAACGCGTTGGCGCCGAGGCTCCGCGCGGCCTGTTCCTGCTCGTCGCCGATCTCTTCCAGGACGGGCACGACCTCCCGGATCACCAGGGGCAGGGCCACGAAGACCGTCGCCATCACCATGCCCGGCACCGCGAAGATGATCTGGAAGCCCATCGCTTCAAGGGTCGGCCCGAACCAGCCGTCGCGGCCGCCGTAGACCAGTACCAGCGAGAGGCCGACGACGATGGGCGAGATCGACAGCGGCACGTCCAGCAGGGCGTTGAGCAGCCGCTTGCCGGGAAAGTCGTAGCGGACGATCAGCATGGAGATACCGACGCCGAACACCGTGTTGATGACGACGGCGGTGATCGCGATGCCCACGGTGAGCTTCAGCGCGTGGACCACATCGGGGTCGTCGAGGATCGCGTTCAGGTCGGTGAAGCCGTCCTCGAACGCGTTGCGCCCGACCAGGTAGAGCGGCCACGCGACGAGCAGGAACAGGTACGCGGTCACCACGAGGCGCAGGACGTACCGACCTGGGCCCTGGCGACCCGCTCGGACCTTGGCCGCGGCGGTGCGGTCAGCCACGGCGCACCACCCTTCGCTGGATAACGTCGAGGATGACGATGACGGCGAACGAGATCGCCAACAGCACCGCGGCCACGGCCGCCGCGCTGTCCGGGTTGTCGTTCTCGATGCTGCTGAGGATCCGCACCGAGGCGACTTCGGTGCGCATCGGCAGGTTGCCGGACAGCAGGACCAGCGAGCCGTACTCGCTCACCCCGCGGGCGAACGACAGCGCGGCGCCGGCAGCGATGGCCGGGGTCAGGCTGGGCAGGATGATCCGCCGGAACGTGGTGAGCCGGCTCGCGCCCAGCGACGCCGCCGCCTCCTCGACCTCGGGGTCGAGTTCGGCCAGCACCGGCTGCACGGTACGCACGATGAACGGCAGCGTGACGAACAGGAAGGCCAGGAACACCGCGACCCGGGTGTTGGCGATGTTGATCCCGAGCGGGCTGTCCGGGCCGTACAGCGACAGCAGCACCAGGCCGGCGACGATCGTCGGTAGCGCGAACGGGATGTCAATCAGGACCTCGAGGGCTCGCTTGCCGAAGAACCGGTCGCGCACCAGCACCCAAGCGATGAGCGTGCCCATGACGATGTTGACCACCGTGACGAGCGCCGCGGTGCCGACGGTGAGCCGGATCGCGGCGGCGGACTGCTCGTTGGTCACCGCCCGCCAGAAGCCGCCCCAGCCGCCCTCCGACGCCGTCACCACCACAGCGGTCAGCGGGATGAGCACGAGGAGGCTGAACCACAGCATCGCCACCCCGAGGCCCAGGCCGGAGACCCGGGTGAGCGGCAGGCCGCCCCGGGCCGACCGGCGGGTGGCCGCCGGTCGGTCCGGAGCGAGTGCGGTCGAGGTCACTGCGCCTTCCCGGACGCGGTAATGATCTTGGTGACGAGACCCGCGTCCTCATCGAAGAACTTCTTCGACAACGCCGACCAGCTCTCGAAGTCCTTGTCCACGGTGAGCAGCTTCTGCGGGGTCGGGAACGGGTTGTTCGGATCGATCGCCCCCTCGACACCCTTGGTGTCGACGCCGTCGATGATCGGCCGGAAGCCCTTGAGCGCGAACTGGCGCTGGCCCTGCGGACCCAGCACGAAGTCCAGCCACTCCTTCGCCTTCGGGTTGGCGTTCTTGAGCACCGCGCCCGGGTTCTCGATCAGGATGGTCGTCGACGGGAGGACCCAGTCGAGCTTCTCACCGTTCTGGCGGGC
Organism: Phytohabitans rumicis; assembly: GCF_011764445.1. Lineage (NCBI taxonomy): Bacteria > Bacillati > Actinomycetota > Actinomycetes > Micromonosporales > Micromonosporaceae > Phytohabitans > Phytohabitans rumicis. Next base: position 1,486,742 of record NZ_BLPG01000001.1, read on the forward strand.
CAGGATCGTCTCGTTCTCGTAGGCGAGCAGGACGTCGCCGGTACCGCCGAGGAACGCGGTGGTAGCGTCCCGACCGCTGTTGGGCAGCGCTACCACGTTCGCGAACAGCTTGGTGAGGTAGTCCTGCGCCTGCGCGTCGGTCCCGCCGTTGGCGGTGATGTGACCCCAGGCGGCGAGCGCGTTCCACCGGGCCGCGCCCGACGAGGCGGGGTTGGGCGTGACGATGCTGATGCCCGGCTTGATCAGGTCGTCCCAGCCCTGGATGTTCTTGGGATTCCCCTCGCGCACCGCGAGCACGACGACCGACGAGGACACGATGCCCTTGTTCGCCCCGCTGTTCCAGCCCGCGTCGACCAGGTCGGCGTCGACCAGCCGGGTCACGTCGCTGGTCACGGAGAAGTGCACGTAGTCGGCTTTCAGCCCGGACACCACCGCGCGGCTCTGGTCACCGGACGCGCCGTACGAGGTCTTGAACTTGACACCCTTGCCCGCGTCGGTCTTGTTCCACTCCGCGGCGATCGCCTTATTCGCCGCCTCGGGGACGGCGAAGCCGACGATGTTCAGCGTCACGGACTCACCGGCCGACTCCCCTCCTCCATCGCCACCGCAGGCCGACAGCGCCAAGCTGGCGACGAGGGCGAGAGCGGCGGCCGCTCTGGTCCGAATCTTCATGGGAACCCATCCTCCTTCAGCGCGTCTCCGCGCGATATATATCTCCGAGCGAAAAGGTCGGGAATATGGACAAACAAGAGTGAAGCGTCAGCGACTACGAGCGCCTGCCGGGCCTCGATGCCAGCGGCGGCAACTCTCGACCGAATATCCCATCTAGTCGACAGACTTTCAAGAGTTAGGTACGGCCGCGGGACGGCCGGGCGCGAGCAGGTCGGCGAGGCTGGCGCTGTCGACGATGCCCTCGATCGCCCGGTGCACCGACAGCCAGACCTCGCTCAGTCCGGCGGCGACGCCGTGGTACGAGGCGCCGGCAGTCGGGAGCCCCCGGACCGTCGTAATCGCCCCATTGGTGGCGCGCAGCACGTCGCCCACCGTGATGTCCTGCGGCGCACGGGTCAAGGCGTACCCACCGTCGGCCCCACGCAGGCTGTGCAGCAGGCCGGCCCGGCGCAGATCGAGCAGGATGCCTTGCAGGAACGCGTACGGGATGTCCTGACTCGCGGCCAGATCGGCCGCCTTCGCCAACTCCGGATGGTGGGCCGCCACGGCGAGCATGGCGCGCACGGCGTAGTCGGTCCGCGCGGACACGTACACGACCTGACTCCGTTCTCCGATCTTTCCCACTTGATATGTAGGAATAGTGGACTGAGTTCGCTCGCGAGTCAAGTCCGGGAGGTGGTGGGCCTTCGGATCAGGTGTAGAGGGTGAACTCGGGGTACGCGCCGTTGAGGTAGTGATCGCCGACCTCGCGCCGTTTGTAGGCGACCGGGTCGTGCAGGGTGTGCGTGCGCACGTTGCGCCAGAATCTGTCGAGGCCGTACCGATTGCTGGTGGCGCGGGCCCCGGTCACCTCGTAGATGCCCGCGGTGACGTCCAGCGCGACGTCGGTGGCGACCACCTTGAGCCGGGCCACGGCCGCCGCGACCTCGCCGCGTTCGTCCCAGGTCAGCGCGGGTCCGCGCGCGACGGCCGCGGCGAGGTGGGCGGCGACCCGGTCGGCCAGGGCGCCCGCCGCGTCCAGGCGGGCGGCGAAGCTGCCGTACGTGGACAGGACGTACGGCTCGCGGGTGGCCGCGTCGATGCCGCTGAGCACCCACGGGCGGGAGACGGTACGGGTGTAGTCGCGGGCGACGGCCAGCGCGCCCTCCGCGATGCCCAGGTAGAAGTGGCCGAAGACGGCCTGGATCGCTGGGGTGATCACGGTGGCCAGGGGCGTCAGCTTCGCCGGTGCCAGCGAGCCGATCACGTGCTCGGGGTCGATGCGTACCTCGGTGAAGGGCTGCCGCCAGTGTTGTGGACGGTCTGGGTCAGGGGACGGCCCGCGGCGTCGCTAGCCGTTGCCGCACAAGGCAGCCGCCGCGCGGTCCAGCTGGGCCGCACCCGCCGGGATAGCGAAGGTCTCGTCGAGGTCGGGGGCCTGCACAGTCATCGTTGGTTCGCTCCGTATCGCGGTTGTCGTTTCTGGCGATCGAATTCTGCGCAGCCATGACGGCGCAGCGGAAGTACGCACTAATTTCTGCCCCGGTGAGGTGGAGGGAACCATGACCATGGTCGATAATTCCTATCGGGTAGATAGGTGTAAGTGATCCGGATGGGAGCTGGCCATGACCGTCACCGACGAACTGCTCGCCAACGCCGAGCGATACGCACAGACCTTCGACAAGGGGCATCTGCCGCTGCCTCCGGCCCGCGGCGTCGCGGTGCTGGCGTGCATGGACGCGCGACTGAACCCGTACGGGCTGCTGGGTCTACAGGAAGGCGACGCCCATGTCATCCGCAACGCCGGCGGCGTGGTGACCGCCGGCGAGCGGCGGAGTCTGGCCATCAGCCAGCGCCTGCTGGGCACCCGCGAGATCATCCTCATCCATCACACGGACTGCGGCATGCTCACCTTCACCGACGACGACTTCAAGTCCAAGATCCAGGCCGAGACCGGGATCAAGCCGGACTGGTCCGCCGAAGCGTTCGCCGATCTGGACGAGGACGTGCGCCAGTCGATCCGGCGGATCGACGCCGACCCGTTCATCCCGTACACCGACCACGTGCGGGGCTTCGTCTACGAGGTGGAGACCGGGCGGCTGCGCGAGGTGGTCGCATGACCCATCACGGCAACCACGCAGACGTAGACGCGGTCCTCGCCGCGCGCGACGACACGACCTGCCGGGTCCGCGAGGTCCTGGACCGGGTCGGCGAGAAGTGGGCGGTAACCGGGCTGGTGATCCGTACCGTGCACCCGGTGGTGCCACCGCGGGTCGACTACGCGCTCACCCCCTTGGGCGTGACCCTGCTCGACACCGTGGCGAGGCGAGAAACCAGATGACCTCGGCCTGCTCGCGCGCCCGCGCCCAGCGCTGCACGGCGTGTGACCCAGGTCTCAGCCTGATCCTACTTATTCTGTAGGTTTAGTAGGCTGGGCCGACGGAGGTCAGCCGACCCTTCCCCGCCCATGACTGAGGGGTGCCGATGAGCTTAACTCCGCTGTCCATTTTGGACCTGGCGCCAGTACTGTCCGGCGGCACCCCGGCGCAAGCGCTGCGTAACACGATCGACCTGGCGCAGCAGGCCGAGCAGGCCGGCTACCGGCGGTACTGGTTGGCCGAGCATCACTTCGCGCCCGGCGTGGCCAGCTCGGCGACCGCGGTGCTCATCGGTCTCGTGGCCGCGGCGACCAGCCGGATCCGGGTCGGCTCCGGGGCCGTCCAGCTCGGCCACCAGACCGCGGTCTCGGTGGTCGAGCAATTTGGGACGCTCGACGCCTTCCACCCGGGCCGGATCGACCTGGGCCTGGGGCGGTCCGGGCAGCGAAAGGCGCAGGCGCTGGCCGCGCCACCGGTGTTCGAGCCGAAGCCGGCTCGGGTGGTGGACGGGCTGCTCGTCCCGCCGGCGTTCAACTTCCTGCCGCTGCTCGCCTCGCCGCGTCTGGCCGCGCAGACCGCGGTCTTGCAGCAGCCGGGGGCCCAGTCGCCGGACTTCGCCGAGCAGGTCGGCGACATTCTCGCCCTCCTGTCCGGCAGCTACCTGGTCGGCGACGTCGACCTGCACGCCGTACCCGGGAGGGCGCGGACGTCGAGGTGTGGATCCTGGGCAGCAGCGCCGGGCAGAGCGCGCAGGTCGCCGGCGCGCTTGGCCTGCCGTTCGCCGCCAACTACCACGTCAGTCCGGCCAGCGTGCTCGAAGCGGTCGAGGCGTACCGGGAAGCGTTCCGGCCCGGCGTCCTCGATCGGCCGCACGTGCTCGTATCGGCGGACGCCGTCGTGGCCCCCGACGACGAGACCGCCCGGGAGCTGGCCTCGCCGTACGGGCTGTGGGTGCGCTCCATCCGCAGCGGGCAGGGGGCCCCGCCGTTCCCGTCCCCGGCCGAGGCCGCCGCCCACGCCTGGACCGACGAGGAACGCGAGCTGGTCGCCGACCGGATCGACACCCAGTTCGTCGGCGCGCCGGAGACCGTGGCGGAGAAGCTGCGCATCCTGCGCGATGCCACCGGAGCGGACGAGCTGCTGGTCACCACGATCACCCACGACCACGCGGACCGGGTCCGCTCGTACGAGTTGCTGGCCAAGGAATGGGGCGCCGCGTGACCACGACATCCCCGCTGCATCTGGCGGTCGCGTTGGACGGCGCCGGTTGGCATCCGGCGGCCTGGCGGGAGCCGGACGCGCGACCGGAGGCGCTCTTCACGGCCGGGTACTGGGCCGGCCTGGTCCAGGAGGCCGAGCGCGGCCTCCTGGACTTCGTCACCATCGAAGACGCGCTCGGTCTGCAGTCGTCCCGCTTCGACGGGCCGGACGAACGCACCGACCAGGTCCGCGGCCGGCTCGACGCGGTACTCATCGCCGCTCGCGTCGCGCCGACAACCCACCACATTGGACTCGTCCCGACCGCCACCGTCACGCACACCGAGCCGTTCCACGTCTCCAAGGCGATCGCGACGCTCGACTACGCCAGCAAGGGGCGGGCCGGCTGGCGCGTGCAGGTCTCCGGCCGCAGCCACGAGGCGCGGCACTTCGGGCGCCGGGAGATCCCCCGCTTCAGCCTCGACGACCTCGGATCGCCCGCGATGGTCGAGCTGATCGCGAACCTGTTCGACGAGGCGACCGAGTACGTCGAGGTGGTGCGCAGGCTCTGGGACAGCTGGGAGGACGATGCCGAGGTCCGCGACGCGGCGACCGGGCGCTTCATCGACCGCGACAAGCTGCACTACATCGACTTCGCCGGCAAGTGGCTGACCGTCCGCGGACCGTCCATTGTGCCCCGTCCGCCGCAGGGCCAGCCGGTGGTCACCGCGCTCGCCCATTCGGCGGTGCCGTACCGGTTCGCCGCCCGCTCGTCCGACGTGGCCTTCGTGACCCCGTTCGACACCGGCCAGGCGGCCGACATCGCCGGCGAGGTCGGCCCGGGACCACTCGTCTTCGGCGACGTGGTCGTCTTCCTCGGCGACACCGCCAAGGAGGCCGTCACCCGCAAGGACCGGCTCGACGCGCTGGCCGGCACACCGTACACATCGGACGCTTATGTCTTCACCGGCACGCCAGGACAGCTGGCCGACCTGCTGCAGCAGTGGCAGGTCGCCGGCCTGGCCGGCTTCCGGCTGCGACCGGCCACACTCCCCCACGACCTCACCGCCATCACCCGCGGCCTGGTGCCGGAACTGCAACGCCGCGGGGCCTTCCGGCACGGGTACGAGGCCAGCACACTCCGCGGACTGCTCGGCCTGCCCCGTCCCGCCAACCGGTACGCGCTCGGGGGTGCCTGACATGCCCAAGCAGATCCACCTCGCCGCCCACTTCCCCGGCGTCAACAACACCACGGTGTGGAGCGACCCCGAGTCCGGCAGCCAGATCGAGTTCGACTCCTTCGTCCGGCTCGCACAGACCGCCGAACGCGCCAAGTTCGACTTCTTCTTCCTCGCCGAGGGCCTGCGCCTGCGCGAACAGAACGGCCTCATCTACGACCTCGACGTGGTCGGCCGGCCCGACACGTTCACCGTCCTCGCCGCGCTCGCCGCCGTCACCGAGCGGCTCGGGCTCACCGGCACCATCAACTCCACCTTCAACGAGCCGTACGAGGTGGCCCGCCAGTTCGCCAGCCTCGACCACCTCTCCGCGGGCCGCGCCGGATGGAACGTGGTCACCTCGTGGGACGCCTTCACCGGCGAGAACTTCCGCCGCGGCGGCTTCCTGCGCCAGGAGGACCGCTACGAGCGCGCCGAGCGGTTCCTGCGTACGGCATGGGAGCTGTTCGACTCGTGGCAGGGCGACGAAATCGTCGCGGACCAGGCGTCCGGCGCGTTCCTGCGCCGGCCCGGCGCCGGCGCGTTCGCGCACCGGGACTCGCACTTCGACATCGCCGGGCAGTTCAACGTGCCGCGCTCGCCGCAGGGCCGGCCGGTGATCCTGCAAGCGGGCGACTCCGACGCCGGCCGCGAGTTCGCCGCCGCCACCGCCGACGCCATCTTCAGCCGGCACAGCACACTACAGGCGGGACAGGACTTCTACGCCGACGTCAAGGGCCGGCTGGCCCGCTACGGCCGCGCACCGGACCAACTCCTCGTCCTGCCGGCCGCGACCTTCGTGCTCGGCGACACCGACGCCGCCGCCCAGGAGCGCGCCGACGTCGTCCGGCACCAACAGGTCAGCGGCCGGACCGCGCTGCGCTTCCTGGAGCAGGTGTGGAACCGCGACCTGTCCGGGTACGACCCGGAGGGGCCGCTGCCCGACGTCGACCCGCTTGTCGGCGAGAACACCGTGGTACGCGGCCGCGCCAGCGTACGGATGTTCGGCGACCCGTTGCAGACCGCGCGGCAATGGCGCGAGCTGGCCGAAACCAAGAAGCTGTCGATCCGGGACCTGGTCATCCAGGTCAGCGGCCGGCAGACCTTCATCGGCTCGCCCGCCACCGTCGCCGCGGCCATCGACGAGCTGGTCCAACGGGACGCCAGCGACGGGTTCATCCTCGTACCGCACCTCGTGCCCGGCGGGCTGGACGAGTTCGCCGACACCGTCGTACCGCTGCTGCAGGAACGTGGCGTGTTCCGGACCGAGTACGACGGGGTGACGCTGCGGGACCACCTGGGCCTCGCCCATCCCGTCTGACTGGGCGCATCGAGCTGGGCGAGCAGCTCTGGCTGGCGACCGGCTACTGGAGGCCGGAGCGGACGGACGTGATGCGCTGCGTGTTGAGGCCGAGCCAGTGCATCCGGCCCAGGTAGCGCGCGTGCTCGACCTTGAGGCAACGGTCCAGGATCACCGTCAGGCCGCCGTTCTCCGCGATCCGCGCGCCCTCCTCGTTGATCACACCGAACTGGCACCAGAGGGCACCGGCGTGGATGGCGACCGCGTCCCGGGCGATCGCGGGCAGCGCGTCCGGCGCGCGGAAGACGTTCACCAGGTCCACCGGCACGGGAACGTCGAGCAGGCTCGGGTAGCTGGTCTCGCCGAGGATCGTCGTCTCGCGCGGGTTGACGGGGATCACTCGGTAGCCATGCCGCTTGAGGTAGTAGCCGACGAAATTGCTGGCGCGTAGCTCGTTGTTCGACAGTCCCACGATCGCGATGGTCCGCGCGGTGTGCAGCACGCGCTGGATCGCCGACGTGTCCTGGTACCGGTCGAGGTCGATGCTCATGCCGTGGCCACCACCTTCGCGAAACCCTGCTCCAGGTCCCAGATCAGGTCTTCGACGGACTCGGTCCCGACCGACAGGCGTACCGTCCCCGGTGCGACGCCGGCCGCCCGCAGCTCGTCGTCGCCGAGCTGGCGATGTGTCGTGCTGGCGGGATGGATGATCAGGCTCTTCGCGTCGCCCACGTTCGCCAGGTGGGACCAGAGCGTCACGCCGCGGATGAGGTCCTGCCCACCCTCCCGGCCGCCGGCGCAGTCGAACGAGAACACCGCGCCCGCCCCGCGTGGCAGGTACTGGTCCACGAGCGGGCGGTACCTGCTTGCTGGCAGGCCCGGGTAGGTCACGTTCGTGGCCAGCTCGTGCGACTCGAGAAACGCCGCGACCGCCCGCGCGTTCTCGACATGGCGCTGCATCCGCAGCGACAGTGTCTCAAGCCCCTGAAGGAACAAGAATGCGTTGAACGGTGAGAGCGCCGCGCCGAGGTCGCGGAGGGTCTCGGCCCGCAGCTTCATCAGGTAGCCGTAGGTGCCGAACGTTTCGTGGAACTGTAGGCCGTGGTAGGCGGGCGACGGATCCGCGATCACCGGAAACCGGCCGTTGGACCAGTTGAACGTGCCGGCCTCGACGACAACGCCGCCGATGCTCGTGCCGTGCCCGCCGATGAACTTCGTCGCCGAGTGGATGACGATGTCGGCGCCCCATTCGATCGGGCGGCACAGGTACGGCGTGGCGAACGTGTTGTCCACGATCAACGGCAGCTCGTGCTCATGCGCGATGGACGCCACGGTCTCGATGTCCAGCACGTTCCCGGCGGGGTTGCCGATCGTCTCGCCGAAGAATGCCTTCGTGTTCGCGCGGACCGCACGCCGCCACGCGTCCGGGTCGTCGGGGTCGACCCACGTCAGCTCGACGCTCATCTTGCGCAACAGATGCTTAAGCTGATTCACCGTCCCGCCGTACAGCGCCGTGGACGACACGACGTGGTCGCCCGGCTGCAGCAGCGTGAACAGCGCGGCCGCTTGCGCGGCGATGCCGCTGGCGAACGCCACCGCACCGCAGCCACCCTCCAGATTCGCCACCCGCTCCTCGAACACCGCGACGGTCGGGTTCATGATGCGCGAGTACGTGTTCCCGTACTCCTGCAGGTTGAAGTACGCCGCCGCCGACTCCGGGTCCTCGAACACGTAGCTGGTCGTCTGGAAGATCGGCACCGCACGCGCGCCGGTGTTCGGGTCGGGTCGTTGCCCGGCGTGCAGCTGCCGGGTCTCGAATCCAAAGTCGCGGTCTGTCACGAAGGCATCTCCAAGAAACGGCGGACGATGGGCGTCTGACGCGCTTCCTCCAGCAGGAAGCAGTCGTGGCCGTACGGCGCCTCGATCTCGTGGTACTCGACCGGCTTGCCGAGGGCGCGCAGGGCGTCCTCGATCTGCCTCGACGCGGCGGGCGGGTACAACCAGTCCGAGCTGAAGGCGATCAGCAGCGTCCGCGCCAAAACGCCGTCGAGCGCCCGCACGAGCGATCCGCCGCCATGCTGCCGTGCGAGGTCGAAATACGTCAACGCGCGCGACAGATACAGATAGGTGTTGGCGTCGAAGCGCCGGACGAACGAGTCGGCCTGGTGGCGCAGGTAGCTCTCGACCTCGAACTCCGGCTCGGTGATCGTGTAGCGGATGTCGTCGGCGAACTGCAGCCGCCGGCCGAACTTGTCATCCAGCGCCGGCGCGGACAGGTACGTCACGTGGCCGACCATCCGCCCCACGCCCATGCCGCCGTCCGGCGTTCTGCCGGTGCCGTAGTAGTGACCGCCCTGCCAGGCAGGATCGCGCATGATCGCGTCACGCGCGATCGCGTTCCAGGCCAGGCCCTGCGGGTGCAGGGCGTGCGTGCTGGCGATCGCCACGACGGCGTCGACCTGCTCGGGAAACAGGATCGCCCATTCCAATGCCTGCATCCCGCCGAGCGATCCGCCGGCCACCGCCGCGAGCCGCCCGATGCCGAGTACGTCCAGGAACGCGCGCTGCGTGCGCACCATGTCCGCCACGGTGATCACCGGAAAGTCCGACCCGTACGGCTTACCCGTGGCCGGGTCGACCGATGACGGTCCCGTGGTCCCGCGGCAGCCGCCAAGCAGGTTCGTGGAGACGACGAAGTAGCGGTCGGTGTCGAACGCCTTGCCCGGACCGATCATCCCGTCCCACCAACCAAGCCCCTTGCCGGCTGTTCCGTCCCGGTCCTCCGCCGCGAACCCGTCGCGCGTGCTCTCCTCGGGTGTCTTCGACAGACCCGCCGCGTGGGCATCACCGCTGAGCGCGTGGCACACCAGGATGACGTTGTCCCGCTCTGGTGCGAGGACGCCGTAGGTCTCGTACGCCACCCGGACCGAGGCCAGCTCCCGTCCGCAGTCAAGCCGCAGCGGCTTGGGCAGGTCGAGGTACCGCGTCTCGACAACCGCGTTCATGGCCATCCTTGTCCTCCCGATGCTATTGTCTACCACGCCCATCGGTAATGAGGAGAACCCGCCATGACCATGGTCGACAACGGAGTTAACGTTCAGGCGCTGCTCGACGCACGGCAGGCGCTGAAGGGCGCCCCCGAGGCAGCTCAGTTCACCTGGCGGGCATCCGCCAAATGGCAGAACGGGGTGCACAGCACGACCACGGTGAGCAACTTCTTCGGGCTCGGGCAGGAACATGCCCACAAGTCCGACGCGGTGTTCGACGCCGACCACCCCGAGGTCTTCGCGGCCGAGGACAACGGCATCACGCCGATCGAGTACCTCCTCGTCGGCCTCGCGAGCTGCCTGACGGCGGGCGTCGCGTCCGTCGCGCAGAACCGCGGCATCCAGTTGCGCTCGGTGGAGTCGACGGTCGAGGGCCAGCACGATATCCGCGGGATCCTCGGTGTCGACAGCGACGTCCGCAACGGCTTCAACGACATCAAGGTGACATTCAAGATCGACGCGGACGCCTCCGAGCAGGACATCGAAGCGCTGGTGGCCCAGTCCCAGAAGCGCTCGGCCGTGTTCGACGCGCTCACCAACCCGACGAACGTCACCGTCGAGGTCGCCTGAGGGAGGCACGCGCCATCGAGCAGGTCACCGCGGTCGTCATCGGGGCGGGGCACGCCGGCCTCGCCGCGAGCCACTTCCTCACCGAGCGGTCGATCGACCACGTCGTACTCGAACGCGGTGAGGTGGCGAACTCCTGGCGGTACGAACGCTGGGAGTCGCTGCGACTGCTCACTCCCAACTGGCAAAGCCGCCTACCGGGCCACCGCTACGAAGGCCCGGACCCGGACGGCTACATGACGGTCGGCGAAGTGATCGAGTTCATCGGCCGCTTCGCCACCGTCTCGCGCGCCCCCATCCGGACCGGCACCAACGTCACGTCGGTGACAGCCGTCGACGATGGCTACCAGGTGACGACAGGCCGCGGCGAGATCCGCTGCCGGGCGGTGGTCATCGCGAGCGGCGCGTGCAACCAGCCGGCGGTGCCGCAGATCAGGCACGCGGTGCCGGAGTCCGTCGAGCAACTGACACCGTTCGACTACCACTCCCCCGCCAAGCTCCCCGACGGCGGCGTCCTCGTCGTGGGAGCGTCGGCGACCGGCGTGCAACTGGCAGCCGAGCTGAGGCGATCGGGCCGGCCGGTGGTCCTTTCGGTCGGCGAGCACGTCCGGCTGCCGCGCACGTACCGCGGACGGGACGTGCTGTGGTGGATGGACGCGTCCGGCGTGTGGGACCAGCGGTACGACCAGGTCGACGACCTGACCCGGGCCCGGCGGCTACCCTCCCCGCAGCTCGTCGGCACCCCCGAGCGGAGCACGCTCGATCTCAACGCGCTCGCCGCGACCGGCGTCGAGCTGGTGGGCCGCTGGGCCGCCGTACGCGACGGCCACGCGCTGTTCTCCGGCGGCCTGCGCAACGTGTTCTCGCTCGCGGACCTCAAGCTGAAGCGCCTGCTGGACACGTTCGACGAGTGGGCCCGGACGCACGGACACGACGCCGAGGTCGACCCTCCCGAGCGCCTCGCGCCCACCCGCATGCCCGAGTCGACTCGGCTACAGGTCGACCTGCGCAGCGGCGAGATCCGCACGATCGTGTGGGCGACCGGGTTCCGGCCCGACTACGGGTGGCTCGACGTGCCCGTGGTCGACGCCAAGGGACAGTTGCGCCACGACGGCGGCGTGGTCGACAGCCCCGGGCTGTACGCGCTGGGGCTGCCGGTGCTGCGGCGGCGCAAGTCGACGTTCATCCACGGCATCGAGGACGACGCCCGCGAGGTGATCGCTCACCTCACCCGGTATCTGCGCGTGCGCCACTGAGCTATAATCTACAAAGCCGATAGGTTTGAGAGGTTGTCGTGCCGGAGCCGCTCGACCTGATCCACTTGCGCACTCTCATCGCGATCGCCGACTGCGGGGGCTTCCACCGCGCCGCGGCGGCACTGTGCCTGAGCCAGTCGACGGTCAGCCAGCACGTCCGCCTCCTGGAGCGCCGGCTGAAGCAGCCACTGGTCGAGAAGGCCGGCCGGGGTGTGCGTCTGACCGCGGGCGGCGAGGCGCTGCTGGTGGAGGCGCGGCGGATCCTCGCCGTACACGACGAGTCGCTGCGACGGCTGGAGGTCAGTAACGAGCCGACCATCGTGGTCGGCTCCACCGAGCACGCCGCCGACCAGATGCTCCCCCAGCTGCTGGGCGCGCTGCGGCACGCCTTTCCGGGCCGGTCCGTTCGCTTCCGGATCGACCGATCCACCCAGCTCGCCGAGGCCGTCGCCCGCGGCACGCTCGACCTGGCGGTCGTGCTCACCGGCGCCGAGCCCATCGGCACGCGGGTCGGCCTGCTTCCCCTGCACTGGTACGCGGCGCCCCGGTTCGCGGCGCCGGCACCGGGCGAGGCGTGGCCGGTCGTGGCGTTCGAGGAGCCGTGCGGTCTGCGGCAGAAGGCTTTGCAGGCGCTGGACCAGGCCGGCTGGGCAGCGACCATCACCGCCGAGTCGACCAGCCTGGACGGCGTGGTCGCGGCGGTACGCGCCGGCCTGGGTGTGGCCCTGCTGCCCAGCGCCGGCCGCACCCCGCCCGGGTTGGTGGCGCTGCGGCAGCTGCCTGATCTGGGTCACACCGGCCTGCATGTCGTCGCCCGGCGGGGCATCGACCCGGAGCTGGAGCGCACGGCCTGCGAGGTCGGCGGGGAGTTCTTCGCGTCCCGGGCGTACCTGCGCAGCGTCGCCTGATCGCTGGACCGATCGGAGTCTCCGATCGGTCGGGTCAACGAATCGCGGTTGGACGTATTCCTATCGGGTAAGTATGGTTTGGTCATGACCAGGCAGACCTACCCGAGGGCGCACACCGGCGCCCGGTCGGCGGTCGGCCCTTCTCACCGGTGTCGCGGTCACCGGTGCTGTCGCAGCGCTCGCTGACCCTTCTCCCGTAACGGCGCGACCGCGCCGTGCCCACGGCTTCAGCGCCTCGCCACCCGCCACCACACGTCAGGAGTACGACTCGACATGCCGGTCGAATTTATCAGCGCCATCAACGTCAACAACAGCAACGAGGTCAACGGCTCCGCCGACCGGGCCATCGACGTCGCCTTCCTCCGGCGGTACGCCCGGGTCCTCGAGGACGGCGGGTTCGACTACACCCTGGTCCCGTACAGTTCCTCGTTCCACGACCCGTTCACGGTCGCGGCGGCGCTCACCCAGTTCACCGAGCGGATCAAGCCGATCATCGCGCTGCGACCCAACACCATCTACCCCACCGTCGCGGCCAAATCACTGGCCACATTGGATCAGCTGTCCAACGGACGGGCCGTCGTGCACTTCATCGCCGGTGGAAGCGACAAGGAGCAGGCACGCGAGGGCGACCGGCTGGCCAAGGCCGAGCGCTATGCGCGCGAGGAGGAGTACATCCGCATCCTGCGCCAGGTCTGGTCGTCCAGCACGCCGTTCGACCACTCCGGCACGTACTACTCGTTCGAGGACTTCATCTCGTACGTGAAGCCGGTCAACGGCACGATCCCGATATCCGTCGGCGGCTCGTCCGACGAGGCGTACCGGGTCGGTGGCGCGCTCGGCGACATCTTCGGGCTGTGGGGCGAGCCGCTCGCTGACACCAGGCAGCAGATCGAACGGGTACGGCAGGAGGCCCGCCGCGCCGGGCGGAGCGACGTGCCGCGGACGTGGGTCACGTTCAGGCCGATCGTCGCCCCGACCGACGACCTCGCCTGGGAGAAGGCGCACCACGTCCTGGACATCCTGCGCGATCGCACCAGCCGCGGCCAGAGCCTGTGGGCGCCGAAGAAGCGCTGGGACGGCGGCGACGGACCGGCCAACGTGGGATCGCAGCGGCTGCTGGAGATCGCCGCCCGCAAAGATGTGCACGACCGGGCGCTGTGGACACCCACCGCGTCGGCCACCGGCGCGATGGGCGCCTCGACCGCCCTCGTGGGCAGCTACGAGACCGTCGCCGCCGCGATCCTGGACTACGTCGACCTCGGCGCCGACCTGATCTCGATCCGCGGCTACGACAACCTCAACGACGCCATCGACTACGGCCGCTACATCATCCCCCTGGTGCGGCAGGAGCTCGCCCACCGGGCGCAGACCGGCAAGCGCGGTCAGGTCGTCGAACAGCCCCCGCTGGTACCCGAGAACGACCTGGTGGCGTCGTGACGGCCAGCCTGACGACGGCGCTGCCGGCGCCGGACCTGTCCGAGGCGGCCCTGGCCCGGGTGAGCCGGCAGCTCGCCGAGACGGCCGAGCAGTACGACCGGTCCGCCGAGTTTCCCTGGGCCGGCATCGAGGCCGTCCACCGGGCCGGGCTGCTGCGGGCCGGCATCGCGCCCCGGTACGGCGGCACCAGCCTGTCCACGGTGGACGGTGTGCGGCTCTTCGCCGCGCTCGGGCAGGGCGATCCGTCGGTGGCCCTGCTGACCGCGATGACCGTGCTCCAGCACCAGTTCCAGGACCGCGCCCCGTGGTGGCCCGAAGAGGTGTACCGCCGGGTCGTCGCCGACTCCGCCGACCGGCCGGTTCTGCTGAACGCGATCCGCGCCGAACCCGAGTGGGGCGCGCCGGCGCGCGGCGGCCTACCGGCCACGAAGATCCGGCGCACCGCGGACGGATGGGTCCTCAATGGACGCAAGGGGTACGCGACCGGCTCGGAAGGGCTGAGCTACCACCTGGTGTGGGCGGCCACCGAGGACGAGGACCCGCTGCTGGCGCACGCCGTGGTGCCAGCCGACGCGCCGGGCATCGAGGTCGTCCAGACCTGGGACCACCTCGGGCTGCGCGCCTCCAGCACCCACGACGTCATCTACACCGGCGTCGAGATCCCGGCCGACCACTTCACCGGCACCCCGCTGTCCCAGCAGCGCCCCGAGGTCCGCGCGTACGCGGGTGCCGGGCTGTCCGCGGCCGCGCTCTACGTCGGCGTCGCGCGGGCGGCGCGGGACTTCTTCGTCCGCTTCGCGAACGAGCGCGTCCCCACGTCGCTGGGCCGGCCGATCGCGACCACCGAACGCATCCAGAGCGTCGCCGGCGAGATCGAGAGCCAACTGGTACAGGCCGAGGAGATCCTGCTCGGCCTCGCCGCCCGGATCGACGCCGGCGACGAGAACGCCGCCGAACGGGCGGTGCTCGGCAAGCTGCTGGCCACCCGCTCGGCCATCACGGCCGTGCAGACCGCCGTGGCAGCGCTGGGCAACCCCGCCCTCACCCGCCACAACCCCCTTGAACGCCACCTGCGTGACGTGCTCGCCTCCCGCGTGCACCCGCCGCAGGACGACGCCGCCCTGCTCATCGCCGGCAAGCGCGTGCTTGCCGCGTACCCCTCATAAAGGAGACGGCACCGCCATGAGAAAGCCCAGACGCATCGGGGCCCTGTCGCTCGCGGCCGTGATGGGCCTCGCCGCCTGTGGCGGCGGTGGCTCCACGACGGCCTCCGCCGGCGACACGCCGGTCCCCGGCGGCACCTTGAAGATCGCCTTCTGGGACGACGCGCAGGGCTGCATCGACCCCAACCAGGTCTACTGGATCGAGAGCCGCTCGCTGGACCGCCAGATCGCCGACTCGCTCACCGACCAGGACCCGGAGACTGGCAAAATCGTGCCCTGGCTGGCTACCGACTGGACCGTCTCGGCCGACGCCAAGACGTACACCTTCAACCTCCGCCAGGGGGTGACGTTCAGCGACGGCACGCCGCTGGACGCCACCGCGGTGAAGACCGCCCTGGACGGCACGTACGCGCTCGGGCCGAAGTCGCTGCTCGGCCTGACCTACCTGGCCGGCTACAAATCATCCACTGTGGTCGATGCCGACACCGTCACGGTGGACTTCAACACGCCCAACGCGGCCTTCCTGCAAGCCACCTCGACCACCACGCTGGCGATCCTGTCGCCGAAGACCTACCAGGAGACGCCCGAGCAGCGGTGCGCCGGCAAGGTCGTCGGGTCCGGGGCGTTCACATTGGACAGCTACACCGCGGCGAAGGAAGCCCACCTCACCAAGCGCAAGGACTACGCCTGGCCGTCCGGGCTGGTCAAGAACCAGGGCGCGGCGTACCTGGACGAAATCGAGGTCAGCTACATCAAGGAGGACAGCGTCCGGGTCGGCAGCCTCACCAGCGGCGCCATCGACATCGCCTGGCCGCGCGAGCCGATCTCCGAGGCCGACCAGCAGCTCGTCGAGGCCGCCGGCGGGAGCATCGAGTCGCGCCCGCTGCCTGGCATCAGCTACCAACTGGTGCCGAACGTCGCCAAGGGCGGGCCACTGGCCGACCTGAAGGTCCGGCAGGCGCTGCAGAAGGCGATCGACCGCAAGACGTACGCCTCGACCATCTACTGGAGCGAGTACCCGGTCGTGGCGAGCGTGTTCGACTCCACGACGCCGCACTTCGCCGACCAGTCCGCCGCACTGGCGTTCGACCCGGACGGCGCCGGCCGCCTGCTCGACGAGGCCGGCTGGAAGCTCGGCGGCGACGGCTACCGCTACAAGGACGGCAAGAAGCTCACGCTCGTCGACCCGGTCACCGTCGCGCTGCCCGGCGACCAGCTCGTGCAGGACCAGCTCAAGAAGATCGGAATCGACCTGCAGCTGAAGGTCGTCACCGCCGCCCAGCGCGTCGAAATCCTCGCCAGCGGCGGCTTCGACCTGGTCCTGACGTACCTGACCCGGGCCGACCCCAGCGTGCTCGGCTCGGTGCTCGACCAGGCGGTGAGCCAGCAGGGCAGCGCGAAGTACAGCCAGGACGCCGCCACCGCCACCAAGGTCAGCGAGCTGTTCGCCAAGGGGTTGCAGGCCACCGATCCGGCCGCCCGCGGCCAGGTCTACACCGAGCTGCAGCAGTACCTCATCGCCCAGGGCGTCTCGTTTCCGGTCTACGAACGGGTCCAGGTCGCCGGCCTGTCCGGCAAGGTACAGGGATTCGCCTTCACCAGCGAGGCGTTCCTGCGGGCAAACGACATCTGGCTGGCACGGTAGGCCGCCATGCTGCGCTACATCCTCGGCCGGATCGCCCAGGCGGTCGGCGTGCTCTGGGCGGTGTTCACCGCGACCTTCGTCGTGCTGTACCTGCTGCCCAGCAACCCGGTGGCGCTGCTACTGGCCGCCGGCGACATGCAGGCGGACGATCTCAGCCCCGAGCAGCTGGCCGCCCTGGAGGCCCAGTACGGCCTGGACAAGCCGGTGTACGTCCAGTACCTGGACCAGCTCTGGCACCTCGTTCGCTTGGACTTCGGCGACTCCATCTCCAAACACGTCCCGGTGTCGCAGCTGCTCGACGAGCGGCTCGGCTCCACGATCGCCCTCGGCGCGACCGCCATCCTGTTCACGCTCGTGGGCGGCCTCTCCGTCGCCTACCTGGCCGCCTGGGTCCAGTGGCGGCCGGCGAAGATCCTCCTCGCCCGGCTGCCGGCGATCGGGGTCTCGTTCCCACCGTTCTTCGTCGGGCTGCTGCTGATCCAGGTGTTCGCGTTTTCGCTCGGCTGGCTGCCGGCCACCGGCACCGACGGGTGGCGGAGCCTCATCCTGCCGGCCGTGATGATGTCGGCGCCGACCGCCGCGATGCTCGCCCAGGTGCTGACCCGCAGCCTCAACGACACGCTGGGCGAGCCGTACATCACCACGGCGCGTGCCAAGGGCCTGTCCCGCAACGCCGTCCAGGCCCGGCACGCGCTGCGCAACGCCGCCCTCCCGGCGCTGACGCTGCTCGGGCTGTTGCTCGGGGCCACCGTCACCGAGGCGGTGGTCGCCGAGACGGTGTTCACCCGGGAGGGCGTCGGCCGGCTCGCCCAGGAGGCCGTGCTGGCCCAGGACGTCCACGTCGTACAGGCGATCGTGCTCATCGCCGCCACCGTGTTCGTCGCGATCAACCTCGTCGTCGACCTGATCTACCCGCTGCTCGACCCGCGCGTCACCCACACGCAGCGGGTGTCCTGACCGCCCGGAGGTTGCCATGTCACTCGACGTCGCCGTCGAAGCGGAACAGTCGCGTACCACCCCGCCGGTCACCGCGGTACGGCGCGGGCGGTGGCCGGCAGCGCTGCGCCGGCCGGGGCTGGTGCTCGCCACCGCGTTCGTGTCACTCGTGGTGGTGTCGGCGGTGTTTCCCAGCTGGTTCACCGGGTACGACCCGTCCGCGACCGCGCCGGTCGACAAGCTCAAACCGCCGAGCGGCGCGCACTGGTTCGGCACCGACGAGCTCGGCCGCGACCTGTTCAGCCGGGTGCTGCACGGCTCGACGCTCACCATCCAGGCGACCCTGGGCGCGGTCGGGTTCGCGCTGGTCGCTGGCCTGGCGATCGGCGTCGTCGCCGGCTTCCTCGGCGGTTGGCTCGACGCCGTCCTGATGCGGGTGGTCGACGTGACCCTCGCCATCCCCCGGCTCCTGCTCGCGCTGACGATCGTGACCGCGCTGGGCTTCGGGATCCTGCCGACCGCCATCGCGGTGGCCGTCGGGATCTTTCCGGGGTTCTCCCGGATCACCCGGGCGGAGGTGCTCAAGGTCAAGACGCTGCCGTACGTCGAGGCGGCCCGCACCGGCGGCGCGTCGTGGCCACGGGTCCTGGTGCGGCACATCCTGCCCAACTCCTGGGGACCGGTGCTGGCCCTCGCCGTGCTCGACTTCGGCGTGGCGATCCTGGCCGTCTCGGCGCTGAGCTTCCTCGGCTTCGGCGCGCCGCCGCCAGCCGCCGAGTGGGGCACGCTGATCTCGCAGGGCCGCAACTACCTCATCACATCGCCGTGGCTGAGCCTGCTCCCCGGGCTCTTCGTGGGACTGGTGGTCTTCAGCCTCAACCACATCTCGAAGAGCATGGAGGAGCTGCAGCGATGACGGAAAAACTCCTTCGCGTGCGTGGACTGTCCATCGTGTACGGCCGTGGACGGCAGCACACCGCCGCGGTGACCGACCTCGACCTGTCCATCCACAAGGGAGAGACGGTCGCGGTGGTGGGCGAGTCCGGCTCGGGCAAGACCACCCTCGCCTCGGCCATCCTTGGACTACTGCCCGGCTCGGCGACCGTCACCGGCGGGACGATCGAGGTCGCCGGTCACAACCTCACGCGTGCCGGCGACCGGGCCTTCCGGGCGGTCCGTGGCACCGTGGTCGGGCTCGTCCCCCAGGATCCGATGGTCGGCCTGAACCCCACCCTGCGGGTCGGCCCCCAGGTGGCCGAGGCGGTCCGCCGCCGTGCCGACCTGCCGAAGCGGTCGGTGGACGCCGAGGTGGTCGAGGCGCTGGAGGCCGCCGGCCTGGACGACGCGGTGTTGCGTGCCCGCCAGTACCCGCACGAGCTGTCCGGCGGGATGCGGCAGCGGGTGCTGATCGCCATCGCGCTGGCCGGCCACCCACAGCTGATCATCGCGGACGAGCCGACCAGCGCGCTGGACGTTACCGTGCAGAAGCGGATCCTGGATCACCTCGAACGCCTTGTCGCCGAACGCGGGCTCTCCCTACTGCTCATCACCCACAGCCTCGCGGTGGCGGCCGATCGCGCCCAGCGGCTGCTCGTGATGCACGACGGCCGCGTCGTCGAGCAAGGGTCGCCGGACGACGTGCTGGTACGCCCGGCCGAGGCGTACACCCAGCGGCTGATCGCCGCCGCACCCGGTCTGGGCGGGGGCGGCCGCGTCGTGCCCCGATACACCGGCGTGGTGGACGCGCCGCCGCTGCTCCAGCTCGAAGGAGTCACCAAGGACTTCACCCTCCCCCGCTCTCCGAAGGGCGACCGCACCGTCCGCGCCGTCGACGGTGTCTCTCTGTCCGTCCCCACTGGACAGACGCTCGCACTGGTCGGCGAGTCCGGCTCCGGCAAGACCACCACGCTGCGCGTCGCGCTTGGCCTGGAACATCCCTCCCAGGGCCGGGTGGTCTTCGACGGCACCGAGATCAGCGGGCTGAGCTGGCGCCGGCTGCGGCCCCTGCGCCGGCGGTTCCAGCTGGTGCACCAGAACCCGTTCGCGTCGCTCGACCCACGGTTCAGCATCGAGGAGGTGGTCACCGAGCCGCTGGTGTCGTTCCGAGTCGGTGACCGCGCCGCGCGCCGCGCCCGCGCCCGCGAGCTACTGGATCAGGTCAGCCTGCCGCAGTCGTTCCTGCGCCGGCGCCCGGCCGAGCTGTCCGGCGGGCAGCGCCAGCGGGTCGCGATCGCCCGGGCGCTCGCCCTGCGCCCCGACCTGCTTCTGCTAGATGAACCGGTGTCCGCATTGGACGTCTCGGTCCAGGACCAGATCCTCACCCTCTTCGCCGACCTGCAGCGCGAGCTGGGGTTGAGCTACCTGTTCGTGTCGCACGACCTCGCCGTCGTCGCGCAGATCTCGCACCGCGTCGCGGTGCTCCATCGTGGACGCGTCGTCGAACAGGGGACGACCGCGCAGGTCTTCGCCAGCCCCGCGAGCGAATACACCCGGCAGCTACTGGACGCCATCCCGGGCCGCCGCGACCGGCAGGAGTCACGATCGTGAGCCGCCGCTACGTCGTCATCGGGGCGGGCGCCGTCGGCGCCCTGCTCGCCGCCCAGTTCGAGCTGGCCGGCATCCCCGCCGTGCTCGTCGCCCGCGGCCCACACCTGACCGCGATCCGCGCCGGTGGCCTTCGGGTACGCCGCCCGCACGCCACCCAGACGGTACGGCTGGATGCCGCCGGTGGCCCCGCCGAGGTGCGACTGTCCACGCGCGACGTTCTCGTGCTGGCGACTAAGGCGCAGGACGTCGAGGGTGCACTGGCGCAGTGGGCCTGGCAGCCCTTGGCCGATAGTGATGGCCTCGCCGCCGACCTGCCTATCCTCACCGTCCAGAACGGCCTGGTCGCCGAGGAGCTCGCGCTGCGCCGCTTCGCCCGGGTCTACGGCGTGACCATCGGCATCGCGGCCAGCTATCTGACCCCCGGCGAGGTGGTTAGCCCGTCATACCCCCTGATCGGCGTCGCCTGGCTCGGCCGCTATCCAGACCGGGCCGACCCGGACCAGGAGGAGTACGTGCGCGACCTGACCCAGGCCGGCTACGGCGTACACAGCGTCCGGGACATCTCCGCGTGGAAGGCGCGCAAGCTACTCGGCAACGTCCGCAATGGACTCGACCTGCTCGACGGCACCCCCGAGGAGAAGGCGCGGGCCGCCGAGCTGCTGGCCGCGGAGGCCACCGCCGCGTACGCCGCCGCCGGGATCGTCCCCGCCGGTGGCGCGGACGCCCTGCGCGGCGGCCGGTTCCGGCTGACCGTCGAGCCGGTGCCCGGGCACACGCCGGGCCGGGCGTCCACCTGGCAGAGCGTCGCCCGCGGGGTGTCGAGCGAGGTCGACCATCTCAACGGCGAGATCGTGCGGCTGGGCCGCCGGTACGGGGTTCCGACACCGCTGAACGAACGCCTGCAGCGACTGCTGGGCGCCCAGGCGGTGGCCGGCGACCCGCCCGGCACGCACCGGGTGGCGGATCTGCTCGGGGTGAACGCGGGTGTCTGACCTCGCGGACCGCTCCGGCTGGGCGCCCGGCGGCACGCCGCTGGCGGTGGTACGCGCCCGCGACGTGGACGACGTGCGGCGCACGCTGGCCGAGGCGGCCCGCCGCGGCACACCCGTGGTCACCCGCGGTGCCGGCACCGGGCTGGCCGGCGCGGCGTCGGCGGGCACGGGCGCCATCGTCCTGGACGTGTCCGGCCTCGACCGCATCCTCCACATCGACCCCATCGACGGCGTCGCCCGCGTCGAGCCCGGCGTGATCACCGCCGACCTCGACCGCGCCGCCGCGGCGTACGGGTTGTTCTTCCCGCCCGATCCGGGCAGCGTGGAGATCTGCACCGTCGGCGGCAACATCGCCACCAACGCGGGCGGGCTGCGCGGCGCCAAGTACGGCGTGACCCGCGACAGCGTGCTCGCCCTCGACATCGTCCTCGCCGACGGCCGCCTTGTCCACATCGGACACCAAACCGTCAAGGGAGTGACCGGGCTCGACCTGGCGAGCCTGTTCGTCGGCTCGGAGGGCACGCTCGGCGTCGTCGTCGGCGCCACCCTGCGCCTGCTGCCCCGGCCGAGCCGGATCGGCACCGCGGCCGCGTTCTTCGCCACCGTGACCGACGCCGCCGCCGCATCGGTCGCGCTGGCGACGGCCGGGTTACGCCCCGCAGTGGTGGAACTGGTCGACGGCCGGACCCTGGCGGCCATCGACGACCTGCGCGGCACCGACCTGGCCCGGCGCGGCGACGCGTTCCTGCTCGTGCAGGCTGACGGGTACGGCGCGCAGGAGGAGATCGACCTCGTCGCGAAGGTGCTCACCCCGACCGCGACATCGGTGGAGACGACGCTCGATCCCGGCACCGCGGCCGTCCTCTCCGCCGCCCGCCGCGACGCCCTGCCTGCCATCCAGGCCAAGGGGCACACGCTCATCGAGGACATCGCCGTGCCGCGCTCCCGGCTCGGCGAGGCCATCGACGCCGTACCCGCGATCGCGGCCGCAACCGGCGCGGACATCTACGTCTTCGCGCACGCCGCGGACGGCAACCTGCACCCCATCATCCTCGTCGGCGACGACCCGGAGCCGGCGCGGCGGGCCGCCGACGAGATCTTCGCGCTCGCCCTCGCGCTCGGTGGCACAGTCAGCGCCGAGCACGGCATCGGCGCGCTCAAGCGCGGCTGGATGGAACGGGAGCTCGGCACCGACGTGCTCGCCCTGCAACGCCAGATCAAGCAGATCTTCGACCCCGCCGGAATCCTCAACCCCGGAAAGGCCATCTGACATGACCGTCCTGATCACCGCCGACGAGGTCGCCGCGCGCCCCGACGTACGGCTGCTGGACGTACGCTGGCGCCTCGGCGGGCCGCCCGGGCGCGGGGAGTACCGCGCCGGCCACATCCCCGGCGCCGTCTACGTCGATCTCGACACCGAGCTCGCCGCGCCGGCGGCCGACGGGCTGGGCCGGCACCCGCTGCCCGACCCGGCCAGCCTGGAGGCCGCCGCCCGGTCCTGGGGCATCCGGGCCGGCGACACCGTGGTGGCGTACGACGACAACGGCAACCTCGCCGCGGCCCGCGCGTGGTGGCTGCTGCGCTGGGCCGGGCTGGCCGACGTGCGGCTGCTCGACGGCGGGCTGGCCGCCTGGCGTGCCGCCGGGCACCCGGTCGCCACCGGCGACGAGTACGCCGAGCCGGGCGACGTCGAGCTCAGCCCCGCGCGGCTGCCGTCGGTCGGGCCGGACGGCGCGGCCCGGCTGGTCGCCGACGGCGGTCTGTTGTTGGACGCGCGGGCCGGCGAGCGCTACCGCGGCGAGGTGGCGTCGATCGACCCCAAGCCCGGTCACATCCCCGGCGCGGTGAGCGCACCCACCGCCGACAACCTCAACGCCGACGGCACCTTCCGTACCCCGCGGGAGCTGGCCGAGCGGTTCGCCACGCTGGGCGTCGAGCCGGGCCGGCCGGTGGGTGTCTACTGCGGATCCGGCGTCACCGCGGCGCACGAGATCGCCGCGCTGACCATCGCCGGCGTGCCCGACGCCGTCCTCTACCCCGGCTCGTGGTCACAGTGGGCCACGCTGCCGGACCGCCCCATCGCCACCGGTCCCAACCCATCAGGAGCTACGGTGTCCAACCCGCCCACACCCCAACTCATCTCCCCCGCCAACGCCGGCGAGCGCGTCGCGGACGGCGCCCTCCTCGTCGACGTACGCAGCGCACCCCGCCGCGAGGCGGACGGCGCCATCCCTGGCGCGGTCATCGCCGACCGCAACGACCTCAAGGCCGTGTTCGGCCTCGTCTCGGTGGACACCCCGATCGTGGTGGTCTGCGGCTCCGTCGACGGTTCCCGACCCGTTGCCGAAGCCCTGGTCACCGACGGCTTCGTGAACGTCGCCCACGTGGAGGGCGGCTTCGCGCGGTGGCGCGACGCCGGCCTCCCCGTCGAGGCGACGGCAACCCCGGCTGACTGAGTGACGGCGCCGGCGGGCGCCGCAAAAGGACGGAGAAGCGTGATGACGATCGCCCCGGACCGCACCGACCAGGCCACCGCATCCATCGAGCCCGACCTGTTCCGCGCGCTGCTGCGCCGGCAAGCCGCGTCGGTCGTGGTCGTCACGGCGGACGCCAATCCGCCGGTCGGCTTTACCGCGACCTCGTTCACCTCCGTCTCGCTGCGCCCGCCGCTGGTCTCCTTCTGCCTCGACCGGTCGTCGTCGAGTTGGCCGGCCGTGGAGGCGGCCCACCACGTCGGCGTGCACATCCTCAACCAGCGGCAGGAGCATGTGGCCCGCCGGTTCGCCACGAAAGGCATCGACCGATTCGCCGGTGACCTGTCGTGGCGCCGCGGGCCACATGGCGTCGCGCTGCTGACCGATCCGCTGGCCTGGCTGGTGTGCCGGGTGGTCAACCGGCTCAACGCCGGCGATCACACGATCGTGCTGGGCGAGCCGGTGGCGGGTGACCACCTCGACGAAGCCCACCCGCCGCTGATGTACCACATGGGCGGCTACCTGACCGTCCCGCACCACGGCGGCTGACCGCCACGACCTGGCCAGAGCCGTCTCGCTCCCCGGACAAGCGCCGGTCAGGTCAAGGGATCAGGACGGTCTTGCCGGGAAGCCGTCCGGCCATGGCCTGCGCGTACCACCTACATGTCTATCGGCTGTGAATCGTTTGGTCCGATGTTTCGCCAACCGCCTCGACACCGTTCGAGCTGTTGTTCATGGGTTCCCGGGTGAGCGGCGAAGGTTCACCGACTCCGCCTTGTCCACCGTGCCATCGGCTATTTCGTTGGTCGGGCCTTTCGCCAACCTTGTGGCACGGGGTCGGCGAGGGTTGAGAGGTCCGGCGTCCCGCACAGATCGCCACGCAAGTCCGACTCGCAAGGCTCGGGCGGAAGCAACGGGGCTGCTGTCGCCGTCGACTGAGGATTTGCGGATGATCGACGTGCTGCCAGGAGACCGCAAAGTAGGTCCGAGTTTCGGCGACGTCGAGCGTTCGGATCAACCTTGCGGATTTCGATTTCTGCAAGGTGTCGGCGTGCGGCCGGTCACTATGGGCGGTGGGAATCGACGTCCTACGGCTACCTGCGAACGACAATGATCGGTCTAGAGACGTTTTAGGTTTGGGGTCAGGCGGCGTCTGGGGTTTGCCCGGACGGACATGCCCCGGCCCGCGTCACCTGCGGACCGCACGCTCCCGCGGGCACCGCGCAGGTCGGCGGCTCGCAAGCGCTCGCCGAAACCCCCGACCAGCGCTGCCAGCCCCGCGGCACAAGACCCAAGGCCCCATACCTCAGAGGCATATTCATGACTGTGAGGTATACGGCCCAGAAACCAGCCGTCGGGGTTGGTTGTGGACCGCGCAGGGTGAGGCCGCGGGAGCGACGGTCTGGACTGCGACGAGCGCCGCGGTAGCTCAGAACTCGATCCTGATTCTGAACCTGACCCCGAAAGGTCTCTAGCGGTTGCGGTTGTCCACGTTGTCGGCGCGCGTCGCCGGGGTCGATGACATCGGCGACTCGTCCGAAATCATGTTGCGGCAGGACGCAAACTAAAGCCGACTTCCGGATCCCTTTCCCCGACCAATCACGGGATGCTTACCCAGCGATACGCGCGGCGTTCGTGCGACGCCCAGCCGTTGGGGAACTGTGTGGACGCCGGTCGCGCTACAACCTGGCGGGTGACTGGATGCCAGAACAATCATCACATCGGTTCCTCGGAAAGCTTGTCCTGGCTGGCTCGGCCATCGCGATAGTGGGGCTCGGGACATGGTCGCTCACCCGTGATCTGACGGACGGCGCCGCGTGGGCCGGGGTGGCGGGCCTGTTTTGCGGCTTCGCGCAAGCGGCCCTGTCCGCCGCCAGTTACCTGCGCCGCAGCGAAGCCTCCTGGCGCGACGCCGAAGGGC
Organism: Phytohabitans rumicis; assembly: GCF_011764445.1. Taxonomy (NCBI): domain Bacteria; kingdom Bacillati; phylum Actinomycetota; class Actinomycetes; order Micromonosporales; family Micromonosporaceae; genus Phytohabitans; species Phytohabitans rumicis. Next base: position 1,512,378 of record NZ_BLPG01000001.1, read on the forward strand.
TGGCCGACAACCTGGCGCAGATCGTTCAGGCGGAGTGGCTGGGCGAGGTCGCCGCCCGGCACCTGCGCGATCCGAAGGTACTGCCGCTGTCCTGGACAAGCACGCGTGGTGACCTCGACGAACGCCCACACCGGGTCGTACGGGACCGGCTGGCCGGGCGGATGGACGGTCGCTTCGACGACGTTGTCGTCCAACTCGCCGACGGATACCGACGCATACCCAGCGGCCGGTTGGTGATCGTCGGCGAGCCCGGCGCGGGCAAGACCGTCCTGGCCATGCTGCTCACGCTGGGCCTGCTGAAGGCACGAGCCAGCGGCGCGCCGGTACCGGTGCTGCTGGCAGCCTCGTCGTGGGATCCGGTCCGCGAGGGTCTCGACGACTGGGTGGTACGCACGTTGGCCGACTCCTACTACGCCGGCCGGTCGGTCGGAGATCCCACGCCGGTTGCTTGACCATCGGCTCCTGATGCCAGTGCTGGACGGACTCGACGAGATACCCGAGTCGGCCCGCCGCGGCGCGGTCCGCGCGCTCAACCACGCCATCGGTGCCGACCACCCGATCGTGGTGACGTGCCGCACCGCCGAGTACGCCGACGTGATCACCGATGGCGCGCCCACCCTGCACCGGGCGCCGGTTGTACAGATCGTGCCGGTGCCCGCGGCCGATGTCATCGGGTACCTGTCCCAGGTCGACTGGCCCGACGGCACCGCGTGGGAAGCCGTCTACGCCGACGTGCGAGCCCAGCCGCAGGGTCCGGTGGCCTCGGCGTTGTCCACCCCGCTGATGCTCGCCCTCGCGCGCATGGTCTATCAGCGCCTCGGCGGGGACCCCGGCGACCTGCTGGACGCCACCCGGTTCGACTGTCGTCACGCGGTGGAGGACCACCTCACCGACCGGGTCATCGATGCCGCGTACGCCCCGGATCGCCTGCCCTCCGGCAACCCGGTGCACCAGACACCTGCTCGGTGGACAGCGCGGCAGGCGCGGCCCTGGCTGACCTTCCTGGCCATCTACCTGCATCGCTACCGCGAACGTGACCTGGCCTGGTGGCGGCTCAGCCAACGACTGCTCTCACCCTGGGTCGCCCCCGGCATCGGCATCGGCGGAGGCATCGCGCTGATGAGTGGGATCTCAGCCGGGATCGCCGCCGCGAACACCAACGCGAACACCGAAGACGCCATCCCGCTGGATGAAGCGCTGACCGTCGCAGCCGCTGTCGGCGGCACGTTCACCATCTTCGCGATCGTGATCTGGTACGCGGGAGCCGGTCGGGCACCAGGACGGCTGTCGTTCGCGATCCGCGGCTCGCTGGGCCGGCTACGCCGCGGGTTCGCGACCGGCGCGGCGCTGATCGCTGTCCCCGCCGTGCCCGTCCTGCTCGTGGCCGCAGGTGCCATCCAGGTCAGCGACGGATGGTCCTTCACCGTCATCCAGACCTACATCGAGGCGCTCGCTGCCGTGACCGCCCTCGCCGTCGTGGTCGCGGTGGCCCTGGCCGTACACAACTGGCTTGATGCCCCGCCAACAAGTGCGGCGCAGGCCAGCCCCGAGGGCTTCCTGCGGCAGGACCGTCGATCCTCCTGGGTGGCGGCGGCGGTCGGGGAGCGGTCGTGGCTGTTCTCACGGCTCCGGCGCTCGCCGCCGCCCTGATCCTCGGCAGCCTGTCCAGTCAATGGCTCACCGGCTGGCCTGGATGGCCCGGCAACCCCGACGTGTCCGCGACCGTCTCGACCCGCTGGTGGGCGGACACCGACACGGACACAACCCTGCCCACCCCGGACGGCAGCGTGAAACTGATGATCATCGGTGCGGCGTGCGTCGTCCCCGGGCTGATCTTCGCGCTGCTGGCCCTGCTCACTCGGGCGTGGCCACGGTTCACGCTCACCCGGGTGCTGCTGGCCGGACAGGGTCGCCTACCGCTGCGCCTGCTCAGCTTCCTCGCCGACGCCAGGGACCGACAGCTGCTTCGCCAGTCCGGCGGCGCATACCAGTTCCGGCACGTCCGCCTGCAGGAACGCCTCGCCGACCAAAGCACCGCGACCCCTGACATCCCCGGCCGGGCCACGCCCGCGACACCCGGGTCCGATCGGCGCAGATACCGCCGGCCGATCGTGGCGGCGACCGCGACCGCGGTCGCCCTGACAGCCTCGATCGTTGGTGTCATCCACCTTCCGCGAGACACCGCACGGGCCACCTTGACCGATCGCCCCGCAATCGTGACCGACGTGGCGTTCAGCCCTGACGGGCAGACCGTGGCCACCGCCAGCGACGACGGCACCGTAAGACTCTGGAACACCGCCACCGGCCGCCCCATCGGCGAGCCCATGACCAGCCACGGCGAGGAAGAAGCGTCCTACGTGATGTTCAGCCCTGACGGACAGACCTTGGCAGTCGGCGGCGACAGCGACGATCACGGCACCGCATGGCTGTGGAACGTCGCCACCGGTCGGCGCATCGCCACCCTGAAGGGCTACTGGGCATTCAACCCACACGGACAAAACGCTGCCTCCGCCAGCGACGACGGCGCCATACAGCTGTGGAATACCGTAACCGGCGAGTTGATCACGACCATGGCCGGCCACACCGACCGCGTGGACCGCGTCGGATTCAGCCCTGACGGACAGCTCCTGGCAGTCGGCGACAGCGCCGTCGATCACGACACGGCACGGCTGTGGAACGTCGCCACCGGCCACCTCATCGCCACCCTCACCCGCAGCCTCAGCACCCCGCCGCCCGGCGACTACTTCGCCGGTCACAACTGGGAGTTCAGCTCCGACGGGCGGACGATCACCACCCTCGGCGGCGACGGCACCGTACGCCTCTGGAACACCGCCACCGGACGGCTCGTCACAACGCTGAACGGCAACACCGCCGACGCGGACGATGCGGTGCTGGCTCCGGGCGGGCAGACCGTCGCCGTCTTCGGCGCTGACCGAGTGGTCCGACTGTGGAATATCGCCGCCGGACAACGCATCACGAGCCTGGCCTACGAGCTCCCCTCGTTCGTGGGTACCGGCGTCGACTACATCGACGGCCAGACATACACCAGCGCTGTGGTGTTCGGCCCCGACGGGCGGACCCTCGCCGCCGAGGACTGCGGCGGGTTCCGGCTGTGGAACATCGCCACCGGCAAGCCCGTCATCGCCCAGCAGGAACCCTGCCTTGGCACCAACACCGTGACCGTGTGGTTCAACCCCGACGGGCGAACACTGGCCACCACCAGCGACGACGGCACCGTACGCCTCTGGAACACCGCCACCGGTCACCCCATCGGCGAACCCCTGACCGGCCACACCACCACCGTGACCACCGTGGTGTTCAGCCCCGACGGGCAGACCGCGGCCACCGCCAGCCACGACGGCACCGCACGACTGTGGGACATCCAGACCCGATAGCAGCCCAACCCCTCCGGCCAAACGGCGCGCTCGGTCTGAGCTCCGCAGATCTAAGCGCGGCCGTCTACTCAGATGGCGTACCTCACCCCTCACGACCTCAGCGGAGGAGCCGTCTGATCCGTAATGGATGCAACATGCCCTGAGCCGCCCCCCACGCACACCTCGCGGTCGGCACCGCCAACCAGTGCGACCCACCGCTATGATCCGTGATCGTGACCAACCCTCAAGGCGGACACCTGCGCATTCTCACGAAGTATCACTGGATGGCGTTCATGCTGGCGTTGTTCGCGCCCAAGGCCGTCATCAACGGACACACGATCGCCCTCAAGTGGGGAGAGAACGTAATCCCCATCCTGTTGAGCACCCACCAGGTCGAGATCTTCGTGCCTTACCTGTGGAAGTTTGGTTCGGCCACGATCGCCGTCGACAACACCCAATATGCGCCGACAATCCACTACTCCGCACCGGTTTGGGCGTTCGGCGGCGGCGCGATCGGATTCGAGCCGCAGAAGCACCCAGGTCTGACCGCTGCCTACATCCTGTATGGCGTACTCGCGGCCGTCATCGTGCTGTGCTGCTGCGGTTCCTTCCTGCTCAGCCTCGCAGACAACAGCTGACACCTGGAGAGGTCCTGTGTGGCCCTTCAGTGACCGGCCTTCCACCTTGTCGACGTCGTGGCTGACGATTCGCCGGTTCCGCTTGACGATCCTGCCGTCGATGAGGACGGTGTCGATGTTCGCCGGGGTCGCGGAACGGACGAGGGTGGACTCCAGATCGCCGATGGGTGTGATGTTGATGTCGTCGGCGCGGATCAGAGGGATGTCCGCGCGTTTGCCGGGGTGATAGAGCTGGTTGCCGCGTCGAGGCCGAGGGCGCGTGCTCCGTTGATGGTGGCCATTTCGATGACCTGCCGGAATACGACGGCAGGCAGGTTGGCCGTGTCCGTCCCGAGGTAAGGGAGGCCGAGGTTCCAGGCCACGTTCATCGACTCGAACATGTTGATCGGGGCGAGGGAGGTGGCGTCGAAGGAGAGTGAGATGGTGACGCCGGCGGCGAGCATGCGCAGCAGTTGGCCGTGGAAGCCACCGGCGGCTGCGGACGGGTGGGGCCGCCACCGTCGGTGGACGGCCGGACGGCGGCGGCCCCATGGGGAGGGGGAACGAGCCCGGTCAGGCGGATGCGTGTTCGGCGGTGCGTGAGCTGTCTGGTACATCGTCGAGCTGGTGGCGCAGCTTCTCGCCTTCGACATCCACATCGGGCAGTAGCTTGTCGAGCCAGCGGGGCAGCCACCAGGCGGACTTGCCCAGCAGGGTCATGACCGCGGGCACGATGGTCATCCGCACGATCAGTGCGTCGAAGAGGACCGCGATGCCGAGGGCGAACCCGACCGACTTGATGACGGCGTCCGGGGCGAGGATGAACCCGGAAAAGACGCTGATCATGATGATCGCGGCGGCGGTGACGACCCGGGCGCCATGGCCGAAGCCGGCGACCACGGCTTCGCGCGGCGGGGTGCCGTGGACGTACTCCTCGCGCATCCGGGTGACCAGGAAAACCTGGTAGTCCATGGCGAGGCCGAACACGATCCCGATCAGGACGACGGGCAGGAAGCTGATGATCGGTCCGACCTGGTCGACGCCGAGCGCGTCGGCGAGCCAGCCCCACTGGAAGACCGCGACGACCGAGCCGAAGGTGGCCGCGACGCTGAGCAGGAACCCGAGCGTGGCCTTGATCGGCACGAGCAGTGATCGGAAGACCAGCATGAGCAGGATGAACGCGAGGCCGACCACGACCGCGAGGTAGGGGATCAGCGCGGCGCCGAGTTTGGCGGAGATGTCGATGTTGATGGCGGTCAGACCGGTGACGGCGATGGCCGCGCCGGGCACGGCGCCGTCTTGTTGCCGGATCGCCCGGACCAGGTCTTCGGTCGCGGTGTCGCTGGGACCGCTCGCGGGGATGACGGTCAGGATGGCGGTGTCACCGGCCTGGTTCAGCACAGGTTCGGTCACCGTGTCGACGTTGTCGAGGCCGCGGATCTGCCCGGCGACCTGGTCGGCGGCCGTCTGTGCGGTGCCGGCGGGCGCGTCGACCGCGACGATCAGCGGCCCGTTGAAGCCCTTCCCGAAGCCGGCTGAGAGCAGGTCGTATGCCTTGCGCTGGGTGGTGTCCGAGGCGGCGGTGCTGTCGTCGGGCATCCCGAGGTGCAGGTCGAGGGTCGGGATCGCGACCACGCCGAGCCCGACGACGGCGATCAGCAATGCGGCCACCGGGCGGCGGGTGACCACGCGGGCCCAGCGGGTGCCGAAACTGGTCGCGCCGGAAGCCTCGGGGTCGCGGAAGCGCTTGCCGAGGATGCGGCGCCCGGCGAAGCCGAGCAGCGCCGGCAGCAGGGTGAGCGCGATGACCACGGCGACCGCGACGGTGAACGCGGCGGCCAGGCCCATCTGGGCCAGGAACGGGATGCCGACCACCGTCAGCGCAGCCAGGGCGATGATCACGGTGAGGCCGGCGAAGACCACAGCCGAGCCGGCGGTGCCGACCGCGCGGCCGACGGCCTCGTACGGCTCGTGGCCGGCGGCCAGTTCGTGCCGGTACCGGGAGACGATGAACAGGGCGTAGTCGATCGCGACGGCCAGGCCGAGCATCAGCGCAAGGATCGGGGTCTTGGACGACAGGTCGACGAAGCCGGAGAGCATGGTGATGGCGCCAATGCCGATCCCAATGCCGAGGATCGCGGTCAGCAGCGGCAGGCCGGCGGCGACCAGCGAACCGAACGTGATGAGCAGCACGACCGCGGCGACGATCACGCCGATGACCTCGCCGACGCCCATGTTGGCCGGGGGCTCGAGGGCGTCACCGCCGACCTCGACGGTCAGCCCGCTCGCACGGGCCTGGTCCACCACCGTGGTGAGCGCGTCACGGGCATCGTCGGTGAGGTCGTCCGACGGTACCTGGAAGCTGGCCTGGGCGAACCCGATCGTGCCGGCCGGGTTGACCGCGCCGGAGGTGAACGGGTCGTTGACCGAGGCGACCTGCGGTGCCTGCTTCAGGTCGGCGACCGCGGTGTCGATCGCCTGCCGGTACGCCGGGTCGCTGAGCGTCTTTCCGTCCGGTGCGGCGAAGACCACGCGCGCGGTGGCACCGTCGGCCGATGCCTGTGGGAACCGCTCGTCGAGCAGGTCGACCGCCTTCTGCGCCGGAGTCCCGGGGATGCTGAACGACTCCTGCGTCGGCCCGGACAGGGTGAGGGCGCCGAGCAGCGCGGCGGCCAGGACCGCCAGCCACGCGGCGGTCACCGACCACCGGCGGCGGAACGCGAACCGGCCCAACCGGTATAGGAACGAAGCCATGCTGATTTCTCCTGTTTGACGACTTATCGGGAGCACTGTCCACTTCCGCGAATATGCGACCCCTGCATCGTTCGCCGGCACGGCCGTACCCGTCATCGGCCTGGCGCGGCGACCCCACCCACCTCGATCGCGGTGGCTCCGGACGGCTGCCTACCGCGTTCACAGGTGCCGCCCCTGCCCAACCCGACGCCGCCTACTACGCTCGCAGTAGATTGTTTGCCGCCTCGCCAACCGGTTGCCTACTGTCACCTTGTGGGAGCAAAAGACCTGGCCACGAGCCTGATACCGGTAGGCGAGCGCATGCGCCGGCTCGCCGCCACGCACCCCACCGCCACCCGAGCGGCCGGGGCAGGCGTCGTCTTTCTCCTCACCATCCTGGCCGCCGCGACATTGAGCCCGACCGCGCTCACGCCAGCGGTGTACGGCACCGCCGCGGTGGTCTCGGCCAGCTTCGTCGTCGTCCCCGCCCTGCACTGGCCGACCTGGCTCATCCTGGCCACCGCGACCGCGGGGGCGATCGCGATGAAGCCGACCGGACCAGCCGACTCTCCCGCCCGACCCGCCCTGATCGTGGCGATGCTCGTTTTCTCCGTGCTCAGCGAAAAGACCGCAGTGATCGCCGCGACCATCGCCGTGAGCGGCGCACTCGCGCTGGCCGGCAGCGTGACGGCCGCCTTCCAGGGAAGGTTCGAACTGGTCAACCTCGCGGCCCTCGCATGGGTCGTGGCGGCGGCCGCCGTCGGGCAAGCCATCCGAGCCAACCGCGCGCAACGAGCCATGCTCGAAGACCGGGCCCGGCGCGCGGAACAGAGCCGCGAGGACGAAGCACACCGCCGCGTCCAGGCCGAAAGGCTCCGGATCGCCCGCGAACTCCACGACGCGGTAGGCCACCAGGTAGCGCTGATCAACGTGCAGGCCGGCGCCATGACCTTCCTGCTGGACACCAAAGACCTCACCCAGGCCCGCCAGTCCCTGGAGCACATCCAGAACGCCAGCGAAGCCGCCCTCGCCGAACTCAAACTCACCGTCGGCCTGCTACGCCAACCCGGCGAGCACGAGCCCGTCGAACCGGCTGGACGGCTCAGCCGGCTCGACGAGCTGATCGCCTCCTTCACCGCCACCGGGCTGCTGGTCACCTGCGACGTCACCGGGCAGGCCAGGCCGCTGCCCGAGGCCGTCGACCTCACCGCCTACCGGCTGATCCAGGAATCCCTGACCAACACCGCCAAACACGCGGCAGGAACATCCGCATCCATCCGGCTCGCCTTCCGACCCGGCACGCTGGCCCTGACCGTGGAGAACGACGGACCACCGGCGGCCCGTCGCGAGGCCGGCACGATGGGGCACGGCATCATCGGCATGCGGGAGCGAGCCGCCGCACTCGGCGGACGGCTCTCCGCAAGCCCCCGCCCCGAAGGCGGCTTCCGGGTCACCGCGGAACTGCCCACCCCAGCCGGCGCCACGCCATGACCGCCATACGCGTTGTGCTCGCCGACGACCAGGACATCGTCCGCGGCGGACTACGCCTCATGGTCGACAGCGCGCCCGACCTGACCGTCGTCGGCGAAGCCGCAACCGGAGCCCAAGCCGTGCGACTGGCCCGCCAAGCCCGCGCCGACGTCGTCCTCATGGACATCCGCATGCCCGAACTCGACGGCCTCGCCGCCACCCGCCGGATCACCGCCGACGAAGGTCTCGCCGGCGTGAAAGTCCTGATACTGACCACCTTCGAGGTCGACGAGTACGTCTTCGAGGCACTACGCGCCGGCGCCAGCGGATTCCTCGGCAAGGGCGCCCGACCGGAGGTACTACTCGACGCGATCCGCACCGTCGCCCGCGGCGACGCCCTGCTCTCCCCAGCAGCCACCCGCGGCCTGATCGCCCGCTACCTCGCCATCGACGACCACGGCCCCGCCCCACCTCCAACCTCCTCAACGTCCTCACCGACCGCGAACGCGAGATGGTCGCCCTGGTCGCCACCGGCATGTCGAACGCCGAGATCGCCGACCACCTCACCCTCAGCCCTCTCACCGTCAAAACACACGTCAACCACGCCATGACCAAACTCGACGCCCGCGACCGCGCCCAACTCGTCGTCATCGCCTACCAAGCCGGCATACGCGGTCCCGAGGCGTCGGGCAACAGCAGGTACTAACCGACTTCGTTCGTGAGAACGGGGCTCTGGCGCACTCTCCGTGATTGATCACTGCGGGCGTGCTGCAGCCGGTCTCGCTGAGCCCAGACCCGCCGCGGTGACCGTTCGCGTGCCATCGGCCGTCCACGACTGCCGTCGACATCGCAACCGGAAGCGAACCTCGCGTCTTCCCAGCACCTCCGGCGAAAGCAACGATCCGGGAGGCTGGTGGGCAGCGTCTGCCCCGCGTTTCGGTCCGCGTTTGCCCCCGCGTCTCAGCGAGGGGAACCCAGGCGAACCAAGAACCGGCACGCACCACGCCACGGCACAGTTGCCGATAGCCGTCAGGCCGCGGTGGCGTGTTCGGCTGCCATCTCGGCGAGGACCTGGTCGATCGGGGTGGGTGTGATGTCCAAGACCTTTGCGGTGTACGACGCGTCGAGGATGTTTGGCCGGTCGTACAGGTAGAGCATTTCCGGGAACTCGGCCATGACCGAGTTGGTCCGCCCGATCTCCGCCAGCTCACTTCCGGTCATGTGGCCTAGTTGCGGGTCGGGCGCGTTCGCCGCCGACGCCAGGCGCGTGGCGAGTTGGCGCGCGGGCGCTTCAGAGGTGGAGGGCACGTGCCACGCCTGGCCCAGGATTGCTCGTGCCGGGCTACGGCGATGAGTGTGCGTGCCGCGTCGCCGGTGTAGGTCCAACTGTGCGGGGCGTCGAGATCGCCTGGGTAGGAGACGGGCGAGCCGGCCAGCACCTGCGCGCCAACCATGAGTGTGAACGGGGAGTAGACGCCCGCGCCGAGGAAGTCGCTGGCCCGAACCTCGGTCACCCGAACCCGGCCCGCTTCGTGAGCGGCGTGGGCGTCCTGCCAGATTTGGGCCCGGACACGCCCCTTGACGCTGGTTGGGGCCTGGGATGGTTTTCGGTGACGGCTTCTTCGACGGGGCCGTAGCCGTACGTGTTGCCAAGCATGACGTAGTCCGCGCCGGTGTGTTCGGCCGCCGCCAGGACGGCGGCGGCCAGCGGCGGAAACAGCGCCGGCCAGCGGTCGTACGGCGGCATGGCGCAGTTGAATACGGTGGCGGCACCGCGGGTCACCTCGATGAGCCGTCCGGTGTCGGTGGCGTCGGCGGCGACGCGTTCGATCAGCTCGTGCACCGGCCCGCTGCCGCGGCGGGTAACGAGCCGAACCCGCTCACCGGCGACAGCCAGCAGACGGGCGGTGGCCGATCCGGTGGCTCCAGCTCCGACAATGACGTGCAAGGACACGCGCGTTCTCCCCTGTGTGGTCGCGGCGATGACCGCCGGCTCGACGGCCGACGTGCTACCTACCCTGCGTCCCCGCATGATCGGTAAGGTAGTGGCCCGAATGCCAAACATCCGGAGGTTTAGGCCATGCACCGGGTTGCTGTCATCGCCGTCCCTCCGGCGACCACCTTCGACCTGTCCATTCCCGAACTGGTGCTCGGCGAGACGTTGATCGACGGCACCCCCGGCTACCGGGTGCGCATCTGCACCGCCCGCCCCGGGGTTGTCGTGACCAGCGGCAGCCTGCAGGTCACCGTCCCCTATGGCCTGGAGACCGTCGACGACGCGGACACCGTCATCGTCACGGGCACCGCGGCCCGCGACGACATCGACCCGCGCATCCTCTCGACGCTGCGACGCTGCGCGGCCCAAGGCAAGCGCATCGCCTCGATCTGCACCGGAGCCTTCGTCCTTGCCCAGGCCGGACTGCTCGACGGCCGCCGCGCCACCACCTACTGGGCCAAGTCCGAAGAGTTCGCCCGCCGCTTCCCCACCGTCGAGCTTCGCCCCGACGTGCTGTATGTCCAGGATGGCAACGTCCTGACCTCAGCCGGACTGTCCGCCGGCATCGACCTGTGCCTGCACCTGGTACGCAGCGACTACGGCGCCGCGACAGCCAACGCGGTCGCCCGCCTAGTCGTGGCGGCACCCGTACGACCCGGTGGACAAGCCCAGTTCATCAAGGCACCGCTACCGCCCGAGACCGGCACCTCCCTGGCCGCCACCCGTAGCTGGGCACTCGAACAACTACACGACCCACTCACCCGCGCAGCCCTCGCGGCCCATGCCCGCACCAGCATCCGCACCCTGTCCCGCAAATTCCACGACGAGACCGGCCACAGCCCGCTTCAATGGCTGCTGCATCAGCGGGTGATCCGGGCCCAGGAACTCCTGGAAACAACCGACTTGCCGATGGAGCAGGTCGCCCGCCTCAGCGGCCTGGCCACCACCGATTCCCTACGCCTGCACCTGACACGACGAACCGGACTGACACCCAGCGCCTACCGTGCTGCGTTCACCCAGCACCCACGCCAATGGCACACAGACACCGCCACGACCTGAGTGCCTCGCCGACCGGCAAGGCATCGAGTTGAACCACGTCTGCGTCCAACGCAGAGCTGATTCGGTTCTTGGTTCGCCGCGGTTGCCACGATCACTTCGCTCAATAATGCCAGATTCTTTCCATATGACGCCGAGGGGAAACCAACCGGATCGGGCGCGTCAGTGCGGTTGTGCCCAATTTCTATGATCATTCGGTGGTGTTGTGGAAGATGGCATGGACCGCGTTCAACGCGGTCGGGGTGGCGGCCCTCGGGTGGGCCGCGGCACACCTCACTGACATATGCGGATGATGCCGCAGCCGAGACCGCTGATCATTTGCCTGCCCAACCGACGGCCAGCTGGCGCCTCTGCCGCGCGAACCATCCATCCGTCTACGGCTCACAGGCAGCCGGCGAGCTGGTGTGGCTTTGGATAGCGTTGCAGCTCAACGCTATCGACGATCACGAAGACGAGGAACGTGCGTGTGTTGGGAAGTGGGAGCCGTGATAGGGAGCTGTCCGCTCAGTTGCCTGGCTTAGCCTCGATCATTCGCGCCTGAGGTCGGATGTTGCGACCCGGTGGCGTTGATCGCTGGTGATCGATGCGATGAGGTTCCGGGCATGGTGGTGGGCCGTCTGTCGCGGCGGTGGCGTGGTCTCCTTGGTCCTCCGGTCGGCGGGATAAGGGCTGAGATGGTCAGCCGGGTGCGGGGATCGCCGCGATCCGGTCGAACGCGGCGGTGATCTGGGTGGCCCAGGGCCAGGTGGCGGGGATGCGAAGCCAGCGGCGGCGTTGGCCGCGGGTCAGACGGGCGGCGGTGTGCAGCACGCGGTAGCGCAGCCGTTTGGGTTCGGCCAGGGCGAGATCGCCGTCCAGGCCGAGCAGTTGGAGCCAGCGGAGCAGGTCGACGGCGATCGCTGCGGCGGTGCACCAGGCTTGGTTGATCGCGAACTCGCGGGACGGCAGTCGGCCAAGACCGGTGTCTTTGCCGGTGCGGATGCGGTCCTCGACGCGGGCGTGGGCGCGGTGGCGGGCCTCCAACCATTGCAGTGCACCGACCTGGGTGCCGGTGATGAACGCGGTGTAGCGCCAGCCGTCGCGTTCCTCGAAGAGGGTCAGCTGTGCACCGGGGTGCGGGCGTTCGCGGCGCACGATCACCCGCATCCCGTCCGGCCAGCCGGGCAGATCGAGCAGGCCGGTCAGTTCGGCGACCTGCGCACCCTCGCGGATGCCGCCGTCGGCGTTGATGGCCGGTGACCACCCCGAGGTGGGGATGGCGGCGATAGCGGTCCGCTCGGCTTCGCCGATCGCCCAGCCGATCGAGTACTCCACGGCGCGGCCGCGACGCTTGCCTTGCTCGACCAACCAGTCCAGCACGGCGTGCGTCGCGGCGGCCGAGTCACCACGGACCAGCAAGTGCCTGCGATGGGCGGCGGGAATCTGCGCGAACGCCTCCGCCAGGACCTGGAGATGATCTGCGGCGGTGTTCGCGCCGGCGTTGCCGGGCCGCAGCTTGACCGCTAACAACTCGCCGGTGTTATCACAGGTGACCAGGATCGGATGGAACCCGAACGTGTGCTTGTAGGTCGGCGCCGCGCCTTCCTTGTCGCTATGCGCCAACACGATCGTGGAGTCGACATCGAGCACGACTACCCCGTCGCCGATGTCCCGGCCGGCGGCCCGTGCTCGCGGTAGCTGCCCGAGCAGCGCCCACACGCGGGCGCGGACCTGTGCACGGGCCGCGGCGATCCGCCGCAGCTGGCGGTCGCCGACCTCGTCCAGGGCCCGCCAGCAGGTCGCCGGTGAGGCGACCGGTCCGAACAGCTCACCCTGATGGCGCAGCACGTCGATGTCGCAAATCGCCTCGCCACCGTCGGCGATCATCACCGCCAGGTCGACCAACACCCGACCTCGATCATGGCCCGGCCACCAGCCACGTCGAGCCAAAACACCGGAGACCGCCTCGGTCAGGCCGGCCCGATCGGCCAGCATCCGCAGCAGCACCGCACCGACGTGCGACACCACACCCGAACCGTCCGCGGTAACCCGCAGATCCTTCGACCACGCCGTAGACTGCACCTCGGAAGTGCCTCCCTAACAGAGAAACCTGTAGATGTCGCAATCACAAGTTTCCCTTACAGGACAGGCACTTCCGCTTATCTACACGCCGACAACCGGCCCATCTTGATGATCACCACGAATCACCCAGGTTAGCTATCTGGCGTTGCCCGATTGGGGACATTCTACTGTTGTGGGCAGGTACCGGACGTTGACTTCCGAGTCGGGGTGGACGTCGCCGACCCGGTGGAGCCGGATCGGCTCGCTGCCCGGGTTGTCGTAGAGCCGGATTCCTTCGCCGAGCAGGACCGGTTCGATGTGGAGGTCGATCTCGTCGATCAGTCCCAGTTCGAGTAGCTGACGGCCGATGGTCGGGGATAACACCTCGAGGTTCTTGCCGCCGGCGGCCTCCAGCCCGATCCGTACCGCCTCCGCGGGGTGACAATCTAAGAAGGTGACACCGTCGGCGGGAGTGGCGTCCTCAGGGTGGTGGGTGAGCACGAAGATCGGCCCATCCCAGTCGCTGCCGTAGGGGCGGCCCCCACTCGCGGCGGCGATGTCCCAACCGGATCGACCCCTAGCACGGCGCCCGTGGTCGTGACGTATTCGTCGATCAGGCCAGGACGGTTCGTCCCAGTCATCCAGCCCATCTCGTGGTGCGGGCCCGCCACGAAACCGTCCAATGACATCGTGAAGTGCCAGAGCACCTTGCCCTCCGCAGTCTGCGGTCGGGTGTCGTTCATTCGTTGTCCTGCTCTTTCTTCTTGGCGAACTGCTGCACTTGTCCTGCGTGTATGTCGCTGACCCATTCCCAGCCAGGCTTAGCCGACGGGCCGATCCGCGGGTCGCTGGAAACACCGCCGTCACGCAGTGCCTGCACGTACGCGCGGTCCAGCTCGATCCGTGTGCGCAGTTCATCAGCTTCGCCGACGGAACCGTGGCCGGGAATGACGACATTGGCGTTATCAGCCACGTTCTCGAGCAACTGCAGCCCCGTGAGGTATTCCTCGATCGGGTCATTGGTGCTGTTCAAGTTGTCGAGCATCGGGACGAAGACATCAGAGAGCATGTCGCCGGCAACGAGAACCCCGCGTTCCTCGATCAACAGCGCCGCATGGCCCGGGGAATGTGCCGGGTGCTCGATAATCCGGACTTTAGGGCCATCCCACGGAATATGCGTCGTTCCGGCGGGGAGTCCGGCAATGAGGCCGTAGACGTCCAGCGGTATCTCCTCGGCAATTTCCGGTGGTAGCCCCTCGGCGGCTCGGGCCTTCCAGTCCGCCTTTGACCGCAGATCTCGCATATCAGCCGCACAGCGGGCTGTACCGTAACGAGGCCCTTCGCCGAGCCCGGCGTGCCAGAGCACATGATCCCAATCCGGATGCGTCGAGAAGCCTGCCACAACGGGCTGGCCCAGCTCGGACAGGTCGTTGGCGAGGCAGGCCATTTCGCCGCCTGTAATCCCGGCGTCGATGAGCAACACGCCAGCCCGGCCTTGGACGACAACGGTGTTGTTCTGGAGTAACTCGCTCTGGTGGACCAGCACGCTCTCTGCGATTTGCTTTAGCATGGGATTCCTTCCGTTTGTGGTTTGCAACCGTTTGTCGGGACGGTTGGGACCGGACCAAGACATTGGGCGTCTGGTACGTCGGCCGGTTCGCGTTACTGGCCGGGTTACCGGGCGGTGGTGCACGGTGAAGATTTGTTCGCATCCATCCGTAATGCCCAAGCCGTCTTGGCCAGGGCCGCGGTGAGGGCGTTCGGGTTCTGGTCGCGGGGGTGGATATCCGTACGTAGCCGATCCTGGGTTGTATCGCGAAAGCCTCCGAGCCTTTATGAAGGCGCAGACATGGGTTGCGTTGCGCCCTTGACCTGGGTGAACGTTCGCGATGTTCGGGAGTAACGCGAACTAACGTCGCCGAGCGAACCCTGTCCCGCCGGAAAGAAGGCGCCCATGATCTCGCGTACCAGTTTCCGGCCCCTACTTGCGGGCGTTCATTGAGGTCGCCCGGAACACCGGTATGAGCACCGCGGCGACCGCGACGTGGGCGAGAGCGAGCACGACCTTGGTCCCCCCGCCGCCTCGATGGTGAACGGCGGGAAGAACGACACGGCCAGGAACACCAGCGCCACGACCGTCCAGATCAGGCGGGCGCGGGGGGTCACGCGCTCCAGCAGGGCCAGCAGCGCCCAGCCCAGCAGGGAGAACAACAGCGAGAACATGACAATCGCGCTCGCCCCGAGGTCCTGCGGCTCTTGCCCCTCGACCTTGATGATCATGTCGTAGCCGAGCAACGGTTCGCCCACCACCCAGACCAGGACGGCAGCCACGACGGCCCCCGCCACCGCGAGAGCCCGATCGCGCCGGCGCGTTCCGGCACTGACCTCCCGTACATCACTCTGAATCGTCACGTCTACTCCTTAAGCAGATTCATAGTTCAGGAACTGTGCTGGGTGCGCCCGCCATCGCTTTGGGGACGCTCGCCGTTAAGGCTTGAACCAGCCGGTAACGCGGCATCAGGCAGCCGACCCGGCGATTGGCTGGTAGGCGAGTACGACGAGACCCGAGGTGAACGTCCTGGTCCGCACCAGGCGCAGCTTCGCTGTGCTGCCGTCTCGGAAGAGCAGGTCGCGCAGGTTTCCGCTGCCGACCAGTACCGGGTGCAGCCAGATCCGCAACTCGTCGAGCAGGTCGTGGTACATCAGCGTCTGCGCGACCGGGCCGAACCCGTACATCAGGAGGTTCTGGCCGGCGCGCAGGAGCTTCGACACTTCGCCGGGGAGGTCACCGCTGATGATCGTCGTGTTGCGCCACTCAACTCTGTCCATGGTGGACGACACGACGTACTTGGGCATCGTGTTCATTCGCGTTGCCAGGTCCGAGCCGGTGGGAGCGGCCGACCACGCCTCGGCGAGGGTCAGGTAGGTCCGGCGGCCCATGAGGAGCGCGTCGCTCGCTAGGAGCTGCTGGTGGGCGTACGCGTCGGCCTCGCCGTCGTGGTGGTCGAACATCCATCGTTGCCGGTGTTCGATCACCCCGTCGAGCGACATGTCGACCGATGCGACTGCCCGTTTCATGTCCGATCGCCTCCGCCTAACCGTGGTCTGCGCTGCCAGGACAGCGTCGTACGGGACACGATGGGCACACATCCGTGGCAGTACGGAATCACCACTGACCGACCTGCATCGACCTCGGATCGGTCACACTGTCACCGTGCATCCAGTCGAGGTCTCCGAGCGCGAGGCAGAGGTACTCGCGGCGGTCGGCGCACGCCTGTCCAACGCTCAGATCGCCAACCGGCTGCACATCTCCGTGCGCACGGTCGAGAGCCACGTGTCGTCCCTGTTGCGCAAATATGGCGCCACCGACCGGTGGGACCTCGCCGAGCAGGCACAGCTCGGCACGCCCCCACCCGGTCACCTGGCCGGGCTGCCGACCTCGCGCACGACGTTCGTTGGACGATCCCGCGAGCGTGAGCTGGTCGTCGGCCTGCTCGCGGACACGCGGCTGGTGACGCTGCTCGGCCCCGGCGGGATCGGCAAGACCCGCCTGGCGGCGGTGGTGGCTGAGGCGGTGGGGCCGTCGTTCCCGCTGGGCGGCGCGTTTGTCGACCTGGTGCCGGTGCGCGACGGGTTCGTCGAACGGGCGGTGGCCGCCACCATCGGCGTGACCGAACGGCCGGGTCAGAACCTGGCGGACAGCATCGCCCAACGGCTCGGCCGCGGCCGGTCACTGCTGGTCCTGGACAACTGCGAACACCTCATCGACGCCGCGGCCGAGTTCGTCGAGCGGCTGCTGTCGACCTGTCCCGACGTGACGGTGCTGGTCACCAGCCGGGAACGGACCGGCGTGCCAGGCGAGCGGACAGTGCCGGTCGAGCCGCTGCCGTTGGCCTGCGACGCCGAGCGGCTGTTCCTCGACAGGGCCACAGCCGCCGACCCCGACTTCACGGCCGACCACGCCCTCGTCGCTGAACTCTGCGGCCGGCTCGATGGCCTACCGCTGGCGATCGAGCTCGCGGCCGCGCGCAGCCCGTCGCTCGGCGCCGACGGACTGCTCGCCGCGCTCGACGACGGTCTGCGGGTGCTGACCGGTGGCCGGGGCCCGGTCGAGCGGCACCGGTCGGTGCGCGCGGTGCTCGACTGGAGCCACGACCTGCTGGCGGAGGACGAACGGGAGCTGTTCCGCCGCCTGTCGGTCTTCGTCGGCGGGTTCGACCTGACTGCTGTCGCCGCGTTGCTGCCCGGTCGTACCAGCGGCGCGGTCGCCGACGTGCTCGGCAGACTCGTCGACAAGAGCCTCGTCATGCATCAGGGAGGCACGCGGAGCAGGTGGCGGTTGCTGGAGACCGTACGAGCGTTCGCCGCGGAACAGCTCGACGCGAGCGGTGAGCGGGCCGATGTCCAGCAGCGGCACCTGCGGTGGGCCGCGGCGGCCGGTGCCGAGCTGGAGGGCAGGCTGGACGGCGAGTGGCGGGGTGACTTCGACGCGGTCGTCGACGACTTACGCGCGGCCCTCGCCGCCGCCGCTCCCGGCTCCGAGGTCGTCCCGCACCAGTTGGCCCGGTCACTGGGGCACCTGACCTACGCCCGCCGGTTCCTACACGAGGCCCCCGGCCATTACGAGGAGGCCGCCAGGCGGGCGCCCTCCCCGCAGGACGCGGCACGGGACCTGCGCAGTGCCTCCGACAGCGCGCATGCCTTCATCGACACTGGCCGGGCCTTCGACCTGCTGCTCGCCTCGGCCGAGCAGGCGCGGCTGGCCGGGGACGCCAACGCCGAGGCGATCACGCTCGCCTTCGCCGTCACCACGGCCAACCGGCATCCGGCCGGGTTCACCGACGAGGTGCCCCACGAGCGGCTGCGTGACCTGCTCGACCGGGCAATGGCCATCGGCGACCACCAGGATCGGTTCGTGGCCGCCCATCTCGCCGCGGCGAACGCGTGGAACGCCCACGCGGAGAAGGTCACTCCCGACCCCGGCCTGATGACGGCCGCCGTGGCCACCGCCCGCGCCACCGGCGATCAGGTGCTGATCAGCGCGTGCCTCGACGCGGTCAGCATCGCGGCACTCGCCGCCGGCCGGTTCCGGGAAGCGCACCAGGTCGCCACCGAGCGGATGGCCCTGCTCGACGACATGTCCCGCGACGACCCGTACCCGGCACCCGAGATCACCGACACGTACCACATGGCCGCCACCTGCGCGGTCACCGTCGGCGACCCGTCCACCGCGCTGTCCGTGGCAAGGCTGGCCGCGGCCGACGACCTCGTCGGCGGGCAGTCGGCCGTCGCCTTGAGCGCGCTGCTGCCGGCGCGGGTGCTGCTGGGCGACCTCGACGGAACCGTGCGCGACGGTCTGGCCCTCTGGGACGTCTGCGAGCGGGCCAGAAGCCCGCTCGCGTGGCTCTCACCGGCGGTCGCGTCGGTCGCGCTGGCCCACGGTCTCCTCGGCGACGACGATGCGTTCCAGCTGTGGCGGACCAGGGCCAAGCAGGTCGCCGGCAACGCCCGGTTCCGGTACCTGGACGCGTACGCCGCGTTCGTCGACGCCCGGGTGGCCCTCCACACCGGACAGACGAACAACGCCGCCGCACTGGTTGAGCGCACCTGCGCCGAATTCCCGCTCCAGGACTGGCACCGCGCGTTCGCCCATGCCGCCGGAGCGGAGCTGGCCGTCGCGAGTGGACTGCCCGACGCGGCCGACCGACTCGCGGCGGCATCGGCCACAGCCACCGAGAACGACTGGGCAACCGCCTGCCTCACCCGAGCCCGCGGCCGGTTCGACCACGACGCGGACGCACTCACCACATCCCTCGCCGCGTGGGACCGCATCGGCGCCCGCTTCGAACACGCCTACACCCTGCGGCTGATCCAGGAACTGTAACCAGCGGTCCAATGTAGAGCTAGCCGCTCCACACACCCAACTCCAACGTTGGCGCGGTTGAGCCCGTCCGTCCCGAACGTCGCGCACCCGGCACAGTTCGCCGGTGTCTGACCAGGCAGATCGTCACGACCAACGTTCCCCAGCGGCCCAGCAAACAGTTCGGCGGCCGGTTGACGCCCGCCGGAAATCGTTAAGCTGCCGAGATGGTCCGGGATGAGCTGCTGCGGCTTCGAGTGAGCGCCGAGGCTGAGGCGGCGACGTTGGCCGTGGATTTGGAGGCGCTGTTCGCGGCATCGCGCAATTCGAACGCCGACGACGAGCACGACCCGGAGGGCGCCACCATCGGCTTCGAGCGCGCCCAGCTGACCGCGCTGCTGGCGGCCGCGCGGGAGCGAATCGCCGAAATCGACGACGCGCTGCGCCGGCTGGACTCCGGGACCTACGGCGTCTGCGAAAAGTGCGGACAACCGATCGCTGATGAACGGCTCGCCGCGCGCCCGTTCGCGCGCCGCTGTATCACATGCGCATAGAGCACGAGTCCCCTCCCGTTGTTGCGCGACATTCGGTGAGCGTGACCGCGTCACTGCTGGTGAGCGGGGAGCGCATTAAGTATGCCTGCCGGCTGGTTGCTGGCGAGGCTTGGGGGCGCTCGGCCGCGGCCGCGGAGTTCAACACGCCGAAGACGACCGCTACCGTACCCACGATGAAAATGGCTCGTTAGTTGATCGCCTCGAAGACTGGGCCGTACGCTGGAACGACGATCGCGCTCGCGGGTGTGAGGTCGACGCGGTAGGTGGCGCTGGCTGTCACGCTGGCGAGAACGGCTTCGGCCTGTGCTCTGCTGGGGAATCGCTGGGTGCGGAGGATCTCGGGGGCTCCCGGAGTCGGGCGGTACGACTCGACCGGGCCGCTACCTGGCAGGAATCCCTCGTACGAGTCGTGCACGTCGGCGTAGAACTGCACGTAGTAGCCGTCGGGATCGTGCACGTAGCTGTCCCTTTCGATCACGATGCCGTCCGCCAGCAGTGGGATCTTCGGGTTCACGTTCATGTGCTTGTCGTATCCCCGGATCACCTTGCCGGCGTCCAGCAGCGTGACGGCCACGTCGCGTGCGCCGTTCTCCCGGCCGGGTTTGAATGGCCCGTAGGTCTCGATGCTCTGGTAGTTCGGCTGCGTGTCACTCAGAGCCTGGTAAATAAAGGGTTCCGGGTGGTGGGTGGCCGTCAGGAAGATCGATGCTCACGGTCGTGCGGCGTGTTGGCGTGACATGCAGAAGGGCCTTCGGTACGAGCAAAGGCGACTAAACCAGCACGACCGAAGGCCCAACCCTGTCTGTATACCTGGTCGCGGGCGTCGCCGCACCCGCCACGCCGGCCGCCGCCGGCGATCACCTGCCCACCGCTCGAGGGCGCCGCTACCGGTCGGAACACCAGCGACGCCGAATGGGCCGTGCTGGCCCCGCACGTACCGGCCGGGACCGTGCAGGGCCGCGACCGGCAGCCCACCGCCGCGATCGTGGACTCCCAAACCGTGCGCGCAGCGGAGACCGTCGGCCGCACCAGCCGCGGCTACGACGCCGGCAAGAAGACCAACGGCCGTAAACGGCACATCGCCGTGGACACCTGCGGCCTGCTCCTGGCCATCCTGATCACCGGCGGCAACATACAGGACCGCGACGCCGCACGGCCCCTGCTGTGGGCGCTGCGCGCCACCTTCCCCACCATCACCCTGGTCTGGGCCGACTCCGGCTACGCCGGCAAACTCGTCGACTGGGCCACCGAATGCCTGGCCCTGACCGTCCAGATCGTGGCCAAGCTCGCCGGACAGACCACCTTCGTCGTCCTGCCCCGCAGATGGTGCGTCGAGCGCACCTTCTCCTGGATCAACAGATGCCGCCGCACCGTCCGCGACTACGAACGCCGACCCGACCACCACGCCGCCATGGTCCAATGGGCCATGATCATCCTCATGGCCCGCCTCCTCGCCCACCACCAACCCACCTGAAACCCTTATTTACCAGGCTCTCAGGGCGTGGGATCGCCCACTACGCCGCCGCGCGGAGTGGGGTGACGCGGGGCTACCTAGCGTACGGATCGTTCCGGCCGGGTGACGGACGTGCGAGGTACCGGTCCCCGTCCGGTCGTCCGACGCGTGGTGGGGTCGGTCTCGGTACGCTGGCCCCCTACCGTGCAGCCGGGTGTCGTGGCGGTCCGGTCGATACGGGTGATCGGGTGGTTTGTCCTCCCGCCTCGGGGACGGATCACCATCCACTGGGGGAGTGGTCGGAGCGTTCCTGCGCTGGCCCCGTCGGCCAGGAGCGCTCTGACGACCTCAGCTGGGCTGGACCCATTTGCGCGACGGTGGATCGGAGTGACGGATTGTGTCCAACAGCGAGCCGACCAACAACGTCGATCGCGTTGACATCGACCCGCGGCAAGCGGCGGTTTCGTTCGCGACGACCGAGCACTTCACTTTGCAGGGTGCCCGGTCGCCGTGTCGGGCGGCCTCGTCGCGCTCGGGCTGATCGCCACCGCTACCAATGTCGGCGCGGCGTTTTACGCCTTCGGGCTCATCCTGCTGCCCACGCTGGCGTTTGTGGGCCTGGTGACCTTCGACCGGGGTGCTGCAGTCCGGTATCGAGGACCACGGCTACGCCCAGCGGATCGCCCGCCTGCGCGGCTACTACTTCCTGCACGCTCCTGAATTGCTCGGGCACCTGCTCAGCGTCCCGGCCGCAGAGCGGCTACGGATCCAAGGGCTCGATGGGCGGGCGCTGGCAGAAGTTTGTCACCGTAGCCGGAATGGTCAGCGTAGTCACCGCCGTGCTCGCCGGGTCAGGTGCCGGGCTGCTGGCGGCGGTCGTCACTGACCGCAATCCGGTCGCGGCGTTCGTAGCCGGCGGCTTGGTCGCGCTCGCCGCGCTGGCCGTGCTGCTCCGCATCCAGGCCGGCGCTTGGGATCGGGCCAGTACCGCGCAGCTGTTCACCGACGATTGACGTTTGGACGGCGCACCGGACGGTGCGGTTGTCGAGCTATCCCAGCAAGGCAACCGGGCCGGGGTGTCGCGGGCGGCGCGGTATGCAGCCGAGCACGGTCGCTTCCAGCAGTTGTTGGCGGCGGGGTCGGTCTCGTGATCGCTACTGGAGGGTTTTGATGAGGCCGCCGTCGATGAGGAAGTCGCTTCCGGTGATGTTGTCCGCGTGGTTGCTGGCCAGGTACAGGACGAGGTTGGCTATTTCCTGCGGGTAGGTGAATCGTCCGGTGGAGGTGTCGGCGGCAGCTTGCCGGGCCACCGTTTCCGCGGTGGTGTCGTTGGCGCGGGCGACGGTGGCCGCAACGCCGTCGTCACCGAGCCAGAGATCGGTTTGGACCGGTCCGGGGCTGATGGTGTTGACCCGGACCGTGCCGCCGTACTCCTTGGACAGGGATTTGCATAGGTTGGTGAGGGCTCCTTTGGCTGCGCTGTAGTCGATCACCGAGGGGTCGGGCAGGAACGCGTTGACCGAGCTGATGGTGATGATGGACGCCCCGCTTCGGGTGACCAGGTGCGGGAGGGCCGCGCGCATGGTGCGGACGGCGGCGAAGAAATTGATCGTCATTGCCCAGTTCCAGTCCTCGTCGGTGACGGCGAGGAAGCCTTGCAGGCGTGGGCGGACGGCGCCGACGTTGTTGACGAGGATGTCGATGGCATCAAACCGGTTGACTGCCTCGGTGATGAGGGTCGCTGGTCCGTCGGGTGTGGTCAGGTCGACCTGGACGGGGTGGACGCCTTTCTGATCGGCGAGGACGTCGAGTTCGGCGCTGCCTGTCCGCGCGCCGGCCACCACGCGGACGCCTTCGGCGGCCAGTGATCGGGTGATCGCGAGGCCGATGCCCTTACTGGCACCGGTGACGACGGCGACCTTCCCGGCGAGGTGAAGATCCATGGTTGTCTCCTGACGTCAGCGGGTCCTGGCCACGCGGGTGGCCAGGACGGGCTGTCTGACTTGGTTAGCGGGTGGTGGCGTGGGCGGCACGCCCGACGAGCGCGGTGAACTGGGCCGCGTAGCGGGTGATACCGCCGGCGTGGCTGGCGTCTGCGAGCTCGACCGTGCGGGCGCCGGCGCGGGTGGCCATCCAGCGTTGCTGTGCCGGGTCGATCATCCGGTCGCCTGCCGAGATGGCGTACCACGATGGTGTGCTTGGCCAGGCCACAGGCCCGGACGGTGTGGTGACGATGGGGAAGTTCAACGGCTGTTGGGCTGCGTTGAGCAGACCTGCTCGTGCCGGCGGCAGGTCTTGGGCGAAGTACTGCCGGAACAGGTTCGGGGCGATGTAGGCCGGGGATGCGAAGGCAGCGCCGGTGAACGCGAGGTGGTGGAACGCGTCGGAGGCCACGAAGCCGGCGCCGAGGCTGGCGATCGAGTCGCCCTCGTTGGGCACGAACGCGGCCGAGAACACCAGGCCGAGCACGTCGGTGCGGCCGGCGGCGGCGTTGGAGATGACGATGCCGCCGTAGGAGTGCGCGACGAGGATCTTCTTGCCGGTGATGGAGTCGAGTACGGCGCGGACCTGGGTCACGTCGGCCGCGACGGACTCCAGCGCCAGATCGGGTGTGGCGGTGCGGTAGCCGTCGTGGCGCAGCCGCGGCACGACGTCGTTCCAGCTGCTGGAGTCGGCCCAGGCGCCATGCACGAGCACGACGGTGGGCTTGCCGGCACTCGACGTGCTCGGCCCGGCGACCGCCGTGGAGCCGGGTCCGGCCAGACCGGTTGCCGCGACGAGGGTGAGCGTCGCGAGGAGCGTGGGCACGCGCAGGCGTACCGTCGGGCGGCGCATCACAGGCCCTGTGCTTTGAGCCAGGTGAGCGTGGCGTCGGCGACGTCGCGCCATCCGTGGTCGATGGTCAGTGAGTGCGCCCGATCGGCGAATTCGACGATGTCGGTGGTCGCGGTGCTGTGCCGGTACTGCTTGAGGGTGGCCTTGGTGATCGCTTCGGGGACGGTGTGGTCCTTGCCCCCATGACCAGCAGCAGCGGCCCCCGGCCGGAGTTGGCGGTGTCGACCTTCGCCGGCGAGTGCGGGTTGAAGTTCGCGGCGGCGGCCTCGAACAAGGGCCTGCCCGGGGCCGGGATCGCCCACTGCGCGAAGAGGGCGTCGGACTCCTCGACCGGGATCGCGTTGCCGAAAGCGAATCGGAACTGTTCGGCGGTCAGCGCCACGGTGCGGTGCCTGTTGGCCGGGTTCTTGAACACCGGCAGCGTCGCCCGCAGCGAGGACAGCGGCAACGGCAGTACCCCCTTGATCTGGGCCGCGTCGATGGCGACCGCCGCGGCGGCGAGGTCCTGGCCCAGGAGCTTCTGGGCGAACATGCCGCCGAAGGAGTGTCCGACCAGGATCGGCTTGGCCGGAAGGTCGGCGATGATCTTCGCGTAGTGCTCGACGACGTCGTCGATGCCGCGATCGGCCATGCTTTCGGGGTTGTCGCGGGCCTCTTGCACGGATGCGGGGTCACCGGGCCAGCCCGGTGCGGTGGCGTCGTAGCCGGCCTGGGTGAACACCTCGATCCACGGGTTCCAGGAGGTGGCGTGCAGCCAGAGGCCATGGATGAACAGCACGGGCATCGTCGTCATCAGCGGATTCCTTCCACAGGGATGGACTGCCGCAACCGTAGGGCGGGAAGGGATCACCGCACCCCACGTGAACGCGTAGTCCGTGCCAAGGGTCCGACGAGCGTTGACGACGCGCGGGAGGACCGCCGGACTTACGTCCGGGGCAGGTGGTCGGCGTCTGCCACGACCCGGGCGAGCTCGACGCGTGAACGCAGGTCGAGTTTCCGGAAGATCTGCCGCAGGTGGTAGTCGACGGTGTGCGTCGAGATGAACAACTGAGACGCGGTCTCCCGGTTGGTCAGCCCGTTGGCGACGTGCGCGGCGATGCTGCGTTCCGAGACCGTCAACATCGTCCACCGGGTCGCCGGATCCGCGGACGGGTTGGGCACCGAGATCGGCGCGCTGCTGGTGCCCAGCCAGACGACAGCGCCCGCGGTGGCGTCCCCGTCGTACACCGCCTCACACCGAACCATCTGGACGCCGGACGCGAGCACAATCATCGACCCGGCACGCGCCGAGGGCGTGCCCAGCAGCGGCTCGGCCCAATCCCACAGCACCGCACGGTCGGCAGGGTCGACGATCAACGCACCCGCGCTGTTGACGAACATCCGCCGCCCGTCCAACACCGCGATCGGTCCCTTCGCTCGCCGGCGCACCCGCAGAAACGCGGCATGCAGAACAGACGCGGTCTCCCCCGAGTCGCCGATCAACCGCTGCTGCGTCTCGTGCACGATACGACCGATCAGCGCCGGCATCACCGCGCTGTACACCCGACCGGAGCAGGTCATGTTGACCACCCCCAGCACCCGCCCGGTAAGCGGGTCGGTCACCGCACCCGACGCATTGGACAGGGCGGTCAGACCATCCGCGAAATGCTCCAACCCCAGGACAACCGAGGCGCCCCCAGTGCGAAGAGCTGCGCCGATCGAGTTCGTCCCGACAACCTCCTCACGGCACACAAACCCCGCCGCCGCACCGAGCCGATCCATCGCCAAGCCCATCCGCGCCGGCGCCCACCGCTCGACGACATGACCCCGGCCATCCGCCAGCAACAGCGCGACCTCCACACCCGCAAGGTCACCGCTCACCGCCGCCATCGCGGGCGCGGCCGCCCACCGCAGCCGGCCATCGGCGTCAACATCCGGGTCGTACGGCGCATGGATCTGCTGTGGAACCAGACCAGCATCGGCCGAACGCCGCCACGACCGCAGGATCGCATCACTGACCCTCCGCCGACCAAGCGGACCACGCGGACCCTCGGCAAGACGATCCAACACATACCGCATCGAACTTTCCGCACCCGCCACCGTCGCATCGCCCAAGACGCCCGACCGCACTCCGCGATCGGGCACAGCGGCCACGATGTCCCCCTGAGCCTCAGTCGACCGGGCGATCTGCTAGCTGCGATTATGCTCCGGGCCGGTCCGCGACACGGCGCGCGGATCGGCCGAATTTCTCCCGCACACCGCCACAACGCCCACACCTCTTACGTCGACCGCGGATACGCGACCCCAGGCGACGGTGCTCGCCGCCCGTCCGCCCGGACCTGGCGCTGACTTCTCAACGGCCTGCCTGGTACCGATCATGCCGAGTATAGGCAACGCCGCCCTACCGATTGCTGGAACTGCGAGCCGGGCAGGCAGGGCTAGGTGCTGTCGAGGAAACGCAAACGAGCGAGAGCCTCAACCTGCTGTCAGCAGGTGGCGGTGGTGGGGCGGGCGGCGGTGCCCGGGCCGCCGTCGCCGAACACCGGCCCGCTTTGGCGTTCCGGTGCTCGGCGTGGGTGTCTGAATTGTCAGGGGCACAGGATGCGCGGGCAGACGGTGACTGTGGCGCCCAGGACGATCGGATTGATCGATCCGGGTGTCTCGTCGTCGCCGATGTCTCGCCAGTCGCCGCCGGCGTGACCGACCGCGCCCAGGCGGTTGGAACCCCAGCACCGCACCTGGCCTGCGACGGTGACGGCGCAGGTGTGCGTGTCGCCGGCGGTGACGGCGACGATGGAGTCACCGCCCAGGTCGATGGGATCATAGACGGCGGGTGCCTCGTCGTCGCCGATGTTGTTGTTCGGGGCCAGGCCCACCTGGCCGAGCCGTCCGTCCCCCTCGCGGCCCCAGCAGAGCACGGTGTGTACGGCGCCGGACAGCACCGCGCAGGTGTGGTCCTCGCCTGCGCCGGCCTGGCTGACGTTGTCGGTGTCGGTGTCGATGTCGCGCAGATCCACGTGACCGGTGTCCGGGGGTTGGACAAGGCCGATGCTGTCGGCGGAGCCGGAGCCGATCGCGCCGTAGTGGCCGCTGCCCCAGCAGCGCAGCTTGTCATTGTCGAGCTTGGCGCAGGTGTGTTTGAGCCCTGCGGTGAGTGTGAGTGCCTTCGTCGCGCCGAGGTCGACGGTGCCGACGCTGAAGGGTGTCTCGTTGTCGCCGACGGCGTCGACGCCGGGGTAGCCGAGCTGACCGGAGCTGTTGTCGCCCCAGCAGAAGATGTTGCCGTTGTCCATCAGCGCGCAGACGTGCTGCCCACCTGCCGCGATCGACCTGGCGTCGCGTCCGGCACCCAGGTCCACGGTGCCGGCATCGGCCGGGGTTTCGCCGTCGCCGATGTCGTCGGTGTCGCCGTAGCCGAGTTCGCCGGAGTTGCCGTTGCCCCAGCACATGACCTTGTCCCGGTCGGTGATGACGCAGGTGTGGCGGCCACCTGCCGCGATCGCCTTCGCGGTGCGGTTTGCGCCGAGGTTGACGCGGACCGCGCCCGGGACCTCGTCATCGCCGATGGCCCCGTTCAACGGGTCCTGGGCGCCGGAGCCGAGGGTGCCGTTGAGGTTTTGGCCCCAGCAGGCGACGGTGGCGTCGACGAGGATGGCGCATGAGTGGTTGTCCCCGGCCGACACCATCGACGCCCCCACCCCGTTGAGGTCGACGGGGCCGGCCGATTCCGGCGTCTCATCGTCGCCGATGCGGCTCTTGAACAGGGTGGCGTTGTCGCCGTGGCCGAGCTGACCGGCATCGTTACGTCCCCAGCACCGGACCGCGTCGTCGTCGTCGACCACGCAGGTGTGGTCGAGTCCGGCGTCGATGCGGTCGGCCACCGACGGCGGGCCGATGACAGGCGCTGCGGTGCGTGCCAGGGTGGGCGCGTCGGATGTGGTCGCGGCCCCGGCGGCCGGGACCAGCCAGGCACCGACACCGGTGATCAGCGCGAGAACCGCGATGAGCGGCACCGCCACCCGCCGTCTGCTGGATTGGTCGATGGTCATGAGTTGCTGCCTGCCTTTCGAAGGGAGCCGCCGGTTGCGGCGGCCGATGGATGGGGATGCTGGTCTGGCCGTGAGTGAGCACGCCGGTGTGGTGCAGGCGCCGCAGCGCGTGCACCGTCGTTCTGCTGAACGAGTGCGGCGCCCGGCACCTACCCGCCAGGCTGGGTAGTGGTGGAGCCGGCCAGGACGTCTCTTGACGATTGGGTGGTAGGCGCCGATGTCGCGTCGCGGTGGTTGAGGAAGTCGAGTAGCAACGCGTTGAGTACCTGGGGTGCGTCCAGTTGCATCCAGTGGCCGACGCTGTCGAGGTGTTCGTATCGCCATGGGCCGGCGATATGGGCGGCCGAGCCGGTCATCGCCTCTTCGGTCAGGGCCCGGTCGCCGCTGCTCCATACCCCCATCACCGGTGCCTGTACTCGTGGCAACGCCACCTGTGGTTCGATCAGCGAGGTCGGCGGCAGGATGGCCCGGTAGACGTTGAGACTGGCGGTGAGCGCGTCCGGTTCGGCCAGGCGTTCGACGACTCTGTCGATGTCGGGATGTGAGGAGAACTCCCGCAGGTTGCGGAAGTCGTCCGCGCGCAGCCATTGCTCGGCGATGCCGGGGAACTGGAACAGCAGCATGTACCAGGACTTCTCCCGCTGGCGCAGCCCGGCGGCCCGGAACGCGGCGGGATGACCGACCGAAAGCGCGGTGAGGCTGGCGACCCGATCGGGGGCAAGGGCAGCGGTCATCCAGGCGATAGCGGCGCCCCAGTCGTGGCCGACCAGGTGCGCCCGGTCGATCGCCAGGCTGTCGAGCACGCCGAGCAGGTCGCCGACCATGGTCGGGGCGGTGTAAGCGTCGACGGCGGTGGGGCGGCTGGAGGCGCCGAAACCCCGAAGGTCGGGAGTGATCACCCGGTACCCGGCGGCGAGCAGTGCGGGGATCTGGTGGCGCCACACGTCTTTGGTGTCCGGCCAGCCGTGCAGCAGTACGACCGGCGGGCCGGTGCCGCTGTCGCGTACGTCGAGGGTGATGTCGCCACGTTCGATGAGCATGGTTGTCTCCAGGTTCGGCTGTCGGTGATCAGGTGCCGATGGCGGCGAGCAGCTCGCGGCGTCCCGGTCCGGGTAGCGGGTAGTTGGGGGCGTGGCCGCCGAGTTTGGTGATCTTCTCGGGTAGTCCTGGTTCGGCGAGCAGGTCGTCGGGGGTCGCCAGCAGCGATGCCAGCGACTGGTAGGAGCGGGCGATATCGGGGTCGGTCCGGCCGGCGGCGAAGGTGGCCAGGCTGAACGCCCATTTCGGGTCGTCGGTCTGGTAGGGGATGCCAGCGGCGTCGGCGTCGAGTTCGGCCAGCCGGTGCCGGTCGAACCACAGCGTCGCGCGGTACAGCGGTTCCACGGCTGTGGTGGTCCATTCGTGGAACTGGCGCACCAGCTTGTCGTGATCGGCGGGGTCGGTGTCGCGCAGGACGTCGCGCAGCCCTTCGGCGTGCAGGAGGCCGATCGTGGCGCCGCGTCCGAGTGAGGGGTTGGTGCAGGCCCACGCGTCGCCGACGGCGACGACGCCGGTGGCGACCGGGTCGCCGTCCACGACGAAGTCGCGGTGGCGGTCCTCGATGCCGGCGACGGTCTCGACGCCGCCGGTGGGCTCACCGTCGCGCCAGTGTGCGGCAGTGGGATAGAGGGCGAGGGCGGCGTCCCAACGGGCCGGGTCGCGCAGGGCCCGCATCGCCCGGTCCCGGCCGCTGGTCGTCAGGGCGACGCTCCAGGTGCCGTTGTCGGCGGGCAGGGTCAGAACCGACATCGACTCGTGGCGTTGCACGATGTTCGTGCGGCCTTCCGGCTGGGCTCCGGTACGGGTCTGGAAGTGCCGTCCGTAGTAGACGAAGCCACAGTCGGCGCGTTCTTCGGCCGGCCGCCGGGCACCAGCGGCTTGCAGCCACGACGCCAGCGCCGACCGGCGACCGCCGCAGTCGACGACGAGATCCGCGCGCAGTGCGTGCCCGCCGGCGGCCAGCACACCGGTGACCCGCGGCACCGGCCCGCCGACGGACGGGTCGGTGAGCAGCCCGGTGACGGTGACACCGCGCCGGATGGTGACACCCGCCGTATCGGCGGCGACGGTGGCCAGGGTGGCCTCCAGCACGGGCCGGCGGGCGGCGACGGTTTCGAACCGGTCGTCGCCGTCGCGCCACGGGCCACGCTCGGACAGTGGCAGCATCGCCAGCACATTCATCCGCAGCCCGCCGTTGGCCTCCAACTCGTGGAGGACCTGCGGCAGCTCGCGGCTCATCTCGGCCCGCCACCGCGGGAGCATGATGTGCGGTAACCGGAACTGGTTGACGCCAGGCCGTTGCCACGCTTGCCACGCCTGCGCGGGCGGCGGCGGCTCGGCTGGGTCACGTTCCAGGACCGTCACGTCATGGCCGTCGCGGGCGAGCAGCAACGCGGTCGACAGGCCACACATGCCTGCGCCGAGAACAAGAATCCGTGCCATGGTGTACCTCCGGGTCATGAAGCGATTGCCCAGAGGATCGGCCGGATCGGCGCTCACTTTCCAGGTCAGATGGTCGTCAATGGCTGTTCAATCGCGGCCCGCAGGCGGACAGTGGAGCTGACCCTCTGGAGATGGCGGCGTTGGCTACGCACCTGGGCGATCTGTTGGACACCGCGCGGCGGCAACGCTTCGTGGGACGCCACCACGAACTCGCCAGCTTCGACGACGCCCTCGACGGTCGCTCCGCGCGACGGGTGCTCTGCGTCCACGGCCAAGGCGGTATCGGCAAGACCACCCTGCTGCTGGAGTTTCGCGCCCGGGCGCAGGCGGCAGGCCGTAGCGTCACGCAGATCGACGGCCGTGACGTCGATCCGTCACCGGAGGGCCTGGAGACGGCCGTCCGGCTTGCCCTCGATCATCAGGACGACCGCCGACCGACCGTGGGGCTGCTGGCCGGCGCGGTCCTACTTGTCGACGGCTACGAGCAGCTCGCCCCGATCGATGGTTGGCTGCGTGACGAGTTCGTACCGCGTCTGAGCGCTGACAGTGTCGTGGTGTTGGCCGGCCGCGACCCGCCGACGGCGCCCTGGCGTACCGATTCCGGATGGCGGCAGCTCGTGGCCGTGCATCGCCTCGATCCGTTCGACCAGGTCGAAAGCGGGCAGTTGCTCGCACGCGCCGGCGTCGTACCGTCGCTGCGGCAGCACCTGCTGATGCTCGGCCGGGGGCATCCGCTGACCATGGCCCTGCTGGCCGACCTCGCCGCATCCGGAGACGTGCCCGACACCCTCGCCGACGCACCGGATCTCATCTCGGCGCTGCTGGAGTCGTTCCTGCGCGACGTGCCCGGCGAGGCCCACCTGACCGGCCTGGCTACCTGCGCGCTGGCCTGGCTGACCACCGAGGACCTCCTTCATCGGCTGGTGGGCGCCGACGCGCCTGCGGTCTGGCAGTGGCTGGCCCGGCAACCGTTCGTCGTCAGCGGCACACGCGGGCTGTTTACCCACGACCTGGCCCGGGACGTGTTGGATGCCGAGTTCGAGCGGCGCGCACCCGAGCGGTACCGGGCGCATCGCTGGACCGTCTACAAACACGCCGTGGCTGGCCTGCGCGCCGGCACCAGCCTCGATCGGCCGCTGCACGCGCAGCAACTGTTCTGCCTCCTTCGACGCAGTCCGTTCGCCACCGCGATCTCGGCCCTGCGGGCGCAGGGCTCCGCCACCGTCGTCCCGGCCCGCCCCGGCGAACACGAGCAGGTTTGCTCGATCGTCGAACGATTCGAAGGACCGGCCAGCGCAGACCTCGCCCGCGGCTGGCTCCGTGAGCAGCCCGAGCACCTCAGCGTCGTACGCACCGGCGATGGCGTCGCCGGGTTCGCCTACCACGTGCGGTGTCCCGGCGGCAGTGCGATGGAAGACCGTGATCCGGTCGTACGCGCTGTGTTCGACCACATCGCGCGGGAAGGGCCACTGCGTCCGGGGGAACGTGTCGAGTTAGTCCGTTACTGCGCCGGCCCCCGCGAGCACCAACGTGACCTGTACGCGCTGCTGGCCGGCACCGTTCCCAGCCTCATCGAATGGTTGACCCGCCCGCTCGCATGGTCGTTCATCGTCACTGTCGACGCCGAACACTGGGCACCTTTCCTCGACTACCTGGCCTTCGCCCCGCTGGTCGAGGCCAACGTCGGCGGCCTACGACACATCGTGTACGGCATCGACTGGCGACGCCTCCCGGTTGACGACTGGTTCGATCTGATGCACGAACGTGGGCGCTCCGGAGCAACCGGACCACCACCGGCCGCGCTGATCCGCCCGCCACCACTGGACCGCGCCCGCTTCAGCGCCGCGGTCAAGGCAGCACTCCAGACTCTGCACCGGCCCGACCAACTCGCCGCGAACCCGCTCCTCGGCTCGACACTGGCTGCCACGACCAACGGGCCAAACGCCGACCAGCTCCGGGCCACCATCGAAGACGCCGTCGCATGCTTGGGCAAAGAACCCAAAGGCGACCAACTCCGCGCCGTCCTCAACCGCACCTACCTGCGCCCTGCCCCAGCCAGGAAGCCGCCGCCGAAATCCTCCACCTACCCCTGAGCACCTACCGCCGCTACCTGGCCAAAGCCACCGAACAACTCACCGACATCCTCTGGACCATCGAGATCGGAGACCTACGCTTGCCCGCACGACCAGGCAGCGAATGATCACCACCGGCCTCCCCGTCAGCCGAAGTTCACAGGAAGCGCCCGAAGCCCGCCGGCGTCCATCCCAATCCAAACGCGCATCTGGCTACACGCAACTAGACACGGCGCATCGGAGCCGATATCGCTGGACAGTGCACAATGCGCACACGCGTCGGCAACCGGTGTCGCGCCGCGGCAGGGTCGCGCTGCCCGACAGCCAACGCCCACCTATGCCGCAGACCGGTGCGGTCACTGCAGTGCGGCAAGCCCACCTCCCGTGACTTCCGGTAGCCGCGACCGGCGACGGCTGCGTGCCGGTCGCAGGCTGCGGTACTGCTCACGCATCTGGTGCCCGACCGGCACGACGACAAGCATCATCGACGCCCTGTCGGATCAGGTACAACGCGTCATCGGTTGCTCACCGCGCCGGGATACTGATGAGCCGTGGCGACGATCTGCTTGGTCCGCGACCGCATTACGTTGGATGACGCCTTCCTGACCGGAGTCCGTGCCGATTTCGACCGGGCTGGCGTCCCGTTCGCGGCCGGCCATCGGGTCGTGCTGGTCGCGCGGCGTGTGGAGCACGCCGCTGGCTTCCGGGCTCGTTTCCCCGGCATGGATGTGCTGCTGATCGCCGACTCCTACGACGGCGCTGGCGGCGGCGTCGACGTCGCCCCAGATGCGATCCCACTGCCGGGCGGGCACGGCTTCCACGGCGCGTCGGGCAGCGGGATCGGCGTTGTCGGCGAGCCGGGCCACCCGGGTGGCTCTGGTGGCGCGGGAGTACGCGCCGGCCGGATCGGGCTGATCGTCCGGGCCGCCGAGCGGGCTGTCCTGGTCGCCACTGGTAGCGCGGGCGGCGCCGGCGGCGCGGGCGGCGATGGCGGCGAGGGGGACCGCGGCTACTACAAGGACGAAGACGACTACGCCGAACCTGCCGAGGGCGGCGCCGGCGGCTCCGGCGGTCCGGGCGGTCCCGGTGGTCCGGGCGGCGAGGTTTCGATCGTGCGGGTCACCGGTCCGACAGCCGAGGTAGATGTGCGCGGCGGGACGGGCGGTGCGGGGGCGCCGCCGGTCAGAACCTGTCGAGCGGGGCGGAAACCGGCGGCCCAGGAGTAGCCGGGGCGGCCGGCGCCGCGGGAACGATCACCGACGAGGTCGTCACCGGCCAGCAGTTCGCCGACCGCGTCCGGGCGGCACTGGGCGCCGACGACAGCGTTTGGCAGGCGTATCGGGACCGGCGGCCCCTGCTCGGTACCGACGTGCGCACGTGGGCCGAGCACCGGGTGCGGGTCGGCGAGTACCTGTTCCGGTCGTTCACGACCGCCCGGCCCGAGACCGCCGAAAACCTGACCCGCGCGATCGATGAGATGAGCGCCGCCCTCGCGCTGGTGCCGGACCACGCCCGGGCCCGAATCCTGGCGGGTTATCTGACGGCGAACCAGAACGCGCTCGGCTACGCCCGCGACCACGACCTCGTGCCCGACTTCCCGCGGTACGAGAACGTACTGACCGGCTACGTGCCCGCGGTGGCGCCGCTGTTCGGGGTAGCCGTCCAGCTGCTCGGCCATCTGCAGGACGTGGCGGAGAACCAGATACGGCTGTCCGGCGAGCTGGCGCGGCTCACCGAGACGCGGCAGATCCGCACCGTCGAGCGGCTGGCCGCGCTCGCCGCCGAGCGGTCGGCGATCGCCGAGCTGAGCACCCTGCGCGCCGCAATCGACCAGCACCGCGTGATCATCGACGGCTTGTCCCAGGAACTGGACGCCGAAGAGTATGAGATGGACTCGATCGGCACGGTGAGCACCGCGCTGCAGGTCATGGTGGCGGTGGCGACGGCGATCGTCGGCGCCAACGCTCCCGCGCCCGAGGGCGCCGCAGCCGAGGCCGCGGCGGCGGTCTCTGCCCTCAACCGCCTGAACGACGTGCCCGGCTATCTGGTCACCGCGCAACGCGTGCTGTCCGGCCCGGGCAGCTTCGATCCGACTACGGCCAGCTTCGCCTACCGGGCCGGCCACTGACCAGCTGGGTGCAGTGGACCGACCCGTACACGCGGGAGTGGAACCCGTCGCTGCAGCCGCCCGCCGACGAGTTGGTCGGCGGCATCCCGGAGATCTACGCCCAGACGTCAGACCTGGTGAGCCGTGCGACACTGCTGCGCCAGATCGAGTACAGCAACATCACCGGCCCGTCCGGGGCCCGCTACAAGGAGCTGCTAAAAGAGCTGGTGGAGCTGGGCTTCGCGCGGGCAGCCGCCTGGGGCCGGTGGCGGCAGGCGTACTTTCAGCGGACCGCCGGCGACCTGGCACTCGCCCAGGCCGAGGCCGACATCACCCGGCTCCAACAGCGGGCGGCGAACTACCGCGCCGACGTCGGGGCGACGGCCGAGGTGGTCCGGTCGATCGTTGCCCGCGCCCAGGACTACTGCGACCTACTGCAGAAATACGTCTTCTTCAGCGCCCGCGCCCTCGACCTCTACACCGGCAGCGCGACCGCGCAGGCGCTCTCGCTCGACCTGGGCCGGTTGCCAGTGGACGAGGAAGACGAGGCTTACCGCCGGCTGGCCCGCGGCGAGGCCGGCCCGGCACTGTCGCTGGTGCAGCGCTACGCCGACACGATGGCACGGCTGCCCAGCGTGATCTTCTACCGGGATCAGTACCTGGAGTACGAGGCCACCCTCGTCAGCGGCCTGCTCTTCGTCCATCTCACCGACGCCGGCGCGCTGGCCGGGTTCGCGGCGACCGGCCTGCTCGAGTTCGACGTGACGGCCGACCGGCTGCCCCAGGTGACCGAGGCCAAAGTCGCGACCGTCTACGTCTCGCTGCTCGGCGCGACCGCCCGCGACCCGCGGGTCACCTGCCGCCTCGAGCACTCAGGCCGCAACGAAACCTGGCGGGGCAACGGCTCGCTGGCCCGCACGCTGCTGCCACCGCGCGCCACGACGGTCGCCGCCAACTTCGACGCCGACACGTTCGGCGGTCTCGACTCGCCCAGGCCGCCCTTCTGGGGCCGCAGCCCGATCACACGGTGGCGCCTGTCAGTCGACGAAGCGGCACGCCAACAGGCCGCGCTGAACCTCACCGGTCTCACCGAAGTGCAGGTGCTCATCGCGTATCTGTATCGCCCGTAGCCAGTTTCTGCAGCTCCTGGGCCCTGACGGCCGTGGGCAGCGATTCCCTGCGCAGGGCGCCGTTGTGCGCTGCCGCGGTCGAGATCGCGGTTGCTGCGGGACGACCGGGCGACGCGTCGGCGGCAGCCTTCGAGCTCGCGGCGACGGCAGCGACCCATGCCACCTCCGGGCCGCGGGCGATGGCGGCCGGTGCGCGCGGCGCAATGCTGCTGGCCGAAGGCCATGCCGAGCAGGCGTGTCGGCGGCGTGGCGATCACAGTCCGACACGACCACGTTTCTTGTGCCAGAACCGATTGGGCTGCGCGAGTTGGATGCGGCTGGAGGGGCGGCCGGGCACCGCTCCCACGTTGGGGCTCGCTCCCGGTGCCTGGACCCGGGTCAGCCGCGCAGGCTCCATCGCTGCTCGTTGGACGCGCCGTACTCGTTGACCTGGTACGCCCGCGGGTGCGGGATCCCGCGGGCGTCCAGTGTGGAGTTCGCCGTCGCGACGTTGGCCACCGGGTCGCTGGGCAGCGCGTGCCAGCTGAAGATGTCCGGCACCACGTTGTTGGCGCGGACGAAGTCGAGGTACTGCACCCACCAACCGCCGGTCGAGGGGACGCCCGCCATGCTCGGGCCGACGATCAGGTGGTTGGGAAACGCCGCCCGGATCCGCTGGTAGCTGCGGCGCCACAGCTCGAAGTACTGCGACTGCGGACGGTTCCAGAACAGGCTCAGGTTGGGCTCGTTCCAGATGTCCCACTGCACGGGTACGCCGGTCGCCCGCACGTCGTCGATGAGGCGGGTCAGGAACGCGTCGTAGTCGGCCCAGTTGCCGTTGTCGCCGGGGAAACGGGAGATCGCGAACCCGTCGGCGCCCCGCAGGTCGTGCGGCAGGATGATGAACTCGCCGCCCAGCGACCGGGTGCGCAGCAGCTGGGCGCGGGTCGCGTTCCACCGGCGGTCGTAGCGGCCGGACACCCAGCCGCCCGGACCGTCCAGCTGGGCGCCGCCGGCACGCATGTAGCGGAACTTCACGTCGCGATAGAAGTTGCGGCATAGGCGGGCTGGACCGCGGTGACGGCGGCTCCGCCGGTCAGGAGAGCGGCCGCGAGAACGGCCGCCAGGCCGCGGCGCTTCGCGCGGCCACCTCGTAAGGTGTCCACTATTGACACTCCTTCCTACCGCGATCAGCGAGGCGTGAAGTCCTGGTTGTTGCCCGGAGCGTTCTTGCACTGCCACTGGTCGAGCTGCTGCCCGAGAGTGCTGTTGGCCCCGTACACGTCCAGGCAGAGGCCACTGTTCCGGTTTCGGAACGAGTAGGAGCCATCAGACTGCTGGACAGGCAGCCAAAGGCTGTTCGAAGCACTGTTGGGTGCCTGCTGGACAATGTTTGGGACCCCAGCCGCCGTCGAGCTGTTGGCCACGGCCACGTCGTAGCCCGAATGCTGGGCCTGCAAACGGCCATAGCCATCCGACACGGGTACGAACTGGAAACGCTGATTCGTCTGCACGCCGCACGTCCACTGGGTGACCGCCGCGCCAGCCGCCGTCGACGCGCCACTCACGTCGAGACACAAACTGTTGTTGCCAATCACCAGCTGGTGGTAGCCGCTCGGAAAGCCGCCGCCCGACTGGCCCGTGCTGAACTGCCACCAGTTCACGTTGAACAGGGATCCGCTGCCGCCGGCGAACCGCAGGTATAGATCGTGAGTGCCGGTCGCGCCGTTGACCGGACACGAGACCGTGCTCCAGGTCTGCCACCCACCGGTACCCGCGACGTTGCATGTCCCCGCGGGCGTCCCGGTGGCGCTGTCCAGGCGCACCTCGATCCGCCCGCCGCTGGCCCCGGAGGCCACCCTGGCGTTGAACGAGCTGGCGCCGGTGCCGAAAGCCACGCCTTTGAGCTTGATGTAGTCGCCATTTTCGATCCAGCCGACGCTCATTCCGCCCTCACTGGACGGCTCGGTCTCGATGCCACTCCCCCAGGCGATGGTCTCGGCCTCCTGGCGCACGTAAGGATTGAGCGTGCCGACCTGGGGCACCCCCGCCGTGCTCATGTTGATGCTCGGGAACGAGCCGTCCGAGTTGTAGCTGAACTTCTCCACCGCGACGGAGCGGGTGAAGCCTCCGCCGCCCGGCAACGCGCCGTTGTGGTAGAAGAAGTACGAGCCGCCGTTGAAGTCGATGACACCGGCGTGGTTCGTGAAGCTGCTGCCCTGCGTGGGCATGATGGTGCCCCGATAGGTCCACGGTCCGGTCGGGCCGGGCGCGGTCGTGTAGGCGATGAACTCAGAGCAGCACTTCGCCGCGAACACCATGTAGTACAGGCCGCCGCGTTTGTAGAACCAGGGACCTTCCTCGTACAGGGTCGGCCGGTTGGCGTCGCCGGTGCGGGTGCCGAATCCCGCGGTGGTAAGGGGTATCTGGGTCGGACCGCCCGAGTACGAGATCATGTCTGCGTTGAGCTTGACGTACCACAGCCGCGGGTTGCCGTAGAACAGGTACGCCTGCCCGTCGTCGTCGATGTAGACGGTGGGGTCGATCTCGGCGTTCTGGATCAGCGGGCGGCCGAGGGCATCGCGGAACGGCCCGGTCGGGCTGTCCGAAACCCCTACTCCGATCGCGTTGGCACCGTTGGACATCCGCACCGGGACGTACCAGTAGAACTTGCCGTTGCGGTAGATGGCTTGCCCGGCCCACGCGTCTGAGCTCGCCCAGCTGAAGGTGGAAAGGCTCATCGGCGAGCCGTGGTCGGTCCAGTTGACCATGTCGGCCGATGACCAGACCCGCCAGTCGCGCATCGTGAAGTAGGTCGAGCCATCTTCGTCATGTCCGGTGTACAGATAGACCCGGCCGTTGTACACCAGCGGTGCCGGGTCGGCGGTGTAGACCTGTTGCACGATCGGGTTGTCCGCCTTGGCGGCGCCCGGAAGCAACGCGGCCAAGCAAAGGATACTTGCCATCAGGGCGAGCGCCCGCCGCGATGGCGATCGAAATGCGATTCTCACAGTCGCTCCCCCATCCGGTAGAAACCTCGAGAGTGGCGCCGGCACGGGTATGCCGGCGCCACCGGTCGTCGGGTCAGCTGCGCTGGCTCCATTGCTGGTTGGCACCGCCGTTGCAGGACCAGAGGATGATCCTCGTGCCGTTGGCGGTGGCGGCGCCGTTGGCGTCCACGCACAGTCCGGACTGGACGCTCGTGACAGTGCCGTTGGAGTTGAGGCTCCACTGCTGGCTGGCTTGGCCACCGCAATCCCCGATAACCACCGCGGCGCCGTTGCTCGTGCCGTTAGCCGCCAGGCACTTGTTGCCGTAGACCGTCCACTGCCGACTGGCGGTGTAGGACCAGCGCTGGTTCGTCCCGCCGTGGCAGTCCCACAGCTGCACCTGAGTGCCGTTCGACGTGCTCGAGCCGGGCACGTCCACGCACCGGCCGGACTGCTGACCGACGATCATCACGTTCGACTGGCCCGGGGCGGGGTGCTCGGCGGCGGGGTGCTCGGCGGAGGAGAAGTCGGCTGGGTGGAGTCGAACTGCGAGATGAACCGCCACGCCTCTGCCTTGGTCCAGGTCCTGACCCCGTCCTCACAGCCGGAGCATCCGTCCACCGGACCCGGTCCGTGACCGCCGTCGAACGCGGCCCACTGCACCGGGTATCCCGCCCGGCACGAGTAGAGCGTCGTGATGTGTGTCCCGCTGCCCTGAGCGGGTTCGCGCGGGTTCTGCGCGGCGCAGCCGTTGTTGCGCACGAACGTGTCGCGCAGGGCACGTCCCGACGAGATGTTGAGGACGTTGTCGGAGATGCCGTGGATGCCGAAGTAGGCGATCGGCTGGGTGCCGCCACTGCAACCGGACAGCTGGGCGCCGGAGTACGCGACCACGCCGCGGAAGACCGTCGCCCGGCTACACGCGATGGCGTAGCTCATGCCGCCGCCGTAGCTGAACCCCATGGCGAACAGCTGCGTGGTGTCGACACACAGATCGTTCTCGATCATCCGGATCATGTCGTCGGTGAACGTGATGTCCTGTCCGCCGCTGTTGGCCCAGCCGTTGCCGATGCCTTGCGGTGCGACAAGGATCGCGCTGTTGTTGGACTGCTGCTGCATGCCGTAGTACGACCACGCGGTGCCGCTGGAGCCGCCCGAGGAGACATCGTTCATGGTGCCACCCCGCCAGTGGTACGCGAAGATCAACCGGTAGGCGCGCGTATTGCTGTAGCCGTCGGGTATCCGCAGGATGAAGCTGCGGTTCTGTCCACTGCTTTGGATGTTGTACGTGCCGTTGCGCAACGTCGGGCTCTTGCCGCACCCGGCGGTCGGCGCCGCGGACGCGGACGGGCCGGTCATTGTCGTTATTACCAATGTGCCCACGGCGACGATGGCGGCGGCACCGAGCACTGCCAGCCAGCGGGTTGCCACGTGTCGTATCTTGGGAACTTTCACGACTGCGACTCCTGTAGGTGATCAGTTGGATGATGGCGTCCCCGGCCCGGGGATGTGGTCGATCAGTTGCGCTGGCTCCATTGCTGGTTGGCACCGCCGTTGCAGGACCAGAGGATGATCCTCGTGCCGTTGGCGGTGGCGGCGCCGTTGGCGTCCACGCACAGTCCGGACTGGACGCTCGTGACAGTGCCGTTGGAGTTGAGGCTCCACTGCTGGCTGGCTTGGCCACCGCAATCTCCGATGACCACCGCGGCGCCGTTGCTCGTGCCGTTAGCCGCCAGGCACTTGTTGCCGTAGACCGTCCACTGCCGACTGGCGGTGTAGGACCAGCGCTGGTTCGTCCCGCCGTGGCAGTCCCACAGCTGCACCTGAGTGCCGTTCGACGTGCTCGAGCCCGGCACGTCCACGCACCGGCCGGACTGGCCGCCCACGATCTGGACGCCCTGCTGACTGCCGCCGCCGCTTTGCTGCCTGACGATCGACCGGGACTCAGCGGACCGATTGCCTTGAGCGTCGAGGACGAAGAGGCGGTATTCGCCCTGCGTCGTCGGAACAGCTATGGACGTGGCTGTACCGTCCGCCCTTGTCATCGTCGGCCCGGCGGCGAAGACGGTGGTGCCGGAGGGGGCCAGCCAGATCGTCCTGGTCGCGTCGCCGGTGCTCCGGACCGGAATCGACGCACTCCCGCCGTTGACGAACGTGCTGGCGGGCAACACGTGGTCCGGCAGCGACAGATTGCTCTGCGGGACGATGCTTTGATATGGAGCCTCGAGTCCCGAGTTCACGGCGATGCCATACGCCGCCGCCGGCCAGACGTAGTCGGAGGATACGAGGATGTCCTGGACAGTGCTGTTCGGCAGGTTCTTGTTGGAGACCTTGTTGATCGGGCCGTAGGTCTGCGTGATGCTCAGATCGTGCTTGCGGCCGAAGTCGTCGGAGTTGATGAGCCACGTGACGTTCTTGTCGACGTTCAGCACGTTGTCCCGGAAGGTCAGGTACGCCGAGCCTTCGTCCGGATGAAGTCCGTACTTGTGGCCGGACGGGACACCCTGGAGATAGTTGTTCTGGATCGTGGTGCCCGGCTGGCTGCCCAGCGTGTAGATGGGAGCCGTGTCGCTGAGCCGCTGCACCGTGTCGACGATGTGGTTGTAGCTGATGTTGTTGTTTCTCGCGGTCGTTGTCGGCCTGTTGGGTGCGACGGAGCCCGACGACCCGTCGAAGTTCCACCATCCCCATCCGAGCGTTATACCCGACCACGGGGTCTTCTCGATCCGGTTGTGCTGGATCGTGAGCGTGTCGGCGAAGTAGGCCGAGATGGGGCTGTGGCCGTTGAACAGTACGGCGCTGTCGTAGATGTAGTTGTTCTTGATGTCGATGTTCTTCGACAGTCCTTCGGCCTGCACCGAGTACTTTTCCCGGTTGGTCAACGTGTGGTCGCCGATGTAGACGTGCTGTGGATGTCCCACCGTGACAGCGGATCCGGCGATGTCGTTGGTGTAGTTGCCGATCAACTGCGTGCCCTGCACGTCGTTGACCATGTTGATCCCATCGGCACCGGTGTGCTGGATCCGGTTGCGCTGCAGGACCAGCCCGTCGGCGTTCTCGATCTGGACGATGCCGGGAGCGACGTCGACGTTGCGGTAGTAGTAGACGTGGAAGTTACCCTTCGCGTACGCGAGG
Source organism: Phytohabitans rumicis (assembly GCF_011764445.1). Taxonomy (NCBI): domain Bacteria; kingdom Bacillati; phylum Actinomycetota; class Actinomycetes; order Micromonosporales; family Micromonosporaceae; genus Phytohabitans; species Phytohabitans rumicis. The sequence continues at coordinate 1,554,288 of NZ_BLPG01000001.1, forward strand.
GCGCCCAGGTTGCCCTGCTGGGCCTGCTTGAATGCGGAGCTGGCCACATTGAACAGGTTCCAGTCGGAGTGCTGCACCGTGAGGCCGGAGATCGTGATGTTGCGAGCGTGGCCGCTCGTCGAGGAGCCCGCGATCCGCAGGACAGTAGACACGTTGTTCGGCGCGACGACCGTCGCGGTCGCCATGTTCTCCGAGCTGGCCTTGTAGTAGTACACCGTCCGGCTGAACTTGTCGAAGTAGAACTCGCCCGGCGCGTCCAGGAACTCGTACGCGTTCATGAGCCTGTGGCTGCCGCCGACCTGGGCGTTGCCGTTGTACGCGCCCTGGGCGATGGCCGCGCCCGGCTGTTGGAACAGCGCGAGGCGGTTCGCGCCGTCCGGTGTCGTGGTCACCTGGCGGACTCCCACGATGGCCGTCGTCCAGGTGGTCGCCGTCTCGATCTCGATGTCGTCCTGGTTGCGGGCGATGGCGGGAAAGTCGGACAGGCTGTACCTGGCGCCGTCGCACTGTGAGCCTGACTCCCATGCCCACGCGGCCTGCCCGGCTGTGATGTTGTATGTCCCGTAGCATCCCGCCGAGTTGACGGTCTTCGTGGCCATGAACGCCCGCTTGTCGTTGACGTAGAGCGTCCGCAGCTTGTTGGCGCGGTCGAGCGGGGCTTTCCAGACGTTGCCGCTGTGCTGGGTCCATCCGGTCACCTGAACGCCGCCGCTGAGGACTGGCGTCTCGTTCTCGTACGCGGAATAGATCACCCGGTAGCCGTTCGTGCCGGAGTCGCCCGACCCGAGCTCGATCGTGCTGGCCACCGGATAGTTCCCGCCGCGGAGGTACACGTAGATGTCACCGGTCATGTTCGCGTTTATCGTGCGGACGACGTCCCGCGCGCGTTGCAGGGTCCTGAAGGGTGACGCGATCGTTCCGGCGTTGGCGTCGTTGCCGTCGGGAGCGACGTAGTAGTTTGCCTGGGTCGCGGCCGAAGCCGGCGTTTGATGTGTCACCGTGGCGGTCAGCGCGGCGGCGACGAACACCGCGACCGCCAGCAGCGACCTTCCGGTGGTAGAAACGGCTGACTTCACGAACTTTCCTTTCAGCTCGTCCGGCGGATCAGCTCGTCCGGCGGCTCACGGCAGCGTCCAGCGTTGGTTGGTGCCGCCGTGGCAGGTCCAGATGATGAGTTGGGTGCCGTCGGCCGAGCTGCCGCCGTTGGCGTCGAGACACTTGCCCGACGGTGAGTTGACAAGGGACCCGTTGGGTCCAGCGGTCCAGTTCTGCCCGCCGGATCCGTTGCAGGTAGACAGCTGCACCAGGGCACCGTTCGCGGTGCTGCCACCGGCGACGCCCATGCACTTGCCGAGCGCCCTCAGCGTGCTCCCATTGACGGTCCACTGCTGGTTGGTGCCACCGTGGCAGCTCCACAGCTGGATCTTGGTGCCGTCGGTGGAGCTGGACCCGCTGACGTCGACACACTTCCCGCTGGCCGCGGTGATCGGGCCGACGCGTGGCGTGGTGCCGCCCAGCTCCCTGATCCGGATGTTGCGGAACGACACGTCGTCGCCGGCGCCATGGTTCTGGATACCGATGTACCCGGAGGTCAGCGACCGCACCGGATCCGTGTTGGTGAAATCGTTGATCTTCACGCCGTTGAGGAACACCTGAAGCCGCTCGCCCTCCACGAGCAGCTCATACGTGTTCCACTCGCCGGGTGGGTTCAGCGCCCCGTCGCGGGCGGCGCCGTCCGCCGACTTGACCCCGTACACGGCGCCGGTGGTCTTGTCCGAGGTGTCGGTGGCGTCGATCTGCACCTCGTACCCGTTGTTCATAGCCGAGTTCGGGTCGGCGCTGGCCGGAAACCCGACGAGCACGCCGGAGTTGTCGTCGCCCGGCATCGTCCAGTCGAGCTTCAGCGAGTAGGAGCGGAACTCCTTGACGCTGTACCAGAGCATGCCGAGCCCGCCGAACGACGTCAGCGTCCCGTTGCTGTTGGCGAACCCGCCCGGCCCGGCCTGGGACCAGCCCGTGGTCGCGCCGCTGTAGAGGCTTGTGTAGCCGGTCTCTGGCCGGCAGTCCGCCTTGGTCCGGTTTGCCGCGTAACGGATGCCGCCGAGCACCAGCGACCGGAAGCCCACCTCGGTATAGCTGGACTGGGTGTGGCCACTGCCGGTGTAGAAGGATCGTCCACCCTGGAGGGTCTTGCACCAGGTGTGCGGGTGATCGGCGCCCATCGTGCCACCGGAGTAGGTCGACTCGTCCAATGTGGCCAGTACGCGGGCCGAAGACCGTGGGTTGGTCCGGAAGTTGTACCACTCGTCGGTGCGTGGCCAGGTCGGACCCAACCCGGCCGTTGCCGCGTGCGCCCGGTTCTCCACCCGGATGGTGGCCTGCTGGATGGCCGGGTGCGAGGCGAAGTACGCGCCGACGAGCTCGCCGTAGAACGGCCAGTCGTACTCCGTGTCCGCGGCCGAGTGCACGCCCACGTACCCGCCGCCGGCTCGGATGTAGTTCTCGAATGCGGTCTGCTGGGTGGCGTTCAGCACGTCGCCGGTGGTGTTGAGGAAGACAACCGCCTCGAACTGGGCCAGGTTGGCGGCGTTGAACTGGTTCGAGTCCTCGGTCGCGGTCACCGTGAAGCTGTTGGTCGCGCCAAGTTCTCGGATCATCTGGATGCCGGCCGGGATCGCGTCGTGCCGGAAGCCGGCGGTCTTGGAGAACACGAGCACGTCGTACGGCGCGTCCGCGGCACCCGCCGGCGAGCCGCCGGTGCTCGCCAGGATGGCCAACGCCGCCACCGTGACGCCGAGGATGTCGCGCATTGGTCGTCTCATGACCAGGTTCCTCTCAGGGCAGGGTCCAGCGTTGGTTGCGCCGCCGTGACAGCTCCAGAAATGGGTTCGTCCGGCTCGAAGCCGAGGTCGGAGCTCAACCGCCGGACGTACCGACCCGATCTTGCCGAGCTCGGCGCCACATTTCGGCGTGGGGCGACGAGACTGCGTCAAGTGAACGTGAACATGAGCATCGCCGAGGCATCGTGGGATCCTCTCGGGTCTTCGGGCACGCTCTCGTAAGACGTCATACGTTAGACGACTCAATAGGAGACAGTCAATACGTGGTTGGTTGTGTAGCGCGGAGGGTGAGGCTGCGGGAGCAGCGGTCTGGACTCAATGCGGTGTCGGTGCGGGCGGCGGCGAGGATCCGGGCGCGTTCGGGGGTGCGCGTGCGGGAGGCGTACAGCACGGTGAGGTACGAGCCGTCGGGCAGGGTTCGCACGACGGGCAGGTCGATGTCGCAACTGCCGCCGACGCTGATACGCCACAGCAGGTCCGCGCCGGTGTCCGCGGCCGTGCACCAGCCGGGCCAGCCGTAAGGTAGTCAACGATGCCCAGCAGGATGGTCCGCTGCCCGGACGGGATCGTGCCGTCGGCCATGGGCGCGATGTTCGGCAGCATGTTGCCGTTCTTGCTGACCCGGTCGATCAGCGAGTGCAGCATCGCCTCGAGCGAGTAGTAGCCGATGCCGACCGTGTAGCACCAACTGGAGCTGGAGATGCTGTCGTCGGTCAGCCAGTACGGGACCTGGACGCCGGCCGGGCCGCCCCGCTCGTAGTCGAAGACCGAGCCGCGGTTGTTCAGGCCGTCCTTGTAGGTGGCGACCACGTCCTTGTTCCAGGCGACCGCCTGGTTGAAGTAATAGGCGAGGAAGTTCAGCCGCCGCGACTCGTCGATCCGGGGCAGGTTGAAGTCCTGCCAGATGATGTCGGGCTGGTAGCCGTCGATGACCTCGCGGAGCTTGTCGTACCAGAGCTGCTGCTGCTCGGCGCCGCTCAGCTGGCCGTACAGCTTGCGCAGGCTCGCCGTGGGCTGCCCCGGCACCCGCTCGTAGAAACCGGTGAAGTTGTAGGCGTGGTGCAGCGACACGATCAGCTTCAGACCCTTGGCCCGGATCGCGTCGGCGTGCAGGCGCAACAAGTCGAGCCGTGGGCCGGTCGCCACCGAGTTCCACTCGTTGACCCGACTGTTCCACATCGAGTAGCCGTCGTGATGCTCAGCCACCGGCCCGGCGAACCTCGCGCCCGCGTCGGCGAACAGCTGCGCCCACTCGTTCGGATCGAAGGCGCCACCCGCCGACCGCAGCCGCGGCGCGAACTGCGTGAACCGGCCCGACCTGTCGTTGGCCCCGTTGATGAAGTTGTGGTACGGCCACGCGGACGGCTCACCATAGGCACTGCGATGGTGGTTGTTCTCCGCCGAGCCGCTGAAGTACATGTTCCGCGGATACCACTCCTTCACGAACGCCGGGACGCTGAACACACCCCAGTGGTAGTAGATGCCGAACTTGGCGTCCTGAAACCACTCCGGCGCCGGCGGGTGCTGGTCGACCGACGCCCAGGTCGGTGTGTAGCTGGAGGGCCCGTCGGTGGCGAAGGCGACACCGCCCCTCCAGAGGCCGGTGGCCATGGCGGCACCGGTCAGCCGGCCGCGGCCACGAGCCTGCGCCGTGTGAACGTGAACATTGACGAGGACATCGCGAGTGGATCCTCTCGAGATGGGTGCCCGGTGGCGCAGGAGCGCCAGACATCAGGGCAGGTGAGGTGAGATAAGCTGACTCGGCCCGCGGGGGAGCTGCCGGTTCGTGTCGCACCCTGGGACCGACGTAGGGAATGGGTGGCATGTCTCGCGCCGACGTAGTGATCGACAGCATCAAGCGGATGATCCTCGACGGGGTGTTCCGCCCGGGTGACCGGCTCCCCGTCGAAAAGGACCTCGCCGAGTCGCTCGGCGTCTCCCGCGGCTCGCTGCGTGAAGGGATCTCGGCACTGTCGATTCTTGGCGTGGTCGACACGCGCCAGGGAGACGGCACCTACGTCACCAGGCTCGACGTGGCGCAACTGCTGGCGCCCATGGGCTTCGTCGTCGACCTCGAGGGCAGGGGCGACGCGCGGCATGTCCACGCCATCCGTCGGGTGCTGGAGTGTGAGGCGGCCCGGTTGGCGGCGTCCAGGATCACCGACGAGGCGCTCGCGGAGGCGCGCGGGCTGCTCGACGAGGCCATCCGGATCGCTGGCGAGACGCCCCACGACCATGAGCGGGTCATCGAGATCGACATCCGGTTTCACCGGATCATCGCGGCGCACACCGGCAACCCGGTGCTGGTCGGTCTGATCGACGCGTTCGCGGGCCGCACGGTGCGCGCGCGGCTGTGGCGCAGCCTGCACGAGGAGGGTGCCGACCTGCGCACGCACGGGGAGCATCTGGCGATCTGGAAAGCGCTCGCCGCGCGCGACCCCGAGCGGGCGCGGATCAGGATGGCCAACCATCTGATCGGCGTCGAGGAGTCCCTGCACGCCTTGCCAGACGATCAGGCGCGCGCGAGGGGCTGACCACCACCCCGTCGATAGGTCAGATGATTCGGGCCTCAAACTGAGGCAACTTCCTAGCCACATACGGTCCAACGTCGACGGTTGACACGATAGATCTAATCTTTGTAGATTGCAGAACCTCGATCCCTTGGGCGGCCGTCGATGGACCATCGATCGTTTCGTGACCGGCAACTGTCGTATCACGTCGAGGTATGTGCGGACGGTGTACATCTGATCGTCTCCGGAGACCTCGACCACCACACGTGCGACGTCTTCGACTGCGCGGTGCGCGCCGTGCTCACCGGCGCCCCGGGCTCGCTCGTCCTGGACCTGACCGCGGTGCGGTTCATCTCGGCGCAGGGCACCGCGGCGCTCGTCGACGGCTTGCACCGCGCGGCCGGGATCTGTGCCGCCGTCGCCATGCTGCCCAGCCCGGCAGTGCGGCGGCGACTCGAGCTGCTCGGCCTCGACCTGGCCGTCGGCGGAGAATCGGTGGACGAGACGGAGCCGCCAGCGGCGTCCGCTTAGGACCATGGCGCCGGTACGGGGCTTGCCCACCCCGCACCGGCTTTCCCCATGGAGGTGGTGGTTCAGCTCGCGGCGCAGAACGGGTTGAGAACACCTGCTGTGCCGGTTGCCTGGAAGCCGAACTCCGTCGACTGGCCGGCGGCGGCGCGACCGTTGTAGTCCACATTGGTCCATTGGACCGTGCCGGTGTTACCGCTACGGTTGGCGCTCCACGCGCCGGTGACCGTGGCGCCGGACGGCAGGGCGAGCGTGACCCGCCAGCCGTTGATGGCCGACGACCCAGCCGTGACGCGTACGTTCGCGACGAAGCCGCCGTTCCACTGGTTCACCGACACGGTGGCGGTGCAGCCGCCCGGACCGATCGTCGGCGGTGTCGTCGGTGGGGTGGTGCGCGGTGAGGTGTTCGGGGTGGTCGGGATCGGGTTGCCCTGGTTGAGCTCTCGCAACACGGCGTCGTAGGCAGGCTTCTTGTTGCCCGCGCAGTCGAACAGCAGGGCGTTGTCCGAGCCGCGCCAGGAGTCACAGTCCCGCACACCCCACACCGTGATGCCGGTGCACCGCGAGACGGCCAGGCACGAGCGCGCGACCGTGGCGTAGATGTTGGCCTGGTTGCCGCCTTGCATGACGTCGAGTTCGGTGATCTGCACGTCGACGCCGAGGTCGGCGAACCGTTGGAGGTTCGCCTGGTACGACGAGTCGATGCCGGTGCCGAGGTGCGACTGGAGCCCGACGCAGTCGATCGGCACCCCGCGGGACTTGAAGTCGCGGACCATGTTGTAGATGCCGGTCGACTTCGCGTTGATCCCGTCGGTGTTGTAGTCGTTGTAGCACAGCTTCGCGCCCGGATCCGCGTTGCGGGCCGCCCGGAACGCCGCCTCGATCCAGTCGTTGCCGGTGCGCTGCAGGTTGGAGTCCCGCCGGCCACCGCTGCCACCATCGGCGAACGCCTCGTTCACCACGTCCCACGCGTAGATCTGCCCCCGGAAGTGGGCGGCGGTCTGGGTGACATGGTTGATCGCTGCGTTCCGCAGGTCGCCGCCGGACAGGCCCTGCGCCCACCCGGGCTGCTGGGCATGCCACAGCAGGGTGTGGCCGCGCACCGACATGCCGCGGGAACGGGCGTGGCTGACGATCCGGTCGCCAGCGCTGAAGTTGAACCGGCCCTGCTGCGGCTCGGTGGCGTCCCATTTCATCTCGTTCTCGGGGACCAGGCTGTTGAACTCACGGTTGAGAACCGTCATGTAGGTGTTGTCGCCGAACTTGTACGTCCCTACGGCGGCGCCGAAGTAGCGGCCCTTCTCCGCCGCTGACCCGCCCAGCGTGGTGCCCGCGGTGGCCGAGGACGAAAGGATCATGGCGAAGGTCGCGGCTATGGCGCCGGCGGCGGCCAGGATCAGCCCGGCCCGTAGTCGTTTCGTGCTCCTCATGTGACGTTGCGCCTTTCAGGGAGTGGTGATGGCGAAGCGGTTGACGGTCACGGAGCCCCCGAGGGCCGTGGTGGCGTAGTTGAAGATGCCGAACCGGTAGCCCATGAAGAACTGCCACGCGTTGTTGAGCGTGAACGCCGTACCGAGGTTGACGAAGTTGGTGCCGTCGGTGCTGTACGAGAAGCGGGCTTGCCGGCCGGAGCCGGGTCTGACGTCCGCGTTGACCCGTAGCCAGATCCGGCCGCCGGCGACGGCGGCGCTGGCCTGTTCGGAGCCGGTGCCGGTGGTCTGCCAGCTGGAGTTCATGGTCAGGCCGTTGGTCATCACGACGCGGGTGGCGCCGTTGTCCCGCCGGACGCCGATCCACGCCGAGGAGTCCCGCAGCATCGCCAGGCCGGCCCGGTCGCCGTTGGCCATGCCCGCGTAGTCCAGCTCGATCGTCGCGGTGGAGGACGGGCCTTGGATGCGGTGGGTCAGCGTGTTGCGCGCTCCGTAGAGGTCGTTGGTGACGGTGGCGGTCTGCAGGCGCAGGCCGTTGTTGACCGACCACCGGGTGTTGTCCGGGTTGTGGTTCCACTCGTACTGCGGGCCCAGGGTGGTGCCGGTGAACGTGTCGGTGCCGATCATCGGCTTGACCTGCCGGGGCGGACGGGGCACGTTCGGGTACGGGTAGGAGGCGCCCCACCGGCCGTTGACCGTCTGTAGCACGGGCCAGCCGTCGCCGGTCCAGGTCACCGGAGCGAGCGCGGGCACCCGGCCGCCTGGGTAGGCGTCCACGAAGGACATGTAGTACCACTGGCCGTTCTGGGTCTGCACCAGGCCGCCCTGGTGCGGCACTCCCCCACCGGAGATCGGGCCGGGCAGGTCCAATAGCACCTGCCGCATCTCGTACGGACCGAACGGGTTGTTCGCCTTCAGCACGTACTGCCCGTTGGCCGGCCGGGTCAGCCAGATGTAGTAGCTGCCGTTGCGCTTGTAGAACCGCGCGCCCTCCAGCGTGCCCACACTGGAGGGGTCTGGAACACCTGCTGGCTACGCACCTGCGACAGCCCGTCCGCGGACAGCTGGGCGACGCTGATACTCGAGTTCCCGTAGGCGACGTACATCGTGTCGTTGTCGTCGACCAGCAAGCCGGCGTCGTAGTAGCAGCCGTTGATCCGGGACCGCTTCGCCCACGGGCCTTCCACACTGGTGGCCGTGTACACGTAGGTGCGGTTGAACTCGGTGCACCCGATCCAGTAGAACGTCCGGTTGCTCGGTCGGTAGTTGAACGCCGAGGCCCAGATCCCCTTCACGTAGGCCCGTCCGCCGGAAAGGTTGTAGGCGTTGGAGTCGAAGTCCAGGCTGGGCACCGAGTGTCCGGCGAACTCCCAGTTGACAAGATCGTAGGAGCGCAGGATCGGAGCGCCCGGCGAGTAGTGCATCGTGGACGCCGAGTAGTAGTACGCGTCACCGACCCGGATGATGTCGATGTCGGCGAAGTCCTGCCACAGCACCGGGTTGTTGAACGTGGACGATGGCGGCCAGTCGCCCGGCGGCGGGCTCGTCGGTGGCTGCGAGGTGGGCGGCACGGAGGTCGGCGGCGCCGAGGTCGGGGGCGATGACGTGGGCGGGCCGGTTGTCGGTCCGGTGGATCCATTGCAGGCGGCGCCGTTGAGCGAGAAGCTCGCCGGGACGGCGTTGGTGCCGCCGCTCATCGAGGCGTTGAAGCCGAAGTTCGCGCTGCCGCTGGTCGGTACGTTGCCGTTCCAGCTGGCGTTCGTCACGGTCACGTCCTGGCCCGACTGGGTGTGGCTGCCGTTCCACAGCTGGGTGATGGTCTGCGTGCCGCCGAACGACCAGGACAGCCGCCACCCGTTGATCGGGTCGCCGAGGTTGTCGACGACGACATTGGCGCCGAATCCGCCCGGCCATGAGTTCGTCACCGTGTAGGTGACCCGGCAACCGGCCGCCGCCTGGGCCGAGACGGCCGTGACGACGCCGACCGCGCTGACCGCGGCGACGAGCGTCGCGGCCAGCCCAAGTCGAAAGCGTTTGTTCTGCACGTGGTTCCTCCGGTGCGCCCGAGTGAGGAGGGGTGGCGGCGCGGGGTCGCCCGGACCCCGCGCCGCCGTGCGGGACGTGGTCTAACAGGTGGAGTCGGTGGTTACGGGCTGGTGCAGGTGAGGGAGACAGGCGTGGGGCTGCCCGAGGCGAGGAAGCCGAAGGTGGTCGAGGCGTTCGCGCCGAGCGAGCCGTTGTAGGTGGTGTTTCGTACGGTCACGGCGGATCCGCTGACGCTCAGTGCGCCGTTCCAGACCTGCGTGACTGCCTGTCCACTAGCGAGGGTCCAGCGGACCGCCCAGCCGTCGACCGGCGTGGAGCCGGCCGACACGGTCACCTCGCCTTGGAAGCCGCCGGGCCAGGAGTTGACCGTCCGGTAGGTAGCGCTACAGGCACCGGTCGGGGGTGTGGTCGGCGGTGTCGTGGGTGGCGTGGTTGGGGCGGTGGTGGACGGGCTGGTCGTCGGGTTCGGCAGGAAGGGGCAGGTGCTGCGATAGCCACGGATGCCTGTGGAGTCCTGCAACGGGCACAGGAACTGGCTGTAGCGGTTGTCGCTGTCGACGAAGATCTTGAGCCAGGGGATCAGGATCCGCATCTCGAGCGTGTTGGCGCGGGTCGGGAAGAGGTGGTCGGCGCCGGTGAACTCCATGTAGGCGCTCTCCGTAGTGGCCGGCAACGTGTTGTAGAGGCCGGTCGCGTAGGAGGGGGTGACCACCGTGTCGTTCTGCCCAGAGATGATCATCGTCGGCACGCGGACGTTGGTCGGGTTTCCCGAGGGCTTGTAAGGCGCCAGGCCGACGGCGGCCTTGAGTGAGGCGCGTTGGCCCGCGGCGTAAAGTGCGCCGCCGCCGCCCATGGAGTGGCCGACGACCGACTGCCGGCTGGCGTCGACCCGGTCGCGCACGCTGCTGCGCTGGGTCAGGTAGTCGAGCGCGGCAAGCAACTGGGTGCCGCGGGCTGTGTCGAAGTCGTTGGTGCTGTTGGTCTCGACCCCGATGACGACGAAGCCGAAGGAGGCGAGCCAATGCCCCATCCACGCTTCCTCGACGGAGAACCGGGCGGTGTAGCCGGGCACGATCGCGACAGCGCCGAACGTGCCCTGGCTAGTGTCGGTCGGGTAGTAGATCATGCCGCCGCCGAAGCCGTCTCCGGCCGGCACGGCCACCTGGGCCGTGGCGAACGTGCCCCGCTGGGCGGAGACACTGGCGAGAGTGGGGTCCGGACCCCGCTGGTACGGGTTGTCCGCGGCGGACGCCGACTGCGCCGCCACGGTCACCGCGACAAGCCCGAGTACGACCGCGATCACGGCCATGACCCGCCTGAATGGTCTATTCATGGTTCGCTGGCTCCCTTCCAGATGTGCGGCGGTCAGCTTGCGCAGGCCTCGCCGTTGAGAGTGAACGAGGTCGGCTTCGCGGTGTTGCCGGTGTGGGTGGCTTGGAAGCCGATGCTGACCGACGCGCCAGGTGCGATGGAGCCGTTGTAGGAGACGTTCCGGGCGGTCACCTGCCCGGAGGTGGGTGTGTAGCTGGCGTTCCAGCCGTTGGTGATGGCCTGCCCGCCCGGCAGGGTGAATACCAGGGACCAGCCGTTGATGGCCGTGTTGCCGTTGTTGGTGATGGTGAGGTCCTCGGTCAGGCCGGTGTTCCAGGCGTTGACGGTGGCTGTGACACGGCAGGGGCCGGTCGTGGGCGGCGCAGTCGTCGGGGTCGTCGTCGTGGGTGTGACGGTGGGGCTGCTTGATCCGCCGCTGAGCCGGTAGACGACGGTGCCATGGCCGGGCACGCTGGCCGAGATGGCGCCGGAGGTGCTGCTCGTCGCGTTCGTCCACGCGTCCCGCAGGGTGAAGGAGCTGCCCGACAGCCCGAGTGCGGACGCGGTGGTGCTAATCGTCGTGGTGCCGGTGCCCTGGTTGAACAGCGCCACCGCGACGTCGCCATTGGACAGTCGTTTGGCGAGCACCCGGCGGGTGCCGTCGAAGGAGACCTGGCTGGCCTGGAGGGCCAGCGAGTCCTGGCTGATGCCGATGAGATTCGCGTTCTTCAGGATCGTCTGGGTGGCCGCGTTCATGTTTCGCAGGTCGTTTCCGGCGATCAGCGGCGAGGCCATAACGGCCCATAGTGCGAAGTGGCTGCGCATCTCGGTGTCGGTCATGCCACCCCGGCCGACCTCCATCATGTCCATGTCGTTGAACGAGCCGGGCCGGGCGTAGCCGGCCAGCGGCACCGTGACGTCGACGATGTTCTGGATACCCATGGGGTAGCCGTTGGTCTGGCCGGTGTTCCACGCGTTGGTGATGTCTTCGGTGGTGCGCCACATGTTCGACACGTCGCCCCAGTTGCGCTGCGGTCCGGTCTTGGAGTGCACGCTGTTGGAGTTGATGCTGAACACAATCGGGCGGCCGGCCGCGCGCAGCGCGTCACGCATGATGGCGAACGTGCGGACCTGGTCGTCGATGCTGCCGGCGGGCGAGCACCAGTCGTACTTGAGATAGTCGACACCCCACGCCGCGAACTGCCGGGCGTCCTGGGCCTCGTGGCCCTGCGCGCCGGTCCGGCCCGGGTAGGAGCCGAAGTACTGCGCGCAGGTCCGGTCCAGCGGGCCCTGGTAGATGCCGAACTTCAGGCCCCGGGCGTGGATGTAGTCGCCGAGCGCCTTCATCCCGCTGGGAAACCGGCTCGGATCGCCCTGCAAATTGCCGGCGCCATCACGGTTGGGGTTCATCCAGCAGTCGTCGACAACCACGTACTGGTAGCCGGCGTCCCGCATGCCCGAGCTGACCATCGCGTCGGTCATCTGCCGGATGAGCGTTTCGTTGATGTTGCAGCCGAACGTGTTCCAGCTGTTCCAGCCCATCGGTGGGGTGCGAGCCACGCCGTTCTCCAGCGCCTGCGCGTCGGAGGTCCGCAGCACCGCGGTCGCGGCCCCCGCCGCCACCAGCAGGCCGGCCGCCAATGCGGTCGCGAGGCGGCGACCGCGAGCGTGATGTCTCATTGCTTCTCGTTCCTTCCCGGTGCCGGGTCAGGTCGTGGTGCAGGTGATGTTGGCCGGCGGGTTGTTGGCGCCGCTCACCGAGGCGATGAACCCGAATGTGGTGGAACCGCCGGCCGGAAGCGCGCCGTTGTAGGCGGCGTTGGTCACCGTCACGTTCGCGCCGCTCTGGGTGTACGTGCCGCTCCAGATCTGGTTGATGACCTGTCCATTAGGGAAGGTCCAGCTGACCGTCCAGCCCCGGATCGGCGACGACCCGGCGGTGACCGTCACCTCCGCCTGGAAGCCGCCCGGCCACGAGCTCGTCACCGCGTACGTCGCCCGCGCGCCGGACGGCGGCGGTGAGCTAGTGGGCGGCGGTGAGGTTGTCGGGCTGACCGTCGGCGAAACCGAAGCGGTCGGGCTAACCGTCGGCGAGACGGAGACGGTGGCGCTCACGGTTGGCGACGCCGTGGCTCCCAGCCGCGCGGCGCGGTACGTGTGTCCAGCCTTGACGGTGAGCTGCACGACGTCGGTCTCTGGCCGGGTGGTGGCCGGTGTGCCGCCGTCGCCCACGTCGACGAGTGTGAAGCTGCCGGTGAACAGGCGGGCGCGCAGCCGCACCGTGCCGTCGCGGTCGGCCCGGACCAGGAGTTCGTCGGCCTGACCGCTGGTCCACGCCGCGCCGACGGTGTAGCCGCCCCTTCCTCGCAACCCGGCCACCTGCCCGGTCGCCCAGGCGGACGGCAGGGCGGGCAGCAGGTGCAGCTCGCCGTTGTGGCTCTGCAACAACATCTCCGCGATGCCGGACGTGGCGCCGAAGTTGCCGTCGATCTGGAACGGTGGGTGCAGGTCGAACATGTTCGGCGCCAACCGGTCGGTCCGCACCAGGTCACGGATCAGCTTGTGGGCGCGGGCGCCGTCCTCCATCCGCGCCCAGTAGTTGATTTTCCAGGCGAGCGACCACCCGGTCCCGTCGTCACCGCGCAGTTCGAGGGTCCGGCGGGCGGCCTCGTACAGCTGCGGTGTGCCGCGCCGGGTGATCTGGTTGCTGGGGTGCAGCCCGTACAGGTGCGAGACGTGCCGGTGGTTCCGCTCGGTCTCCACCCAGTCGGCCAGCCACTCCTGAATGTTGCCGCGCGAGCCGACCCGCATCGGCGCCAGCCGGTCCTTGGCCGTGCGCACCTGGGTGCGGAAGGTGGTGTCCACACCGAGCACCTCACTGGCCCGGGCGACGCCTTCGAAGAGGTCGCGCAGGATCTGGTTGTCCATTGTGGGCCCCGCGCACACGCTGGCGTTGGCGTGGTGGGGCAGCTCCGGCGAGTTCGACGGGTTGGTGACCAGGTACCCGAGCGACGGATGGGCGACCAGCGTGTCGAGGAAGAACTGGGCCGCGCCTTTCATCGCCGGGTAGTTTGCGCGGAGGAACTCGACGTCGCCGGTGAACAGATAGTGGTCCCAGACCAGGGTGGACAGCCACGCACCACCGGTCTGCCACATCCCCACAACGCCCCGTCGACCACCGAGGCACCCCGCCACGCGTCGGTGTTGTGGTGGGTCACCCAACCACCCGCGCCGTACTGCGCCTGAGCCACCCGGGCGCCGGTCACCGTCAGGTCTCTGACCATGTCGAAGACGGGCAGGTAACACTCGGACAGGTTCGTGGTGTCCGTGGGCCAGTAGTTCATCGGCAGGTTGGCGTTGATGGTGTACTTCGAGTCCCACGGCGGAGCCATCGAATCGTTCCAGATGCCCTGCAGGTTGGCCGGCTGGGTACCCGGACGCGACGAGCAGATCAGCAGGTAGCGGCCGAACTGGAACAGCAACGCGGAGAACTGCGGATCGTTCACGCTCGCGTGCTGCGCGATCCGCACGTCGGTCGGCTGGTCGGCCGCCGCCGTGCGGCCCAGGTTGATCGCCACCCGGTTGAACAGCGCCTGATAGTCGGCGAGGTGCCGGCTGCGCAGCTGGTCGATGGCCACGTTTCGGGCCGCGTTGAGCCGGGTGCGCGCGATCCCTTGGTAGTCGCCGTTGACGGTGCGGAAGTTGACATAGCTGGAACCGATCGAGACCAGCACGGTCACGCTCGTCGCGGCGGAGACCCGCAGCGTGCCACCGGAACTACTCACCGTGCCACCGGTGACCGCGGCGTTGGCCAGAGCGAGGAAGCGGACCTGCCCGGTGACGCCCTCCATGTTGCCGGAGATGCCGTTCAGGCCGATCGTGGCACTGTCCGGGCTGGACACCGTCGTCCGCTGTGGACTGTCGAACGTGGCGCTGAACGTGATGGAGTTGGCCCGGTCGGCGGTCAGCCGGACCACGATCACCTGATCCGGCGCGCTCGCGAACACCTCACGCGTGTACCGCACACCGCCCTGCACATACGTGGTGGTAACCGTGGCGGTGGTCAGGTCGAGCGTCCGGTTGTACTGCGAAACCCCGCTCGCCGAGCCGACGGCCAGCCGCAGGTTGCCGACGGGCTGGTAGGCCAGCTGACCACCAGGGCTGCCCATCATGGTCTGGTTGATCAGATCCTGCGCCTGGGTCCACTGGTCGGCGAAGACCCGCCGCCGGATCTCCGCAAGGTTCGCCGCACCCCGGGTGTTGGCCGAGTCGTAGGGGCCGCCCGCCCAGACGGTGTCCTCGTTGAGCTGCAGCCGCTCGGTGTCGACGTTGCCGAACACCATCGCGCCCAGCCGGCCGTTGCCGACCGGCAGCGCCCGCAACCAATCGGCGCCGGCGGCCTCGTCGTACCACAGCGCCAGGTCGCCCGCGGCCAGCACCTGCGATGGTGCCGCCGAGTCGGCACGGGCGACCGCGGTCCAGGCCGCCGGCACGAGCGCGGCCCCGGCCCCCGCCGCCCCGGCCCTGAGCAGCTTCCTTCGTGTCACTTCAGGCATCGCGGCTCTCCTAATTGGACGGTTAGGGGCTAGTGCAGGTCAGCGATGGGATCGATGGCGTGCCGTCGGCGATGAAGCCGAACGTGGTCGAGGCTCCCGCGCCGAGCGTGCCGTTCCAGGCGACGTTCTTCACGGTCGCCGCGGAGCCGCTGGTGGTCAGCGTCCCGTTCCAGACCCCGCGCTGCCGCTGACGCCGCCGCCCAACGTCGCTTCCTCCCACGGCTACGACGAGAGGCGCCGCGGCCGCGATGGGCCTGGCGATGAATCTGCGTCTCAACATCGTGGTCTGCCTCTCTGGCGAGTCGAGGGCCCGGCCGCCGCGCATGTTAGCGCTAACAGTCCTCGATTCGAGCTGACCGCTTGCCCCGGTTGGGGGTACCGGAGAACGGTAGTCATCGACATATGGGAGCGCTCCCCATCGATGCTTGGGAGATTGCCAGATTGTTTCCGTTCCTTCAAGGGGCACCGCCAAACGCGTACCCATAAACGCGTTTTTAGATTGAGGACTTTCGACAACCGTCGTGAATAACACATTCTTGCTATCGAGCAGAATTAGCGAGTGGTGCACATGAGATAGAACTTTTTGTTATCTCGACCTGCGCGACTTGGTCGTGTCGGTCACCGCGCGAGTGGCGGGCGGGGGGTGGCGGGAGGCGTCCACTTGGAATGCGCCGCTCCTATCGGCCTGGTCCAACCGCAGCTCGGCGCTGCCAGCTCAGGCCTGGTTGGCCGGCCGGCGACCTCGAGCCACCACAGCGACAGCAGCGCGGTCTGGTCTTGCAACGCGGACGTGGCAGCGGGGGTCGGGGATTTCGGCTCGCCCCCGCGAGCCGCCGACCGCCGCGGTCTCCGGCGGGAGCAGCGGTCCGCAGCTGGCGCGGACCCGGGAAACAAGGCGGAAGCGGTCCACGCCAGGGTGGGGATCAGGCGTGGAGGATGGCGCGCAACCAGGCGTCCGACGTGTTGACGTGCAGCGGAGCGGCCGACTGGGCCAGGAAGGGGTCACCGGCGCGGAGGGCATCGTAGATGGCGCGGTACGGCAACAAGTGCCTGGACGCCAACGGACGGGGCACCGACAACGGCACCAGGATCCAACTTTGGGCCTGCCACGGTGGCGCCAATCAGCAGTGGAGCACGCCAGTTGGAGAGCCTTGCGGGGTCGGGGGTTGCCGCGGCTCGGCGGGCTCGGCCTTGTGCCGAGCCCGCCGCTTCCGTTGCGATGGGATCTGTGTCGTTAGCGCTGCAGGGTGAGTAGGCCTGGCCGGTAGGGCAGCAGGCCGTAGTCGCCGCCGGAGTTGGGGGCACGTCCCTGGTAGAGCAACTGCAGATTGCACGGATCAACAGTCATCGTCTGGTCCGCGTTGGAACGGATCAGCTCGCCGTGGCTGATGTCGTTGGTCCAGGTGGCGCCGCTGTTGGCCTTGCCGGCGAAGGGGTTGCTCTCGCTGGCGGCCTGGGGTGTCCACGAACCGCCCAGACTGGTCGAGGTGAACGAGCGGAAATAGCGACCCTGCGCGCCGATCGCCTCGACGAGCATGAGGTACAGGTTCTGGCCCTGAAGCTTGTACACCTGGACCGCTTCGAACAGGTTGTTCGTCGAGTCGCTCATGATCACCGTCGAGGACGAGCCGAAACTACCCGGGAAGTTCCCGATCGGCATACTGGCCCGATAGATCTTCCCGTTGTCACCGGCGAAGAACAGATACATGGTGCTGCTGTCACCGATGACCGTCTGATCGATCGGCCCGGTGCCAGAACCCGAGATGCTCCCGGAGAACAACGTCTGCGGCGCCGACCACCCGTTCGGGTTGGTCGGATCGCTGGAGGTGCGGTACGAGAACGCCGGCCCACCCCACTGATAGGCGAGCACCCAAATATTGCGCGGCGCGAAGTAGAACAACGTCGGCGCCACCGTACCCGACGACATCCCGTTCTGACTGGCCGAGGCCATGTCCGACCAGTTCGAGAACAGGCTGAAGTTCATCGAACCCCAACTCGTACCAAAGTCATGCGTCGTGGCGTAAACCAGATGCCGACCGTTATACGGAGCATAAGTGAAGTCCTTCAACGACACCCAACCCGACCTCGGGTTCGCCAACGGACCCGTCGACGACCACCGGTAGCTCGACGGAAGGGAACACCCACCGGGCGGTGGCGTCGTCGGATTCGTCGGCGTCGTCCCGCCGAGGCGGACCAGCTGCCACTGCTGGTTGCTGCCGCCCCAATCCGTGTACTGCACGACGTTCGCACCGTCGTTGGTCGCGGCACCCTGCACCTCGACCGCCTTGTTGCTGTTCCGGCCGATCAACCGCACGTAGCCGCCGTCCGAGTCGGCGAGCCGGAACTGCTGGTTGGCACCGTTACCGTCGGCCCACTGCACGATCGCGGCACCGTCGGCTGTCGACCAGTTGTAGACGTCCAGCACCTTGCCCGAAAGGCGGGACCTGACCCGGTAGTATCCGCCCCCGGAGTCGACGAACTGCCACTGCTGATTGGTGCCGTCATGACGCGCCCACTGCGTGATCCGCGCACCGTCGTTGGTGGCCAGGTTGTACACGTCCAACGCCCTGCCACTGTTCCGATTCACCAGCACATACCAGGCGGTGGTATCCACCGTGGCCGCCGACGCCGACGTCGCGGCCACCATCACCAGCGCGCCGCCCACGACCACCGCGGCAGTCACGGCGGCCAACCCCGACCGCCACCCACGACGCCACCTCGCGGTGCGCGCAAACCCAACCGGCATGGCATCTCTCCTTTCACTCATCTGGAATCTCCGACATGAAGCGCGCCGCATCGGTGCGGACGCGGCCGGCACCCGCACAGACCGGCTAAACCTGTCCTTTCAGCTTGCGGTGCAAGTGGGCGCCATGCCGGCACCGCTGCCGCTGCCCTGGAACCCGAACTCGGTGACCTGGCCCGACCCGAGCCGACCGTTGTAGCTGACGTTGGCGAACCGGACCGTGCCGGTGCTGCCGCTCGCCGACGCGTTCCAGGTGTTGGTCACGCTGGCGCCGCTCGGCAGCGTCATGCTGACCGTCCATCCGTTGGTACCGGCCGAGCCGGCGGTCACCCGTACGGTCGCCACGAAACCGCCCGTCCACTGGTTCAACGCCACGGACGCCGAGCAGCCCTCACCCGGAGGAGGCGAGGAGGGCGGAGGCGAGGAAGGCGGGGGTGTCGTGGTGGGCGGAGGTGTCGTCGGGCCCGGTGAGGTGTTCTGGAACTGGGCGAAGAACCTCCAGATCTCCCCCTTGGTCCAGGTCGTGATGCCGCTTTCGGCGTACGTTCCGTCGACCGGGCCGGGCATGTGTCCGTTGTCGAACGCGGCCCACTGCACCGGATACCCGGCCCGGCAGCCGGTGTAGGCGGTGGTGATGTGCGTGCGACTGCCAGCCCCCGGCTCGCGTGGGCTCTGCGGGGTGCAGCCGTTGTTTCTGACGAACGTGTCGCGCAGGGACCGCCCCTGGGAGATGTTCAGCACGTTGTCGCTGATGCCGTGCAGTCCGAAGTAGGCGATCGGCTGGGTGCCGCCGCTACAGCCACTGATCTGGCCGCCGGACATGACGGCGACGGCGCGGAAGACGGTCGGCTGTGCGCAGGCGAGCGCGTAGCTCATGCCACCGCCCCAGCTGAAGCCGGTGGCGAAGCGCTGCGTGGTGTCGATGCAGAGGTCGGCGTCGAGCCGCCGGATCATGTCGTCGACGAAGGTGACGTCCTCGCCGCCGGAGTTGCCCCAGCCGTTGCCGAGGCCCTGCGGTGCGACGAGGACGGCGGTGTTGTTGGACTGCTCGAGCTGGCCGTAGTAGGACCACGGCCGCCCACTGGTGCCGCCCGAGTCGACCTCGTTGGCGGTGCCGCCCCGCCAGTGAAACGCGAAGATCAGCCGGTACGGGTTGCTGTTGTTGTAGTTCGCGGGGAGTCGCAGGATGAAGCTGCGGCTCTTTCCGTTGCTCTGGATGGTGTGCGTACCACTTTGCAGCGCCGGCGCCCTACCGCATCCCGCGGTCGCGGCGGCGACGGTGAAGTCTCCGGCTGAGGCGCTGCCGAGGCCACCAGCCAGCGCGACGCCGGCCGCGGCCACGGCGAGCATCGCCACCGCGGCGACGGGCCCCGGCAACGATCGATGTCTTGGCATCACGAAAACTCCCTCTGTTGTCCAGCTCTGGTTGGCAACACTGGCGCACGGCCCCCGAACGTCGCTTGCTTCACTGCTACTCCTCATGGCGCGGTCGTCGGGCGGGCCGGTGCGGAGTCGGCTAGCTCCGCACCGGCCCCTTCCAGGTCACGCCGGCTGTCGTGCATGTCGGCGCCATCCACCGCCGTCGTGACCTGGAAGGCGCGCTCCGGGCGTTGCCCGGCCGCCCGTCTAGCAGGTGGAGCTGGGCACCGTCACGCTCTCGCCCAGCGCTGGTTGGCTCCGCCGTGGCAGCTCCACACGATCACCGCCGAGCCGTTGGCGGTGGCGCCGCCGTTGACGTCCAGACACAACCCGGTCTGCGCGTTGCTGATCGTCCCGTTGCTGTTGAAGACCCACTGCTGGTTCGCGCCGCTGCTGCAGTCCCAGATCTGCACCCGGGTACCGGCGCTGGCATTGGGCGGGGCATCCAGGCACTTGCCTGTCACCTGCAGCGCGCGGCCGTTCTGCGTGAACTGCTGGTTCGCGCCGCTGTGACAATCCCAGATGACCATCTGTGCGCCGTTGGCGGTGCTCGCGCCGTTGACGTCCAGGCAGCGGCCGGCCCCCTCGTTGCGCAGCCGGTTGCCGTTGGGGTTCGGGTTCGTGCCGCCGTTGAGGGTGTCGAGGACGGCGTTGTACGCCTGCTTCTTGTTGCCGGCGCAGTCGAACAGCAAGGCGTTGTCGCTGCCGCGCCAGGAGTCGCAGTCGCGCACGCCCCACACCGTGATGCCGGTACACCGGGAGACCGCCAGGCAGGCGCGGGTGACCGCCGCGTAAACGCTCGGGTTGGCCTGCGTGACGTCGAGCTCGGTGATCTGCACGTCGACGCCGAGGTCGGCGAAGCGCTGCAGGTTGGCCTGGTAGTCGCCGGGGATCGAGGTGCCCAGGTGGGACTGGAAGCCCACGCAGTCGATCGGCACGCCGCGGGACTTGAAGTCGCGGACCATGTTGTAGACGCCGGTCGACTTCGCGTTGATCCCGTCGGTGTTGTAGTCGTTGTAGCACAGCTTCGCGCCCGGATCCGCGTTGCGGGCGGCCCGGAACGCCGCCTCGATCCAGTCGTTGCCGGTGCGCTGCAGGTTGGAGTCCCGCCGGCCACCGCTGCCACCATCGGCGAACGCCTCGTTCACCACGTCCCACGCGTAGATCTGCCCCCGGAAGTGGGCGGCGGTCTGGGTGACATGGTTGATCGCTGCGTTCCGCAGGTCGCCGCCGGACAGGCCCTGCGCCCACCCGGGCTGCTGGGCATGCCACAGCAGGGTGTGGCCGCGCATGCTCATGCCGTTGGCGCGCGCGTGGCTCACAATACGGTCGCCAGCGCCGAAGTTGAAGCCTCCCCGCTGCGGCTCGGTGGCGTCCCACTTCATCTCGTTCTCGGCGACCAGGCTGTTGAACTCACGGTTGAGCACCGACATGTAGGTGCCGTCACCGAACTTGTACGTGCCGACCGCGGCACCGAAGTACCGGCCCTTCTCCGCCGCCGAGGCGCCCAACGTGGTGCCCGCGTTGGCGGTGCCGCCGAACGCCAACGCCGCACCGGCCGCGAGCAAACCGGCCAACAGCAACGGAAGTGTTGCTCTGGTCCGCCGTCGCCGAGGCGGACTGGTCAAATGGACGAGGTCTCTCATCGTCAGTACCTTTCGAGGTCGCGTCAGCGCAGCGTTATCGCTAACATTGGTCGGCCGCTTGGGCTTCGCTCGCGCTACGCATTGATGAGTGCGAGATTGCCAGATTGTTTCGGGGTGTTCAAGAGGCAACCGTCGATACGATGGCGAATTCGCCTGATCGAGCCTCGGGACTTTCGAAGACCGCCGCCGATAACGCATTCTCGACACTGGTTGAAATGGTGGAGGCGAGAAAGGACACCGTGGTTTCTGTTATCGGCGCCGGTGCCAGATGGTCCCCGGCTCGGCGCTATCCGGCCAGTGGTGGCCGAGGGCGGAAGGATGCGTCGGCGTCAAACCCGGGACTGCCGTCCGGCGGATCCACCCAGAGCTCCGTCCCGCGGTGGCGCAGAAACGCGCCGGGGTAGTTGGACGACTCCAACGACACCGAGCCAGGGACCGCGCCCACACGTACGCAGAACGTCGCGTCCCCGCGGAACAGCTCGGTGCTGTCGTCCTGGCTCAGTCGCAGCCGCCAGGACGAGTGGCGCAGATACCTGCCGTCCTGGGCACGAAACGAGACACATCTCGGCTGTGCCAGGCCGGGAACCACCGCGAACGTCGCACGCTTGCGGCCTTCCGTGTCGCTGCCCGCGGCGACCTGTTCCAGCACGCCGAGGTCGGCGGCGGTCGTGACCATCAATCCCGCGGCGCTGACCGACTCCAGCGACGCCCGCCCTGACGCGAAGGGG
Organism: Phytohabitans rumicis; assembly: GCF_011764445.1. Lineage (NCBI taxonomy): Bacteria > Bacillati > Actinomycetota > Actinomycetes > Micromonosporales > Micromonosporaceae > Phytohabitans > Phytohabitans rumicis. The sequence goes on from NZ_BLPG01000001.1 coordinate 1,576,045, forward strand.
TCTGTGCCGGGGTGGACGGGCTGGCGACGCTCGGGCTCCGCGGGCTGGGCGGCTTGGGCGCGGCCGACGGCTCCGGTGCCACCGCCGGGGCCGACGCTACCGGGGCCGGCGCGGATGTCGGCGCCGCGACCGCCGGCCGGTCCGGTGATGCCGGCGTGCTCCACGTCGCCGTGGTGACCGCGGTACCGGCGACGAGCGTGGCGGCCGCGAACATCGCGGCGAAGGGGTGCGTCCCGATCGTTTGCGCCAGCTGGCCGAGCAGTCCCGCCTTCACGCCGGCGGCGACCGCGGAGCCGGTCGCCGCCGAGCCGGCAGCCGCGGCAGTTCCGCCCTTGGCGAGCACCGCGGCCGACAGCGCCAGCGGCACGGGCAGCAGTGCGAGGCCGACGATGAGCCGCTCGAGGGGCACCAGTTCGCCGGGTTCGGTGTGGGAGCAGACCGGGCACGACCGGGTGTGCCGGGTGATGCGCTTGCGCCACAGCGGGCTCGGTATGCCGTCCCAGTCCTCCAGAACGGCGCTCAGCTGCGCGCACCGGGGACTGGCTTCGAGGGCGGCGACGAGTGACCGGCTCAGGTCAAGCTGGTGGCGCATGCGCTGGACGCGCACGCCGGCGTGCGCCACGCTCGTGCCCAGCGCGGCCGCGAGCTCGGTCCTGGTCAGCTGGCCCGCGGCTTCCAGCCACCACAGCGACAGCAGGGCGCGGTCGTCCGGGTCCAGCCATCGGCTGGCACGCACCACCCGCCGGCGGCGACTGGACAGCTCCACATGGGCCAGGGCCAGGCTTTCCGCGTCGGCGTCGGGCGGATCGGTCAGCTCGTCGAGGGGCACGGTCCGCCGTGCGTCCGCCCGCAGCCGGTGCAGGTGGGTGCTGACCTGGCGGGTCGCGATCGTCGCCAGCCACGGCCGGAAGCTCTCCGGGGTGCGCAGCGTCCGCAGCTCGCGCAGGGCCCGCAGCATGGTGTCCTGCACGACGTCGTCGGCATCGGGCAGCACGCCCAGCGCCCGGCGCACGATGGTGTACACCAGGGGCAGGTAGGCGGCGACCAGTTCGTCGAGCGCCCGTGGATCGCCGGCCTGCGCGGCGACGACCAGGCTCGTCTCGTCGGTGCTACCGGCTCGCGTCACGAGCCTGCGGGCCGGCACCGCGGTGGCCTGGCTTTCATGTCCATGCCAGCCGGTAGACCTGCTGCGCGGTCCGCCTCCAGTGAGCTGACCGCCTGCACGACGACGGTCTGCGTGACACCCGCGGTCGCCGCCATCGTTTGGGGGTCGATCCAGTGCTGCCGGTGGCGGGCGCGGTTCCATAGATGATGGTGCGCGTCCACGACGGCTTCCATCGATCCTCCGTCCAAGCGATGTCGACAAGGCCGCCGCGGAGGGCAACGGGTGCCTGCGATGCCCTCCGCGGCGGGGTTCGCGCTATGGGGTCACGGCGAAGTCGGTGAAGCTGAACTGGCCGGTCACCCCGGCGGCGTGTGAGGTGGCGATCAGGTTGAGCGTGATGTCGGTGCGGGCGAGACGGATCCGGGCCCGCTGCGCAAGCGCTCCGTCCACGTAAAGCTGGCGGGCGTCGAAGCCGGTGCCGACGTGTGCCTTGTAGATGCCGGTCGCGGCGTCGTCAAGAGCCCAGCCGGTGACCGGCTGCGCTCCACTGAGGATGGTCGCTCCGCCCGACGCGCGCCAGGTGACCGTGTGGCCGCCGCGGCCGGAGTCGGCGGCGTCGAACCGGAGCGGCTCATTCAACCGGTAGGTGCCGGCGAAGGTACCCGGGCCCCGGTCGCTGGCATTCGTGGTGCCGGCAGGTGCTACCACGATCACGTGTCTTTTGAGAGCGGCTTGTGCGGGGGGTGTGAACGGCACGAATACTCCGGTCGCGGTCAGGGTGGCGGCCACCGCCACGGCGGCTCTCGAGGGGCGCACAGCGACTTCCTCTCCTTCGTGGGGTTCGGCGCAGGTCAGCTCCGGGCAACCTCGTATACGGCGCCGCGGTCGGCGACCGCGAGCAACCGCCGGCCGGCCTGCTCCGGTCGTACGTGAGGTCCGCCCGCTGCGGGTGCCTTGCCGTTATGGGCGGCGGCGATCGCCGTCTCATCCACCTTGATGCCCAGGCCCGGCGAGTCGCCGAGGACGAAGTCGCCGTCCTCGACGTGCAGGTCCATGGCCACACCGATCGGTGGCCGGAGGTCCTGCAGCTCGCTGGCGAGGTGGTTGGGCACCGAGGTCGCGGCGTGCAGCAGGGCGACAGGTGTGTTGCCGATCGGGCTTACCGGCAGGTCGAAGGCGTGCGCCAGAGCGGCGACGCGCAGGAAATGGGTGACGCCCCAGACCGCGGCGGTCTGGACGATGTCGAGGCCGCCCGCGGCGATGAGCGGACGGAACTGCTCGAGGCCGGTCAGGTTTTCCCCGCTGGCCACCGCCGCGCGGACGCCTCGGCTGACGGCGGCCAGGCCGTCGGCGTCCCAGCGCCGGACCGGCTCCTCGATCCAGGTCAGGTCCAGGGTGCGTTCGAGCTCACCGACGTGACGGACCGCCTGCTTGCGGCTCCAGCACTCGTTCGCGTCGAGCATCAGCCCCGGCCGCATCCCGTGCGCCGCCTCGGTCAACACGTCGCGTACGAGCGTCAGCCGGTGCCGGTCCCGCTCGATATCCAGGCCGCCCTTGAGCTTGGCCGCCCGGAGTCCGCGTTGCGCGTAGATCTCGTAGGTGGCGACGAGTTCCTCGTCGGTGAGGCCGATGTCCAGGCCGGAGGCGTAGGCGTGCACCCTGCGGTCGCGGCCACCGAGCAGGCGCCACAGCGGCTCGCCGGCCGCCTGTGCCTTGATGTCCCACAAGGCGGTGTCGAACGCGCCGATCGTGCCGAACACCACACCGGCGTGGCCGGCCTTGAAGGTCTGGCGCAGCATCCGGTCGTAGAGAGCGGTCACCGCGCGCGGATCCTGACCGTCGATCGCGGCGAAGATGTTCTCGGCCTCCACGTGCGATCCGAGGCCGACGCCCGTGATCCCCTCGTCGGTGTCGACCATGATGACCCGCACGGGCATGACGCCGTCCGGGTAGACGCCGTTGGCATCGCCGACGGGTCGGCCCCATTCCTGTGCCGTCGTCAGGGTCCGGTATCCGGTGATGCGCATGTCAGCCCTTCGTCGCACCGGCGGTCACGCCGTCGGCAATCTGGCGCTGCAGGAACAGGTAGGTCACCAACACGGGCACCGCGGCGATCAGGACGCCGGCCGCGAAGGTGGGGATGTCGTCGGAGTACTGGCCGCGCAGGGAGGTGACGCCGACCATCAGGGTGCGGTGGTCGGCCGACGGCATCATCAGCAGCGAGATGAGCACGTCGTTCCAGCAGAACAGCGCGTTGAGGATGCCCACCGACAGCAGGGCCGGCTTGCCCATCGGCAGCATGATCCGCCGGTAGACGCCGTAGACGGTGTTTCCGTCGATCCGTGCCGCGTCGATGATCTCCGCTGGCACGGCCCGGTAGTAGCTGGTCATCAGGAAGACGGTGAACGGCAGCCACTGCGCGACATAGGCGAGGATCAGCCCCGGATAGGTGTCGATCAGGGCGACGTCGGCCATGATCCGCGCCAGCGGCACCATGATCACCTGGAACGGGATGAACAGCGCCGCCAGGCAGACCAGAAACAGCGCCGACGAGCCGCGGAACCGCAGTTTGCTCAGCGCGAAGCCGGCCATCGACCCGATGAGCAGCAGTAGCACGACGGCGCAGGTCACCACGATGAGGGAGTTGAGGAAGTACCGGGCCATGCCGGCCCTGTTCCACGCCGTGGTGATGTTCTCCCAGTGCAGGGTGTTCGTCAGCGAGAACCGGTCGAGGATGTACTCGCGGCGGGTCTTCATCGCGACATTGGCGGTGAACAGCAGCGGGTAGATCGTCGCCAGGGCGAGGGCCGCCATCGGCACCGCGACAAGCCACCTACCCAGTCGGATGCGGGACATCAGTCTTCCCTCCCCGCGCGGCGCAGCAGGCCGATCTGCAGCAAGCCGACGATCAGCATGATCAGGAACAGCGCCGTCGAGGCGGCCGACGCCAGTGCCGGGCGGTTCATCTGTCCCTGCTGGACCCAGATGTAGAACTCGGGCAGGTAGGTCGACCCCTCCGGGCCGCCGCCGGTCATGATGTAGAGCAGCCCGAACATCGAGGTCAGCATCCCGATCATGGTGGTGACGAAGACGAACTGGATGGTGCGGTTCAGGCCCGGGATGATGACGTGCCAGATGGTCTGCGCCAGCGAGGCACCGTCCACCCGCGAGGCGTCCAGGAGCGCGGGGTCCAGGGTGGCGAACCCGGCCAAAAACACGACCAGCGCCATGCCGAACGTCGCCCAGATCTGCACACCGACGACGGCGAAGATGGCCACCTTCGGGTCGCCGAGCCAGTCGACCGGGCCGATACCGACCCCACCGAGGAGTTCGTTCAGCGGGCCGTCGAAGGCCAGCAGCAGGTTGAAGATCGCGCCGACGATCACCGGTGAGAGCACGGCCGGGAAGAAGTAGACGCTGCGGAAGAGCCGATGTCCCGGTACACGCAGGTAGATGAACGTGGCGAGCAGTCCCGGTATCGCGACCGCTATCGGTAGCAGCAGGACAAGCAGACCCACGTTGCGCAGGGCGGTGCGAAACAGTGGATCGTCGAGCAGGTCCCGGTAGTTGTCCAGGCCCACCATGGCGCCGTTGCGCTCGCCGTCGCCGGTGAAGGAGAAGTTGACGCCCAGCAGCAGTGGCCACAGCCGCAACACCACGATGATCAGGACGGCGGGGGCCACCAGGACGTAGGGGGCGAGGCGTTCGGCCCGGCGGCCGTCGCGGGCCCGGCGGGGGCTCCCACCCGGCCGCCTGCCGGGCGACCGGTCCTTGTCCCGTCGGCCCGCCCCGCTTCGGCGGCGGGGCGGACCGACGACGAGCTACCCAGCGGCACGAGTTCAACCCGCCTGGTCGGATTTGGCCAACTGCTCCACCGCCTTGTCAACGGTGATCGACCCGCTGAGCAGCTGTTGCGACAACCGCCCCATCAGCTCGATCGTCTTGGAGGAGAGCGCCACGTGCAGCGCCGGCTTGCCTTCCTTGAGGTCCGACACGATCGCGGCGACCGCGGGGCCGGCGCTGGACACGTCGATCGTGGTGTCCGAGGCGATGGCCCCCGCGTCGGCGTAGAACGCCTTCAGCGCGTCGGTCGAGGTCAGGGACCGCACCAGGTCGGCGGCGACCGTGGGATCCTTGGTCCACTTCGCGACCGCGTAGCCGATGCCGCCGTCGTACGGCAGGCTCGGAGTGGTACCCGGGGTCACGACCGGTGCCTTCATGACGCCGACGTTGTCGGCCTCCAGGAACTCGGCGAAGTCCTTCCAGTGCCCGATGTCCGACATCAGCCCGATGACGTGTGAGGCCTTGCTGGACTGGAACACCGCGAACGCGTCGTTGAACATCGCCGTCGAGTTGGCCCCGTCACTGTTGAGGCCCTTGTCGTTGACCTCTTTCCAGAGCGAGAAGACCCGCTTGACGTTCGGTGAGTTCCAGTTGCGCTTGCCGGCGATCCAGTCGTCGTACTCCTGCGTCGTGAGGATGCCCGACCCGAGGCCGGACAGGAAGAACTGGATGCCGATGCCTTCCTTGTTGCCCTGCGCGAAGCACTTGGCCTTGGTCGCCTTGGTGATCGCCTGGCAGTCGGCCACGAACGTGTCCCAGGTCGTGGCCGGCTGCTCCGGGTCGAGTCCGGCCTTCCTGTAGAGCGACCTGTTGTAGTAGATGGGATGACCCTGCAGGGTCACCGGGGCGGCGTAGATCTTGCTGTCCTTGGTGAAGGCGTCCCACCCCGCCAGCCGCTGCTTGTCCTCACCGACGTACTGATCCAGTGGCAGGAGTGCGTCCACCCGGTCGCGGATCTGCCCGCCGCCGTTGAAGAGCATGACGTCCGGCCCCTTGCCGGCCTGGATGGCCGCCCCAAGCAGCGTGTAGTACTGCTCGAACGGCTGCGCGACGAACTCCACCGTCACGCCGGAGTGCTTCTTGGCGAAGTCGGCCTTCGCCTTCTCGATGTATGACTTCGCGGTCGCGTCGCCGGACTTCCAGTCCCAGACGACGAGCTTGCCAGTCGCACCACCGGACGGCTTGTCGCCGGAGTCCGAGGCGCTTCCGCAGCCGGCCAAGGCCAGCCCCACGATCAGGACCGCCGACCACCGTGCTCGCTGCTTCATTGCTGCTCACTCTCCTGAGGTGGCCGGCTGAGCGGCCGTTGGCGGAGGATCACACGGGAACGTAACTCGTATGACGTATGACGTCAACACAGTCGCGTATATAGTGAACACGGCCTGGCGGGTGACGGAGGGTGATATGACGGCAGCAGCGCAGCCGACCGCGGGCGTCCCCGGGCCCCCTGCCTGGACTCGACGCCCGGCCAACCTCGCCACGGCGGTCACGGCCGAGCTGGTGGAGCGGATCGTCCGCGGAATCCACCCGTCGGGTACGCCGCTACCGCCCGAGCCGGTGCTCTGCGCGACCTTCTCGGTCAGCCGCACCGTCGTCCGCGAGGCGGTGAAGATCCTTCAAGAGAAGGGGTTGGTGCAGGTCCGCCAAGGCACCGGCACCATCGTCACCCCACCCGCGACGTGGAACATGCTCGACGAACTCGTCCTCGGCGCCACCATCGCGCAAGACGACAGCCTGGCCATCCTCGACGACCTGGTCGTGACCCGCCGCGTACTGGAATCCGACATGGCCAACGTCGCCGCCCGGCTGGCCGACGACGAGACTATCGACCGGCTGCGCCGGCTGGTTGACGAGATGGACAAGCTCGTCGATGACACGGATTCCTACCACGATCACGACCGGACCTTCCACGACACGATCATGCAGGCGTCGGGAAACCGCATCGCCCGCGCCGTCGTACGCGCCCTGGAAAGCCAGGTCGTCAACACGGCCCGGTACATGGGCCGCACCGAGCGCGCCTTGTGCGTAGCGTCCAACCAAGGCCATCGGCGCATCTACGAGCGGATCGCCGCCCACGACCCAGACGGCGCGGCCGAGGCGATGTTCACCCACATCACCGAGGCGTGGGTGGTGCGCCGCAGCGGGCCGGGCAAGCCGACCCGGCTGCAGCGCTAGAGACCTTCGGCCTCAGTTGCGGAGGCTCCACTGCTGGTTTGCCCCGCCCCAGCAGCCGTACAGTTGGATCTTCGTCCCGTTACCAGTGCCGCCGGCGTCGAGGCACAACCCTGACTGCACTCCGGTGATGCTGCCGCTGGAGTTGACGTTCCACTGCTGGTTGGCCTGGCCGCTGCAGTCCCAGATGATCACTGCCGTGCCGTTGGTGGTGCCCTGACCCGAGGCGTCCAGGCACTTCCCGTTCACCGTCAACTGCTTGCTCGACGTGTAGGTGAACCGCTGGTTCGAGCCACCCCAGCAGTCGTACAACTGCACCTGGGTTCCGTTGGTGGTGCTCGCGTTCGGTACGTCGATACACCGGCCGGACTGCTGACCCGCAATCATCTGGCCGGTACCGCCCGGCGGAGGACCAGTGGTGGGGTTGGTGCCACCGCCTTCCCGGACCGTGATGTCAGAGCTTCCCTGGCTCTGGTAGCCCTCGGTGGCCATGACCTGGTAGGCCCAGCTGCTGCCGAGGTTGAGGCCGGCGCGGGCCCAGGCGTCGAAGTGGTTGGCGGTGGTGATGGTGCCACTGCTCCGCTTCTGCTGGCGGACGCTCCAGAACTGGTAGAAGGTGGCGGTACCGTCGATCGACGGCTGGTTCACCCGCTGGCTGCGGAGGATGTCGTAGGTGCCGCCGTCGGTGGTGACGGTGCCCATCCGTTGCGCTCCGCTGCTCGGGTTGTAGCTGCCGAAGTTCTCCACGACGTAGTACTCGATGAGCGGGTTCCGCGTCCACCCGTACAGGGCGAGATAGGTGTTGTTGTTGCCCGGGTTGTAGGTGCCCGAGTAGCTGACCGTCCGTCGGCTACCGGTGGCCCAACCCTTGCCGCCGACCCAGTTGTTGGTGCTCCTGCTCCAAGAGCTGGAGTACCGACCGTTCTCGCGCAGCACCATGCAGGCGTCGCCACTGTCTTTCCAGAACGAGAAGTAGAACCCGTTGTGCGTGCCGGTGGTGTTCGAGCAGACCTGCCGGTCGGCTTCGGCGTTCGCAGCGGTGGCCGTGAGCGTGCCGCCGACGGCCAGCACTGCGGCGCAGGCGGCACCGATGAGCATCCTGGAGCGGCCGCGTCTGCGGCTATTCCGGTGAGCGGGTGCATCGTTCATATGTGTGCTTTCCTTCCAAAGCGTTGATAGTGCTTGAAGGCGGTGGGGCCTGCGCCGCGCGACCAGACAGGCCCCACCGCCAGCTCTCCGCCTACAGGGGCGGGTAGGCGTTCTGCATCAGTTGGGTGACCTGCGCCGGGAAGAACGCGCCGGAGATCGGCGCGTTGTCGAGCGCCCCGGTCATGTTGAATCCGTTGAGGTCGTTGCCGGTGTATGTCGGGTCGCACATCCGGTCGAAGCCCTTGCCGTCCGGATTGTCGATCAGCCGGCTGGAGCCGTCGGACTCGCCCGGCGGCTTGACCCACACGTAGGCGTCGATGCCGGCCGGCCCGGGGTTGGCCCGCGGCCGCTCGCCGATGCCGGCGCCGGACTGGTTGCACCAGTTGCCCTTGTGAATACGGCGGTCGACCCGCGAGCCGTTGATCTGCTCATCCAACGTGCCCGTGGTCTTCGGACCGGTCGGGCGAGCCGAGCCGCCCCACCCGTTGCGGGACGTGTCGATCAGCATGCCAATGTTGTTCGGCATGCCCTGCGTGATCAGCTCGGTGCGGAACGCTTGGACGAAGCTCGTCTCGTCGTTGTAGCGGTTCCAGTCGATCCACTTCGACGGGCGGGTCTGGTCGTTCACCGTGATGTACGGCTCCACAAGCGCCGAGTAGTTCGACGTGTTGCTGATGAAGCCGGTCACGTTGTTGATGCTCCCCGACAGCCGCACCGTGTTGGCGATCAACTGGGCGGCCGGGCGGAAGTTGTTGTCCCAACCGAGCCAGCCGTGGTGCGCCACGTCGATGTAGTTGTACACGTTCGGGATCGCGCCGAACTTCTGCAGCGCGTACGCGATGCCCTTCTCGTAGTTGCCGTTGGCCTTCATCGTGTCGCAGACCGGCTTCGGCGAGGTACCGCCGGACACGTTGGTGACCAGGTTCGGCAGCGAGTCGATTTCGACGATGTTGATGATCCGCAGGCTCCGGAACCGCGCGTCGCTCTGGTACGCCGCGATCGGATCGATGTACGCGGTCTTGTACCTGTCGATCTCGGTCGGGCCGAGCTCACCGTTGGACGCCAGCGCCGAGCAGTCCCGGCCGGGCAGGTTGTAGATCACGAACTGGATGTACGACGCGCCCTGGCGCACCGCCTCCAGCAGATGGTCCTCGACGCCCATGGGGCCGTTGGACTGGCTGCCCGCGGTGCCTTCGATCGCCGCGATCCGGTCGATCCACACCGCGGTCGAGTTGCCGGAGATCCGGTTGCCGCCGGCGACACCCTCCACCTTGGCCTTCCACTCCGGGTTGACATAGCCGCCGCCGCCCGCGTACGGGTTGTCGGCCTTCGGGCCCGTGGTGCCGGTCGGGCTGACGGTCGGCGACACGGTGGGCGGCACGGTGGGCGGCACGGAGACCGTCGGAGACACGGTCGGCGAGCTGGTGCTGCCGGTCGGGCTGGTCGTCACCGGAGAGCCGGTGCAGGCCACGTCGTTGACCGAGAACGACGTCGGGGCGGCGTTGGTGCCGCTCCAGTTGGCGATGAAGCCGGGGGTAACCGTGCCGCCGGTGGGCACGTTGCCGTTCCACGACTCGTTGGCCACCGTGACAGCACTGCCGCTTTGCGTGAACCGGCCGGTCCACCCCTGCGTCACCTGCTGGCCGTTGGCGAACGAGAACTTCAGCGTCCACGACGTCCACGGGTCGCCCACATTGCGGATGGCGATGCTGCCCTGGAAGCCGGTGTTCCATTGACCGCTGACCGAATACGTCACACTGCAACCGGCGGCGGCGCTGGCTGGCAACGCCTGTACCACCGAGAGGCCGCCCAACCCAAGCGCCGCGACGGCGGCCATCGCCAAGCGCTGTTTCCGGGTACGACTCGACACGAGTCTCACTGCTGTTTCTCCTAGTTCGTCGCGGCGCGCACGCGCCTGACGGGTAGCTCGCTCGCCGGCCCGGATGGTGAGCGTGCTGGTGTCGTGACCCCTGGCCGTGAAGGCCAGGGAAGTGCCCCGCCGTGTGGGTCGGCTCGCACCGACCCACATGCCCTGGCGGAGCACACTCGCGTCGGCTCCCTGGTGCGACGCCTCAGTCGAGGCGCTGGTCGGATCTGATCATGGACGGTTCCATTGCTGGTTGGTGCCACCGTGGCACGCCCAGAGGTGGATCCTGGTGCCGTTGGCGGTGCCCGCGCCGCTGGCGTCCACGCACAGTCCGGATTGGACACCCGTTATGGTGCCGTTGGCGTTGACGTTCCACTGCTGGTTGTTCTGCCCGTTGCAGTCCCAGATGATGACGGCCGTGCCGTTGCTGGTGCCCCGCCCGCTGGCGTCCAGACACTTGTTGCCGTACACCATGAGCTGCTTGCCCGACGTGTATGTCCACTTCTGCTGCGCGGCACCGGTGCAGTCCCACAGCTGGGTCTGCGTGCCGTTGGTGGTGGTGCCGCCCGGCACGTCCAGGCACCGGCCGGACTGCCCACCCACGATCTGCGCGCCCTGCGGGGTCGGGGTGGTGCCGCCGGGGCCGGCCGAGGCCATCACGGCCTGTGCACCCGCGGGCCAGTTGCCGTTGGTGACCGTGACGTTTCCGGAGACCGCGTTGCCGCGGTCGCCGTTGGTCACGTTGGTGCTGCCGTTGGTCGACCAGTTGTTGGTCAGCGTCCAGTTGCCCATGTTCTCGCCACCCCAGTAGTTGGCCGTCGCCCACGTACCGGTGTTGGAGAAGACGTTGTTGGTGGCGGTGTAGTACTTCGAGCCCTCGTCGAAGTACAGGCCGTAGTAGCCGTTGGTCCGCAGGCAGTAGTTCTCGCTGATCTGCGCGCCCGGGTTCCACGAGAGGGTGTAGATGCATCCACCGTCGTTCATCTGTTGCATGACGTCGTGGACGTAGTTGCCGATCAGCCGGTTGTTGGACGCGGTGGTAGCCGTGGTGTAGCGCGGCTGGTAGTTGTACAGCCCGCGGTTGGCGTAGTTGTTGTTGCCGCCGGCGTCGTTGGCGCCCCAGCCGTACCCGATCGAGATGCCGGTGTACGGCAGGTTGTAGACCTCGTTGTGGGACACGGTGGCGTTGGTGACGTAGGTGTTGACGACCGAGACGATGCCCCGGTAGTCCGCGCCGAGGTCGTGGATGTGGTTGTTGCTGACGGTGATGTCCCGGTTGACCATCCGCTGGTCGCTGGGGTGGTGCGCGTCGGCGCGCACGCCGCCGACCACGATGCCGCCGGCTGAGCTTCGGGCGATCTCCGACCGGGTGATGGTGATGTTGCTGGCCCCCAGGCCGACGCCGCTGGCATGGGCGTTCGCGTCGTTGCCGATGCCGATGGCGGTCTGGCCCAGGTTGACGAACTGGGAGTCGCTGAAGGTGACGGTGTTGGCGGCCGAGATCTGCACGGCGGCGGGCATCTGGAACCAGTTCGGTCGGGTCGCCTCGAACTGCGTGCAGCCGTTGTGGCACGACGTGAAGCTGGGCCAGCTCCAGTTGCCGGCGATGTAGGCGCCGGTCTGCTGGTCCACGTAGCCCTGGTTGCTGCTGGGGCCCAGCCAGCTCGTGCCGGTGAAAGTGATGCCGCTCAACGTGATGTGGTGCGCCGGTGCGCCGTAGGTGCCGCCGATGTTCAGCAGTGACTGCAACGCCGGCAGCTCCACGCTGACGCTGCTCATGTTCTGCCCGGCCAGCGGGATGTAGGACAGCACGCCGGTGCCCGGGTTGAGGTACCACTCACCGGCCGAGTCCAGAAACTCGTAGGCGTTGGTCAGGTAGAGCGGACCGGCCCGGTGCGGGCTGGTGAAGGTGTCATAGCCGAAGTTGTTGTTGTTCCACGCCGGCTGCTGCATCGTGATGAGGTTTCCGCTGATGCTCTGCACCGGCGAGTGCCGGTCGGTGAAGGAGTTGACGCTCTCCATCTCGACGCGGCTCTGGTTCGCCAGGTTGTTCAGGTAGCTGAGGGCGCCGTTGGTAAACCTCATGCCTGTGCTGGAGGCGGTGAAGTCGGCCCTGTTGACCTGCGTGCGCGCCCGGGTGGCGATCGCGCCGTCGACGTACAGCTGCCGGGCGTCGAGCCCGGTCGGAACGTTGGCCCGCCAGATGTTGCGGCCCGCGTCGGCCACGGTCCATCCGGTGACCGCCCGGGCGCCGCTGATGACCGGCCGGGCCGACGGCGCCGCCTGCCACACGACCGTGCGACCGTTGGTGCCGGAGTCGTCAGCGGTCAGCCGCAGCGGTGCTGACAGCCGGTACACACCGTCGGCCAACTGCACCACGATGTCGTCGGACATCGCGTCGTTGAGTGACCGCACCGCGTCCTGCGCCGCCGTCAGCGAGCACGGTTGCGCGCTGGAGCATGCGGTGCCGGTGCCGGACGGTGACGCGTAGAGGGTGGTGGGGGCCGCCGAGGCGGGGGCTGCGAAGGCGAGCACAGCGCCGGCGACGAGCGCCACCGTGGCGACTCCGGCCAGCAGGTGTCTTCGCGGCACGGGGTTCCTCCTGAACGTGGGGTGGCGCGGGCGATCCCGCAGTGCGGCATCGAGGTGGTGCCGACCTCGATGCCGAGAGCGTCCCTATCGGCGGAGGGACATTCATATGACGTATGATGTTCCAGAGCGCACTTTAAGCGCCTCGCCGCCTTGGAGTCAAGTGAGCGGCGTCGATTCGTCTGATGACTGGGCGGAGGTAGGACAGTCCGTCCCGGGCGAGCGCGTCCTGCGACGGGGCGAGCGGGCGCCAGATAGACGCGGCGGTCGCGATGGTCTCGTTCTGTGCGGTGAACGACTCGATGCAGATCGCACCGCTGTAGCCGGTCGTCGCCAGAGCCGCGAAGAAGCGTGGCCAGTCGAAGTGGTCCGCGCCGGGAGCGCCGCGGTTGGTGCCGCTGACCTGGACGTGCTTGATGTGCGCTCCGGCGACGGTGACGGCGGCGTAGGGGTCGGCCTCCTCGATGTTCATGTGATAGGTGTCGAGCATGAGCCCGACGTTCGGGGCAGGCCGTCGACGAGCTCCACCGCCTGTGCCACGGTGTTGACGACGCTCGTCTCGTACCGGTTGAGCGCCTCCACACCGAGGTTCACGCCCCGCTCCCCGCGTAGTCGGCCACCGGCCGCAGGGCGCGGCGGAAGTCCGTGTAGCAGGCGCTGCGGGCCGCCGGTGACATGCGCCAGGTGCGGCCCACCGCGGCGTAGACCGGGCCGCCGACGCAGGGAGCGCCGACGGCCGCGGCACTGTCGACACAGGTCTTCAGGTACGCCGCGGTCGACTCGACCACCTCCCGTGGGGCGTCCACGAGGTCGCGTCCCGGCGGGGTGACCGCGCAGACGGCGGCCGCGGCCAGGCCATGGGAGGCCAGCAGGTCGCGCGTGCGGACCGGATCCCAGTCGCCGGGCCGTTCGATCGGCAGCTCCACCGCGTCGAAGCCGAACCCGGCGATCCGCGGAACCAGCTCCGCCAGGGCCTCGTCGTCGACCGGCGAGGCCCACACCCACGGATTGACACCGATGGCGTACACGGACCTACTTCCACCGCTGCGGATAGCCGGGCAGATCCGTACAGCCGCACATCGCGTAGTGCAGGGGCGGCATGTCGGCGTCGACGTACCCGTCCAGGTTGTCCTCGGTGATGGTCGGCTGCGGCAGCTTCCACGGGCTGGACACCTGCTCTCCGCCGAGCACCTTCAAAGCCGCGATGATCGGCGTGCGCCACTGGTACGTCGGGTAGGTCGGCGCGATCGCGGTGAGCTTCTTTTCCTTCCACAGCTTCAGGAAGTCGAGCTGGTCCTCGCCGTTGATCGGTGGCACCGGCTTGCCCGCGTCCAGGAACGCCTCGACCGCCGCGACCGCGACCGCACCGGCGTCCATCCAGACGCCGTCGATCGTGCCGTACCGCTGGATGTAGTCGCCAACGATCTTCTTGGTCTTGGCCGGATCGCCGTCGGTGAACTCGACCCCGACGACGTCGACGCCCGCCTTGTCGAAAGCGACCTTCGCCGCGGACCAGCGCGTCTCCAGCACGTCGACGCCGGGCAGGATGCGCAGGGCGAGCACCTTGCCGCCGGGCTTCATCTTCTGGCTGACGAACTCCGCGGCGACGTGGCCGAAGCCGTAGCCGCCGATCGGGTTGATGAACGTCACCGGGCAGGTCGTGTCGACGCCGCGGTCGAAGACGATGACCGGCAGGCCCTTCTGGCAGGCGGCTTCGACGGCCGGGGTGAGCGTGGCGGTGGTGTTCGGCGAGACGATGAGCGCGTGGCAGCCCTTGCCGAGCAGGTCGTTGATGTCCGCGATCTGCTTCTGGTCCTTGCCTTCGGCGTCGACGTGCACGAACTCCTTGATCTGGCTCCGGTGCGTGGCGACCTCGGCCTGCATGGTCTTGAAGCCGACCTGCCGCCAGGGGTTGTTCAGACCGGCGTTGGAGAAGCAGACCTTGTACGGGCCGGACTTCTTGAACTTCGCTGTCTCCACCATCTTCGGGTTGAGCACCTGCTCCCACGGCTTGCCGGCCGGCCCGGTGGGCGTGGCGTCGAGCAGCGCGAGCTCGTTGTCGTAGTCGGCCTGCACGAAGAACTTCGACTGCTCCCCCGTGCCCGACCCGGCGGCCTGGGACGCCGTGCTCGACGGGGTGGCGGTCGGTTCGTCGGTGGCGCAGCCGGCGAGCGCCAGCAGGGCGGCGGTGGCCACGACGGCTATGGCACGTCTCACGAGATCCCCTTTACCTCGACGATGAACGCATGGATGAGACCGCCACGGCGAGCAGGATGATCGCGCCCTGGACGGTCGACTTGAGGGCGCCGGAGACGCCGTAGAAGTTCATGAGGGCGAAGAGCGTCTCGAGGGTCAGCGCGCCGAGCATCGCGCCGGACACCGAGCCGCGGCCGCCGCCCAGAGCGACACCGCCGAGCACCACCGCGGTGATCGCGCCGAACTCCAGACCGGCGCCGGCCTGGAACGACACGCCGCTGTACCCACCGAGCAGGATCGCGGCGAGGGCCGCCGCGAGTCCACTGAGGACGAAAGCGATCGTCTTGGCACGCCAGACCCGCACGCCGCTCAGCTCGGCGGTCCGCGGGTTGCCGCCGACCGCGACCAGGGTGCGGCCGAAGTCGGAACGGGTCAGCAGCACGGCCAGCCCGGCCGCGGCCAGCAGGACGAGCAGCGCGTACGGTACGCGACCCAACCCGGGCACGTCCTCGAACGCGCGCCGGCCGAACCGGCGGAACGCCTCGGAGAGCCCACCCTTCGGAGCGCCGTCGGACCACAGGTACACCGCGCCGACGAGGATCAGGAACATGCCGAGGGTGGTGATGAACGACGGCACCCCCAGCCGCGTCGTGACGATACCGTTGACCAGGCCGACGATCGCGCCGAACGCGAGCAACAGCACGACGACCGGCCAGGTACGCGACGGCTCGCTGTCGATGAGTCGGGCCGCGACGACAACCTGCGCGGTGACCAGCGAGCCGACGGAAAGGTCGAACTCGCCGGAGACGACGACGAAGTACTGGCCGGCGGCGAGCAGGATGATCGGCGCCGACCGGCCGAGGAACGACATCAGCGACGGTGGGGAGAGGAAGTCGGGCTGGCGGATGGCGAGCAGGACCACCAGCACGGCGAGGATGGCGACGATCGGTACGACGCTGCCGGGGCGAACCCGCGGCAACGGCCGAAGCTCGGCGACTCGCATGGCTAGGCCGCCGCCTTTCGCCGGGCCCGACGGGCGTAGATGGCCACCGCCGCGATGATGATCAGGCCGCGGATCACCTGCTTGAAGAAGGCGTCGACCTCGAGCTGGTTGAAGATCGCGTCGATGCTGGCGAGCAGCAGCACGCCGCCGACGGTGCCGGCGACGCCGCCGCGCCCACCCGCCAGAGCGGTGCCGCCGAGCACCACCGCGGCGATCGACTCCAGGTCGTACAGGCCCTCGGTGCCCACCCGCGGCGCACCCGAGCCCAGCCGGCTGGCGAGGTAGATCCCGGCGACGCCGGCGCAGAGCGAGCACAGCATGTGGGCGGTGACGAGCACCCGGTGGTTGCGCACGCCGGAGAGCCGGGCCACCTCCGGATCGCCGCCGACGGCGATCAGGTGGTGGCCGAAGCGGGTGCGGGCAAGCGCGAACCAGGCCGCGGCGGCGACGGCGAGAAGCAGCAGGAACGACACGGGCACCGGTCCGACGCGCTGGTACCCGAGGCCTTGCACGAGGGCGGGTGCAGTCTTGCCGGCCGGGCCGTCGTAGCCGTTGTCGAGGTATCCCTTCAGCAGCAGGCCGACGCCGACGGTGGCGATGAACGCGTTGATCCGTGCCTTGGTGACGAGCAGCCCGTTGACGAGGCCGATCGCGACGCTGACCGCGAGTGCCAGGCCGATCGCCGGGACCAGTGCGCCGTCGTCACCGTTCATGGTCTCGGCCGCGACGAGGGTGCTGAGGCTGACCACGTACGCCACGGACAGGTCGAGTGAGCCGCCGATGATGACCAGGGTCTGGCCGACGGCGACGAGCCCGAGGCCGGCCGCGACATGCAGCAGGCTCACCGTCGTCGGCAGGCTGAACAGTTGGCCGCCGTCGACCGTGACGACCAGCCAACCGATCGCCAGGGTGAGCGCCAGGGCCAGGAACACGCCCGACGAGGCCCGGCGGGCTGGCAACGTCAGCACGCCGCTCATGCGGCCGCCTCCGGCGCGGCGCCGACCGCCAGCGCGACGACGTCCTGCTCCGTCGCGCCGGCGGGCAGCTCGCCGGCGATGCGGCCGTCGCGCATGACCGCGATCCGGTCGCTCATGCCGAGCAGCTCGGGCAGCTCGGACGAGACCATCAGCACCGCCGCGCCGTCGCGGGCGAGCTCGCGGACGAGATCGTGGATCGCCGACTTGGCACCCACGTCGATGCCGCGGGTCGGCTCGTCGAAGAGCAGGATCCGGGGAGCGAGCGCGAGCCACCTGGCCAGTACGACCTTCTGCTGGTTACCGCCGGACAGGAAGCGGATCTCCTGGTCCTCCCCGGCGGCACGCACGTCGACGGCGGCCAGCAGCTCCCGCACGCGCATGGCCCGCGCGCCGCGGGCGGTCCATCCCGGCAGGACGGCGCGGCTGGCCAGCAGCGCGTTGTCGAGCACCGACTGCCCGGCGACGATGCCCTCGCCCTTGCGGTCCTCGGTGACGTAGGCGATGCCGGCTCGCATCGCGGCGCGCGGCGAACGGAGCCGGACCGGCACACCGTCGAGCGTGACCTCACCGGTGGTGAACGGCGACACGCCGAACAGCGCGCGGGCCAGCGCCGACCGCCCGGAGCCATGCAGGCCGCCGATGCCGAGCACCTCGCCGGCGCGCAGACTCAGGTCGATCCCGCGCAGCTTCCGGCAGCCTCCATTGCGGACGGTGAGCCGGACCGAGCCCACCTCCTCCGGTCTCGCGCGGTCGGGGTAGTAGCTGGACAGCTCGCGGCCGACCATGTGCCGCACCAGCTCGTCGGCGCTCGTCTCGGCAGTGTCCAATGTGGTCACCCTGCTGCCGTCCTTGAGCACGGTGATCCGGCTGGACAGGTCGAAGACCTCCTTGAGGCGGTGCGAGACGTAGAGCATGCCTATCCCCTGCCCTTGCAGCCGCCGCACGAGTGCGTAGAGCTGCTCGACCTCGTGGTCGGCGAGGGCCGCGGTGGGCTCGTCCATGATGAGCAGTCGTGCGTCGAGGGCGAGGGCTTTGACGATCTCGACGACCTGCTGCTGCGCCACGCGGAGCTGTCCGACCAGGGCGTCGGGCGGCAACGCGCTCTCCCCGACCGAGTCGAGAAACGCCGCGGTACGACTGAGCATCGCCCTGCGGTCGACGAGCCCGCGGCGCACGGGTTCGTGCCCCAGGTACACGTTTTCCGCGACGGTGCGCTCGGGCAGCAGGTTGAACTCCTGATGGACGATGCCGATGCCGGCCCGCTGGGCGTCGCGTGGACCGCGGAAGGTACGGAGCGTGCCGGCGAGCGCGACCGTGCCCTCGTCGGGCGCGTACACCCCGGACACCACGTTCATGAGCGTGGACTTGCCGGCCCCGTTCTCGCCGACGACGGCGTGCACCTCGCCCGGCCGGACGTCGAGGTCGACGCCTTCGAGCACCCGCACGCCGAGGAACGACTTGCCGATGCCACGGAGGGTGAGCAACGGCGACGGCGGATCGTCGGACATGAGAAAGCCCCCACTGAACGGTAAAGCCGTGCGCGGTCGAATCGTTTCGTCCGGCCGGGATGCCGAGAGTAAGGGCATTCGACGGGAGCCTGCAATAGCAAACTGATGCACGGAAATGTGTTATCGAATCGATCCCGCCGAAGTCGTATTGACTTCCCGCTATGCCTGCCCGCATGCTGACCGGGCAGACCACGGGACAAGGTGGCATCTGATGTGACGCTGCGTTACGTCCCGGAGGAAACTGACTGCCCGTCGCGGCGGACGGCATGACGATCTGACTGGCATACGCACGCCTTCGGCAAGCCTGGCACATCGGAGGTGTGGCCAACGCGTGCCCGTGGTCGCAGCCTCGTTCCGCCGAAATAGGAGACGGCATGCGTCGCAGCACATTGATCATGGGGGCGATCACGGGTCTGTTACTGTCGCTCGCGATCGTCCATCCGGCGTCAGCGGCCCCGGCCTTCCGCGCCCTGCTGTTCACCAAGACGACCGGCTTCCGGCACGACTCGATCCCCGCCGGTGTCGCGATGTTCCAGGAGCAGGCGGCGGCCAACAACTTCGAGCTGGTCCATTCCGAGGACTCGAGCGTCTTCACCCCGGCCAACCTCGCCACGTTCGACGTTCTCATCATGTTCCAGACCTCGGGCATGGTGTGGACCGCGGCGGCCCAGCGCCAGGCGGTGGAGGGATTCCTCGCCAGCGGCAAGGGCATCGTCGCCGTCCACAACGCAACCGACATGGGCATCGAGAACGAGTACCCGTGGTGGGACCAGACCATCAACGCCGGCGCGCACATGCCGGAGCACTCCCCCGGCGTGCTGCCCGGCACCGCCATCGTCGCCGACAAGAAGCATCCGTCGACGGCCGGCCTGCCAGACCGCTGGAGCCGCAGCGAGGAGTGGTACAACTTCGACCGCAACCCGCGCGGCGACGTCCACGTCCTGGTCACCGCCGACGAGCGCACCTACAACCCGGGCTCCCGCGCGATGGGCCCCGACCACCCGATCTCCTGGTGCCGCAACACCGCGGGCGGGCGGGTGTGGGCCACCGCGATGGGTCACGCCATCGCCTCCTACAGCGAGACCAACTTCCGCAACCACGTCCTCGGTGGCGTCAAGTGGGCCGCCGGCAACGAGCCAGGCGACTGTGGCGGCACGGTGTGGGGCAACTTCGAGAAGCGGACCCTCGACGACAACACCGCCGACCCGATGGCCCTCGCGGTCGCACCGGACGGACGCGTGATCTACGTCCAGCGAGCCGGGCAGGTAAAGATCTTCAAACCGGCCACGAACTCCACCGTCACGGCGGGCACGCTCAGCGTCTACACCGGCGGTGAGGACGGGCTGACCGGGATCGCGCTCGACCCGAATTTCGCCACCAACGGCTACGTGTACCTGTACCACTCGCCGGCCAGCAGCACGACGGACATCAACCGGGTCTCCCGGTTCACACTCACCGGCGACACCCTCAACACGTCCAGCCCTGTCACCGTCATCGACGTCCCCGCCTACCGGGACCGCACCTTCCCCGAGCCGGGACACACCGGCGGGTACATCGAGTTCGGCCCCGACGGAAACCTCTACATCGGCACCGGCGACGACACCCCACCGAACCTCGACCCCAACTGGCAGGGCTACGCCCCGCTGGACTGGCGGTCCGGCAAGTCCAACCTCGACGCCGCCCGGACCGCCGGCAACACCAACGATCTGCGGGGCAAGCTGCTGCGCATCCGGCCCTCGGCCGGCGGCGGCTACACCATCCCGGCCGGCAACCTCTATCCACAAGGGACGGCGCAGACCCGGGCTGAGGTCTACGCGATGGGCTTCCGCAACCCGTTCCGCTTCTCGATCGACCCGGCCAACGGGTGGGTCTACCTCGCCGACTACGGACCCGACCGCGGCGGCCCCACCACCAACCGCGGCCCTGAAGGGCTTGTCGAGCTCAACGTCATCAAGTCCGCGGGTAACTACGGCTGGCCGTTCTGCCACGGCGACAACCAGCCTTACGCGCCGTTCAACCCGGACACCGGCGCCGTCGGGGCGAAGTTCAACTGCAACGCACCGGTCAACAACTCGCCCAACAACACCGGCCTGACCAGCCTCAAGCCGATCGTCGCACCGAACATGTGGTACGGGTACGGCACCTCGCCGAACTTCCCTGAGCTCGGCGCCAACGGCGCGGGCCCGATGGGCGGCCCCGTCTACCGCTACGACGCGGCGAACCCGTCCGCGACGAAGTTCCCGCCGTACTACGACGGCGTCCACTTCTTCTACGAGTGGATGCGTAATTACCTCAAGGAGGTGCACTTCGACTCGGCGACGGCGGTCACCCGGACCAACCCGTTCCTGCCGGCGGGAAACTTCAACAAGCCGATGGACATGGAGTTCGGCCCGGACGGCTCGCTGTATCTGCTGGAGTGGGGCACTCAATTCGGTGGCGGCAACAACGACTCCGGTCTCTACCGTATCGACTACATCCATGGTGGACGGTCGCCGGTCGCCAAGGCCGCCGGTACGCCCACAAGCGGGAACGCGCCGCTGACCGTGCAGTTCAGCAGCGCCGGCACCACAGACCCGGACGCCGGCAACACCCTCAGCTACCAGTGGACCTTCGGCGACGGCACCACCTCCACAGCGGCCAACCCGTCGCACACCTACACCGCCAACGGCAACTACACGGCGCAGCTGAAGGTGACCGACAACACCGGCCGTTCCGCCTTCGCCAACGTGCAGATCACGGTCGGCAACACCGCACCGGTGGTCACGGTCACCGTTCCACCCGACGGCGGCATGCTCAACTTCGGCGACCGCGTCTCGTACACGGTCAGTGTCACCGACCCGGACGGCGGGACCGTCGACTGCACCAAGGTCTTCGTCAACCCGGGCCTGGGCCACGACGACCACGTGCACGAGACCACCGACTATCCGGGGTGCTCGGGCACCATCTCCACCGACCTGCTCGGCGGGCACCCGGACGGCGCCAACCTGTACTACGTGCTCAACGCCAGGTACACCGACAGCGGCGGTGCCGGCGGCGCGTCTCCGCTCACCGGCTACGCGCACGTGCTGCTGCAGCCCAAGCACAAGCAGGCCGAGTACTACACCAACCAGTCGGGAGTCCGGGTGGTCGACCAGGCCGCCGCGGAGAGCGGCAAGCGGGTCGGCGACATCTCCAACAACGACTGGGTGGCGTTCAACCCAATGAACCTGTCGGGCATCAGCAGCATCAGCTACCGGCTGTCGTCGCCGAGCGGCGGCGGATCCATCGAGCTGCGCGCCGACTCACCGACCGGCACCCTGCTCGCCACGACGCCGGTGCCCAGTACCGGCGGCTTCGACAGCTACCAGTCGACGCCGGCGGTCAACACCGCGGCCCTCTCCGGCAGCCACGCGCTCTACGTGGTGTTCAAGGGCAGCGCCACCAACTGGTTCGACCTCGACTCGTTCACCTTTGGCGGCAACGGCGTCGGCACGCCCAATACCGGCGGCGGTATCGCCGGCCGGACCTGGACCGTGGCGGCGCAACACAGCAACAAGCTCATGGACGTCAGCGGAGTGTCCGCAGCCGACGGTGCACAGATCGTCCAGTGGGCGGCAACCGGTGGCAACAACCAGAAGTGGCAGGCCGTCGACGCCGGTAGCGGCGCCGTCTACCTGAAGGCGGTGCACAGCAACAAGTGCCTCGACCTCACCGGCGGCTCCACCGCCCAAGGGGCGTTCCTGCAGCAGTGGACCTGCAACAACAGCAACCAGCAGAAGTTCCTCGTCACCGCGACCGCCACCTCCGGCGTGTACACCGTCAAGAGCGTCCCCAGTGGACTCTGCGTCGACGTCAACGGCGCCTCGACCAGCGACGGCGCGCGACTCCTGCAATGGAGCTGCCACGGCGGCACCAACCAACAGTGGCGGTTCAGCGCCGTATAGCCCACCTCGGTGGGGGAACGCTCCGGTGCGCCACCACGCACCGGAGCGCCCCGCTCTCCCCGCGACCCGTAAGGAGCCGTCATGGTAGTTCCGAAAATCCGCGGTCACCGGTACGGACGGCTGTCCGTGCTGGGTGCCGCGGTCATCCTCGTCCTCGCCGCCGGCACCGCGGTGGCGGCCACCATCCAGCCGGGGCAGAGCGCCCCGCTCGTGGGCGGACAGTCCGGTCGCTGCCTGGCCGTACCGAACTCCAGCACCAGCAACGGCACGCAGACCCAGCTGTGGGACTGCACCGGGGCCGCCAACCAGATCTGGACCTACACGTCGAGCAAACAGCTGACGGTCTACGGCAACAAGTGCCTCGACGCCTCCAGCCGCGGCACCAGCAATGGCACCCCAGTCATCATCTGGGACTGCAACGGACAACCCAACCAACAGTGGAACGTCAACGCCAACGGCAGCATCAGCGGTGTGCAGTCCAGCCGCTGCGTCGACGCCAACGGGCAGGGCACGGCCAACGGCACGAACATCATCCTCTGGGACTGTCACGGCCAGAGCAACCAGCAGTGGAACTCGCCAACCACCACACCGACGGCGACACCCCCGACGACCACACCGCCGCCCACCGGCGGCGGCCCGTGCGACGTCTACGCCTCCGGCGGTACGCCCTGCGTCGCCGCACACAGCACGGTGCGCGCGCTCTACGGCGCCTACAGCGGCAACCTCTACCAGGTGCGGCGCTCGTCCGACAACACCACCCGCAACATCGCCGTGCTGAGCGCGGGCGGCGCAGCCAACGCGGCGACGCAGGACTCGTTCTGCGCCGGCACCGCTTGCGTCATCACCGTCGTCTACGACCAGTCCGGGCGCGGAAACGACCTGTGGTACCAGGGATCGACCGTGGTACCCGGCTCGACCCAGAGCCGCCCGGCGGTCGCGACCACCGAGTCGCTGACAGTCGGTGGCAACAAGGCCTACTCGCTCTACATCAACCCCGGTAACAGCTACTGGCGGGACGGCCATCTGACCGGTGTGCCGACCGGCAGTGCCCCCGAGGGCATGTACATGGTGACCAGCGGCACGCACGTCAACGGCGGCTGCTGCTTCGACTACGGCAACAGCGAGACCACCCGTTCGGCCGACGCCGCCGGAGCGATGGACGCCATCAACTTCAGCACACAGTGCTGGTTCGGCGGCTGCTCCGGCAGCGGCCCGTGGGTCCAGGCGGACCTCGAGTGGGGGCTCTACCCCGGTGGCAGCCAGTCCTGGAACCCGAACCAGCGCGCCTTCAACAGCAAGTTCGTGACGGCCACGCTCAAGAACAACGGGACGTCCCGCTTCGCCATCAAGGGCAGCAACGCCCAATCCGGCACCCTCTTCACGCTCTACGACGGCTCGCTCCCGCCCGGTTACAGCCCGATGAAGAAGCAAGGAGCCATCATCCTCGGCAGCGGCGGTGACTGCTGCAAGCCCGGCGGCGGCGCCAACCTCAGCGCCGGCACCTTCTACGAAGGGGCCATGGTCGCCGGCTACCCCTCCGACGCCACCGAGAACGCGGTGCAGGCCAACGTCATCGCCGCCGGTTACCGCTGAACCGCACACCCCGAGAGATCGGGAGCAAGAGCCCCGCACCGGCCCGCGGCATAGCCGCGGGCCGGTGTCTGGTGCGGCCTCGGGTCAGGTGGTGTCGAGGTCGGGGGTTTGCTTCGGCCTCCACCGGTACTGTCCGGCAAGCGGGAAGTCGCCATCGTACGGGTACAGGCCCCGCCTGTCGCCCCACGGGAGGCTGAGCCCAGTGGCTGCGCCGCCCCGACGGACTTCGCGAGTTAAGCGGTCCACAAACGCCACGCGGGGGTGAGAAACCGAACTTCAGCAGCTTCGACAACGCACGAGACCCGATGTTGAGCTGCAGAAACGACCTGTTCCCAGGCGACGCGCGTTACCCCAGCCGCTCCCCTTGACCCCCAGTACTCCGGTGGCCCAGCGGCATGCTCACGCACGTTTGCCCAGTTCGCTGCAAGCATAAACCGGCCGAGTAAAGGGGTCGCTTCCATCGGTCGGCGTCGTGGCCTCGTTCCGCACTCAAAGTCGTGATCCAGCCCGACGTTGCTGCGGCATCCTAGGACTGACCGTCCGTTCCGTCTGGCTCAGGGGAGGTAGGTGGCGCGCTTGGCGGTGCTGAGGATCGTCTCGCTGTCAGCCGGGGTCAGCAGACCGGCGTCTGCCCAGGCGTTCACGGTGTCGTGGACGTGGAGCAGCAGCTGAGCCTTGTTCTTGAACGGCGCGGCCGCCCAGATCTCATCGAGCAGGCTGACATCGCTGTTCATCGGGTTCGTTACACCGGAGCGGAGGTTCCCGAAGACGACCTCTGGCTCCGATCGCCGGAAATAGACGTGCGTCGGATCTCCGGTTCCTTCGTAGAAGGGCGCAATCTCGACTCCGTCGAGCAGGTAGTGCAGCGGCTTGCCGGGCACGGGGGTCAAGGTGAGTAGCAGGTCACCGGAGAGTGCGGCGTTGCGGTAGAGCCCAAGCTCCAGGTAGGTGCGCCGGCTGTGGCGGGCTACCAGGTTGACCGGCCCGTAGAACAGCGTCTGGATCGCCGAGTCGTCGGGCGCCTTCTCGACCCGCAGTCGGAAAGGCATGGTGATCCGTACGGTGTCTCCGGTCCGCCATCTCCGGGAGATGGTGAGATAGGTGCCGGGGACGCCGTCCTGCGCCACGATTTGGTCGTTGACGGTCACGTTGAAGCCGTCGCGTACCCAGTGGGGGACCCGCAGTTGCAGATCGAAGGTGGCGGTGCCAGCGAAGGTGAGCTCGGTGTGCTGTTCGACCGGGAAGCTGGTCGTCTGCGTGACCGTGATGCCCTTGTCCGCCCAAGTCACGGTGGACGGGGCGTAGAGGTTGACGTACAGGGCGCTGCCGTCGGACTGCGCGAAATACACCGAGTCCTGGTACTTCGTCGCGCTCTCCATGCCCGTGCCTTCGCAGCAGGTGGTCCCCTGCTTCGGTGTGTAGTCGCGGACGTGGCCCGGCGCCAGCCCGATGAAGTACGTGACAAGGGGCTTCTCGGCATCCGGCTGGTCCGCCTTCGAGCCGAGGATCTGGTTGTACATGGCACGCTCGTAGTAGTCCATGTACTTCGGGTCCGGCTCGCGGCAGAAGAGCATGCGGCTCAGCTTGAGCATGTTGTACGCGCAGCAGGTCTCCGCGTCGGTGTCGCTGAGCGTCCCGGCGATCACGCCCGGCGCGCGCCAGAACTCCGTGCTGCTCGTGCCGCCGATGCTGTACATCCGGGTCGGCACCACCATTGTCCAGAAGTTCTTCGCCGCGGTGAGGTAGCGCTGCTCCCCGGTCTCGTCGAAGAGCCGGAGCAGGCCGGTGAAGATCGGGATGTGCTGGTTGGCGTGCATGCCATCGAGGACGTCGGCGCCGAAGAAGCAGGCGTCGATGAGTTTGTCGAGATCGAAGAGGCGGGCCAGTGCCAGGTGCTCCGGCCTGCCGGTGATCCGGTGGACGTCGCAGATCGTCTCGACGATGCCGCCGTACTCGCCGCTGGAGAAAATGCCCCACATTCGTTGCAGGGTGGTCGCCGGGAGCTTCGACAGGCGTGAGTGCATCCAGTCGCACATGCCGGAAGCGAGGTCGAGCGCTCGCTCGTCACCCGTGGCCAGGTAGGCGTCGAGGAGACCCTGCAGGATCTTGTGAGCGGTGTAATAGGGTGCCCACACCACCGTGTAGTCACCATTGTTCATCGATTCCAGGGCGATGAACTGGGTCTCCGGGTATGCGGCAAGGAAGCCCGGATGGCTTGGCCCGCCCCAGGTACGCCGAAGCGTGGCATCCCGTTTCCGGCCGGAGGCGTCGGCGAAGGCGCCACCGCCGGTCTCGTCGAAGGCGTAGGAGGCGAGGTCGCCGACGCCTGCGGAGGTCTCGCGGGCCGTGGTCTTCTGCAGTTCGGCGATCTCGGCCGCCGTAAGTGCTCGCGACCAGAGGTTGAGCTCGGCGAAGGCGCCGGCGAAGACCGCATCGGCGAACGCGGAGCGCCCGAGCCAGGTCCTGACGAAGCCCAGCTTCGCCGGGTTGAGGGTCATGGTGGTGTGCACGCCGACCGGGACCCCGTTGACGTAAAGCGTGCCGGTGGTCCCCTCGATGGTCACCGCCAGGTGACTCCATTCTCCCGGTGGCAGCGGCTCGGTGCCGTTGACGCCCTGTTCCTTCCCGGCGCCGTCCACCGTGATGGCGAAGCGCGGCACGCCGTCCGCGTTGTTGGCGGCGAGGTAGCCGTAACGACCGGAGTCGTCGCCGAACTCGATCACCCGTGCGCCGCCGGCGGCGTGTGTCGGCTTCACCCAGACCGCCAGGGTGACGGCGGCCGACGTGTTCACGATATTGGTGGGCAACTCGATGTACTGGTAGGAGCCGCGGACGTTCTCCGCGGCCACGCCGAATCTGCCCGGAACGCTGAGCACGGCCGGGTCCTTGCGGAGCGCGTCACGGACGTCGATCAGGGCACCGATCATGTAGCGAATCTTCTCGGCGTAGACCACGTCTCCGGTGCTGGCAAAGGCATGGGCAAGCATCGTGAGGAAGTGACCGGTGTAATGCCCGCGCAGGTTTCCGTTCGCCTCGCCGTCCAGGCCCTCCCAACCGCCGGGTGCGACGGCGCCGTGGGGGGAAAGGCCGGCGTTCGCCCGGAACACCTGCAACAACCGGTCCACGTCATACGCTCGCGCGTAGTCGAGCATGAGGGCGCGCTTGGCGGCGAAAACGCCGTCGCCCAAGGCCACATCCTGCAGCGCGAACGGCTGCACGCTCACGGTGCTGCCTCCGGTGGCGACATGGTGATTTGAGTGAGGCGGTCGCGCTCGCAGTGCAGGGTGCCGTCGCGCAACTCCAGCTCGGTGACGTGGACGGCGCTGCGACGCTCCTCGCGCCCCGCCCCGATGGCTGCGAAATAGAACAGGAAGGCCCGGTCACCGCTCACCACGACGTCGGCGTGGTGACCGATACCGGCGGCGCCACCTCTCGCCGGTTCTGCCAGCAGGTTGCCGGGTTGGCGTACCCAGCGCAACGCGTCGTCGGAACGGTAGACGGCCAGCCCCTGCCAGACGTCGGTGATCATCCAGTACTGGCCACGCCAGTGGAACGCCTTCGGCCCCTCACCGGGCTGGTCGCCGATGGCTTTGCCGCGGTCGGTCCAGCCACGCAGATCCGGGCTGTCGGCGAAATAGATGGACTTGTTGTCGTCTTCCTCGTTGTACCAGAGCCGCCAGGTGCCGTCGGGAAGACGCAGCAGGCTGGCGTCGATCACCCGTCCCGATGCGAGGTCAAGCGGTCTGGGGTCGCCCCACGTACGAAGGTCGGTGCTGGTCAGGTGCACGATCGCGCGCGGGTGTGCCCAGTTGTCGAAGATGCCCGGCACGACGGTGAGGAACATGTGGAACGTGTCGCCGTCGAATACGACGTCCGGTGCCCAGTGGGTGACCTGTTTCCCGAGGCCGGTGCCGTCGTCGATCTCGGCGGTGCCGGCGTAGGTCCAGGTCGCACCGGCATCGGCCGACTCGGCGATGCCGATGCGGGTGCCGTGCACCCATGAGGCGCCGGGCAGTCCTGCCACGTTCGCCCGCCGGCTCGTATAGAACATCCACCAGCGCCGGACCTGGGGATTCCACACCACGATCGGGTCGGTGGGACCGTCGAGGATCGGGTCCCGGTAGAGCGGATCGGCGGCGAAACGGTCAGGCATGGGAAAGCCGAATCACGTTCCAGGACACCGGCGGCAGCGTCGCGCGCAGCGAGCCCGAGTCGGCGACGGCGGACGAGTTCGGCCGTGGGGACACCCGGTCGGGCTCGTCGGCGGTGTTGCGCGCATACGGGTCGTCTCCGGCCAACGTGTACGCCTCGGTGACCCGTGTCTTGCCGAGCGCACGGGTGTCGATCTCGAGGGACAGGGGCGCGTCGGTTGAGCGGTTGACGGCGAACACTACCGTCGTGGCGGTCTGCTCGTCGTGGGTGGCGACCGCGTGCAGCACCGGCACGTCGCCGTACTCCGTGGTCTTGTAAGTCGGTGAGGTCGGCTCCACCCGGAGCACGTCGCCGGTCGCGTGCCGGGATGCTTGCGCGAAGGGGTGGAAGGTGGTCTGCTTCCAGGCCCGCCCGCCGGGCTCGGTCATGATCGGTGCGATCACGTTGACCAGCTGGGCGAGGCTCGCCGAGGTCACCCGGTCGCTGTGCCGCAGCAGCGTGATCAGCAGGCTGCCGACTACGACGGCATCGGCCAGGTTGTAATGGTCTTCCAGCAGCCGCGGCGCGACCGGCCAGTCCTGCCCCTTCGGGAGCTCGTCGGCGAGCCGGCTG
The DNA here is from genome assembly GCF_011764445.1 of Phytohabitans rumicis. Lineage (NCBI taxonomy): Bacteria > Bacillati > Actinomycetota > Actinomycetes > Micromonosporales > Micromonosporaceae > Phytohabitans > Phytohabitans rumicis. The sequence goes on from NZ_BLPG01000001.1 coordinate 1,604,734, forward strand.
AGGTACCAGACGTTCCACTCGTCGAACGAGATGTTGATCCGCTTTTGGGAACGCTTCTTCGCGCGTACGTGGTCGGCGGTGGCCACGACGTCGGCGATGAAGTTCTCCATGTTGACGGCGCTGGCCAGGAAGCTGCCGAGGTCGCCGTCCTTCTCCTCGTAGTAGGCGTGGCAGGACACATAGTCGACGACGTCGTACGCGTGCTCGAGGACCGTGGCCTCCCACTGCCCGAAGGTTGGTATCGCCGATCCGCTGCTACCGCAGGCCACCAGCTCCAGGTCGGGGTCGACCATGCGCATCGCCCGGGCCGTCTGCGCCGCGAGCCGGCCGTACTCGTCGGCGTTCTTGTGGCCGATCTGCCAGGGCCCATCCATCTCGTTGCCGAGGCACCACATGCGTACGCCGTGCGGTTCCTTGGCGCCGTTGGCGATGCGCAGGTCGGACAGGCGCGTACCGGAGGCGATGTTGCAGTATTCGAGGACGTCGAGCGCCTCCTGGACGCCGCGGGTGCCGAGGTTGACGGCCATCATGGGTTCGACCCCGGCTTTGCGGGTCCAGCGGATGAACTCCTCCAGGCCGAACGTGTTCGGTTCGGTGCTGTGCCAGGCGAGGTCGAGCCGGGTCGGGCGGTCGGCCAACGGCCCGATGCCGTCCTCCCAGCGGTAGCCGGAGACGAAGTTGCCGCCCGGGTAGCGCACGGTGCTGATGCCCAGCTCTCGCGTCAGTGCGAGCACGTCGCTACGCAGGCCGTCCTCGTCGGCTGCCGGATGCTCCGGCTCGAAGATGCCGGTGTAGACGCACCTGCCCAGGTGCTCGACGAACGTCCCGAAGGTGCGTCGTGAGACCGGCGCTACCCGAAAGGCCGGGTCAAGAGTGAAACGTGCGGTGGCGGACATGGTCATTTCAGTCCCGAGGTGGAGAAGCCGGCGACGAAGCCGCGCTGGGCGAACAGGAACAGGGCGAGGACGGGCACGATGTAGATGATCGACCCGGCGGCGAGCAGGTTGTTGGAGGGAATGCCTTGCGGGTTGGTGTAAAGGGTCGCGATCGCCACGGGCAGGGTGGTGCGGTCGGCGCTCAACAGCAACACCGGTCCGACGTAGTCGCCCCAGCTCCAGGTGAACGACAGCACCAGGCTGGCGGCGAGCACGGGCCAGGACTGCGGGACGAAGATGCTCCAGAAGATGCGCGGGTAGCTGCAGCCGTCGAGGACCGCGGCCTCCTCCAGTTCCCGGGGCATGTTCGCGAAGAACTGCCGGAACAGGAAGATGAGGAACGCGGCTCCGGACAGTCCCCACAGGACCCAGGGCCAGTAGGTGTCGACCATGCCGAGCTTCGAGAAGATCAAGTAGGTCGGGATCAGCGTGATGATCTGCGGCAGCATCATCGTGGCCAGCAGGATGGTGAAGAGAATCCGCTTTCCCGGGGCGCTCAGCCGGGCGAAGCCGAACCCGACCCAGGCCGAGGTGAGCGTGACCAGTACGGAGTAGATGCCCGCGATCATCAGCGAGTTGCGGGCGTACCCGAGGAACGGGATGGAGGTCACCGCTTCGACGAAGTTGCCGGGCCGCGGATGCTCCGGGAGCCAGTGCAGCGCCGCCAGTTCCGACGGGTCTTTCAGTGCGACGATCACCAGCCAGGCGAACGGGCTGAGAAACAGCCCGACGATGGCGACAAGCAGGATGAACAGGGCGAACCGGCGAGTGCTCATCGGTCGCCCTCCTTGGGGTCGACGCCGTAGAAGACGGTTCGCGCCCCGACCTTGAAGATCAGCGCGGTGACGATGAGGATGATGACGAACAGGACCCACAGCAGCGCCGAGGCATAGCCGAAGCGGGCGCTGTTGAAGTATTGCGCGTACACATGAACCATGTAGAGGGTGTTGCCCTGCGGGAGGGCCTTGACATCGCTGGTGGCGCCGGCCGTGGGTGCGAGCAGGACCGGTGGCAGAAAGGTCTGCAGGGCGGCGATGATGCCGGTGACGACCTGGAAGAACAGCACCGGCGAGATGATGGGCACGGTGATCCGGCGAAACGACTGCCACGTGCTGGCGCCGTCGACCATCGCGGCCTCGTGCAGCTCCCGCGGCACGTCCTGCAGGCCGGCCAATGAAATGATCATGCAGTTGCCGCATCCCCAGAGGACGAGCATGACCAGCACGTACCGGGCGAACGGGTCGGTCAACCAGGTCACCGGCTTGACCCCGACCGCCTCCAGGAGGGCGTTGGCGGCGCCCGTGTCCCGGTCGAAGATGAGCTTGAAGGTGAGGGACGCGGCGACCGGAGGCACCACCGCCGGCAGGTACAGCAGGGTGCGGAACACGGCCCGTCCGGGTATCGGACGGTTGACCAGCAGCGCCAGGAAGAGACCGCCGACGATCGTCGCGGGCACGGTCACAGCGGTGAACAGTCCAGTACGCGCGAGCACCTGCAGCGTCTGGGGATCACTGAGGAGCTCACGGTAGTTGCGCAGGCCGACGAAGCGCGCATTGGGCGACAGGCCGTCCGAGTTGGTCATGCTCAGCCACAGGGCGTACCCGAGGGGGAACACCGTCAAGCCGATGAGACCGACGAGCCATGGGGCGACAAACAGGTAGAACGCGCCGGCCCGCCGACAGCCCCGCCGCGCTGGCTTGGTCGTGGGCGAGGCCGCAGCCGGGCGCACCCGGCTGGGCGCACCGGCGGTGGCCGTCAGCGGACTCGCGGTCACCGCACGAGCTCCTTGCCCGCTTTGAGCTGCTTGTTCATTTCGGCGTTCAACGTGTCCGCCAGGGCGGCGACCGAGGTGCCAGCCTTGATGGCGCCCGGAAGCTGCTGGTTGAGGATGGCGTCGAGGGCCTCGACCCGTACGTACGGGGTGAACGACAGCACCGAGAAGTGCGAAAGCTCGGCGTCCTGCACCGCGTAGGCCTGCTTCTGATACGGCTTGTCCTGCGGCATCTTCGTCCGCAGTGACTTCAGCGACGGGATGCCCCAGCCGCTGGCGGCACGCTGCTGGGCCGGTTCGCCGCCGAAGTACCACTCGAAGAACTTCCAGGCCGCGTCCTTGTTCTTGCTGGCCTTGGGGATCCAATAGCCCGTCGCACCGAAGCACGGGCTGACCCGGTTGCTGCCGAGCTGCGGGGCCGGAGCGAAGCGGGAGGTCGCGGCGATCTTCGCGTCGCCGGCGATGGCGCCGCCGAACCAGTAGCCGTCCTGGGCCATCGCCATGCGCCCGGCCTGGAAGGGCGGCCAGTCCCAGCCGTCCGGGTTGGGGTTGATGACGCTGGGCCCGACGTTGGCCTTGGCGTAGTCGAAGTACCAGGCGAGGGCCGCCTGCGCCTCCGGGCTGGTGAAGTCGACCGTGGCCAGGTCGTCGCTGAACAGGTGACCGCCGGCGGAGGTGACCATGTTCATGAAGGACACGAACAAACCAAGGCCGGTGGCGTTCATGCCGTACTGGATGGTCTTGCCACCCTTGGTCTTGGTGAGCTTCTTGCCCAGCGCGAGCCACTCGGCATAGCTCAACGGAGTGGTGTCGCTGGGGTAAGCGACCTTGGCCGCGTCGAACAGGGCGGTGTTGTACCAGACCATGGTGTCCTGCGAGTAGTCCTTGGCCATGCCGTACCGGGGACCGGCGCCCTGCTTCGTGCCGTCGAAGCGCCAGACGTCGTTGACCGGGTCTAGGTCGTCCACCTTGAGCACCTGGCTCTTGGCGAAGTAGGGGTCAAGGTCCTCCGCGATGCCGCGCGCGGCGATGTACGGGGTGTCCAGGGCGCCGAAGCCGCGGACGATGTCCGGCGGCGAGCCGCTGGCGAGCATGGCCGTCAGCTTGGTGATGTCGTAGACCACAACGTTGACCTTCGTGCCGGTCGCCTTCTCAGCCGCCGCGCGCGCGGCGTCGTCGAAGTCGTTGGTCACGGTCATCACGGTGAGGGTCGCCTGACCCGATGAGCCCGCGCCGCTGCTGGAGACGGAACTCGCACAGGCGGAGAGGAAGCCGCCACCGGCGACCGTGGCCGCGAGACCGGTCGAAGTGGTGAGGAACCGGCGGCGCGACATCGAGGCGCCGGAATGGGGAGTCGTCATGGGGGATGCCCACCCTTCTACCAGGAGTTTGGGCGATGAGTGGACAGAGTTTGTTCCCAGCGCGTTAAGTATGTCAAGAGTGTTGACGAAGTTTGTTGGGGCCTGACATCCTCATCGCCATGGATCGGGACACCGGCGGATCGCTGCGGTCGCTGCGCATGATCAACCAGGAGCGTCTTCTTAGCCTGCTGCTGACCCACGGACCGATGCACCGTGCGGGACTGGCCCGGCGCGCGGACCTGTCCCGCACCACCGTCTCGACCATCATCACCGAGCTGATGGCACACGGCCTGGTCGTGGAGTCCGATGGGGACTCCGGCATCCACCACGACGGGCGCGCCCGCGAGATGCTCGCCGTCAACCCGACCGCCGCCGCCGTCACCGGCATGGACTTCACCTTCAACGCGGTCTGGGTGCACGTCAGCGACCTGGGCCGCCAGGAGATCGCCAGTGGCGGCGCGCCCCTCGATCCCGCCCTCACCCCGGCCGGGCGCATCGACATCGGCATAACCCTGCTGGACCGCCTGCTCGCCCAGCACGGCCTCGATCGCGGCCGCGTCATCGGCGCGGGCATCGGGGTGCCCGGCCCCATCGACCGGGCCACCGGCGTCGTTGGCGTCTCCCTGCCCGGACAGCCGTGGTCGCACGTGCATGCTGCCGAGGAGTTCGGCCGCCGGCTGGGGGTGCCGGTCTTCATCGAGAACAACACCCGGCTGGAGGCGATCGCCGAAGCCCATTGGGGCGCCGGAAGCGGCGTGTCCAACCTGTTCTACTTCGGCCTGTCCAGCGGCATCGGCTCCGGACTCGTCCTCGACGGCCGCGTCTACCGTGGTGCGATCGGAGCCGCCGGCGAACTGGGGCACGTGTCGGTCAACATCGACGGTCCGGCCTGCCCGTGCGGCAACCGCGGCTGCCTGGTCGGCTACGCCGGCATCCCGGCCGTGCTCGCCGCACTGCGCCCCGCGTTGGGCGACGACGTCACCATCGAGCGCGTGCTCGCCGCGACCGCCGCCGGCGACCGCGCGTGCCTGGGCGTCCTCGCCGACGTCGGCACCGTCGTCGGGCGCGTGCTGGCCAACCTGTGCAACCTGCTCAACCCGGAACGCATCGTGGTCGGCGGCGAACTGTCGCGCGCCGGAGAGGCGCTGCTGTCGCCGATCCGGGACGCGGTCCGGCGATACGCGCTGTCGCTTGTCCGTGACGTCGACGTGGTGCCCAGCGCGCTGGATCTCGGTGCCCGGGCCGGCGCGGTCGGTGGCGCCGCACTGGTACTCACGGAGACGCCGTCGTTGGCCGCAGCGCTGGACCGCCTGGCGACGAAGGAGGCCACATGAACCGCTTCGCCGGCAAGGTCGCCGTGGTCACCGGCGGCGCCAACGGCATCGGCGCGGCCTGCGCCCGCCGGCTTTCCGCAGAAGGCGCCACAGTGATCATCGCTGACATAGACGCGGCCGGCGGCGAGCAGGTCGTCGCGGAGCTGAACACCGCAGGAGGCGCTGGACGGTTCGTCGAGTGCGACGTGGCCAGCGCCGAGGACTGGCGCCGCCTCGCCGACATCACGCTCGCCGACCACGACGGCGTCGACGTGCTTGTCAGCAACGCGTACGCCATGCACGTCGCCCCGACACACGAGCTGCCGGAGGCCGCCTGGGACCGCACCGTCGACGTCTGCCTCAAGGCCACCTACCTCGGTGTACAAGTACTGGCGCAACCACTGCTGCAGGCGCGAGGTGCGATCGTGGCGGTGTCCTCCGTCCACTCACTGTCCAGCCTGCCCGGCTTTGCCGCCTACGCCGCAGCCAAGGGCGGCCTCAACGCGCTGGTGCGGCAACTGGCCGCCGAGTACGGACCCGACCTGCGCGTCAACGCCGTGCTGCCGGGACCGATCGTGACCCGCCAGTGGGGAGAACTACCCGACACCGTCGAACGCGCGCAGGCGGAGGCCACGATCCTGCGCCGGATGGGGCGGCCGGACGAGGTCGCCGCCGCCATCGCGTTCCTCGCGTCCGACGAGGCCAGCTTTATCACCGGCGCAGCGCTCGTCGTCGACGGCGGGTGGAGCATCCGCCACCGATAGCCGACCCTTCGGGCAAGCCACACCGGCACAGAGAGAGTTGAGTACGTGAAGATCGTCAAGGTCGAAACCTTCCTCGTCCCCCGCGATGGCTATTCCTGCGTATGGAGACCGATGAGGGCATCGTCGGCTGGGGCGAGCCGATCGTGGAAGGGCGCGCCGAGACCGTCGCCGCCGCGGTCGGCGAACTCGCCGAGCAGTTGCTCGGCGCAGATGCGGCCCCCATCGAGGATCACTGGCAGATCCTTGCCAAGGGCGGCTTCTACCGCGGCGGCCCAGTCCTGTCCAGCGCCCTGGCCGGCATCGATCAGGCACTGTGGGACATCAAGGGCAAGGCTCTGGGCGTACCGGTCCACGAACTGCTCGGCGGGCCGGTGCGGCAGAAGATCCGCGTCTACCGGTGGATCAGCGGCGACAGCGACGCCGCGCTGATCGAGGACGGGCTGCGCGCCGCCGAGTCAGGATTCGACGCGGTCAAATACAACGCGACCCGGCGCCTCGCGCCCATCGAGAACGCCGCCGGGATCTGCCGGATCGTCGACCGGCTGGCCGCGCTGCGCGAAACGGTCGGCCCCGAGGTGGACATCGCCATCGACTTCCACGGCCGCTTCTCCACCGCCATGGCGCGGCGCGTCCTGCCGCTGCTCGAACCGCTGCTGCCACTGTTCGTCGAAGAACCGGTCCTGCCGGAGTTCTCCCGCGACCTAGCCCGGATCACCGACAGCACCGCGATCCCCATCGCCGCAGGCGAACGGCTCTACTCGCGCTGGGACTTCCGCGACGTCCTGCCCACCGGCATCGCCGTGGCCCAACCCGACCTGTCACACGCCGGCGGCATCTCCGAGGTGCGGCGCATCGCCGCGATGGCCGAAGCCTACGACGTCGCCCTCGCCCCCCACTGCCCGCTCGGCCCGATCGCTCTGGCCGCGAGCATCCAGGTCGACCTCGCCACCCCAACTTCCTCATCCAGGAACAGAGCCTCGGCATCCACAACAACAAGGGCAACGACCTGCTCGACTATCTCGTCGACCCAACCGTCTTCCGGTTCACCAACGGCTACGTCGACCGTCCCACCGGACCGGGGCTCGGCATCGACGTAGACGAGGCCGCGGTACGCCAAGCCGCCCGCGACGGCCACCGGTGGCGCAACGAGATCTGGCGCCACGCCGACGGCTCGTTCGCCGAATGGTGACAGCTGCGTGTCAAGGTCCGCCAGTGCGAGGCCGACGACTGCGTCATGCTGTTCCTGCCCGCCCACCCGCGCCGCCGCTGGTGTTCAGGCGCCTGCTGCGGCAACCGCACCCGCGTGGCGTGGCATTACCAACGCCACGCCGCTTCGACCAGGCAGGCGTAGGGCGCCGGGTGGCCCCCGGTCACGACGCGCTGAGCGTAGCCTTGCCACTTGAACAGGGCGCACGATCGACCATGGTGGACAGATCATCGACATCATGGTCAGTACCGGTCTCCGCGCCACACTCCGTCCAATTTGGAATCCTTCAAAAGTATTTACTGGTTCCAATGTTTTCGGTTTCTTTTTCGGTTCCGCCTTCATGACAATCACGCCAACTGCTGTCATGATGTTGGAGTGGATGAGGGTTCAACCGTCGACTCGCGTCGACTTCTCCTTGTGGAGGATGACGGTGAGCTTGCGGGAATGTTGGTTGACGTGTTCGCCGCCGAGGGTTACCCCACCGACCATGCGTCCGACGGTCAACGCGGACTCCACTTCGGACTGACCCGGTCGTACCGGCTGATCGTCGTAGATCGAGGGCTGCCGGGAATGGACGGCCTGGACGTCGTCGTACGGTTGCGTCAGCAGGCCGTCAGCGCCCGAATACTCATGTTGACCGCGCTCGGCGGCACCGCCGACCTGGTCGAAGGGCTCGACGCCGGCGCCGACGACTACCTGGCCAAACCATTCGAGGTAGCGGAGTTGCTGGCCCGAACGCGGGCCTTGAGTCGACGCGCGGTCGACGACGCCGAGGTGATTCCGTTGGGTTCGGCGCGGCTCGACGTGACACTACGCGGAGTCCATTTGGCCAGCGGTAAATTCGTCAGTCTGTCCGGCCGGGAGTTCGCACTGATCCGATCGCTGGCGACGCGCCCCCGGGTGGTGCACAGCCGCACCCAGCTGCGCGGCAGGGTATTCCGCGGAGCCGACTCCGAGTCCATAGTGGATACGTATGTGCACTATCTGCGACGTAAGCTGGGACCCACCATAGTGCGTACCGTACACGGGTTGGGTTATCAGATCGGCGCCCTATGATCGGAGCACCCCACAATCGGGAAAGGCGTATTCTGTGCCGGGTCCGACTGGTAGTGGCATCGAGCCTCGCCGCCGCGGTCAGCGGCACGGTCCTAATGGTCGGCGGTCTGGCGTGCCTCCTCGTCGGCCTCGTCGTGGCATCGACCTTCGGCGTTCTGGTCGCCTGGCGGGCGCTGCATCCGATGGTGCAGCTGCTGGACCGGCGCCGGCGGTTCGTCGCGGACGCCAGCCACGAACTGCGGGCACCGCTTACCCGCCTGCACGTTCGAGGTCAGCTTCTGTTGCGCCGGGCGGAAGAACTGCCCGAGCCGCTCGTGACCGAACTGCGCCGGATGGTAGCGGGCACCCGCGAACTCGGTGAGGTCCTCGATGACATGCTGCGCACCGCCCGACTATGGTCGGATGCTCCCGGGAGCGAGCGGGTCGACCTGGACGCCGTCGCCACGGACCTGCTAGCGGCGGAGGCGGGGCGCCTCGCCGAGCGAAAACTGGTCGCGGTCCTGCGGGTCGGGCCTGAGCCGCTCGTCGTGTTGGGAGTCAAGCCCGCCCTACGACGGATGCTCTCCGCCCTGCTGGACAACGCCATCGGACACACCCCACCCCAGGGTCGGATCACGGTCTCCATCGCGACCGTGGACCACGGCCGAACGGTGGAACTGGTCGTCGGGGACACCGGCGTCGGCTTCGATCCGGTGCAACACCGCACGATGTTCGACCGGTTCAGCCGGGGCGCCGCTGGTCAGGGTCAGCGGTTCGGTATCGGGCTCGCTCTCACCCGGGAGGTGGTCGAAAGCCACGGCGGGACGATCGCCGGCGTCGGCCAGCCTGGGCGGGGCGCGCGATTCATCGTGAGGTTGCCTGCGGCACCCCCTCGCAGACCTTCTAAGAACATTCTGAGATCTGTCCACAACCATCGATGTAGGTGTGCGGCGGTTGCCGCGCACGCGTCGATCGGAGGGACCTGCCGCGATGCATCAGCAGTTGATCGAGCGGACCTCGACAGCGTGGTCCACACCCCTGCTGGACCACCTCTCTGGCCATGACCGCCGGAGGTTCCAGCTCTTTGGACAGGGGCCGGTCGCGGCGGTACCGGACACCCACATCCACCACGCGTTCGAGCGGCACGCGGCCATCCGCCCGGACGCCACCGCCGCCGAACATCACGACGAGACGATCACCTACGGCGAACTGAACCGCCAGGCGAACCGGCTCGCCGCACAACTCGCCCGTCACGGCGTCCACCCCGGCGACAACGTCGCGGTGTTCGTCCGGCGTGGCATCCCCATGCTGGTCGGAATCCTCGGCGTGCTCAAGGCCGGTGCCGCGTACGTGCCGCAGGACGCGGGCCTGGCCCCGTCCGCCCACCTCCGCCACGTCATCGGCGCCGCGGCCACCCGGGTCATCCTGACGACGTCCAACGTCGCGGACCGGATACCGGTGCCGACCGGCCATCACCTCATCGCCATCGACACCCTGATGACCCAGCCTCTCGGCCCCTCCGACGACCGGTTCCGCCCGCAACGGCCGGGCGACGCCGGCGAGAACTGCTACATACTCTTCACCTCCGGCACGACCGGACGCGCCAACGGCGTCGCCGTCACCCACCGCAACGTCTGCAACATCCTGCTCACCGCGCCCGGAGACCTCGGCATCCGCCCGGGGTGGCGGGTGGGACAGGTGCTCAATGTGGCGTTCGACATGGCGGCGTGGGAGATCCTCGGCTGCCTCAGCCACGGCGCCACCCTCGTCATCCGAGGGCAGGACATCGCCGAGACCGCTCAGCACGTGGACGTCATCATCGCCACCCCCACCATCCTGAGCGCCCTCGACCCCAAGCGGTGCGGATCGGTGAAGGTGGTGGCAGTGGCCGGCGAGCCCTGCCCGCGACCACTGGCCGACCGGTGGGCCCGCCGGTGCACCTTCTACAACGCATGCGGACCAACCGAGACCACCATCGTGAACACAATGCATCGCCACCACCCGAACGCCGCGCGGCTCACCATCGGGCGGCCAACCCCCAACAACACCGTGTACATCCTCGACCAAACCGGGCATCCCTGCCCCATCGGCGCCACCGGCGAGATGTGGGCCGGCGGCGACTGCGTCTCCGCCGGCTACCTGGACAACCCGGCGCTGAACGCGGAACGCTACGTCCCGGACCCGTTCCTGGGCGGCGGCGGAGTGATGTTCCGTACCCGGGACCTCGGCCGCTGGACCCCGGACGGCCAACTGGAGCACCTCGGCCGGACGGACGACCAGGTCAAAATCCGCGGATTCCGTGTCGAACTGGACTCGGTCTCGGCCATCCTCGAGTCGGTACCCGGCTGCCGGCGGGCCGTCACCCTCAAGCTCGACGACCGCAGCCTCGTGTCCTTCGTGGCTCCCAACCAGGTGGACCCTGAGATGGCGAGGCAGGCCGTCGCCTCGGCCCTGCCCTACTACTGCGTCCCGACGGCCGTCCACCCATTGGCCGCCCTGCCCGAGACCAGCCGCGGAAAAGTCGACAAGGCGGCGCTGCGACACATCGCACTGGCAAACCGCGCCACCAACGGGCTGGAGCGGACGGCATGAGCGTAATCAGTCCCGTCGACACGTCGACAGCGCCCACCGCTTTCGCAGTCGAGCATGTCGCCCTGCCACCGCCGCCGTCGTCGTCACCTCTCCGGCGCATCCTCAAACATCCACGGCTGATGCATCACAACCGTCTCGCCGCCCTCGTCCTCATCGCGAACCTGGCACTGCTCGGGCACGCCCTCACCGGTGGCGGCTGGTGGTCCGGCGACCGCATCGACCTCGCGGCCGTCTCCGCCGCCGTCCTGGCGAACTTCGCGCTCGCCATCCTCATTCGCCAGCAGTACGTCATCAACCTGCTGTTCTGGCTCGCCACCCGGGCGCCCACCCACTGGCCACTGCGGATCCGGTGGACCCTGGGAAAGGTGTACCACTTTGGCGGGCTGCACGTCGGCGGTGCGCTCGCCGGAACGTTGTGGTTCGTCGTCCTCACCGCGTCGATCACCCTCGACACCCTGCGAAGTGCCCCGCCGGTCTCCATCGGTCTACTGGTGGTTTCGTACGCGCTGCTGGCTTTGCTGGCCGCCATCGTGCTGACCGCGCGACCGGGCTACCGGGCCAGGCAGCACGACCGGTTCGAGCGGATGCATCGGTTCGGTGGTTGGACCGCGCTGGTCCTGTTCTGGACCCAGACCGTCCTGTTCGTACAGACAGGGGATGGGAGCCTGCTGGCCGCGCCGCAGATCTGGGTACTCGCCCTTCTCACCCTCAGCGTCGCGCTGCCTTGGCTGCGCCTGCGCAAGGTGCCCGTGGCGGTCACCCGGCCCTCCAACCATGTGGCGGTGGCCCGCTTCAACCATGGGGTGACTCCGTTCGCCGGATCGTCCACCGCGATCAGCCGCCACCCACTGCGGGAATGGCACTCGTTCGCCAACGTGCCCGCTCCCGGCGAGTCCGGCTTCCGTCTCACCATCTCCCGCGCCGGCGACTGGACCGGATCGTTCATCGACGACATGCCAGCGCACGTCTGGGTCAAGGGCATCACCACCGCAGGCGTCGCGAACATCGAAACCCTGTTCACCAAGGTGGTCTACGTCGCCACCGGCAGCGGCATCGGCCCGGTGCTGCCGCACCTGCTGGCCCGGAAGGTGCCATCCCGGCTGGTCTGGGCAACCCGCAGCCCACGAGCCACCTACGGCGACGCGTTGGTGGACGAGATCCTGGCCGGTCAGCCCGACGCGACCGTCTGGGACACCGCCACGCACGGCAAGCCCGACATGGTCCGGCTGGCCTACGCCGCGTACGCAGCGTTCGGGCCGAGGCCGTCATCTGCATCTCCAACAAGAAGCTGACCTGGCAGGTCGTCCACGGCCTGGAGCGCCGGGGAATCCCGGCGTACGGCGCCATCTGGGACTCCTGAGTGAAAGGGAAACCGCTATGGAATACATCAAGATCGAGCAGCGTGGGCGGGTCGTCACCGTGCACCTGCACCGGCCCGAGGTGCTGAACGCGCTCAACACCGCGCTGATGACGGAACTGGTCGACGCGCTCCGACCGCTCGACCGGGACCCCGCGGTGGGCTGCTTCGTCATCACCGGCTCCGAACGAGCCTTCGCCGCCGGTGCCGACATCCGCGAGATGGCGCCGAAGTCCTCCATCGAAATGTTCGCCGAGGACTTCTTCGCCGGCTGGGACGGCTTCACCGCGCTGCGTACGCCGAAGATCGCCGCCGTGGCCGGATACGCGCTCGGCGGCGGCTGCGAACTGGCCATGATGTGCGACATCATCTTCGCCGCCGACACCGCCCGCTTCGGGCAGCCGGAGATCACGCTCGGCGTCATCCCGGGCATCGGAGGGACTCAGCGCCTGACCAGGCTGGTCGGCAAGGCCAAGGCGATGGACATGATCCTCACCGGACGGTTGATGGACGCCGTCGAAGCGGAGCGGTCCGGCCTGGTCGCTCGGGTGGTTCCCGCCGACCAGCTGCTGCCGCAGACGATGGCCGCGGCCGAGATGATCGCCGCCTACGGCAAGCTGGCCGCGATGACGGCCCGCGAGGCCGTCGACCGCGCCCTGGAGGTCGGCCTGCGGGAGGGCCTGCTGTTCGAGCGGCGCGTGTTCCACGCCCTGTTCGCCACCGAGGACCAAACCGAGGGTATGCAAGCGTTCCTGGAAAAGCGGCCCGCCCGATTCACCGGCCGGTGACACGCACGGGGTGCCGGATCGCACCGATCACCGCGGCCGTCAGCGGACCGGCGCCGCCGTCGATCCCCGCCGCACGAACTCCGCACGGACGTGCAGCGGCTCCGGGACGTCGTCGCCGCCGAGGGCGGCGAGGATCTGGTGCACCGCTCACGTAGTTACAGCGTGATGCCGAGTCGCTCCGCGAGCTCGTGGGCGCTGACGCCGTACGTCTCGCGGATCCGTACGCCGTTGGGCCCGACGTCGAAGACGCCGCAGTCCGTGTAGACGCGGCTGACGCAGCCGACGCCGGTGAGCGGGTAGGTGCACTGCGGCACGAGTTTCGGCTCACCGGCGCGGGTGAAGAGCGCCATCATCACGTAGACGTCCTTGGCGCCGATGGCGAGGTCCATGGCGCCGCCGACGGCAGGAATGTCGTCGGGTTTACCGGTGTGCCAGTTGGCGAGGTCGCCGTTGAAGGCAACCTGATATGCCCGAGTACGCAGACGTCGAGGTGCCCACCGCGCATCATTGCGAAGGAGTCGGCGTGGTGGAAGTACGCCGCCCCCGGCAACTCGGTCACCGGGACCTTGCCGGCGTTGGTCAGATCGGGGTCGACCGCGTCGTCCTCGGCCTTCGGACCCATGTTGAGCATGCCGTTCTCGGTGTGCAGCACGACCCCGGAGTCGGCCGGCAGGTGGTCGGCGACTTTGGTGGGCTGGCCGATGCCGAGGTTGACGAAGGCACCGGCCGGGATGTCGCGTGCGATGACGGCGGCGAGCTCGTCCATCGAGCGCTTACGGTCGGCGGTGGTCATCGTGCCCCCTGCACGGTGTAGTGACGGGCCTCCACCTGGACGACCCAGTCGACGTAAATAGACGGGGTCACGACGGCCTCGGGGTCGAGCATCCCGGCCTCGACGACCGCTTCGACCTGAACGACGGTCGTCGTCGCGGCCGTGGCCATGACCGGTCCGAAGTTGCGGGCGGTCTTTCGATAGATGAGGTTGCCCATCGCATCCGCGACGTGCGCGGCGATCAGCGCGTAGTCACCCTTGATGGGATACTCCAGCAGGTACTTCCGACCATCGATCTCACGCTCCTCCTTGCCCTCGGCCAGCGGCGTGCCGACCGCGGTCGGGCAGTAGAACGCACCGATACCGGCACCAGCCGCGCGCATCCGCTCGGCGAGGTTGCCCTGCGGCACCACCTCAAGCTCGATCTTCCCCTCTCGATAGAGTCGGTCGAAGATCCAGGAGTCGACCTGGCGCGGAAAGGAGCAGATCACCTTGCGCGCCCGGCCGGCAGCCAGCAACGCGGCCAGCCCGACGTCGCCGTTGCCGGCGTTGTTGGACACGATCGTGAGGTCCTTCGCACCCTGCCGGATCAACGCGTCGATCAGATGGAACGGCATCCCGGCCAAGCCGAAGCCACCAACGAGGATGGTGGAGCCATCCTCAATTCCGGCGACCGCCGCATCGGCGCTCTCGACGATCTTCGCCCTGCTCACTGGGCCGGCTCCGTAGCGTCGCAGTTCTCGAGTACGACGGCCAGCCCTTGACCGACCCCGATGCAGATCGCGGCGACGCCGTAGCGCTGCTTTGTCTCGCGCAGCACCTTGGCCAGCGTGGCGAGGATGCGACCGCCCGACGCGCCCAGCGGGTGCCCGATCGCGATGGCGCCGCCCTTCTGGTTGACGATGTCTGGGTCGACCTTCCACGCGTCGAGGCAGGCGAGTGACTGCACAGCGAAGGCCTCGTTGAGCTCGACCGCGCCCACCTGCTGCCAGCCGATCCCGGCCCGGACCAACGCACGGTTGGCGGCCTCGACCGGGGCGTAGCCGAATGCCTGCGGCTTCAGCGCCATCACGCCGCGGCCGGCGATGCGGGCGATCGGGTTGGCCCCGATCGTAGCCGCGGCCCTCGCGCTGCCTAGCAGCACCGCGGAGGCACCATCGTTGAGCGGGCTGGCATTGCCCGCGGTGATGGTGCCCCATGCTCTGGTGTACGGAAGACCGGCTTGAGCCCGGCCAGCACCTCCGGCGTGGATCCGGCCCGGATGCTTTCGTCGCGGGTCAGGTCGACGCCTTCGACCGGCGTCACCAGTTCGTCGTAGAAGCCCGACTCCCACGCCTTGTGGGCGAGTTGGTGGGAGCGCGCGGCGAACTCGTCCTGCCGCTCGCGAGAGATCCCGAAGCGCTCCTGGAGTTGCTCGTTGGCCTCGCCGAGGCTGACCGTCCACTCCTTCGGCATCCGCGGGTTGACCAGCCTCCAGCCGAGCGTGGTGGATACCGCGGTGACGTCGCCGGCCGGGTACGGCTTCGCCGACTTAGGCAGCACCCACGGCGCACGCGTCATGGACTCGACTCCGCCGGTCAACACGACCTCGGCATCGCCGGACTCGATCATCCGGCTAGCCATCATCGCCGCGTCGAGGCTCGAGCCGCAGAGCCGGTTGACCGTGGTGCCTGGCACGCTCACCGGAAGCCTGGCCAGCAGCGCCCCCATGCGGCCGACGTTGCGGTTCTCCTCGCCGGCGCCGTTGGCGTTGCCCCACACCACGTCGTCGATCGCGGCGTGGTCGAGGCCCGGCACGTGGGCGAGCGTCGAGGTGATCGCGGCAGCAGCCAGGTCGTCAGGGCGGACCCCGGCCAACGCACCGTTGAAGCGGCCGAACGGCGTCCGCGTCGCGGCGTACAGGAAAGCGCTCATTGGGATCTAGGCAACGATCTCCGCGACCGCATCGCGCGCCTGATTCGCGATGCGGTCGTCGGTGACGTCGTCCGCCCCGCCCACGCCGATGGCGCCGATGACTTCCCCATCGGCGGTCACGATCGGCACGCCGCCGGCGACCGGCAGGAGGTTGGCATCGACCAGGTGGGGAGGCGCCACCCGCATCTGGGGCGACGCGGCGAAGGCCGCGAACTTTGCCGTTGGGACACCGCTCACGGCCGAGGTGTATGCCTTGCGTCGCGCGGTCTCCACGCCGAGAGGGCCGACGCCGTCGTCACTGAGAAGGATCTTGGTGACGCCACTTCGGTTGACCACGACAGCGCACACCTTGTGCCCCTCGGCCCTTGCTGCTTGCAGAGCGGCGAGCGCGGCGCCGTGCGCGATCTCGTAGCTGAGCGGCTCTCGCATGGAGCGGTTCCTTCCCTTCACGCTAGGAGCCCGCTCAGTATGTCGCGTCGCGGCGTAGATGTGAAGCGGAACTTACATTCGCATCACCGAGGCTCACCGCGCTGGCGTGCCGAGGAGGTACAGGCAGGCGACGCCCACGAGCTCGTCGGTGAGTCGGCGCCACGACAGAGGCCGCTTGGACTCGAATCGTTCGCCGTGCAGCACGCGGTTCATACAGGCCGCGTACACCAAGCGATAGGCGACATCCAGGCGCAACTCCGGCTCTGGATCGTCGATCATCGGCACGATCGGCTCCAGGAACTGCCGGAATACGTGACCGGCATCGACGCTGGCCTCGGACCCGACCCGAGCCACCGCGGGATCGGTGGTGGCCGCGGTGACGAAGACCCGCATCAGGCGCTCGTGCGCGTGAAACGTCCCGGTAATCCCGGCGACCGCCGAGGCGACCAGCCCGGTCGGATCTGCGCGCAACGGCTTGAAGCGGCGAATGATGTCAGCGCGAAACTTGTCGATCATGTCGTGCTGCAAGGCCGCGGTCAGGCGATCCTTGTCGCCGAACCTCCGGTAGACGCTGCCCACCGAGACGCCCGCCCGAGAAGCGACGGCGGCGATGGTGAGCCCCTCGGTGCCGCCCTCTTCAAGCAAGGCCGTACCGGCCTCCAGGATCCGCTGCTGGGTTACCCGGCTGCGCGCCTGCTGCGCCGGCGGCAGATCGAGCGACGTTTCGGTACTCACGGCCTCAGCGTAGAGGCAGACCGGCGCCTTTGGCCGCCAGCGTCCGCTCCGGCAGCCCCGTCTCGGCGCTGCTCAGCCGACGACGCGGGGCCGAGGACGGCCCGGTCAGGGCGTCCCGTGCCAGCCAACGAACGCCTGGAAGTGACCCTTGACACGCCACGAAGCAAAATGCGAATGTGAATTCCGCATTTCATTTGAGCGCATGACCGGCCCTCGCGGGTGACCGTTTCGCAGCACCTGCCCACGCCGCCGGCTGTGCGCCAGGCTGCCCGGGAGACAGAACGATGACCACCACTTCAGAGGTCGACACCGGCACGGGCTACGGCCGCCCGAAACCCTCATACAACGCCCGCCTGCGCGAGGTCGGGCCCGGTACACCCATGGGCGAGGCGCTGCGTCGCTACTGGCACCCGATCGCCAGCTCGGAAGCGCTCATCGCCGGTGCCCTGCCGCAGAAGACCCGCGTGCTCGGCGAGGACCTGGTCGTCTTCCGGGACGGCAACGGCAGGCCCGGTGTCGTGATCGAGCGCTGCGCCCACCGCGGGGCCAGCCTCTACTACGGCCGCGTCGAGGACGACGGCATCCGCTGCTGCTACCACGGATGGAAGTTCGACGTCCAAGGCCACTGCATCGAGCAGGCGTGCGAGCCGGGGTTGGGGCGCAAGCGCGACGCCGCCCGCCAGCCGTGGTACCCGGCCGCGGAGCGGTACGGCCTGGTCTTCGTCTACATGGGCCCGCCCGCGCTCAAGCCCGAGCTGCCCCGCTACGACGCGCTGGAGAACCCCGCGGAGGACGAAAGGTACTTCGCGAGCTGGCCTGTCCCCCACGCCGCGGTCACCGGCATGCCGGCGGACTTCAGCTGGCTCAACATCTACGAGAACTCCGCCGACCCCACGCACGTCACCTGGCTGCACTCCACGCACAGCGGGTACCAGATGATGGGCACCGGCACCTTCGGCTACCCCGAGAACTTCTTCGACCCGGCCACCATCGCCGAGCGCTTGACGTACGAGCGCACCGACCACGGCCTGAAGTACACCCAGCGATTCGAGGTCGAGGACGAGGCCGGCGAGGTCACCGAGTACGGCTTCGCGGTCGAGCAGCAGCTACCCAACGTCTTCGGCCTGCCGGACTACGTGAAGGTGACTCCCGATGGGCGACCGGACCAGTTGCTGTGGGTCGTACCCTCCGACGACACCAGCCACCGGCTCTTCTTCTCGATCCGCACGAACGATCCCGAGCGAATGGTCCGCTTCGTGATCGGCATTACGCAGAACGGCAAGCAGAACTTCGAGCTGACCGACGAGGAGCGCCACCGGTTCCCCGGTGATGCGGAGGCTCAAGGCTCGCAGGGAGCGATCACCCTGGACTCCGAGGAGACCTTGGCCACCGGCGACCGCGGCGTGGTCATGTTGCGTCGCATGCTTCTCGCGATGGCCGACGACGTCGAGGCCGGGCGCGACCCGATCAACATCATCCGTGATCCGTCGGAGGTCCACCACACGCAGTCGGGTCTGTTCACCATCGGCAAGCGGCGGGCCGTCGACAGCGCTGACGCCGCGGCCACCGCTGGAGTCTGAGCAGGAACGATGGGCACCGAGTGGCTCGACACCATCGTGGACGCCCGGTACGACGCGACTGCCCGGATCGTGGTGCTCGACCTGGTCAGTCCCGACGAGGTCGAGCTGCCGGAGTTCGCCGCCGGCGCCCACGTCGACGTGCTGGTGGACGGCGCCGCCGGTCTGGTCCGCCAGTACTCCCTGTGCGGGCCGCCGCACGAGCGCACCCGATATCGGCTGGCAGTGCTGGCCGAGACGGCGTCGCGCGGCGGCTCGCTGGGCATGCATCGACTCCGCAAGGGCGACCGGCTGCGGATCTCCCTCCCGCGGAACAGGTTCGGACTCTCGCACGAGGCACGTCGCCATCTGCTGGTGGCCGGCGGTATCGGCATCACTCCCCTGCTGGCGATGGCGCACGCGCTCGAAGCCAGCGGCGCGGAGTACGAGTTGCACTACTGCGCTCGAAGCCGGGCAGACTCAGCGTTCCTGACCGAGTTGGAGCACAACCCGCACATTCGGCTCCACTTCGATGATGGCCCCGACGAGCAGCGGTTCCGCACTGCCACCGACATCGGCCCGCCCGACCCCGAGACGGCGATCTACGTCTGTGGCCCCGGCGGCTTCATGGACTTCGTGATCTCCGCCGCGCTCGAAGCGGGTTGGCGCGCCGAAGCGATCCACAAGGAGCGCTTCACGCCCGTGCAGGACGCCACCCCAAAGGCTGCCGGCGGGACTTTCACCGTGCGGCTTGCCAAGACCGGCGGCGAGTACGAGATCAAGGAAGGCGAGAGCATCCTCGACGTCCTGCTCGCCAACGACGTGGACGCCCCCTACTCGTGCCAGCAGGGAATCTGCGGTGAGTGCATCGTGCGCGTACTCGCCGGAGAGCCGGACCACCGCGACGACATCCTGACCGATCGTGAGCGCGCCGACGGCATGTTCACCCCGTGCTCATCGCGAGCACACTCACCGATTCTGGAGCTCGACCTATGACAACCGCGACGACCGCGACCACCACGACCGTCCAGGCGATCGAGCAGGCAGAGGCAGCCTGGCTCGTGGCTCTCACCGAGGGCGAAGAAGCGATGACCGCCCTCATGCTGGAGGACAGCCACGTCGTCCATGGCCCGGTCGGAAAGATCGACGGCCGGGAGAGCTTCGCCCATTTCGCGTCGACCCGCCGCCGCACCGTTTTCGCCAAGGCCGAGGAGCTCGGCATCACCGTGCGGGGCAATACCGCGATCACCACGTGCCTCCAGGAGATGCACATCGTCTTCGACGAGACCCTGCCGCCGTTCCCGATCCAAGAGGCAGTGACTCGGGTCTGGGAGCAGACCGCGGAGGGCTGGCGCTTGGCGCACATGCACCAGGCCAAGCGCATGCCGCCGGGCTGACACCGCTGTCCGATCAATGAACAACGGGGTTCAAGGCTTGACGCCGGCCACAGAGAGTTCGACACAACTGGGTTCGTGCGGCGATCGCCGCCGTCGTGGAGGTAAGGCGACACATGTCAGTTACTGAGACCGAGGTCCGGACCTGCGACCTCCTCATCGCAGGCGAGCACGTCGCGGCCAAGGACGGCCGCTACTTCGAGACGACCGAGGCCCTGACCGGCGAACCGATCGCGCGGGTCGCGGCAGCCTCCGTCGACGATGTCAACCTTGCCGTGGACGCCGCGGCGGCTGCCCTTGCGCAGTGGTCGAGCCTTCCGCCGGCTGCACGGCGGTCGGTGCTGGAGCGTGCGGCCGTCCTGCTCGGCGAACGCACCGGCGAGATAGTCGCCACGATGAGCCGCGAGATGGGTGCCACGCTCCCCTGGTGCGGCTTCAACGTGCACGTCGCGAAGGGCATGCTCGTCGAGGCGGCAGCCCAGGCGTACGCGGCCGTCGGCGAGGTCATCCCGTCGGACGTGCCCGGCCTGACCGCCCTCGGCGTGCGCCAGCCGGTCGGCGTTGTCGTCGGCATCGCACCGTGGAACGCACCGCTGATCCTCGGCGTGCGCGCCGTCGTGTGGCCGCTGGTGTGGGGCAACACCGTGGTGCTGAAGTCATCCGAGCAGACGCCACTCACCCAGGCCGCCATCGTCCAGGTGCTGCACGATGCGGGCGTGCCCGCCGGAGCGGTCAACCTCATCAGCAACGCGCCCGAAGACGGTCCGAGCGTCGTCGAGGCGCTGATCGCCCACCCGGCCGTGACTCGTGTGAACTTCACCGGATCGAGCCGGGTCGGCCGTATCGTCGGCGAACTCGGCGGTCGCTACCTGACCCGGGTGGTCCTCGAGCTCGGCGGCAAGGCGCCTCTCCTGGTCCTTCCCGACGCGGACCTGGAGGAGGCCGCCGCCGCGGCCAGCTTCGGCGCCTTCATGAACCAGGGCGAGATCTGCATGTCGACCGAGCGCGTCATCGTCGACAGCGCTGTCGCCGACGATCTCTCCTCCCGCCTGGCCGAGCGTGCCGCCAAGCTTGTCGTCGGCCCCCGAGCGATCCCACCTCTCAGATCGGTCCGCTGGTCCACGCCCGCGCCCGCGACCACGTGATGGCGCTCATCGAGGACGCCCGTGACAAGGGTGCGCAGATCCTGACCGGTGGCACGGCCGACGGCCTGTTCGTGAAGCCCACCGTGCTGCGCGGTGTCACGCCGGACATGCGCATCTACGGCGAGGAGTCCTTCGGACCGGTCGTCTCGATCATCGAGGTGGACTCCACCGACGAAGCCGTCGCGGTCGCCAACGACACCGAGTACGGGCTCTCCGCCGCGGTCTTCGGCAGGGATGCGGCCGCCGCGCTCGACGTGGCCCGCCGCATCAAGTCCGGCATCTGCCACATCAACGGCGCCACCGTGCACGACGAGCCCCAGATGCCCTTCGGCGGCGTCGGCGCCAGCGGCTGGGGCCGATTCGGCTCCCGCGCCGCGCTGGAAGAGTTCACCGAGCTGCGCTGGATCACCATCCAGTCCGGATCCCGCCACTACCCCATCTGATGATGCGGCGACTGTCGAAGACCAGATCGGAGATCGCACGATGTCGCAGGCCGACGACGACCGCCACGAGATCCGGCAGCTCATCGAGGACTGGGCGCTGTGGCGCGATGCCGGGCAGTGGAGCCGCTTCGCCACGGTCTGGCATCCGCGCGACGGCTCGATGAGCGCCACCTGGTTCCACGGAAGCGCCACCGACTTCATCAAGGCCAGCCGTGAAGGCTTCGAGAACGGAGTCAGCATCCTCCACTTCCTGGGCGGCCACGCCGCGGACATCGCCGGCGACCGAGCCATCGCCCAGACGAAAATGACTATCAACCAGCGCGCGAGCATCGACGGCGTCGAGGTCGATGTCGTCTGCACCGGCCGCTTCTACGACTTCCTCTCCCGCCACGAGGGGCGCTGGACGATCGTGCGCCGGCAGCCGATCTACGAGAAGGACCGGCTCGACGTCGTCGACCCCGCTGCCACACTGACGTTGGATCCGGAACTCCTGGGTCGGTTTCCGACCGGATATCGCCACTTGGCCTACCTGCAGACCAAGGCGGGTTTTACGGTGCGGGAAGGGCTTCCCGGCCTCACCGGCGGGGCGGTCGAGCAACTCTATGCCGACGGCGCGCAATGGCTGGCTGGAGGATGACGATGAGGTTCACTCACGAGACCCTTCCCCAGCGGGTGGTGTTCGCGGCCGGGGCGTCGCCCGCCGCCGTGGCTGCCGAGGTCCAGGCGCTCGGCGGTTCCAAGGTCATACTGATCGCGTCGGACCGCGAGAAGGAGTTGGCCGACCCCATCGCCAAGCAGATCCCCGTCGTGCTGCGTCACGAGGAGGTCGTGATGCACGTGCCGGTCGAGGTCGCGCGACGAGCCCGTCATGCGGCGGCCGGCGCGGGCGCGGACATCCTGGTCAGCGTCGGCGGCGGCTCGACCACGGGGCTGGCCAAGGCGGTGGCGATGACCACCGGGCTGCCGATCGTCGCGGTACCCACCACCTACGCCGGCTCCGAGGCGACCAACGTGTGGGGCCTGACCGAGGGCGAGACCAAGACCACCGGCATGGACAACAAGGTGCTGCCCGCGTCAGTCGTGTACGACGCCAGTCTGCTGACCACGCTGCCCGGTGAGATGACCGTGGCCAGCGGCCTGAACGCGATGGCGCACTGCGTGGACTCGATGTGGGGGCCACGGACCGACCCGATCGACCGGGCGCTGGCGCACGAGGCCATCCGCGCACTGGCGGCCGGCCTGCCGGCGGTGGCCGACGACTCGACGAGCGTCGAGGGCATCGAGCAGACGCTGTACGGCGCCTACCTCGCCGCTGTCGCGTTCGCCTCGGCCGGCTCCGGGATGCATCACAAGATCTGCCACGTCCTCGGCGGCATGTTCAACCTCCCGCACGCACAGACCCACGCGGTCGTGCTGCCTTACGTGCTGGCCTTCAACGCCTCGCACGCCCCCGAGGCGGAGGCGCGTATCGCCCAGGCATTCGGCGCGGTGTTCGGCACCCAGACGGCCAGCGCCGGCCTGGCCGCCCTGCGCCAGGTGCTGGACGCGCCGAGGGCGCTGCGCGACTACGGCATGCCGAAGGTCGGCATTGCCAAGGCGCTCGGGCCGATCATGACGGCGATCCCGGCCAACAACCCCAGCCCCGTCACCGAGGAGAACCTGACCGCGCTGCTGGAGGCGGCGTGGGCCGGCGACCCGATCAGCTGAAGGAGCCCGTCATGGCTACCTACGTCAACCCCGGCGCGGCCGAGGCGGGTGTCCACGGCACGATCTACCGCGAGGTGTCGCCGCAGCAGCAGGCAGTCGAGCAGCGGCTCGTCGACAACGTCGTGGCCTCCTTCGACGCCTGCGCCGACCCGCGCCTGAAGGAGCTCATGGTCTGCCTGGTCAAGCACTTGCACTCCTTCATCCGCGAGGTCCGGCTGACCGAGAAGGAGTGGGGGGCGGCGATCGACTTCCTCACCAAGGCCGGCCACATCACCGACGACGTCCGGCAGGAGTTCATCCTGCTGTCCGACACCCTCGGCGCGAGCATGCAGACGATCAACGTGAGCAACCAGGCATACCAGGGCGCCACCGAGGCGACCGTCTTCGGGCCGTTCTTCGTCGAGGATTCCCCGCAGATCGAGTTCGGCGGTGACGTGGCCTTCGGTGCCCCCGGCGAGCCTTGCTGGGTCGAGGGGACCGTCACCGACACCGACGGCAACCCGCTCGGTGGCGCCCGAATCGAGGTCTGGGAGGCTGACGAGGACGGGCTCTACGACGTGCAGTACGACGCTGATAAGCGCGCCGGCCGCGGCCATCTCTTCTCCGCGGCCGACGGCAGCTACCGCTTCTGGGGCCTCACTCCGACGCCGTACCCCATCCCCAACGACGGACCCGTCGGCAAGATGCTCGACGCGGTCGGCCGCTCACCACTGCGCGCCAGCCACCTGCACTTCATGGTGTCCCACGAGGGGGCGCGCACGCTGGTGACCCACATCTTCCCGGAGGGCGACCCGATCGGCCGCAAGGACACCGTCTTCGGCGTGAAGGACTCACTAATCAAACGGTTCGAGCGGCAGCCCGCCGGCACGCCAACGCCCGACGGACGCGTCATCGACCGCACGTGGAGCCGGGTGCGCTTCGACATCGTCCTCGCCCCGCGGGCGTGTGACTGCGCCTGCCGCAGCGGTGCTCATGCATCGATCTCGATGCCGCCGAACGGACCTCCGCCCATCAGGACACGCTCCTCCGGAGGAACGGGCGCCAGGCTCACTCGCACGTCGATACACGTCGGTCGCCGGGCCGCGAGGGCGGCCTCGATCGCCGGGCGAAGCTGGTCCAGTTCCGTGACGTCGACGCCGTCCGCACCGAGAGCTCGTGCCACGCCGCTGTAGGAGCCATTCTCCAGGCGGTTGTTGGTGACGCGATCCCGTCCGAAGAGCCACTCCTGCGTGTGCAAGGTGGCGCCCCAGGCTCGGTTATTGAGGACGATCACAACGACCGGAAGTCCCGCCCGGACGAGGGAGTCGAACTCGGCGAGGCTGTAGCCGACAGCGCCGTCGCCGGTGACGAGGATCGTCGCCTTGTCGGGGGCCGCGTACTGCGCTCCCAGAGCCACGCCAAAGTTGCTGCCCATCGAACTGAGGTAGCCGTGCCCGAGGTAGTGGGCCAGCGGCGCGAGCGCGATGGTCTCGGACAGCCACAGCTCTGTCAGAGCGCCGTCGACGACCACGGTGGCCCTGTCGGGGACGCACTCAGCAATCGTGCGGACCGCGAGGTACGGGTGGATCGCGTCCTCATCCTTCTCCGCCTCGGTGGCGAGTGCGGACCGCCGGGCGGCCGAGACGTCCCGTAGGCTCCTCCGCCAGTCGTCACGCCCTGAGGGCACGGGGCTGTCGCCTAGGCGCTCGTTCAGGAGGCCGATCGTGCCGACCGGGTCGGCCTGGATGCCGAACTCGACATCCTGCAGACGGCCGAGCTCACGGCCGTCGGGGTCGATCTGGAGTATCCGCGCGCTCTTCGGGAGCAGTCGGCCTGTGCCGAACTGGGTGGCCAATCCGAAGCGCAGCCCGAGCAGAAGGACAACGTCGGGCCGCTCGTCCTCCGGAACGGTGGCCAGGGTCTGGACGAGACCGACGTGCTGCTCGGAGCCGACGATCGCCCCGAGGCCCTCATAGTCGGAGAAGAGAGGCACTCCGGTGCGCGCGGCGAACTCATGCAACTGTGCCCGTGCCTCGGCGGTGACGAACGACTTGCCGACCAGCGCGATCGGCCGCTGGGCAGCGCTGAGCGCCTCGAGGATCTGATCGACGCCACGGGCGGGGGCGATGCCGGTGCCGTCGATCTCGAGGCGGTAGTCCTCGACCTCGTCGACGTCGACCGGCTGGCGAAGGACGTCCCAGGGAATGTCGAGCAGCACCGGGCCCTTGGGCTCGGACTGTGCGATGCGGATCGCCTGGGCGAGCAGGCGAGGGATCAGCTCGGCACGGGTAATGCGGTGCGCGAACTTGGTCACCGGGGCTGCCATGGCGATCTGGTCGAACCCGGCCTGCTGGTCGTTGACCTGGTCCATCTCCAGTGGACCGGAGCCCGCGATATACAGCACCGCGGTCCGGTCCAGATAGGCGTTGGCGACCGAGGTCAAGACGTTGGTGAAGCCGCCACCGGCCGTGACGACGGCGACACCCAGATTTCCGGTGACCCGCGCATAGCCCTCGGCCGCGTGGCCGGCGTTCATCTCGTGACGCACGTCGACGATCCGAAGCTTGGCGTCCACGGCATCCTGGAAGATGCCGTCGACGTGTGCTCCGTTCAGGCCGAAGGCCACGTCGACTCCAGCTCGCCGCAGTGTTCGCACGACGAGCCCACTACCGGTCGCGGCAACCATTCGCTGCACCGCCTCCTAAGAATGTTCGATGGATGGCTCATTGCCTGACGCTGCGACAGCGACCTCGGGGTCGTACTCGTAGATCCAGCCGTTCGCTTCGAGCGGGTCGGCCTTCGAGTACGCCAGGTCGCGCGCCTGCTGCTCAGGGCCGTCGGGAAGGTGGTTGATGTGAGACCTTCCGTGCGACACCTGCTGCAGGCGTGCCGTGCGGGGTCGACGCAGCTGTTCGTAGCGCCTCAGCGCCGCGACCGGGTTGTCCCGGTCCGCTGCGAGGCAGAGGGCCAAGACAGCACCGTCCTCGATCGCCTGAGCAGCGCCTTGGGCGAAGAACGGGAACATCGGGTGGGCTGCGTCACCCAGCAGGGTCGCGTTTGCACGGTTCCAGCGGTCGAGGGGCTCGCGGTCGAGCAGCGCCCAGCGCCCTGGCGTGTCGGCAGCCCGGATCAGCTCCACCAGACGCGGATCCCAACCGGCGAACTCGTCGAGCAGTTCCTCGACCGTCGCGGTGGCCGTCCACGACTCGACGCTGTTGGCCCCAGCAGGTGCGAAGGCCACCAGGTTGACGTACATCTCGCCGGAGACCGGGTAATGCACGAGGTGGTGGTCGGGGCCGATCCAGAGGGTCTGGGCGCGCCGCTTGGCGAAGTCGGGTGCCTTCTCCGCCGGCACAAGAGCCCGGAAGGCGCAGATGCCTGACTCCCCGGCGTGAGTCGGCCCGACGATGGCGGTACGCACTCGTGAGTGGACTCCGTCTGCGCCGATGAGGATGTCCGGGCGAACCGTCTCGCCATCCTGGAACTGAAGAACCGCCTGGTCGTCTTCGAACTCGACCGAAACGCAGCGCTTGCCGAGGTGGATCGAGTGCTCGGGGACAGCTGACCTCAAGGCGTCCAGCAGGTCGGCGCGGTGGGCGGTGTAGGTGTGCTCGCCGTACAGGCGCATGCACTCCTCCTCCAAGCTCTCGGCGGAGAGGACGGCGCCGTTGTCCCAGCGCCGGAACTCCCAACCGATCTCCATCTGGACCGCGCGCTCGATGAACCGATCCAGCACGCCGAGGCGTCGGAGAAGGCGGGCGGCATTGGGCGCGATCACCAGGCCGGCACCCACCTCAGTCAGGGCGTCCGCCTGCTCGTACACGTCACTGTCCAAGCCCTTGGCCCGAAGGAACGCCGCGGCAGCCAGGCCCCCGATGCCGCCACCGAGGATCGCGAACTTAGGGCCGTCTTCCGTACTCATCATGCTCTTGTACCCCCGGCAAACCGTTGTAAGGGCCACTTCATCCATCCAACGAACATTGAAGTTAGAGTGAGCCATGCCTCGCGCGAACGAGCCAGGACGCTCCGTCAGCTCCCGACTGTGGGATTTGCTGTTTGCCTTCGACCCCAACCACACCGAGCTGAGCCTCGCTGATCTGGTCCGACGTACTGGCATGCCGCACGCCACCGCCAGGCGCCTCACGCTCGAACTTGTCGAGGCCGGCGCGCTGGAACGCACCAGCGACAACCGGTTCGTGATCGGCTTGCCGCTGTGGCGTCTCGGCACTCTCGCACCGCGCGCCGAGACGCTTCGTAGCGCCGCGCAGCCGTTTGTGGAGGACCTATACACGGCACTTCGCCAGCATGTGCAGCTGGCCGTCCTCCAGGGCGACCGAGCCGTGATCATCGAACGACTGTCAGCGGTCAACGCCGTTGGTCTGAGGTCGCAGATCGGCGGCCATCTGCCTTTGCATTGCTCAGGTATCGGCAAGGTGCTGCTGAGCCACAGCAGCCCCGCCTTCATCGATGAGGTGTTGGCGGGAGGGCTGCAGCGCTTCACCCCCAAGACGATCGTGGACCCGGCCGAACTGCGTCGCGAACTGGCGTCCTGTCGCGCGACCGGAACGGTGGTCGTCAAGGAAGAGTTGAGCGAAGGGGCCGAGTCGGTCGCGACGCGCATCATCGATGGCCGCGGCAACGTCGTCGCGGCCCTGTCTGTTGTGGTAGCTGCGGGCTCGATCGAACTGCAGGCGGCCGTTCCCTCGCTGGTCGCGAGCGGACTGGGATTGTCCAGGCGTCTCGGCTGGAGGCCCGGCATTCCCATTCGCACCTCGTAACCCTTGGCGGGGCGAGGAAACCGGCGCGTCATGCCGGCGGTTGCCGCCGGGACAGCTGCATGTGCCCGAGGCGCCATCCCTCGTCGGTCGAGAACCACAACCGTGTGGCCACCGCCTGAACCAGAAACGGCGGCAGGTCAGGCGAGCGCCGAACGCGCATTTTCTGAAAGCACGTCACGATAGCCCGTCCCCTCGCTCCAGACACGTCACCGCACTGGTCTCGGCCTCCACGATGGGTCCCATTGATGCGTCGTAACTGAGGAAGCGCTCGCGGTCATGGACGTTCCCGACCGGGCCGTGAACGACCACACAGTCGGGGAGCATGAGTTCACGCCGCTCCTCGCTGCCCTTTGTGATCGCGACGAGCCAGGCCGCCTCCGCCTGAGCGACCGTGTCCGGCACGCGGACGTCGGTGGTCATCGTTGGACTCCTTTCCGGGTGCGGTCAGCCGTTGAGGGTGTGCGGGTCGTCGTCGAGATGGGCCTCGGCTACACCGCCGCGCCCACCCGCGAGAGTGAGTGCCGCCGCCACGAGAGCAGCCACGCCGCCGATCACGTACGCGGTGGAGTAACTGTGGCTGAGAGCGTCGAAAGCGACGTCCTTAAGTGGGTTGAAGGGCATGACCTGACCATCCGGCAGTGGGATGCTGGCCGGCACCGAGTTGGCGCCGAGCGGGCCCGAGGCTACGGCGTGAACCGCCGCCTCGAGCTGCGGTCTCTGATCCGCGGGAGCGTTGGCCGCAGAGGCATTGAAAGCCGCATAAGCGTTGCTCAGCTCGGGATTGCCGGCCATGTTGCGGGCGATCTCCTTGGCGGCTTGGCCAAGCGCGACAGCACCGATGATCGCGGGGGCGAGGGCGAACCCGAGGTCCCGGATCGTGCTCGTGACACCGCTTGCCATGCCGGCGAGGTGGTTGGGCAACGTGTTGACCGCGACCGCGCTGATAGCGGAGATGGCCAGCGCCGAGCCGACGCCGACGAGGACTAAGGGCACCACGATGGCGCCCAGCGCCCGATTGCTCGCCGGAACGCTGGCGAACCACAGCCCACCAGTGCCGATGAGGGTCAGGCCGGCGAAGAGAACCCACCGGGGGTTGTAGCGTTCAAGCAGCTTCGAGGTAAGCGGCAGCTGCACGAGGCCAATGCCTCCGAAGAACAGGTAGGCGACGGAGCTCCGCAGCGGGCTGAATCCCTGGATGGCCGTGAGGCGGATACTGGTGGAGTACATGATCGCGAGGAAGGCGAACATACCGATCAGGGTGACCACCGAGTTCATGGCGAACGCCCGGTTCTTGAACACGCTCAGGAGCAGGAGCGGCTCGGCCGCACGCCTCTCGGCGAAGACGAACAGCACGAGCAAGACGGCCGCGACGATGAACGCGATGACGATCTGCGGGCTCCCCCAGCCACTCTCGGGGCCCTGGATCACGGCATACAACAGAGCGAACAGGCCGAGCGCGGCGGTGATTTGACCCGGCCAGTCGATGGATCGGCCCGCGGGCGAGGCGGAGTTCTGGGCGAGGATCAGCGACACGACGACGCTCACCGCGGCGATGACAAGGACACCGATGTAGGCCCAGCGCCAGTTCGCATTACCCGCCCATCCGCTTTGCATCTTGCCGGCGACGCCCGCCAGCAGCGGCCCAAGGAAGCCGCCGACGGAGAGCGCAGTGGCCCAGATCGCCACGCCACGCGCGCGGGTGGCGATGGTGTGCGTGCCGGCCGCCACCATCGCGAGGCTCGTCGGAAAGACGGCCGCAGCCCCGACGCCGTTGAGGAGTTGGGCGAGGATCAGCAACCCCACCCGGGTGTTGGTCGAGGATCCTTCACCTGGCACCAGGATCGCGAGAGCCGAGCCCACCACAATGAGCGCGGCGCCCCCCATGAGGAGGCGCTTGCGACCGAACAGGTCACCGAACACGCCGAAGCCCAGGCCCAACGCGGCGACGGGAAGCATGAAGATGTCGAGAATCCACGTCAGCTGGGCCGAGGACGGCGCGAGATCCTGCTGGATCAGCCCCGTGATAAGCGAGGGGACGGAAAGGGCCATCTGTGCAAGGCAGACGGCGAGAACCACCGCCGCCAGAGTGCCGGCTCTCAGGGTGTATCTCCCACCGGCGCCACTTGCCGCACTGGATGAATCGATCTGGACCATGGACGACTCCTTGCGCGCAAGCGCTGCTATCGGACCGGCGTCCGCCGACGGACCTTGCTAATGAAGGACGCCCGGCGTGCTGGCTGAACCGCCGAGCAGCGACAAGTTAGGTTGTGGCTCCCGTCACGCTCAACGGGCATGTTCATTGGATGAACAGGCCACCGCTCAGCAGTCACCGCGAACGGCCATCCCTCGCATAAGGGATGGCCGTCAGGGCTGGTGGGATCGGACTCGGGCGGCTACTGCAAGCTGTTGGTGACTTCGACGTAGCTGGAGCCGGTGGCGCGTCGGCCGTCATATGTCCCGGCGACGGTGGCGCTGGCTTCGAGCACGGATCCGAGTTCCTGGTTGTTGGCTGTCGCGGTGACCTTGAGCGTGGTGCGGAGGCCAGGGATGGTGACGGTCCAGCGGGTGGGGTAGGTCTTGTGGGTGGCCGGGCTGGTCCAGGTGCCGGAGAGGTCGGGTGTGATGGTGGCCTCGGTGACGGTTTGGGTACCGTTAGGCGCGAGGGCGGTCACCCACGTGTTCGTCGTGGTGCTGGTGGTCTTCCATAGGCTCATCCTGGTCCCGTCGGACAGGCTCAGTCCCATCCAGGTCCAGCCGGTCTGTCCCGTGCCCAAGGCAGGTAGAGGGCCCCACTGGCGGTCCAGCCAGGACTGGCCGTGCAGTTTCTGTGTGCGTCCGTTGAGGGTGAGGGTGCCTGAGGTGTCGATGGTGGGCAGGGCGTACTCGTAGTTCGGGTATCTGGCATCGGCGAACATCGGGAAGTAGCCGGTGCCCATGTTGTAGAGGACCGGTCCGCGCGGGCGGAGCGTCACGTCGATCTGTCCCTCGGGAACCGTGGCGTGCAGGGTCATTTTGGTCGTGTCGCCGGTCCAGGTGATGTTCTGGGTACGGATGTCCACCCCCGGAGCATGGGAAAGGCCCACTCGCGCGGGAAGGTTGAGCACCGACTGGGTGTACCACCCGGTGGTCTCATCCGTGATCGACACCTTCGAAGTGGAGGCCCCGCGTGCCGCGTCCCCGAGAGCCACGTAGTGCGCCACGAATGCGTAGCGGTGTCCGCCGGCGGTGACGTGGGCGGTGAGATACCAGGACTCGTTGCTCCGGTCGGGGTTGGCGGTGAGGTCTGCTTCCGCGTCGACGAGAACGGGAAGGTTGGTCTGGCTCAACCCGTGCCCGGTGGCGCCGCTCGAGGTGGTGGGTGCGTTCGTTGGGGTGGCCGTCGCGGGCCCCGGCGCGATGACCGCGGACACGGTGATGACCGCCGCCAGGGCGGCGGCGCCGCCCTTGAATGCCCTGTGCATGGATGGCTCCTCGTCGCTGGATTTGGATGTGGGTTCAGGTCCAAGACCCGGGCTCAGCTGCCGGGGTGTAGTCCGAGCCAGCCGGGTGTGGGTGCCCCCTGGACTTCGCCGAAGTAAAGGGCGAAGGTCTGCTTCCAACGTTCGACTTCGGCGCGGTCGGCCATGAAGCGGGGAAGCCGTCGAGGTGGGCGTTGGGGTATTGCCAGATCGGCTTGAGGCCGCCGGCGGGGGTGACGTCGGTGCGGACGGACCAGCCGTCGAAAGCGGCCTGTTGTACGGGCGTGGACAGCTGCCAGTTGAGGTAGAGCTTGGCGGCGGCGGGGTGCTTGGCGCCGGCGAGGATCGCCGCACGATGTCCCCAGGCCATGAACGGGTGGCGGTCCGGTGCGACCCAGCGCACGCCGGGTACCAGGGGTCCGGTCAGCGAGCCAAAGCCGCCGATACCGATCAACTTCTGTTTGCTGGCGACCGCGACGACCGGGGTCGGGGTGCCCCGGCCGAACTGTACGTTCTGCGCGGCGAGCCGGCGCACCCACTCCCAGCCGTACGCCTGCGTGTACAGCTTGTACAGGTACAGCACGGCGTCGTCGTCGTGCGGGTAGGACGACGCGATCGCGCCCTTCCAACGCGGGTCGACCAGGTCACGCGGTGAGGCGGGTCCCCCGGCGCCGAGGCTGTCGTCGTACATGTAGCTGAATGCGACGACCGACGTGGCGATCCAGGCGCCGTCCGGGTCCCTGAAGGCCGGGTACAGCTTGGCGAACCCGGCCGGCTTGTACGGGCGCAGCACCCCCAGGCTCTTCCAGCGGGTGAAGTCCTGCAGCGTCTGCAACTGCACCACGTCCGGCACCAGAGTGCCGGTGGCGAGCTGGTTGTCGACGCGAACGTCGTGGTACTTGCTGTAGTCCACGACCAGCGTCAGCTTGATGTCCGGGAACTGGGCCAGGAACGCCTGTTTGGTGCCGTCCTGCTGGTCGGGGTGTCCCCACCGGCATAGATGACCAGCTCGCCGTCTTCGCGCCGCGCGGCTGCGTACAACTCCTCCAGCGACTTGGTCTCCTCCGAGACGCGCGCGCCCCCAGTCGCCGCGTCGGCCCGGCCCGCGACCGATGTGGCCAGCGCCGCCGCCCCGGCCAGCGCGCCCGTGCCGAGCACCCCGCGCCTGCTCATGGTTGCCATCAGCAACTCCTCTCCCCTACATGTTGTTCAAACTGGAACTACTCGCGGACGCTAGCACGTGGTTCGAGTTTGAACAACACGTGGTACGGTGAGCCTGTGAGCAAGGTCAAGTGGCTGGACCAGCACGAGCAGCAGGCGTGGATTACCTTCGTCACCGCGAGCGCGCTGCTCAACCGGGTGCTCGACCAGCAGCTGCGCGCCGACGCCGGGCTGTCTCACGCGCAGTACGGAATCTTGACCCGCCTCGCCGACGCACCCGACGGGTCGATGCGCATGCTGGCGCTCGCCGAGGCGCTAGCGGTCACCAAGAGCGGCCTGACCTACCAGGTCGCACAACTGGAGAAAGACGGCCTGGTCGCTCGCGAAGCCTGCACCACCGACGACCGCGGGGTGATCGCCACCATCACCGAACTCGGCATGGAGCTCGTGCGCAGGGCGGCGCCGGGTCACGTCGCCCTGGTCCGCGAACTGCTGATCGACGCCCTCACCCCACAGCAACTCGACGTCCTGGACGAAGCCTTCGCCGAGGTCCACCGCCGCATCGTCGAGCGCACGACGTAGCCTCGCACTCTGTTCGTTGAACGAACAGGCCGCCGGTCAACCACGGGCTCGACGCGCAAAATCCGATGGGTGACGGCCTGACCTGGGCCGTTCGAGCGTCAACCAGGGAGAGTCATGGCTGGAAGATTGGCCGGCAAGACTGCGGTCGTGACCGGGGGCGGTGCCGGTATCGGGCAGGAGATCGCCCGTAGGCTCGCGTCGGAGGGAGCGGACATCGCGGTCGCGGACGTCAATCCGGCCGACGAGACGCGGGAACTCGTTGCGGAGACCGGCCGGCGATTCTTCAGCGACAAGGTCGACATCTCGGACCAGGACGCGATCCACCGCTTTGCCGCGCGGGTCCGAAGTGAGCTCGGGGCCGCCGATATCCTGGTGAACAACGCGGCCGTCGTGCTGCTGGCTGATATCGACCACGTGACACTCGACGACTGGCGTCGCACCTTCGCCGTCAACGTGGACGGCGCCTTTCTGGCCTCCAAGGCGTTCCTGCCAGACCTGAAGGAGTCCGGGTCAGGACGGATCGTCAACATCACCTCGTCGAGCTACTGGACGCCGCCGCCTCCATTCGTCTCCTATGTCTCGGCCAAGGGCGCGCTGAACGGATTCACCTCCGTCCTGGCCGCCAACCTCGCCGCTCACAACATCACCGTCAACGGCGTCGCCGCGAGCCTGGTCCGTACGGCCGCTGCCGCGGCGAACACGAGCGAGGCGTTCTTCGACCAGACCGTGCGGATCCAGAACATCAAGCGCGTGCAGATGCCGGCCGATGTCTCGGGCGTCGTGGCGTTCCTCGCCTCCGACGACGCCGCGTTCATCACGGGCCAGATCATCGTCGCGGACGGCGGCAGCACCCGCCGCTAAGGGCGTGAGGTGGGTGTCCGGGCGCCGGCGAGGACGACCAGCGGCGGCTGGCATT
This sequence comes from Phytohabitans rumicis, assembly GCF_011764445.1. NCBI lineage: Bacteria > Bacillati > Actinomycetota > Actinomycetes > Micromonosporales > Micromonosporaceae > Phytohabitans > Phytohabitans rumicis. The sequence goes on from NZ_BLPG01000001.1 coordinate 1,638,826, forward strand.
GCTGCTCAGCCGCCGCCAGCGGTCAACGGCTCTGGCTGGCCTCAGAGGGATTCGGTGGGCAGGCCGGCGGCAGTCCAGTCCTCGATGCCCTCGCGATACTTGCGGACGTTGGTGTAGCCAAGGGCGGTGAGCCGGTCGGCGACCTGTCCGCTGTTAGGGCAGGCCGGGTTGGAGCAGTACGTGACGATCGCGGCGTCGCGGTCCGGCAGCAGGGCCGAGGCTTGCGCGTCCACCTCGGCAGGGGGCAGGGCGATGGCGCCGGGCAGGTGCTGCTTGGCGTGGTACTCGCCGCCCAGCGCGTCGACAACGGTGACGGTCCCGGCGCCGATCGCCGCCTTCAGTTCGTCTCGGGTGATCAGTGCGGTCATGTCGCTACCTCCAAGGGGATCGGACTATAGTCCGGTTATGCCTGGAGACAGTAGCGGACCACGGTCCGGTTCTGCAATGCCTCTGGAACTGCTCCGTAGCCCGCCGCCCAAGGAACGAGCGGACGCCGCGCGCAACCGGGCGGCCGTACTCGACGCGGCCGCCCGGCTCTTCGCCGAGCACGGTGTGGCCACGGTCTCCATGGACGAGATCGCGGCCACTGCCGGGGTAGGCAAGGGCACGTTGTTCCGCCGCTTCGGAGACAAGGCCGGGTTAGCCGCTGCGCTGCTCGACACGCGCGAGCGGGTGCTGCAGGAGGCCATCCTGCACGGACCGCCGCCACTCGGCCCCGGGGCGCCCCCGGCCCAACGGCTCACCGCATTCCTCGACGCCTATTTGGACTACCTACTGGAGCACCTGGACCTGGTACGGATGTCGGAGACCGCCGCACCCGGCGCCCGCTACCGGATCGGGGCCTACCGATTCTGGCACCGGCACCTGGCGATCCTGCTGGCCGGCGTACCCGACCCGGATCATGCCGCACACGTTCTCCTGGCCGCCCTGGCCGCCGAACACATGGCCGCGCTGCTACCTGAACTCGGCGAGCCGCGGATCCGCGCCGGGCTGCGCCGAATCGCCGGTCAACTGCGGTGAGCGCACGGCTACGGCGGGGTCTAGCACTCGTGGTGCTGATCGGCGTGGCCGGCGGCGATCTGGTCATCCTGCTGCCCTGCCTGCGTACCCCGGGAATGATTCGAGACGCTCGGGCCACGATGGGCTACGGTGCACGCATGGCCGTGCGTAGTGAGTCCAGCCGCCAGGCGATTCTGCAGGCGACCATCGACCTGCTCGGCGACCAACCGCCCGGCCCAGTCTCACTGCAGAAGCTGTCCATCGAGCGCATCGCCCGGCAGGCCGGCGTCAGCAAGATGACGATCTACCGGTGGTGGCCGAGCAAGGCGGCTGTGGTCATCGACTCGTTCCTCGACAACCACGTGGCGCAGACGCCCGTCAAGGCCACCGGGCGGGCCTTGGAGGCGCTTCGCCAGCACATGGCGTCGCTCGCCCGCGTGTACGCCGGACCCGAAGGGCGGTTGGTCGCGCAGCTGATCGCCGAGTGCCAGTTCGATCCGGCGACGTTGCAGGAGTTCAAGCAGCGGTTCTGGCAGGGACGACGGGAAGCCGTCACACAGCTCATCGAACGCGCCATGCGCGAAGGGGACCTGCGCAGCGACGTCGAGCCCGACGAGGTCGCCGAGGCGCTGTACGCGCCAATCTATTTCCGTCTGCTGTTCCAGACCGGACCGCTCGACGCCGAGTCCACCGAACGACTCGTCGACGTCGCCTTGGCGGGCTTCGGCCCGAACGCGGCGCCTCGGGTCATCGGCAAGTCGAAGTCCGAGCGCCCGCAAGCTCGGCCCCGCTCCGCACGCAAAAGCGCGTGACGGCCAGAGGTCAGAGGCGGTCGCGCAGACGCCGCTGACGGCCGTAGGCCAGTACCACGAGCACGATCGCGATTCCGAAAAGGATCCGCGTGTCGCCCTCGCGGAAGCCGAGTCCACTCAAGATCGTGGTGAGCTCGGTCAGGATCAGTGCGCCGAGCACCGTACGGAGATAATCGCCACGGGCACTGCCCAACGCGGTGCCCCCGACGAGGACCGCTGCCAATCCCGAGTAGAAGTACGGGTCTCCAGAATACGGTGTCGCCCCGCTGGAGAAGCCGGCGATGAGCAGGCCGGCCAGGCCGGCGGTCACCGCTGCCACCGCGAAGACCCCCGTCCACACCCACCCGATGCGGATGAGCAGCCCGCTCGCCGCACGTGGGTTGGCACCCGTCGCGTACAGCCGCCTCCCGAGCGCGGTGCGAGCCAGAACGAGGGACGCGACGACCAGCACGACGACGCAAAGGACCACCACGGGCGGCACGGGCAACCCGAACGTCGTGCCGAGGACCGACGTCCACCGCGTCAGTACCGCCGGCGGCGCACCAACGATGTTCGACTTGGTCAGCACGAGCACCGCGCTGGTCAGCATCGAGTACATGCCGAGGGTCACGACCAGCGACTGCACCGCGAAGTAGTGACAGATCGCTCCGCAGATGCCCCCCGCTAGGGCGCAGACCACCGTGGTTGACAGCACGACCGCCCACAGCGGCCAGTTCCGCGAACCACCCAGCTCCGCCGCGGCGACCGCGCCGACCGTGATGTATCCGGGAACGGCCAGGTCCAAGCCACCGATGAGCACCACCAAGGTCTGCCCGAGCGACGCGAGCGCCAATAGTGAGGCGATGACGAGGGTCGCACGGATGGCCGGACCGCTCGCGAAGCCGTCGACGACGACGGCCCCCCAACCGAAGACGCCTATCAGGACGGCGATCTGAAGCGCAGGCAGCCGCGTCTGGAGGGCAGCCACCCGGGCGCGCACCGTCTGCGCTGGTTTGGCGGGCGACTGCCTCGGCTGAGCCGGCGAGGTAGTCAAGGCATCGGTCACCGGGCAGCCTCCGATCGGGTCCGGGCCAGCAGGCTTGCGAGAATCACGCCGATGACGAGGAGTAGGCCGTACACGAATTGCACGTAGTTGGGTGAGACGCCAGTCGCCGACAGCATCTCCTGGAGTAGGAAGATCGAGCAGGCGCCCAGGAAGGAGCCGAACAGGCCGCCGCGTCCACCCGCAAACGAGGTGCCGCCGAGCGATACGCCGGCGAGGGCGATCAGTGAGTACGTGGTGGCAAGCGACGACTCCGAGGATTGGATTACGGCCGTGAGTGCAATCCCCGCGATGGCGGCGAAGACGCCTGCGACGACGTAGGCGGCGACGCGTATCCCCGCGACGTTGACGCCTGCCGAGAAGGCGGCTACCTCGTCGCCACCCACTGCGCGGAGCGTCCGTACGTACGGCGTCCGGGACAGGGCCAGCCAGATCACCGCCGCCGCGGCCATGGTGAGTAGTCCGCCCGGAACGCCGCCGACGCTGCGTGCCAGGTCGGTGGTCCAATTCCGCGGTGCCGCCGTCGGTACCGCGGACAGGTTCAGCGACATGCCGCTCAGGACGAAGAAGGTCGTCAGGGTGGCGATGACCGGCTGCAGGCGGCCCACCACCACAAGCAGGCCGTTAACCAGCCCGGTGACCACCCCGATCAGGAGCAGGATCGGGATGGACGCAAAAGCGGAACCGAGGCCTGCCGGGATCAGCAGGACGACGAACACGCAGTTGACCAACGTCGCCAGCGGGCCGACAGAGATGTCGATTCCGCCGCCGCCACCCAGGATGGGCGGTGTGGACGCCAGCGCCACCAACACCAACGGCGCGAGGGTCCCCAAAAGCACCGGCCAATGCGATGGATCCAGGAACGCCGGTTGCAGCACCACGTTGCCCGCGAGCAGAGCGACAGTCAGCACCAGGGCGAAGGCCCACGGTCGACGTCGGAAGCCGTCCAGCACGCTCCTGGCCGCGACGGCGCTCTCACGCGTCCGAGGCTGCGTGTTCACCGACATCCGGCCCTCCTTCTCAGGTCTGGTTCGCCTCGGTGGTTACGGGGGAACCGAAGTAGGCGCTGACGATCGCCGAACGGGTCAGCCGATCCCGGGGATTTCCGCCACGAGAGCGTGATCGCGGAAGACGAGCACCCTGTCCATCAGAGCGACCAGTTCATCCACCTCGGTGGAGAGCATCACGACAACGGTCCCGGAGGCGCACAGATCCTGCAGCACGTCGTAGAGATCGTGCTTGGCTGACACGTCGATCCCACGGGTCGGGTCGTTGAGCAGGAGCACCGACGGTCCATCGGCAAGTGTGCGGGCGATGACGACCTTCTGCTGATTCCCCCGGACAGCGTGGTGATGGAGTCGCCGGGATCGCGCATCTTCAACCGCAGCGGGCCGGCGTCGCGGGCGAGCCGGCGATCGGTCCGCCCGGGCCGGATCAAGCCCGCGACGGTGTCCCGGCGCAACGTGGGAAGTCCGTAGTTCTCTCGGATCGACAGCTGCTCGAACAGTCCCTCGCTGCGCCGCTCGCGCGGAACGTAGCCGATGCCGCGCCTTCGAGCCGTCGCCGGATCGTCGATGACAACAGCGTTGGGGCCGTCGACCCGGGTCACCGTGCCGCCGCCGGGCGGCCGGAGGCCGCGTAACGCCTTGAGGAAGCCCTCTTGCCCATGCCCTCCAGGCCCGCGACGCCGACCAGCTCGCCGGCGCGCAGCTCGAGGTCAACCGGCGGCGCACCGTTCTTCAGCCGAACGTCTCGCACCTGCAGCACAGGGCCGCCGGTAGTCCGTCCGTGCCCCCACGGGCGCCCTCACTCGCCTCGGCCATGAGCTGTACCAGCTGGGCCACCGAGGTGCTGCCGATGTCGAGTCGCGAGGCGACCGTCGTGCCGGCGCGCAGCACCGTCACGACGGTGCTGATCTCGAACACCTCGTCCATCCGGTGGGAGATGAAGACAACGCCGACACCGCGGGACGTCAACTCCCGGACGACCGAGAAGAGACGGTCGCGGGTCGCGACGTCGAGTGCGGACGTGGACTCGTCCAGGATGAGGACCTGCGGGTCGGCCACCAACGAGCGAGCGACGCAACAGGCCTGCCGACCGGACAGGGACAGACTCCCGATCGGTCGGTCGACGTCTACGGGGGCGCCGAGGAGCCGCTCTAGCACGTCGCTCGCGCGTTGTCTCCGCTCGCTGGCGCTTGCACCGGAACGGCGTGCGCCGAGCCATACGTTTTCGAGAATGGACGATCCGGGAACGGTGAGGACCTCCTGGAAGACCGTCGAGATACCCCGGACCCGGGCCTGGGCAGGCGTGCGCAGGCCGGTGGCGGTGACACCGTCGATCAGCAGAGAGCCGGCGTCCGGGCGATGCACCCCGGAGAGGATCTTGACCAGCGTGCTCTTCCCGCTGCCGTTCTCGCCCATGACCGTGTGCACCTCGCCCGGGCGAACCTCGAGGTCCGCCCGAACGAGTGCCTGCGTCGCACCGAAGGACTTGCTGATGCCCGTGGCGACAACCCGCGACCCGGTCGACGCCTCGGGTTCACCGCCACGCACGGCGGCGGTGTGGTCGATCATCCCTGCACCCTGAAGAAGGCCGCGAGCTCCTGGTCGGTCATGAACGTGTCGTCCGGCAGGGCGGCGTCACCTGGGCTCGAGGGCTGCCAACCGGGCTTGTAGACCGTGTCGAGGTTCTCCGCGGTGATGTACTTGGGCTGAGTGATCATCTGGTTGAGCACCGGGCCATCGCCACGGAGTATCCGAAGGGCCACTTCGGCGAAGACGCGGCCGATGTGGACGTCCGGTGTCGAGGTGCCGAACTGGGTGTACGTGTCCTTGTTCTGGTAGGCGAACGCGATGCTGCCCTCGGTGGATCCGCCATCGGCGATCGCCGGCACCGGGCGCCCGAGTTGCTGGAAGGCCTGGATGACGCCGGTGGTCATGACACCCGACTGGAGGACTCCGTCGATACGGCCGGGGTGGGTGGCGAGGAACTGCAACGTGGCGGCCTTGGTGGCGGCCGAGTTGTAGTTGCCGGTGACTTCACCGGCAATCTTGATGTCCGGGCACAGCGCGAGCGCGGCTTTGAAGCCGGCGAATGCGTCTGAGTCCTGTTGGACACCCGGGATCCCGTGGACCATCAGCACCGTTCCCTTGCCACCCATCTTCGCGGCGACCTTCGATGCGAGCGTGGCCGCCTGAAGCCAGTTGTTGATGCCGACGCCGACCGAGTACGCCGAGGGCACCGGGCTCCAGGCAGCGACGACCGGGATTCCGGCCTTGCCCGCCGCATCGATCGCGCCGACGTAGGGCGCTGGGGCGAGCGGCTCGACGATGATCAGGTCCGGCTTGCTCGCGACGAGCTGGTTGAACAGCTGCAGGTGGCCCGGCACGTCGGCCTGCGACTGAGGTGCGACGCTGGCAACGATCTGTACGTTGCCGGACTTCTCAAGGGTGGATTTCAAGGACGCGAGGGTAGCCGTCTGGAAGGCGTTGACCGGCGGATCCCAGACGATGCCCACCTTGTACGGACCTGGATGACTCGGCTTCCAGTTGGTCCAATGCGACGGGAGAACCTCAGACGTGTAGCCGTTGTAGGCGGCCGCGACGTTCTGCGGCAGTTTGCCGACGAGATTCTGCGGATCCTTGGGCGCCACGGTCGGGACCGAGCCACAGGTTCCGGCCGCGGCCAGACTTCCCTCCGAGCCGCCTGCCGACGGCGTGCCGGAGTCGGCCGAGGAGCACGCGCTGAGGAGGAGTGCGGCCGTCGCGGATGCGAGTGCCGCCAGGTGCAGACGTCCGAGCCGACGCGGTGCTCGGGAGAGGGAAGGCGACATGGGGCGCTCCGTTCGGGATGGGCGATCGTGCGTCGCTGAACGGCTCCAGCAAAGCACGCTCGATACGATACGTCTAGTATCTGAGCGCAGGCAGCAATGAACCCGGTTGGATCCACCCAAAGGGGACGGCAAGGGCCGCCGCGTCAGGGATCGGCCGGGTAACGCCGTCTATGCGCTTTTGCGTGCGGAGCGGGGCCGAGCTTGCGGGCGCTCGGACTTCGACTTGCCGATGACCCGAGGCGCCGCGTTCGGGCCGAAGCCCGCCAAGGCGACGTCGACGAGTCGTTCGGTGGACTCGGCGTCGAGCGGTCCGGTCTGGAACAGCAGACGGAAATAGATTGGCGCGTACAGCGCCTCGGCGACCTCGTCGGGCTCGACGTCGCTGCGCAGGTCCCCTTCGCGCATGGCGCGTTCGATGAGCTGTGTGACGGCTTCCCGTCGTCCCTGCCAGAACCGCTGCTTGAACTCCTGCAACGTCGCCGGATCGAACTGGCACTCGGCGATCAGCTGCGCGACCAACCGCCCTTCGGGTCCGGCGTACACGCTGGCCAGCGACGCCATGTGCTGGCGAAGCGTCTCAAGCGGCGAACCTGTGTCCTCGACGGGCGTCTGCGCCACATGGTTGTCGAGGAACGAGTCGATGACCACAGCCGCCTTGCTCGGCCACCACCGGTAGATCGTCATCTTGCTGACGCCGGCCTGCCGGGCGATCCCCTCGATGGACAACTTCTGCAGCGACACCGGGCCGGGCGGTTGGTCACCGAGCAGGTCGATGGTCGCCCGCAGAATCGCCTCGCGACTCGACTCGCTCCGCACGGCCATCGCTAAACCGTACAGGACCGGCGATCTCATCCTGGCCGATGCGTCTCGAATCACACACCGGGCAAGGGGTGACGGGGGCCCCGGCGGCCGCTACTATACGAGACGTATCGAATAGGTTGGAGGTCCCGTGAAATTCGGACGCATTCAGGTCGCCACACCGGACGGCAACCAGGTTCGTATCGTCGCGGCACAGCCGGAGCACGGCAGGGTGGTGGACCTGGCACGGGCCTATGCGCACACCCTCCAGCGTCGGGGTGCCACGGCGGAGGCTGCGACCCGGGTGGCGCGGGCTCTGTTCCCGGCGAGCATGGCCGCCGCACTGGCCGCGGGTCCGGCCCTACGCGAGGCGGCCGAGCAGGCCCTGAGCGCGGCGGACGACGCGGCGACGCCGATCGAGCACGTCACCTGGGTCGCAGCGGTGGACCCGCCGGTGATCCGGGACGGGCTGACCTTCCCGGTGCACATGAAGCACTTCAGCGAGAAGGTCGGGGCGGGGCTGCCCAACCCGCAGATCTTCAAGACGCCGCCCTACTTCAAGGGATCGACGGGGTTGTGTACGGCCACGACGCCGAGGTCCCGTACCCCTCCTACACGGAGTTCCTCGACTACGAACTCGAGATCGGAGTGGTCGTCGGAGGAGCCGGCCGCAACCTGACCCCGGAAGAGGCCGAGGACCGCCTGTTCGGGTTCACCATCTTCAACGACTTCTCCGCACGGGACCTGCAGGCGGCGGAGATGGGCATGGGCATGGGTCCACAGAAGTGCAAGGATTTCGCCTTCGGCATCGGGCCGTGGATCGTGACCCGCGACGAGCTGCCGCCGCTGGCGCAGCTGTCCGGTTCCATCCGGGTCAACGGGGAGCTGTGGTCGTCATGCACCGCGGACGGCGGGATCTTCTCGCCGGCCGAGCTCATCGCCTGGGTGTCGCTCGGCGACAACCTGCAGCCCGGAGACCTGATCGGCCTGGGCACCCTCGGCAACGGCTCGGGCCTGGAAATCGACCGCAGGCTCAGCCCGGGCGACGTCCTTGAGCTGCAGCTGGACGGGATCGGCGTCCTCCGCAACCGCATCGGCGGTCGCGAGAGCGCCGGGTGGTGGCCGCAGGAAAAGCCCTATCCATTCGGCGCGACCGACGAGCGGAAAGCGGAGGCGGCGGCGTGAGCGCCGGTGACGGGAACGTCCGCACCGGGCGCGTCCGGCGGGTGGTGACCGGCATCGACGAGCAGGGCCGCTCGGTCATCCTCAGCGACGGCGAGGCCCCCAACGTGTTCCGGTCCCCGACCGTGCCAGGCTTCGGCGCCGTGCAGGTCTGGACCACCGCACCCGGCCCTGTGCGCAACGACGGCGCCGCCGACGCGGCCGGCGCGGACGTCGAGATCCCCATGTATCCGCCGCTCGGCGGCACGGTCTTCCGTGTCGCAGACTTCCCGCCCGACACCGCCTACGGCGAGGTCGGCAAGGACCAGCTGTTCTCCGACATCGGCGGCGAGCACGCCCGGGATGGCGCCACGCACAGCGGCGATCGTCACTTCTGGTTTCACAAGACCGACTCGATCGACTTCGGGGTCGTCCTCGAGGGTGAGATCTGGATGCTGCTCGACGAGGGCGAGTGCCTGCTCAGGGCGGGCGACGTCATCGTCCAGCGGGGCACCGCCCACTCCTGGTCCAACCGGTCCGGCAAGCCGTGCCGCATCGCGTTTCTGCTGCTCGGCGCCCTACCGGTGGCAGGCATAACCGCGGACGAAGAGACATTCGCGCAATGGCCGGCATGACCGCGACCGGCACAGACGAGCTGTGGCGGCCCACCGAGGAGCGCGTCCAGAGCAGTGAGCTGATCCGGTTCGCCCGCTGGCTGCGGGATACCGGAACGGCGGACGACGCCGACGTCGCCGGCTACGTCGAGCTGTGGCGCTGGTCGACCCGGCACCCGGACCGCTTCTGGCGGGCGCTCGCGACGTATGTCGGGATCGACGTCGACACCCCGAACGATCAGTCCGTCGCGCCCACCGCGATGCCCGGCGGCCGCTGGTTTCCGGGTACGACCCTCAACTACGCCGCCACGGCCCTGTCCGGCGACGGCGAGGCCGTCGTCGCGATCGACGAGGACGGCGCACGCCGCGCGTTCACCCGGGTCGAGCTGCGACGGCAGGTTGGCGCGCTGGCCGGCTTCCTCCGCGACAGCGGCGTCCGGCACGGCGACCGGGTCGTCGCGGTACTGCCCAATCGGTTCGAGGCCGTCGTCGGGCTCCTGGCCGCCGCTTCGGTCGGCGCGGTGTGGTCGATCGTCGCGCCGGAGTTCGGCGCGGGAGCGATCGTCTCCCGTCTCCAGCAGCTCGAGCCGGTGGTCCTCCTCGCCGCGCCCGGCTACCGGTACAGCGGCCGGATGATCGACCGCAGCGACGTCATGCGGGAGGTACTCGACCAGCTGCCGACCCTGCGCCACATCGTCTGGGTCCACCGCCCTGCGCTTACGCCGGCGAGCGCGGTCAGGAGCCACGACTGGGACGACGTGGTGGCGGTGGAGCGGGCCTGGACCGCCGACGCGGTGCCGTTCGACCACCCCTGTGGGTGCTGTACTCCTCGGGAACCACGGGCGTGCCGAAGGGGATCGTCCACGGCCACGGCGGCGTGGTCCTCGAGCACCTGAAGACGCTCACGCTCCACTCCGACCTGCGGCCCGGGCGGAAGCTGTTCGTCGTCGGCAGCACCAGCTGGGTCGTGTGGAACATGCTCGTATCCGGCCTGCTGCGGGGCGGCACCATCGTCCTGCTGGACGGCAACCCGGCCCACCCGGACCTCGACCGGGTGTGGCGGGTCGCCGCGGACGAAGGCGTGACGGTGCTCGGCCTCGGAGCGGCGTACGTCCACGCCAGCACGCGCGCCGGCCTGACTCCCGGACGGGACCACGACCTCACCGCGCTGCGCCAGGTGCAGGTGACCGGATCCCCGCTCTCCCCCGACGCGTACCGGTGGATCTACGAGGCCGTCGGCGACGTGTGGCTGGCCTCGGTCAGCGGAGGGACCGACATCGCGTCGATCTTCCTCGGCGGCGCCCCCACCGAACCCGTGCGCATCGGCCGGCTGCAGCCGCCGGCCCTGGGTGTGGCGGCCGATGCCTGGGACCTCAACGGGCAGCCGGTGATCGGCCAGCCCGGCGAACTGGTGGTCACCGCCCCGATGCCCTCGATGCCGCTGTACTTCTGGAACGACCCCGACGGCTCCCGGTACCGCGACAGCTACTTCTCGACCTGGCCGGGCGTGTGGCGGCACGGCGACCTCGTCGAGTTCGACAGCGACCTCAGTTCGGTGATCCTGGGCCGGTCGGACTCCACGTTGAACCGCCACGGGATCCGCCTCGGCCCTGCCGACATCTACCGGGTCGTCGAGGCCGTACCCGAGGTCGAGGAGGCCTTGATCGTTGGGGTGGAGGAGGGCGACGGCTACTACATGCCGCTGTTCGTGCACTTGCGGGACGGCGTGGACCCGGTCGCGGCGACCGACGCCATCAAGAGAGCAATCCGGTCGGGGCTTTCGCCTCGGTACCTGCCCGACGCCATCATCCCGGTGTCCCGGGTGCCGCACACCCGCACAGGCAAGAAGCTCGAGGTGCCTGTGAAGCGACTGATTCAGGGCCAGCCGCTCGAGTCCGTCGTCGACCCCGGCCTGGTCGACGACGCCGCGGTCCTCGCCGAGATCCGCGATTCGGCTCGGCGGCACCACCCCACGGTGACGCCATGAGCTCCATCGTCCGGCCCGTTCAGCAGATGCTGGCGGCCGACCGCACCCTGTCTGGCCTCGGCATCGAGGTCCGCTCCGCCGAGGGTGGCACGGCCGTCGCCACCATGACCGTCCACCCGAACGCCGCCAACGGCCACGGCATCGCGCACGGAGGACTCATCTACGCGCTGGCCGACACCGCCTTCGCCTGTGCAGCCAACAGCCAGGCTCCCGGCTCGGCGACCGCCTCGGCGACCATCGTGTACTTCAGCCCGGCCCGCGTGGGCGAGACCTTGACCGCGGAGGCGCAGACCAGGCACACCACCAAGCGTCAGAGTTTGATCGACGTGACCGTGCGCTGCGGCGATCGTGTGGTCGCCGAGTACCGGGGCCGCAGCGCCCGCCTCGGACCGGTGCCCGCGGAGACCAAGGACCCCGAGGACGGCGCATGAACCAGATCGAGGAGCAACGCGATGTTCAAACTCGGCACGTTTGACGCCGGGCACGGCCCATTCCCGGGACTGGTGATCGACGATACCGTTCACGACACCCGCGATGTCCTGCCCCACCCCACCAGCCGTGCCCTGCTCGACAACTGGGCGGCGACGCTGCCGGCTCTTGAATCGAGCGCGGCCGCACCAAGCAGCGCCGGGCAGCCGCTCGCCAACCTCCGGGTGCTGCCGCCGGTGACCCCTCCGGGCCAGATCTTCGCCGCCGGCGCCAACTACCGCGAGCACGTGGTCCAGATGGCCGTGGCGCACAAGCTGGGCGCGCCCGGGGCCACCGAGGAAGAGCTGGCCGAGCAGGCGGCCCGCGACATCGACGAACGCCAGGCCCGCGGCGAGCCGTACGTGTGGTGCGGTGTCCCATCCGCGGTCACCGGCGCCTACGACGACGTCGTCCTGCCCGCCGTCGGCACCGACCACGACTGGGAGGTTGAGCTCGGTGTCGTCATCGGGCGCCGAGCCAGCAACGTACCGGTGGCCGAAGCGCTGGACTACGTGGCCGGCTACACGATTTGCAATGACCTGACCACACGCAGCCTCGTGCCGCGGGACGACATTCCGATGATGGGCACCGACTGGATGCGCGCGAAGAACTTTCCGACGTTCTTCCCCACCGGGCCATGGCTGGTGCCCGCGAGCTTCGTCCCGGATCCGCTCAACCTCGGCATCACGCTCAGGCTCAACGGCACCACCATGCAGAAGAGCAACAGCGGGGACATGATCTTTGGGCCGGCACAGCTGATTTCCTACATCTCCCGGCACGCGATCCTGCAGCCTGGCGACATGGTCCTGACCGGCTCTCCGCCCGGCAACGGCTCGCACTGGGGCCGCTACCTGCAGCCGGGCGACGTCATGGAATGCGAGATCGACGGGCTCGGTGTTCAGCGCACGCGGTGCGTTGGGGGCCAGCGGCTGATTCGGAGGACCCGGACATGACACTCCTGCTCGACGACGCCACCGTCCAGTCGGTGTTCGACTGGAAACTCGCCATCGACGCGGTGCGGAACGCCTACGCGGCGGCCGACGATGACGCCCGCTATCCCACCCGGGTCATCGCGCGGGGCGGCAGCAACTGGCTGCGCACGCTCAGCGGCGTTCCGGGCGACGGGGGGCTGATGGGGGCGAAGACCATCGCCGGCGCGATGAGCGTGCGCGAGTTCACTTACCTGATCTCACTGTTCGACCAGGCATCGGCTGAACTCGTGGCGCTCCTCGACGGAAACTCGATCACGGGGTACCGCACCGCCGCCACGTCGGCGCTGGCAGCCGACATGCTGGTGGCGCCCGGCCCGCTGACGGTCTCGATGCTCGGCTCAGGCTTCGAGGCCAAGAAGCACGTCCAGGCCCTCGCCGCGGTACGTGAGCTGAACTCGGTGCAAGTGTTCAGCCCGCGACCAGAGAGCCGGGAACGCTTCGCCCGAGACCTCGACGACCTGGAAACGGCGATCATCCCGGCGAACTCGCCCGCGAAAGCAGTAGCGGGCACCTCGTTGGTGATCTGCGCGGCACGTTCCTACGACGAGACCCCGATCCTGCTCGGCCGGTGGCTCGAGCCGGGCATGACCGTCGTCTCGATCGGCTCGACCGTCACGGAGCAGCGCGAGGTCGACCCCGAGGTGATCGCCCGCGCCGACGTGATCATCGCCGACGTCCTCCACGAGGTGCTCAACGACAGCGGCGACCTGATCGCGGCGCGAGAGGAAGGGGTCGACCCGAACCGGATCGCCTCCTTGGCCGACCTCGTCGGCGGACACGCGCCCGGCCGTACGAACACGGAGCAGATCGTCATATACAAGTCCGTCGGCTCGGCGGTCCAGGACCTCGCCGTTGCCGCGATGTGCGTGCGTAGAGCTCGGGAATCCGGACTCGGCGCGACGCTGCCCATCCGCATCCAGCCGGTCCGGAAGTGAGGGCCCGATGAGCGCGTCGACCATCTCAGCGGGTGCTCTTCATGACAAGTCGCTCCTGCGCGACTCGGCGTACATCGACGGCGCATGGGTCGGTCACGGGGAATCGGGGCGTTTCAGCGTCCACAACCCCTCGACCGGCGAGCAGATCGCCGACCTACCCGCACTGAGCCGGGCCCAGGTCGTCGAAGCCATCGACGCGGCCAGGCGGGCACTGCCGGGCTGGCGCGCGCGGTCCGGCAAGCAACGAGCCCAGGTCCTTCACCGGTGGTTCGACCTCGTGGCCGAGCACGCGGAGGATCTGGCCCGCCTGATCACTCTCGAAGAGGGCAAGCCCCTCGCCGAAGCACGCGGCGAGGTGGCCTATGCGGCCTCTTTCATCGAGTGGTTCGCCGAGGAAGCCAAGCGCGTGCGCGGCGACATCTTCCCCGCACCCGATCCGTCCCGGCGCATCCTCGTGCTCAAGGAGCCCGTCGGCGTCTGTGTCGCCATCACACCATGGAACTTCCCCGCCGCCATGATCACGCGCAAGGCCGCTCCAGCACTGGCCGCCGGCTGCACCATGGTGGTCAAGCCTGCCGAGCAGACGCCGCTAACCGCGCTCGCACTTGCCGAGCTCGCCACGCGCGCTGGTGTTCCAGCCGGCGTCTTGAACGTGGTCCTGGGCAATGCGCGCGAGATCGGCCCAGAGCTGACGGGCAACCCTGCCGTAGGCAAGGTGAGCTTCACCGGCTCGACCGAGGTCGGCCGCCTCCTGCTCGCCCAATCGGCCCAGACGGTGAAGAAGGTCTCCATGGAGCTCGGGGGAACGCGCCCGTCCTGGTGTTCGACGATGCCGACCTGGACGTGGCTGTCTCCGGCGTCCTCGCGGCCAAGTACCGCAACACCGGCCAGTCGTGCATCGCCGCCAACCGGGTGTACGTCCAGACCGGCATCTACGTCCGCTTCGCCGATGAGCTGGCCAAGCGCGTCAGCGAGTTGTCTGTCGGCGACGGGTTCGACCCCGGCGTGGCACAGGGACCGCTCATCGACAGCAGTGCCGTCGCCAAGGCCGAAGGGCACGTCACCGATGCCATCGAACGCGGCGCGCGTGTTCTGTGCGGCGGGTCGCGCCACGAGCGGGGCGGGCTCTTCTTCCAACCCACGGTGCTCGCCGACGTCACCCCCGAGATGTTGATCACCCGGGAGGAGACTTTCGGGCCGATCGCCCCGCTCATCCGCTTCGAGGACGAGGCAGACGCGATCCGCATGGCCAACGACACCGAGTACGGGCTCGCGGCGTACCTGTTCAGCCGCGACGCCCAGCGGATCTGGCGGGTCGCCGCCGCGATCGAGGCCGGCATGGTCGGCATCAACTCCGGGCTGATCTCCAACGAGGTCGCCCCCTTCGGCGGCGTCAAGCAGTCCGGCCTCGGACGCGAGGGCTCCGTCTACGGCATCGACGAATACCTGGAGATGAAGTACCTGTCCTGGGAAGGCGCTCTCATCTGACATCGAAAGGAACTGGAATGTCCGCGTATAGCCGCGCCGAGGCCCGTGAGTGGGCGCGCGAGAAGCTCGTCGGGGCCGTTAACTGCACCATCCCCTCGTTCACCAACGACCTGCGGGGCATGAACGAGAGGGCCATCCGCCACGACATCCGCCTCGCCAAAAAGCACGGCTTCATCGGCACCCTCGGCGTGTCGGAGGTCAGCATCAGCCTGCCCGAGTACCTGGAGTTCCTACGGATCTGCAAGGAGGAGGCGGGTGAGGACTTCTACGTCGTCCATCACGCGAGCTGGAACGACCTGGAGCAGAACCTCGAAGCGGTCCGTGGCGCCGAGGAGGCGGGGGCGGACCTGGTGTTGCTCGCCTATCCGCCGAACTTCTACCCGGAGTCCGAGCCGGAGGTCTACGGGTACACGAAGGCCGTCTGCGACGCAACGAGCCTCGGGATCATCCTCTTCCCGATGACGATCTGGAACTTCAGTGCTCGCATCCACCCCTCCGACATCCCGACCCGGCTGATCCGTCGACTGATCGACGACATACCCAACGTCGCGGTCATCAAGGCCGAAGGCGGCTACCCCAATATCCAGAGCGCCGTGGAATGCAACCGGCTCTTCGGGAACGAGGTCGTCATCTCGGTGCCGATCGAGGGCGACCTGATTCCGTTGTCGCAGGTGATGCCCATCCAGCTCTCGGCTACCAGCGACCACGAGTTCTACGGCCCGATGATCCCGCGCGTCATGCGGTTGCTCCGGGACGGAAAGTTCGACGACGCGACCGAGATCTACTGGCAGCTGCACCCGGCCCGCAAGGTCAAGGCCGCCCTCTTCCCGGGGCTGCACGGCGGGTCCGTCCTCAACCGCCAGGCATGGAAGTTCCAGGGCTGGCTCCAGGGGTACAACGGCGGCCCGCTCCGTCAACCAACCATGCGCCTGCAGGACAACCAGATGGCCGCGCTGCGCAAGTGCCTCGTCGACGCCCGGCTCGAGCCGAGCATGGACCCTTTCCGCGAGTTCTTCATCGGTCGCAATCCGGCGTGACGCGCGTGGTTAGACCGGTGGAGCGGCGAAGAGTCCCTTGTCCGGGTCGTTGAACATCTGCTTGCTGACGAACTCGTTCATAGGGTTGGCGGTGCCCCATTGGTCCGCGACCTCGGGCCGGCTGGTGTCGTGGAGACTGGGGTGCCAGGTGTCCTCGTCGATGACCTCGAGTGCGGTGGTGTACTCCATCGTGTTGCCGTTGGGGTCGTGGAAGTACGTGAACGTGTTGTCGCCGGCGAGGTGACGTCCCGGGCCCCAGATCTTCGGGATTCCGTCCCGCATCAGGCGTCCGCTGCCCCGCATGTACTCGTCGATGCCACGCAGCTCGAACGAGATGTGGTGCAGAGCCGGGTGCGGGCATCGGGCGACGGCCAGGCTGTGGTGCTGCGGATTGCACCGCATGAACCACATCAGCCCGCCGAGGTGCGGGTGAACGAGGGTGTCGGAGAGCCGGAAGCTGAGGTGCTTGTCGTACCAGGCCAGCATCTTCTCCGGTTCCGGCGAGTTGAGGACGACGTGCGACAGGCGCACGGGGACATCCTCCCTCTCCTCGACCCTGCGGTGTGCCCGGTCCTCGACCTCGGTCGAGACCTCGATGGTGCGTCCTTCGACGTCGAAGAAGCGGAAGCCGTAGCCGCCGCCCGGAGTCTGCAGGCTTCCGGGCTCATTGACCAGCCGGACACCGTCGCTCGCCAGGCGGGCGGCGAGGCCGTCGACCGCCTGCCGGTCGGCTGCGCCGAAGGCGACCAGGTCCAGGCGCTTCTCCGGCGCGCGGCGGACCCGCACGATGTACTGCTCAGGGGAACCGACGGCGGCGAAGTACGTCACCCCACTGTCGCGGCCGACCTCGGCCAGGCCCCACTTCTGGGAGTAGAAGGCGACCTGCTTGTCATAGTCCGGGACGGCGATGTCGACGTGACGCAGGTGAGTGATGGGACGTTCGGACACGGGAACTCCTTGGACTACCGGCTCGGTGGAACGGGGACGGCCGCCGCGTCGCCTCGCGGCGACGTCATGGGCAGGAGCCGAAGCAGCGACTCCAGGTCGGCCGCCGTGTCCGCCACGCCGAGGATGTAACGGTCCGGACGGACCACGACGGCTGGGGCCTCGACCGAGGCGAGCAGCTGGCCGACCTGTTTCGGCGCGGTGAGGACCACGGTCTCCGGGTCGGCCTCGACGGCGGCTCGCGTGTCGGGTGCCAGCCCGTCGAGCAGCTGCGGAGAGGTCGCCAACAGGAAGCGGACGCCGACCAGGTCGTCGAGGCGCTGCCCGTCCGCGAGCACGGGTTGTATCGAGAGGCGCCCTGCGCGCTCATCCCGGGCGCCAGTGTGCAGCCCAGGGCCGAGCGGGGGTGCCGGCGGCGGCGCGGCGGCCGCCGGGTTGGCGCGCAGGTGGGCGTCGCGGCCGGCGGCCGTATCCGGGTCGGTGGTCTGTATGAGGCCGGCCATCGTCGCCGCCCGCTCCACCCAGTACCGGGCGTGCGGGCGGCGTTCGCTCTCGTAGGTGTCGAGCAGGTCCTCGCTCGCCCGGCCGGTGGCTACCAGCCGCAGCTTCCAGGCGAGATTGACCACGTCTCGCAGTCCGGCGCACAGCCCCTGCCCGAACAGCGGCGGCGCCTGGTGGCTGGCGTCCCCGGCGAGGAAGACATTGCCGACCCGCCATCGCTCGGCCACGAGGGCGCGGAAGGTGTAGACCGCCGTCCGGTCCGGGGTGAAGTTCTCCGGGGTCAGCACGCCGCGGCTGATCCGTGCGATCGCCGCCGGCGTCACGATCTCCTTGCGGTCGTCGCCCGGCATGATCTTGAACTCCATGCGAACCCGGTCACCGGTAAGCCTCACCCACAGGGCAGGGCGCGTGTAGTGGCCGAGGAAGACCATGTCGCCGGGGATCCCGGGGCTGTCGCGCAGACAACCGTCGACGACCAGCCACGGATCATCCGTGCCCAGGCTCTCGAGGGGATACCGAGCAGACCACGCACCGTCGACCACGCGCCGTCGCATCCGATGACCCACCGCGCGGCGAGCACCTCCGAGGTGCCGTCGGCGTTCTGCACACGGCAGTGCGCACGCCGGTCGTCCTGCTCGAGCCCCACCAGGGTGGTGCCCAGTCGCAGCTCGACGCCGGGCAGCCGCTCCACCTCGGCGCGCAGCAGCGCGTCCACCTCCGGCTGGTGGAACATCACGTCGTCATGCCATGCCTGCGGACCGCGCTGACCGGTCGGCTGTGCCATCAGCGTCTCGCCGGCCTCGTTCTCCATCCGCACGTTGGTCATCGGCCGGCACCGGGCGAGCACCTGATCACCGATGCCGATGCCCTGCAGGGCGCGCATGGTTTCGCCGTCGAAATGTACGGCACGGGCCTGCGACCACAGGTCCACGTCGCGCTCGATCCCGACCGCGTGGATGCCGGCGTGGCCGAGCAGGGCCAGGGCCACCGTGCCGACCGGCCCACCCCCGATGACAACCACTTCATAGTTTCGGGTCACCTGAACTCCGATTCAGCCGGTCCTATACTAGACGTATCGTATTGGACCGCTCTACTATAAGGACCAGCGGCGACGTTGCACAATCCCCGGAGCCTTCGTAGGGGCGCCGCCCGCTTCACGAGGAAGGTGCGGTGTTGAACGTGCGCCAGGCGGTGTTCCTTATCCCCGCAGTCGTGGAGGTGGCCCGCCGCCGCGCCCTGTTCACGGCCGCCGGGATCGATGTGACCACCGCGATCGTCGCCTCCTCTCACGCGCAGCAGCAGGATCTCGACGACGGCCGGGTCGATCTGGCGATCACGGCCACCGACAACCTATTCGCCTGGAACGCGGCCGGTTCCGACATCGCGCTGGTGGCCCAGATCGAGACGACGACAGATCTGGCGCTGATGCTCCGGCCGGGCTTGCCCTCGCTTGACGACCTCGACCCCGTCCGACTGGCGGTGGACGCCCCTGCCAACGGTTTCGCGATCGTGGCGTACGCGATGATGTCCCGCCTGGGCCGCGTGCCAGCGCAGTACGAGGTGGTCGAGGTCGGCGGGGTGCGCGAGCGGTTCGAGGCGCTCACCCAGGGGACCGTCGACGCCTCGCTGCTTGCTCCGCCATTGGACGAACTCGGTCGCGGGCGCGGGATGACCGTGGCCATTCGTGTCCATCAGTTGACGCCGTCGTATCCGGGCCTCGGCGTGGTGGCCAGCCGGTCGAGGCTCGAGGCGCGCCTCGACGAGGTGGCGGCCTATCTGCACGCGCTGGACGCGGCACGGCGTTGGCTGCGCGAGGCGCCGAGGGACGAGGTCGCACGCGAGCTCGGGTCCGCGGGTTTCGGGCCCTCCACCGTCGCCTCCGCACTGGCGACCGCGCCAACCAGCTTGGTGCCGTCCGATGACGGCCTCAAGGCGTTGACGAGACTGCGCGAGGAGCTCGACATGACCGTCGCGGGCGCGCCCGACGCCGCCGACTTCGTGGAGCTGCGGCCGCTACGGGTCGCCGGCCTCGTGCCGGCCTCCTGAAACCCTCTGCAAGCCCAACCCCAGGAGATGCCATGCCCGAGGCCGTCATCGTCGCGACCGCCCGCTCACCCATCGGCCGCGCCCACAAGGGGTCGCTGATCCAGATGCGGCCGGACGACCTCGCCGTCCAGATGCTGCGAGCGGCACTGGCCAAGGTGCCCCAACTCGACCGACGCGACATCGACGACCTGATGGTCGGCTGCGCCCAGCCGGGGGGTGAGGCCGGGTTCAACCTCGCCCGGGTCGTTGCCGTACTCGCCGGGATGGACCATCTGTCGGGGACCACCGTCAACCGCTTCTGCGCGTCAGGCCTGCAGGCGATCCGGATGGCGTTCCACGCGATCAAATCCGGTGAGGGCGACGTCTTCGTCGCCGCGGGCGTGGAGGCGGTGAGCCGATACGTCAAGGGCAACGCCGACAGCCACCCAGATACCGACAACCCGGCCTTCATCGCGGCGAAGGCGCGAACCGGGCAGCTAGCGGCCGGGGTCCGGGCTTGGTCCGACCCGCGGGACAGCGGCGAACTGCCGGACATCTACATGGCCATGGGCCAGACTGCGGAGAACGTGGCCGAGCTCGAAGGCGTCAGCCGGGAGGCACAGGACGAGTTCGCTGTCCGGAGCCAGAACCGGGCCGAGAAGGGCATCGCCGACGGGTTCTGGGAGCGCGACCTCACACCCGTCAGGCTGCCGGACGGCACCGTGGTCTGCCGCGACGACAGCCCGCGGCCGGGTGTGACCCTGAAATCGGTCGCGCAGCTCAAGCCCGCGTTCCGCGCGAACGGGACGGTGACGGCCGGCAACGCGTGCCCCGTGAGCGACGGCGCGGCGGCGGTCATTGTCATGTCGGACACGAAGGCCGCGCAGCTCGGCATCACGCCACTCGCCCGGATCATCAGCACCGGGCAGTCCGCCCTATCGCCGGAGATCATGGGGCTGGGCCCGATAGAGGCGACGAGGCGGGCTCTCGACAGAGCCGGCTTGTCAATCGCAGACGTCGATCTCGTGGAGATGAACGAGGCGTTCGCGGCTCAGGTCGTCCCGTCGGCGCGCCGACTCGGCATCGACGAGGAGCGGCTCAACGTGTACGGGGGCGCGATCGCCCTCGGGCATCCCTTCGGGATGACCGGAGTTCGCATCGCGACCACACTCATCCACGCCCTCCAGGAGCGGGACGGCCAGTTCGGCCTCGAGACGATGTGCGTGGGCGGAGGGCAAGGCATGGCCATGGTCATCGAGCGGCTCTCTTAACACAACGGATGACATCTAATAGATCCTTGATCAGGAGGCGCATCGCGATGAATGCGAAGCCGTTCGCTTCTGCCGCCGACACCGGCGTGAAGACCGAAACGCTGGAGGTGTTGGCCGACGGCGTCTATGCGCTGACCGCGGAGGGCGACCCCAACGTCGGCGCCATCGAGGGCGAAGAGTTCGTCGTCGCGTTCGAGGCCAGGGCCACCCCGGTGATGGCCCGGCAATGGCTGGACAAATTGCGGGAGCACACCGACAAGCCGGTCAAGTACCTGGTGCTGTCGCACTACCACGCGGTGCGGGTGCTGGGCGCGGCCGCCTTCGACGCCGACGTGATCATCGCACATGAGGCGACGCGCAGGCTGATCGCCGAGCGGGGCAAGGAGGATTGGGACTCCGAGGCAGCCCGCATGCCGCGGTTGTTCAAGGGCGCCGACACCATTCCGGGGCTGACCTGGCCCGACCTCACCTTCTCCGACCGGTTGACCATCGACCTCGGCGGCAACCGCGGCGAGCTGGTGTTGCAGCACTGCGGGCGCGGCCACACCGCCGGCGACCTGGTCGCCTGGCTGCCGTCCCAGGGGTGTTGTTCGCCGGCGATCTGGTGGAGGCGCACGCCGCGCTCTACACGGGGGACGCGTTCCACGCCGACTGGTCGACCGGCACGCTCGACCGGGTCAAGGCGTTCGGCGCCGATGCCCTCGTCGGTGGTCGGGGCGATGTGGCCCGCGGGCGGGACACGGTCGACGCGGCGATCGAGCAGACCCGTGACTTCCTGCTGGTGATGCGCCGGATCGTCGGTGACGTCCACGGCAGCGGTGGCACGCTGAAGGACGCCTTCACCGCGACCCATGAAGCCCTCGCACCGAAGTACGGCAAGTGGCCGATCTTCGAGCACTGCCTGCCGTTCGACGTGCAGCGTCTGTGGGACGAGCTCGACGGAATCGACTGGCCGCGGATCTGGACCGCGCAGCGCGACCGCGAGGTCTGGGACCAGCTGCAGGGGTGACGGGCATGGCAGAGAAGGCCGGCGGATACGCCGGTGAGGCAGTGGCCGTCATCGGGAATGGACCGGTCGGCCAGACAACGGCGTTGTTGCTCGCCCGTTGGGGGATCCCGGTCGTGCTGCTCGATGTCCGGCCGGCCCGGTCGGCGGTCGGCTCCAAGGCCATCGTTCAGCAGCGTGACGTCCTCGACGTCTGGGAGTCCGTCGGGGCGGGGCGCCACATCGCCGCCGAGGGCCTCACCTGGACCCGCGCCCGCACCTTCTACAGGAACCATGAGCTGTTCTGTCTGGAGTTTCGCGACCCGGGACGGTCGACCTTCCCGCCTTTCGTCAACATCTCGCAGAGCCGAACCGAGGAGATCCTCGACGAGCGGATCGCCGCCGAGCCGCTGATCAAGTCGCGGTGGGCAACGGAGGTCACCGGTGTCTCGCAACACGACGCGGGCGTGACGCTCACCTGTCAGGCACCGGACGGGGTGCAGACCATCCGGGCGCCGTTCGTGGTGGCCTGTGGCGGCCCCCGCAGCGACCCGTTACGCGCCGCGCTCGGCCTGCGGTTCCCCGGCCGTACCTTCGAGGACCACTTCCTCATCTGCGACATCCGCACCGAGCTTCCGGGCTGGGAGCGGGAGCGCCGGTTCTACTTCGACCCGGAGTGGAACCCGGGCCGGCAGGTGCTGATCCACCCGTGCCCTGATTCGGTGTTTCGGATCGACTGGCAGGTGCCGCCCGACTTCGACCTGGCCCGCGAGGAGACCAACGGGGGCCTCGATCGCCGGATCCGGCACGTCATCGGAGACCGCGACTATCAGCTCGTGTGGCACTCGGTGTACCGGTTCCACGCCCGGCACGTCGACCGGATGCGAATCGAGCGGGTCCTCGTGGCCGGCGACTGCGCGCACCTGGTGTCGCCGTTCGGCGCCCGCGGGCTGAACTCCGGTGTGCAGGACGCCGAAAACGCGGCCTGGAAAATCGCCTTTGTGCTCAACGGCTGGGCCGATGACGGACTACTGGAGAGCTACCACGACGAGCGGCTCGCCGCCGCGATCGAAAACATCAACGTCACCAGCGACACGATGGACTTCCTCGTCCCACAGAGCACCGAGTCGTGGTCGTACCGGCGCAACGTGCTCGAGCGGGCGGTCGACGATCCGTCCGCCCGCGCACTTGTCGACTCCGGCCGGCTCGCCGAGCCGTTCTGGTACGTCGACTCGCCGTTGACCACCCCCAACCCGGAACGGCGGTTTCCGGGGCGGCCGCCACGCGGCCAGGCGCCGGCGATCGCGCCTGGGGTCATCCTCCCCGACGTGCCCATCCGGATCCCGGGATCAGCGCGGATCTCCCGTACCCGCGAGATAGCCCGGGACGGCCTACTGGCGCTGACCACTAACGGCGTGGACGTCTCGGAGGTGTCTGCGGTGATCGGCGCCGCCACGTCGGCGCCATTTCGCGTGCTGCCGCTGGCCGACATCGACGACGGCACGCTCGCCGACGTGATCGAGGCGAAGCCGGGCGAGGTCTGGCTCATTCGCCCCGACGCCCACATCGCAGCCGCCGTAGTCGCGACGCCCGACATCCTCCACGCTGCGGTCAAGCGATGCCTGGGCAGCCCCGTGACCATCCGCACCTGAGTTCAGCCAGGTCCACGAGGAGAGACACATGCCGCACTACCGCACCGTCGGCGACATCCCCCGCAAGCGACACACCCAGTTCCGGCGTCCGGACGGAGCCCTGTACCACGAGGAGCTGATGGAGAGGAGGGGTTCTCCGACGACTCCGCCCTCCTGTACCACCTCAACCCGCCCACGGCCATCGTCGACAGCGTCGCCTTCGACGGTCCGGCCTGGCCGCGGAGCGGGAACAAGCCGCTGAAGCCCCGGCATTTCAAAACGCACAAGCTGGACGGCCGCAATACCGACCCGGTGCTCGGCCGCCGGCACCTGTTGGCCAACTCCGACCTCCGCATCTCGTACGCGGCCGCCGACCGGCCCTCGCCGTTGTACCGCAACGCCATTGGCGACGAGTGTGTCTACATCGAATCGGGCGCGGCCACTCTGGAGACGATCTTCGGAGGCCGCCCAGGACGTGCGGATCCAGCTCGGTCGATCAACGTCGGGCCGGGCGACCACGTGCTGATCCCGGCGTCGGCGACCCACCGGTGGGTGCCGACAGCGGGTGAGCCGCTGCGGACGCTGGTGGTTGAGGCCGCCGGCGGCGGACACATCAACCCGCCGAAGCGATATCTGTCCCGGCACGGGCAGTTCCTGGAGCACGCCCCCTACTGCGAGCGGGACCTGCGCGCCCCGACCCAGTCGCACCTCGTGGAGGGTACCGACGTGGAGGTATACGTGCAGCACCGGCACGGCTGGACGGTGTTCACCTACGCCACGCACCCCTTCGACGTCGTCGGGTGGGACGGAAACAACTACCCGTACGCGTTCAACATCGCCGACTTCGAGCCGATCACCGGGCGCATCCACCAGCCGCCGCCGGTGCACCAGGCCTTCGAGCTGCCGGGTGCGGTGATATGCGCGTTCGTTCCCCGCAAGTTCGACTACCACCCGCAGGCGATCCCGGCCCCGTATAACCACGCCAACGTGGACAGCGACGAGATCCTGTTCTATGTCGGCGGCGACTTCATGTCCCGCAAGGGCGCCGGCATCGAGATGGGCTCCGTCACCCTTCACCCCGCCGGGTTCATCCACGGTCCCCAGCCAGGTTCGGTAGAAGCCAGCATCGGCGAAGAGGGCACCACCGAGTACGCCATCATGATCGATACATTT
The DNA here is from genome assembly GCF_011764445.1 of Phytohabitans rumicis. Taxonomy (NCBI): domain Bacteria; kingdom Bacillati; phylum Actinomycetota; class Actinomycetes; order Micromonosporales; family Micromonosporaceae; genus Phytohabitans; species Phytohabitans rumicis. The sequence continues at coordinate 1,663,525 of NZ_BLPG01000001.1, forward strand.
CGACCACTGGAACTGTGCGAGCCGGCCTTCGCCTGCGAGGACACCTCGTATGCCTGGAGCTGGTCAGGACGCGCTCCCGCGGAGCCGACGCAGTGACGACCCGCGGCGGCTTGTTTGCAGCGCTTGTCGACGACGCAGGGCTGTTTCCTCCAATGCAGCTACCGATGCTGGCCGCGATGAACCGGCATCGAGCCGACGGGAAAGCCGGAGAACCGGTGTTGACGCACCGGTTCCTGTGCCCAGCGAGCGCGGTGTCCAACCTGCGTGACCGCCTCCGCCCGCAGGAGCCGTGGCGGCTCGGGCTCATCGTCGACGTCGAGCTGAGCGACCTACCACACGTCCTCGACGCGGTGGCACACGATACCCGGCTCGAACTGGAAACGGTGGAACTGCGCCTGCCGGGCAAAGATCGGCCGGCGCATGCGGTTGACGCGGCGCGCGCACCCCTTGGTTCAACCGACGCATCCACCTACCTCGAGTTAGCCCCAGCTTCCCCGGCGGTTCCGGACACGCTTGCCGCATGCGCCGACCGGGGCTTCGGGGCAAAGATCCGCTGCGGCGGCACGACAGCGGCCGCCTTCCCCACCGCCGCGCAACTAGCCGGATTCCTCCTCGCCGCGGTAGGACTCGCTGTGCCGTTCAAAGCAACCGCCGGACTGCACCACGCGGTGCGTTACCAGGATCCGGTCACCGGATTCAAGCACCACGGGTTCCTCAACCTACTGGTGGCGGTCTGCCACGCGGTGGAAGGCGCCGACCCGAAGGAGGTTGAGGCCGCGCTGCTCATCGACGACGGCCCGACGCTGGCGGCACGGGCGCGCGGCGTTCCCGACCATACCGCGACACGAGCCCGGCAACTCTTCGTCGCATACGGATCGTGCAGCACATCCGAGCCCGTCGATGACCTCGCTGGCCTCGGACTCCTCGAATCGAGGCTCGCATGACGTGGGCGTCGGTCCCACCAGGCTCCGACTTTCCGGTCGAGAACCTGCCCTACGGTGTGTTCTCCGCCGACGGCCGCGCACCGCGGGTGGGCGTCGCCATCGGCGACCACATCCTGGATCTGGCGCCGGTACTCGACGAACCGGTCTTCGCCGAGCCCACGCTCAACCGGTTCCTCGGCCAAGGCCGGCGCCGCTGGCAGCAAATCCGGAACCACGTGACCGATCTGCTCACCGACCCGGCGCACCGGCCGGTCGTGCAGCCCCATCTCCTGCCGCAGGCGTCGGTCACCATGCATATGCCGTTCGAGGTCGCGGACTATGTGGACTTCTACGCATCGGTTGACCACGCCACCAATCTGGGCCGGATCTTCCGTCCCGATCAGGAGCCGCTGACGCCGAACTGGCGCTGGCTGCCGATCGGCTACCACGGTCGGGCCGGCACCGTCGTCGCATCCGGCACCCCCGTCACGCGTCCCTGCGGGCAATGCAAACGGACATTGGAGGCCGCGCCCGCCTTCGGCCCCAGCGAACGGTTGGACATCGAAGCCGAACTCGGTTTCGTCGTCGGCATGCCCAGCGAACTAGGCAAGCCAGTGCCGATCGACCGGTTCCGCGATCACGTGTTCGGCGTCGTACTGGTAAACGACTGGAGCGCGCGCGATATGCAGGCCTGGGAGTATGTCCCGCTAGGGCCGTTCCTCGGCAAAAGCTTCGCCACATCGGTATCGCCCTGGGTAATTCCGCTTGATGCCCTGGACGCCGCGATGGTGACGCCGCCGCCCCAGCAGCCACAGCCGCTGCCGTACCTGCGCGACCCGGACGTCTGGGGCCTCGACATCGAGCTGGAGGTTCGGCTCAACGGGCATGTCGTGTCCCGACCGCCGTACCGCGCCATGTACTGGACACCGGCCCAGATGCTCGCCCACATGACCGTCAACGGCGCGTCGCTGCGAACCGGGGACCTGTTCGCCTCCGGAACCATCTCAGGTCCCGATCGCACCCAACGTGGCTCCTTCATCGAACTCAGCTGGAACGGCGCCGAGCCCTTCGACCTTGCCGATGGCACCACACGCACATTCCTTCAGGACGGCGACCACGTCGCGATCGCGGCCCGAGCCCCGGCGCGGAACGGTGTAAGCATTGGGTTCGGCGAGGTGACCGGCGCTGTCAGTCCCGCACAGTTGGATCCGCGGGTTCGGGGGTAGATCGGGCCGTCGCCACGACAGCCGGGCCAATCCGGCGTGGTCAGCGGCCGGATGTGTGGAGGGGGACGGCCAGCTGTTGTGCCAGTTGGTCGAATGAGACGCCGTGCAGGTCCCGCACGTACACCCCGTCGGGAGCGATGTCGAAGGTGGCCAGGTCGGTGTAGACCCGGGTCACCGAGCCCACGCCAGTGAGGGGTAGGTACACGTCGGCACGAGCTTGGGGCTGCCGTCGTTGGCGAACAGCGTCATCATGACCCAGACCTGTTTGGCGCCGATGGCGAGATCCATCGCGCCGCCGACTGCCGGGATCGCGTCCGGGTTGCCGGTGTGCCAGTTGGCGACGTCGCCGGCCGCCGATACCTGGAACGCGCCGAGCACGCACACGTCGAGGTGACCGCCCCGGATCATGGCGAAGCTGTCGGCGTGGGGAAGTACGACGCGCCCGGCAGTTCGCTGATCGGAGCTTTGCCCGCGTTGATCAGGGGTCGACGTGGCTGCCTTCGGCGGCCGGTCCCATGTGGAGCATGCCGTTCTCGGTGTGCAGGACGACGTTCGCGTCGGTGGCCACATGGTCGGCCACCAGTGTCGGTAGGCCGATGCCGAGGTTGACGTAGGCGCCGCGGGGTATGTCCGCGGCGATCGCCGCAGCGAGCTCATGCTTGCCCCGTGAGGCGCCACCAGCGGCTATCGCGGTCATACCGCCACCACCCGGTTGACGTAGATGCTGGGGGTCACGATCACCTCGGGTCGAGGTCTCCCACCGCGACCACGTGCGAGACCTGGGCGACGACGACCGTCGCCGCCGTGGCCATCACGGGGCCGAAGTTGCGGGCTGTCTTGCGGTAGACGAGGTTGCCCATGCGGTCGGCCAGGTGGGCGCCGATGAGCGCGACGTCCCCCTTGATGGGGTACTCCAGAACGTGGGTGCGGCCGTCGATTTCCCGCGTCTCCTTGCCCGCCGCCAAGGGAGTGCCTGCACCGGTGGGTGTGAAGAAGACACCGATGCCGGCGCCGGCCGCGCGGATCCGCTCGGCCAGGTTGCGCCCTGTGGCACGAGTTCCAGCTCGATCTCTCCTGCGCGGTACAGGCCGTCGAACACCCACGAGTCAGGCTGCCGCGGAAAGGAGCAGACGATCCTGCGTACGCGTTTGGCGGCGAGGAGGGCGGCCAGGCCGGTGTCGCCGTTGCCGGCGTTGTTCGAGACGATCGTGAGGTCGGTGGCGCCTTGGCGGATCAGCGCGTCGATGAGCTGCGCCGGCATGCCTGCCGCTCCGAAGCCGCCGACGAGGATCGTCGAGCCGTCCTCGACACCCGACACCGCCTGGTCCGTCGTGGCGCAGATGGTCGCCGTCACGCGTCAGCCATAGGAGCGGTCCGGTGCGACCGCTATGTCGATCAGCAGGGGGCTGGTGCGTCCGGCGAGTCCGGGTAGGACCTCCCGAGGACCTCGACGAGCTTCTCGTACGTGTCGACCCGGATCGCCGGACAGCCGAGTCCTCGGGCGACCTCCGATACACGCACCTCCGTGAACGACGGCCATGGTGCCTTGCCCAGCCCGGATCGCTCGGCGAGCCGGTCCATGATGGCGTAGCCGCCGTTGGCCATGACGATGAACAGGGCGCCGACCTGATAGTGCGCCGCGCTCCACAGTCCTTGGATGCCGTAGAGGGAGGATCCGTCACCGAGGACCGCGATCACCGGGCGGGCTGGCTGGCCCATCTTGAGCCCGATCGCGGCCGGAAGGCCGAAGCCGAGTCCGCCGGCGGCGGCGCTGACGAAGCCCAACGGAGTCCGGGCGGGAACACGGCGGTGGAGTTCGGGACGGCTGGAGGGCGACTCCTCGACGAGGATCGTGTCGGCTGGCAGCCCGGCAGCGAGCAGGTCGAAGACATGTGCGGGTCGCAGGGGTTCACCGGTCGCCGGGGCGGTGCCGCCGCGAGCGCGGGTCGGCCCGCTGCGGCAACCCCGCGTGAGCGGACGCGCACGGCGAGCTGCCGGCAGGTCTCGGCGGGGTCAGCGATCACCGCGACGTCGGCCACGCTGTTGTGCGCCTCATCCGGGTACTGCGTCACCTGTAGCACCGTCGTGCCGGCCGGGATGAGGTCTCCGTGCTCGAATGGATACTGCCGCAGCGCGGGTGCGCCGATGACGAGCACCACGTCGTGTCCGCCGAGCACGTCACGCACCGCGGAGCGCCCTGGCGGGAGATGACCGGCGAACGCCGGATGGTCCTGTGGGAAGCCCGCGCGAGCACCGAACGCCTCTTGCCAGACCGGCGCTCCCAACCGTTCCGCCAGATCCACCAGAGCACTCCAGGTGGCCTGATCGTCGGCTCCCGCGCCGGCAATGATGGCGGGCCGGCGCGCCTGGTCGACCACAGTGGACAACTCATCGACGCGGTCTGTCAAGGCGGCGCTCCCCCACCGCACCTCCAGCGGTGCGGCGCCGCGTTCGGCCGCTGCGGGCTTGCTCCAGTCGTCCATCGGCACCACGACGATCGCCGGTCCGGCGCCGGTTACCGCCTCGTGGTGCGCGCGGGCGATCGCCGCGGGGACGTCTTCCGCGCGCGCCGGCTGCCCGGTCCACACTGGATAGTCGCCGACGAGACCGTCGAGCCGGCCGGCCAGAAACGGCTCGTGTGCGAGGTGCCGCCGATCCTGCTGGCCGACCACGACGACCAGCGGCGCTCGGTTCGTACGGGCGGAGGCGAGCGCCGCCGCGGCGTTGGCCAGCCCGGCCGTGGTGTGCAGGTTGACGAACGCCGGCCTTCCCATCGCCAACGCCCATCCCGTCGCCATGCCGACGACCGAGCCTTCGTGCAGGGCGAGCCGGAAGTCGATGTCGTCCGGTAGACCCGGTAGGAAGGTGATCTCCGTCGAGCCGGGATTGGCGAAGATCGTCGTCATCCGAAAGTGCCGCATCGTCTGGAAGACGGCGTCCCGGACGGTCATGCCAGTCATCACTGTCGTTTCCTCCGGCGGCCGATCAGATCGGGTAGTGGCGTTCGCCCGACTGGATGGTGATCCAGCGCAGTTCGGTGAACTCCTCGAGCGCGGCGCGGGAGCCGAACCGTCCCCAGCCGCTCGCGCCGACTCCGCCGAACGGCATCCGCGGTTCGTCGTGCACCGTCGCACCGTTGACGTGGCATATCCCGGACCGGATCCGCCGGGCGACGTCGAGACCGTTCGTGCCGTCGCGGGTGAACACGGCGGCGGCCAGTCCGTAGTCGGTGTCGTTCGCCGCCCGGACGGCGTCGTCGGCCCCGTCGACCTCGATGATCGCGACGACCGGGCCGAAAGACTCCTCGCTGTGGATGCGCATCTGCGGTGTCACGCCGCGCAGCACTGTCGGCGCGACGTACAGGCCGTCGGCCGTGCCTCCGGTGAGTATCTCGGCGCCGAGCTCGCGTGCCTCGTCGATCAGGGCCAGTACGTGGCCGCGGGCGCCGGCGTGGACGAGCGGCCCGATCTGCGAGGTGGGGTCGTCGGGTGGGCCGACGACGAGCTTGGCGGCCCGGTCGGCCAATCGTGCGCTGAAGTCGTCGGCGACGGCGCGATCGACGATCGCCCGCTCGGTCGACATGCAGATCTGGCCGGCGTTCATGAACGCGCCGAAGCTGGCGGCCGCGGCGGCCTCGTCCAGGTCGGCGTCGGCGAGCACGACGAGCGGCGCCTTGCCGCCCAGTTCCAGGACGGCGCGGGTCAGATGCCGGCCGGCCAGCTCGCCGATGATCCGGCCGACGCGGGTCGAGCCGGTGAAGTTGACCCGGGCGACCTGCCGGTGCGCGACGAGCGCTTCCACGATCGTGGCCGCGTCTTTCGGAGCGTTGGTGATGAGATTGACCGCGCCGGCCGGTGCGCCGGCCTCGTGCAGGATCTCGATGATCGCCGCCTGTGTGCAGGGTGTCTGCTCGGAGGCTTTGAGGACGACTGTGTTGCCGTAGACCAGTGGCATGGCCACCGCGCGTACGCCGAGGATCAGTGGCGCGTTCCACGGTGCGATACCGACAACCACGCCGACGGGCTGCCGGATGCCGAGAGCGGTAAGGCCGGGCACGTCCGAGGGGATCACCTCGCCGACGGCGGAGTACGCCTGCGCGGCGGCCTCCACCAGCATCCCCTTCGCGACGTGGACGTTGAACATGCACCACGGCCGGGTGGCGCCCATCTCCCGGCCCATCAGCGCGGACAGCTCGTCGGCCCGCTCACCCAGCAGGGCCGCGGCCCGTTCGAGCACCTGCCGGCGGCGGGCCGGCGGCAGGGCTGACCACTCGGCCAGCGCCCCGGCCGCGGCGTCGACGGCACGCTCCGCGTCCGCGACGGAGGCCGCCGCGACCCGCGCGATGGGCTCGCCGGTGAGTGCCTGCACGGTCTCGACGTAGCGGTCGCCTTCGGCGGGGACGCGGTTGCCGTCGATGAAGAGATCGGAGATTGCTGGCATCGCTTCCTCCCGGGGTCGGCTGCCCCGTGAGTGTCCAGCGCTCGTTGGGCCGCGATTACGCACCTGTTCGTTCAATGAACAACGGAGGAGGCCTTGATGCCGGGGTGCCAGCCGAGCCGGCGGGACAGGCCGAGTCCGCTGGCGATGACGGTGGGCAGCACCGCCTGGTGGCTTACCGAGCCGGACCGCACGACCACCGACAGCGCGGCGACCACCCGGCCCTGGCCGTCCATGATGCGTGTGGCGACGGAGTCGGCGCCGGGGGTCAGTTCCTCGCGGACGGTCGCCGTGCCGGTCAGTCGGCAGTCGGCGAGCTCTTTCCGCAGCGCGGCGGTGTCCACTGTGGTCTGTGGCGTGTAGCGTCGTAGTGGGCCGGACAGGACGCTCTCGACCAGCTCCGCGCCGCCGTGGCTGAGCAGCACCTTGCCCACTCCTGAGCAGTGCAGGGGCAGCCGACCGCCGACCTGGGAGACCAGGCCGAGCGCGGCCGGTGCGGACAGCCGTTCGATGATGACCGCCTGCTCGCCTTCCAGGACCGCGAGCTGGACGTGCTGGTGCAGCGCCGTGTACAGGTCTTCGATGAACGGCTGCGCCGCCGTCCGCAGCGACTCGGTCAGCGGCGCCAGCGTGCCGAGCCGCCACAGGCGCAAGCCGATGGTGAACCGGCCGTCATCCCGCCGGCTCAACGCCTCAGCGCTGCTAAGCTCCACCACCAGGCGGCGGACCGTCGCGTGCGGCAGACCCGTCTTCCGCACGATCTCGGCGAGGCTCAGATGGGGCTGCTCGGGCGTGAACGCGAACAGCACCTCCAGCAGGCGGGAGCTCACACTCCGGCCGGGTTCACCGGTGCGAGGCATTCCGCGTCCCATCCCTTCGACATGTTCATTGGATGGCCACGCACGCCCGTCGCCGTGGTTTCCCCGCCAGAGTACGGAAATGATCGCAATCGTCGGGGGCGGTATCGGCGGTCTTGCGGCCGCCGCGTTCCTCCACCGGGCCGGGCTCCCGGTCACGGTGTACGAGCAGGCGGGGCAGCTGAAGGAGGTCGGCGCCGGCGTGGTCGTGGCGCCCAACGCCGCCCGTCTGCTTCGCCGGCTCGGCGTGATGGACGAGTTGCTGAGCCGGTGCGTGCGCCTTGAGGTCGGATGGGAGTTTCGGCGGTGGCGCGACGGCACGGTGCTGTCGGCCGAGGACCTCGAATCGTCCTGCGAACGTCTGTACGGCGAGCACACCTACACCGCCCACCGCGCCGATCTGCTGGAGGTCATCAGGCGCGCCGTCCCGGACGAGGCGATCCGGCTGGGCAAGCGCTGCGTCGACGTGGTCACGCGTGCGGACCGGCCCGTGCTGCGGTTCGACGACGGCGAGGTGGCCGAGGCCGATGTGGTGGTCGGGGCGGACGGCGTCCACTCGGCCATTCGCGGAGCCCTCGCCCCGGCGGTGCCAGCGGCCTACTCCGGCATCTGCGCCTTCCGCGCCCTGGTCCCGGCCGAGCAGGCGCCACCGTTCGCCCGGCGGCGCGCGCAGACGCTGTGGATCGGCCCGGGTCACCACCTGGTGCACTACCCGATCTCCGCGGGAAAGTTCGTGAACCTCGTGGCCTTCGCCCCGGCGGGCGACTATTCCGTCGAGTCGTGGACGGCGACCGCGACCGTCGAGGAGTTCCTCGCCGAGTTCGACGGGTGGGATGCCCGCCTCGTCGACCTGATCCGATCGGCTGGCACACCGGGACGCTGGGCGCTGCTGGACCGGGCGCCGCTGCCCCGGTGGACGTACGGCACGGTCACCCTGCTCGGTGACGCCGCGCACCCGATGTTTCCGTTCTTCGCGCAGGGAGCGGCTCAGGCGATCGAGGACGCGGCCGTGCTGGCCCGCTGCCTGGCCGTTGATCCGGCCGATCCGGCCGACGCTCTGCGGCGGTACGAGGAGCTGCGGATCCCGCGGACGTCGCGGATACAGCAGGTGAGCCACGCCCGGTCGCACGTCAACCATTTGCCCGACGGCCCGCAGCAGCGGGCCCGGGACGGCGCGCTCGCGAAGGACGACCCGCTCGTGGCCAACGGCTGGATCTACGGCTACGACCCCGAAGCCGAGTTGTAGTCACGAGGGTCAGACCCCGGCGGGCGCGAGCACGATGTCAAACCGCACCGTCGACCAAGGGCCTTCGATCGCCCTGCCGTCGGGGGTGGCCGTGCCGGCCGGCTGCCGCTCGAAGCGCTTGACGAGCGATTCCTTGACGCCGAAGACCGTGTCCGAGCCGAGCAGTTCGTCGCCGTCGACGAAGATGTGCGTGACGAGCGTGCGCCGGCCCGGATGCTTCACCATGAAATGCAGGTGCGAGGCGCGCATCGGCAAACGGCCGGTCGCCTGGAGAAGCTGCCCGACAGGCCCGTCGTGCGGGATGGGATAGGGCGTGGGGGTGACCGCCCAGAAGGCGTACCTCCCCCGCTCGTCGGTGTGCAGGTGGGCGCGGGCAGCCGTTCGGTCGTCGTCGTACTGCACGTCGTAGAACCCGTCCGCGTCCGCCTCCCACACCTCGATCAGCGCACCGGCCAGGTGCTCGCCGTCGGTGTTGGTCACGGTCCCCTCGACCCAGCAGGGCTCACCGGCCGCGCCGTGCGCGATGTCGCCGCCGATCGGCACCTCGGGCGAACCCTCCACAAAGAACGGTCCGAACACGGTCGCCTCGGTCGCGCCGCGATAGGCCTCGTTGTTGACTGCGATGGTCTGCATGGAGGCGCCGAGCACGTCGGAGAGCAGGATGAACTCCTGCCGCTTGTCGTCGGTGATGCGGCCGCAGCGGGCGAGGAAGTCGACGGCGGCGTTCCACTCCTCGCCGGTGAGCCGGACGTCCCGGATGTAGGCGTGCACGTGGTGCGCCAGGCCGACCATCAGCTGCTTCAACCGCGGGTCGGTGCAGGCGTCGAACGAGCGCACGACGCGTTCGACCAGGTCGTCCTCGCGGGCCCGCTGTTGGGCGCTGATCTGTCCAGTCATCGGGACGGGGCTCCTTCCCAGGCCGCATCCAGCAGGGCGGTGAGGTTGTCAGGTGTGACGGGCACGGGGTTGTCCGGTGGGGTGGCGGCGAGTATCGCCTCCACGGCGCTCGCGATGCCGTCCCGCGGCATCCCGTAGTCGCGTAAGGCGATCGGGGCGTCCAGCGCCGCGCGCAGCGCGGCCAGTCCTTCGCTCGCGGAGTGGGCGGCGAACGCGGCGGCGATGCGCTGCTCCACCTCCGGCGCGGCGGGGGCGTTGAGCGCTAGCACGTGTGGCAGCACGACGGCGTGGGTCTGCGCGTGCGGCAGGTCGAAGAGCCCGCCGAGGACGTGGCAGATCTTGTGGTGCAACCCGGAGTCCGCCGAGGCGAACGCGACAGCCGCGAGGTATGCGCCGTACAGCGTCTGCTCCCGGCCCGGAAGCCCGGTGGGGTCGGCGGCGACCGCCGGCAGCCTGGCGTTGAGCGCACGGATCCCCTCCCCTGCCAGCGCGGCGTTGATCGGATCGGCCCGCGGCGCCCACAGCGAGTCGACGCAGTGCGCCAACGCGTTGAGACCGGATGCCACCGACATCGGCACCGGCAGGCCGAGGGTCAGCGACGCGTCGTAGACGACCGCCCGGGGCAGGACACGGCCGTCGGAGCCCGTCGTCTTGCGTCCGGCGTCGGTCAGCCCCCAGACATTGGTCGCCTCGGAGCCGGCGTACGTGGTCGGCACCGCGACAATGGGCCGGCCCGTGGTCAACGCGATCGCCTTCGCCAGCCCGGTCGTCGAGCCGCCGCCGACCGGGACCAGCGCGTCGACGTCGTGCGCGGTGGCGGCCGCGCGGGCCCGCTCGGCCACGTCGACCGGCACGTGCATGACGACCTCGTCGTGCCAGGCCGCCGGCGACCCGCTCGGCCAGACCTCGCTCCGCATTGGCGGCGATCACCATCACCCGGCAGGCCCCCAGCTCCCGGATCTCCTCGGCCAGCTGGGTGGCGGCCTCGCCGGTGGCGAACCGGACCCGCTGCGGCAGTGTGTCATGAACGAACCGCATCAGCGCACCCCCATACCACGTCAACGTTCCAGGGCACGGACCGGCCGGAAGGCGTCGGTCGTTGCATGACCATGGGGGCGCCGAAGGCCACCTCGCTTGCCAGCACGGCGGCGCCCACGACCCCAGCGCGTGGGCCGAGCTGGGACAGCACGACCGGCAGGTTGCCGGTGGCCAGCGGCGACGACCGGCGGTACACGGCGCCGCGGATCTCGGCGAGCATCAGGGTGCCCAGGCCGGCGACGCCGCCGCCGATCACGATCATCGACGGGTTGAGGAAGTTGACCAGCATCGCAAGTACGGTGCCCAGCCGGCGGGCGCCTTCCCGGATCAGGTTGATGGACGTCAGGTCGCCCTCGGCCGCGCCGCGGGCGATGTCTTTGGCGGTAAGGGAGCTGAGCACCGCCGCCAGGCAACCGGTGTTGCCGCAGGAGCAGACCGGACCGTGCGGGTCGACCTGGATATGGCCGATGTCGCCGGCCCGGCCGTCCGGACCGCGGTACACCTCGCCGCCGACGTGGATGCCGCAGCCGATGTCGGTGTCGATCTTCACGAAGAGCTGGTTGTCGACCGGGCCTTCGACTCCGGCGTGCCGCTCGCCGATCGCCATTACCCTGACGCCCTCGTCGACCGCGACCGGACAGCCGTGCTGGCGGCCCAGGGATTCGCACAGCGGATAGCGGTCCCAAACTGGAAGGCTCGGCGAGATCGGGAGGCCACCGTGCACCCTCACCCGCGCCGGCATCCCGATGCCGATCGCGGAGAGCCGTTCGTACACACCGTCTGTCTTGAACGAGGCGAGGATCTCGTCGACGCGCGTCAGCATCGGCCTGGGCCCGCGCGCGGCGTCGGCCGGCTCGGAGTATGACGCCACCGGCCGCAGCGAGCCGTCGGTGATCTCGACGTCGATCGAGGTCAGGCCGAGGTCGATCGCGGCGAACCGGATGTGTGGATCCAGCTCGATCAGGGCTGGTCGTCGCCCGCCGTGCGACGGTGCCGGACCGGTCTGACGGACCTTCCCGGCCGCGGTCATGCGACCGATCTCGACGCCCAGCCGCGGTCGCGACAGGTCCAACCGATCCGCCAGCTCGGTACGCGACATCGGCCCTTCGTCGCGCAGCAGGGACAGGACTTGGTACATGAGGGTCACCGTTCGAGCTTTGCGGTCAGGTGTCCGGCGGCGATGACGGCCAACGCCACGGCCGTGGCCGTCGGGTTGCACGCTGTCGCGGTCGGGATGACGCCGTTGCCTCCGATGTAGAGGTTGTGGAACCCCCACACGCGGCTGTGCGGGTCGCAGACGGATGCGCCGTCGTGGCTCTGTCCCATCCGTACGGTGCCTTGGTAGTGCAGCGAGCTGCCCGCCGGCAGCAGGCGTGGCTGGCTGCCGGGGAAGAAGTCGCCGACGGCTTCGGCCTGCGCGACCATGTCTCGCTTGGCCCGGGTGATGGTGGCCCGGTCACGCTCGGTCAGTCCATAGTGGATCGACATCCTGGGCATGCCGAAGTCGTCGAGGTCGGTGTCCGAGAACTCGACTCGGTCCTCAGGTCGGATCTCCTTGGTGGTGAACCGGCCCCAGGTCACGACCGGCCGGTCGAGAACAGCGGCACCCGGTACGTCGATTGGCGTGGTGCCGACCTGCATGACCTGGGTGTGGAAGGGGAAGTCCGGCTCGTGGAAAGGGATCCAGAGTACGCCGGTCAGCAGGTCCCGGCGGTCGGCCGTTTCGCGCGCCGGGCCGGGCGGCGTGGTGACGCCGTTCTCGCGGAGCGCGAGGGCGCTGACGATCTGCGGTTGGTCGTTGAGGTGTTTCCCGAGGGCCGGTGGCCGGATGCCGGAGGCCCACAACAGCTGGGGTGTCCGAAGCGCATCGGCGGCGACCGCCACGGCCCGCACCTGGACCGTGTGTGTCTCGCCTGTGTGTCGACCGGCGAGCAGTGCGGCGTACACTAGGCCGTCGCGGTGCAGGAGGCGGCGGCAGACGGTGTCGGGGACGATAGTGAGCCGCTGCTGCTGGCCCAGGATGGTGTCCACACCGGACCAGTGCGGCAGCGACTGTCCGGTCGGCGTGCAGGCGAGTGGCATCGGCTGGACTCGCCGGTCGGGTGGCCGTCCGCGGTCGAACACGGTCGACAGCTTCTGGAGCAGGCGTTGGCTGGCCTCCGTCGCCGGAAAGGCCGCGTTGGTGACGTTGAGCAGGTCGATCGCACGGTCGAATGCCTTGTCGAACGCCGCGCCGAGGAAGGCGATCCGCTCTGAGCCGCCGGGTCTAGGGCATGCGCAGGTCCAGTGGGCGGCCATCCCGCCGACGTTGGCGGACATGGCCGCCGCGGGCATGCCGGTCTGGTCGTCGCCGCTAACGTCCGCTGTCCGTACCAGGAACGTGCCTGGTCGGCTGGCGAGGTGGCCGTCGGCGCGGCCGGTGTCCGATGTGGTCTGTCCCGTCCATGCGGTCGCCCGTCGCTGAACGCAGCGCCGGTCCTCCAGGTCGAGGTTGCGGACGTTGGCACCCACGCCATCGGTGAGCCGGGGCCCCGCCTCGACCATCAGGATGGTCAGGTGCGGGGCCGCCTCGTGGAGCTCCCGGGCGAAGGTGGCGCCGACCGGCCCGCTGCCGACCACGAGCACATCGACGTCAGTGTCCATCCTCGATCGCCTCGCTCGGGCCGGCCTGCCCTTCCGCCCGCAGGGCAGCGATGGTGCGCCGTTGCAGCTGGTGGTGCCGGCTGATCATGTCCCACGGGTCGTCGTTGAGGTTCCAGTGCCAGCCTTCCCACTCGCTGGAGATGTAGCCGGTGTAGCCGGACCGGAGGAACACGCGCAGGATGTCCCGCACCGGCACCGCGGGTTCGTCCCCTGAGGCGTCGATGTCGTAGAACTTCCCGTGCATGTGTACGGTCCACGGCGCCACCATCTCCCAGTCGGTAGGGCTCGCGTGGCCGAACAGTCCGATCGAGTTGCGTGCGATGGATTGACCGTCCGGCCCGACCCCCTCCTCCTCGAGGATCTGGTACACGGCGCGGTACATGTCCGGCAGCGTCGAGTCGTCGAGGATCGGCCCCCGCTCGTGCTGCGCCAGCCAGCTCTGCTCGATGCGGCGCAGATATCCGTCGGGAAGGCCGCGGCGCCGGGCGGCTTCGAGCAGGCTGGGTGGCATCCGGCGCATGGTGCTTCCCCAGTCGGGGATGAATCCCAGGCGTGGTGAGTCGAGCTTCTCGTACCGTTCTCGCAGCGCGACCATGATCGGATGGTGGGGCGAGTGGTGGGCGTGAATTTCCAAGCCCAGCTTGACGTCTTCGCGTTCCGCGATGGGTAGCAGGCGTTCCATGTCGTCCGGGGTGACCGAGAACTGCACCCGCACCACCGGAAAGCCCAGCTGCCGTGCCGCGACGATCTGCGCTTCCATGTATGGGACGAGCTCCTGCGGCGTCAGCAGCCGATCCCGCCGGATTCCGGCGTCCGCGTTCGCACCCATGCACGCCGGGACGAGGCCGGTTTCGTCGATCAGCGAACGGAACGCGTGGATCTGCTCGTTCGACAGGTGCGGCCATCCCCGAAAGCTCTGGAAGCCGACGACCTCCAGACCCGGCCCCAACCCGAGCTCGCTGACCCGTCGCACCGCCTCCTCGAACGAGATGCGCCGGCCGTGGAAGTCGCGGGTGATGCTGTAGAGCGTGGTGCCGAGCTTCATGCCGCCACCTCCAGTTGTTTGGCGCAGGTGTCGAGGTTAACCAGCGGCTTTCCGCCCACCGGCAGGTACGGGATGTGCAGTCCCATCACGACGCTGATTTCGTGGACGCCGGGCTCGCCCGCCGCCGCGCTTTCCACGCTCAGCAGCGCCGAGTCGAGCACGTACCACCAGGTGTCGGTCAGCGGAGCCAGTGCGGCCACGGGCAGCGGGCCGACCGGGCCGAGGCTGAAGCGGACCGCGTCCTGCTCGACCTGCTGCCCGTCGATGGTCACGGTGATGCGTTCGATGCAGGACAGCGGCAGCGCGCGGTACCAGGTCAACCGGAGTGCGGCGGTGAAGCCACCGGGCACCGGGCGCAAGCTCTCCGCCTCAAGCAGGCGTTCTGGGAACAAACTGAACCTCGTCTCACTGGGTCACATCGGTGGAGCCGACCGTAGGCCATAGAGTCGACACTTGACAACCGCCAGGCGTAAAATGCCAGGAGAAATGATCCGGACCAGCGCAAGGTGTGGACAGAAGGCCACGCGGCTCGTACAGTCAGCCTTCCCACGACCCGCCCCGGGACAGCCGGGGCAGCTCCCGAGCGGAGGCCCACGCCGACATGATCGAGAAGAAGGGAGCCCGCCTCGCGCTGGCGGCCGTTACGGTCGCCGGTCTGCTGGCCGGCTGCTCGTCCGGCTCCTCGGATAGCTCCACCACCGTCACCTTCGCCGGCCAGACGCAGGAGAAGGACATTTGGGATGCGCAGTTCAAAGCCTTCGAGCAGGCGCATCCGGACATCAAGGTCGATGCCCAGTACACGCCCAATGACTCGTACCCCCAGCTGATGCAGACGCAGCTGCAGGCGGGCAACGCCGCGGACGTCATACAGACCACACCTGGTACCGGCGGCGGCCTGCCCGCCCTGACACTGGCCGCCGGCGGCCGCCTGGCCGACCTGACCAACATGTCCTGGGTCGGCTCGATGCCGGCCAGCAGCAAGCCTCTGGTCACATTGGACGGAAAGGTCTACGCGTACCCGACCGACGTGGCTCCCCTGTTCGTGGCCTACAACCCTCAGCTGTTCAGCGACGCGGGGCTCTCGGCACCGACCACGTTCGCCCAACTGACCGACGCGTGCACCAAGCTCAGCGCGGCCGGCGTCACGCCGATCAGCCTCGCCGGGGCGTCGTACCAGAACACGAGCATCCTGGTGCAGGCCATCGCCGCCAACAACGTGTTCGGCCCGGATCCGGACTGGAACACCGAGCGGAAGGCCAACAGCACCACGTTCGCCTCGGCCGCCGGCTGGCAGAAGACGGTGTCGGACGTCAAGAAGCTGATCGACGCGAAGTGCTTCGCATCCGACGTGGCCGCCGTCAAGGCGCCGGTACACATGCAGCGGTTCGCGGCCAGCAAGGCGGCGATGTACGTGATGCCCGCACAGGCGATCAACTCGGTGCGCAACGCGGCGCCGGACCTCACGTTCTCCTCTTTCGCGTTTCCCGCCGACACCGCCGCGCAGACCCGGGTGTCCGCCGCGAGCGGCATCGCCCTTGTGGTCAACGGCAAGGCCCGTAACAGCGACGCGGCCCGCAAGCTCATCGACTTTCTGAGCACACCCGCCCAGCGCGCCGCATACGCCAACACGGCCGGAACCATCGCCCCGGGAGCCGGCCCCGACGGCAGCGATGTCTACACCGACATCCTGACCCCGCTCAAGCCCTACATGGCAACGGACAAGGTGCTGACCCTCAACTACCTCTCATGGCCGAACGCGAACGTCGCACAGCAGCTGGCCACCAGCGTCCAGGGACTGTTCACCGGCCAGAAGACGGCCGAACAGGTACTGGCCGACACGGACCAGGCATGGAACACCGCGAACAAGTGATGACGCGCGAGAGCCGTGTCGGCGTGGACTCAGCTCCCGCCGGCACGGGCGGCGCCGTCCAAGCGACCCGCCGCACGATTCCGGGCCTGCGACTGTCGAGGCTCTGGGCGCTGCCGGCCCTGATACCGGTGTTCCTCCTGCGCTACCTGGCCGTCGGCGTCGGCGCATACTACGCATTCACCAGCTGGAACGGCGTCAGCGTCCAAGCCGACTTCGTCGGCTTGGCCAACTTCCGCCGGCTCTTCTCCGACGAGGTGGCCCGGCAGGCCGTTTGGAACACGCTCCTGCTGTCGAGCACGGCCGTCATCCTCTCGAACGTCTTCGGGATGCTGCTCGCGCTCAGCCTCAACCGTCTACTCAGGACACGCCAGCTGCTCCGGTCGATGTTCTTCGCACCGTTCGCCATGACGCCGCTGGCCGTCTCGTACGTGTGGGCCTACATCCTCGACTACGACGGGCTGCTCAACCGGACCCTCGGCTGGGTCGGGCTCTCCAGTTGGCGCCACGCGTGGATCGGCGATCCGGACACCGCCATCTGGACCATCCTGGTCGTGCTCGTCTGGCAGCTCTCCGGCCTGTGCATGATCATCTACCTCTCCGGCCTCCAGGGAGTTCCCGAAGAGGTGATCGAGGCGAGCGAGCTCGACGGGGCGGGACAGTTCGCGACGTTCCGCCACGTGCTGCTGCCGCTGCTCAACCCGGCGATCGTCGTGGCGGTGGCGCTACCGACGATCATGACGCTGCGGGTCTTCGACCAGGTGATCGGCCTGACCAACGGCGGCCCGGCGCAGGCCACGGAAACCCTTGCCACGCAGGTGTACCGGCAGTCGTTCGTCAGCGGCGACTACGGGTACGGCGCGGCGATCGCGCTCATGCTGACCGTCGTGATCGCGGTCGTCTCCCTGGCGCAGATCTTCATCCTGAGGCGGCGGTAACCCACATGAGCCGACTGAAGTACCGCAAGCGCACGTTCGCCAGAGAAGCGCTCATGCTGCTGGCCGCCGCCCTGTGGTGGGTGCCCTTCTATCTCGTCGTGGCACTGTCCTTGCAGGACAACGAAGCGGTGACCGAGCGCTCGCTCGCACTGCCCATCACGCACCCGGAGCTGGAGAACTTCAAGGAAGCGTGGAGCGGCGCCGGCGCCAACCTGGGCCGAGGGCTACTTTCCAGCGTCATCATCACGCTCAGCAGCGTGTTCGTGGTCGTCGTCCTCGGCTCGCTCGCCGCCTACACGATCGCCCGCCACGCTTCCCGCCTCAACAACGTCCTCTACGTGACGTTCGTGCTCGGCATCGTGATGCCGTACCAGCTCGGGCTGATACCCGCCTTCATAGCCCTGCGCGAGCTGGGCCTCGTGGGCAGCTACGCCGGCATGGTGCTCCTCTACACCGGGCTCGAGCTGCCGACGGCGATCTTCCTCTACGCGGGTTTCATCCGCGCGTTTCCCAGGGAGTACGAGGAAGCCGCGCTCGTCGACGGTGCCGCGCCGTTCCGGGTCTACTGGCGCATCGTCTTTCCCCTCATCTCGCCCATCACCGCGACCGTCGCGGTGGTCACCGCGCTGTTCGTGTGGAACGACTTCTTCAACCAGCTCGTGTTTCTCGCCGGCACGGACAACCAGACCCTTCCCGTGGCCATCTACGGTTTCGTCGGCGAGTTCGCCACCCAGTGGAACTACGTCTTCGCCGGGGTCGTCATCTCGATCCTGCCCGTGCTCGTGTTCTTCATCGTCACGCAGAAGCAGCTCGTCCGGGGCTTCACCGGCGGTATCAAGTCATGATCGACGCGTACACCCTCGACGCCTCCGCGACGCGGCATGACGACCACGGCCTAATCGCCTGGTCGATCCGCCTTCGCCTGCCCTGGTTCCGGGCCTTGCCGGTGTCCTGCATCGAGCGGGCGGCGGTCCTCGTGGACGGGCAGGCGGTCGCCGACCGGGATTTGTTGTTCCGCCTCGACGGCCAGCACCGGCCCTTGTCCGATCTGCACGCGATGCCGACCCGCTACTGGTCGGTCGACGAGACGTTGCAGATCGGCGTCCGCGGCGAAAGCCTCGTGCCGCGCGCGGAAGCAGCCGTCACGGTCGAGCTGACCCTGCGGCTGCCGGACAGCGGCGGCAACGGAGGCGACTGGTCGAGGCGGGTCGCCTGCGGCGCCGTGCGGGTGTCCGACCCCGGCCACGCGCCGTGGCCGCTCGGTGTGTGCACCTTCAGCCTCGGCGCCGAGCTGCGACGGGGCCGGTCGCTGCGATCCTGCCTCCAGCGGATCGCGGCCATCGGCGGCTACACGGGGCTCGAGCTCCTGGGCGCCCAGGTGGTCGAAGGCTACCCGGCGCCGGAGCGGCGATGGCTCGACCGGTTCGCCCGTGAGCTGCACGCGACCGGCCTGGAGCCGGTCTGCTACGACGCGTTCCTCGACCCCGGCCGCACCACGGTCGCCGCCCGCGACGACGCCGCCATCATGGCCCTGGCGGAGGCGGAACTCGACATCGCCGCGGCGCTCGGCTGCTCCCACGTCCGCCTCAACGTGCCACCCCGCCGGCCGCTGCTCGACCACCTCGCGGTGGCCGCCGAGCAGCGCGATCTGACCGTCCTCAGTGAACTGCACGCGCAGACGTCCGCCGACCCTGGCGTGGAAGCCCTGCTCGAACACCTGAACGCCATGCGATCCCCGCACCTGGGCCTGATCCTCGACCTCTCCTGCGTGATGCGGGCGCTGCCACCCGGATTCGTACGCCACATGATGGCCGCCGGCTTGCCCGCCGACGCGGTGCGTCACATCGCCGAGAGCTGGTCCGCCGGTCTGCCGCCGCCAGCGCTGCCGAGCGCGACCGCCACCGCCTTCGCGCAACGCGCCTATCGACTGTTTCACCGGTCTGACACCGGCTGGCTGCCAGACGTCCTGCCGTTCACCCGGATCGTCCACGGAAAGTTCTTCGACATGGACGGCGGCCGGGAGCCGTCCATCCCCTACGGACAGGTGCTCACGATGCTCAAGCGAACGCGGTTCGACGGCTACCTGATGAGCGAGTACGAGGGCCATCTCTGGGACGGCTCGCCCGACACCTTCGCGCAACTGCGGGGGCACCAACGCATGATCTCGGAACTGTCGAATGTCTGAGCACCCGCTGCCCGTCGCGCTGATCGGCTTCGGCGGAGCCGGAGCCGGCCTGCACGCCCCACTGGTCGGCGCCCATTCAGCATTCGCGTTGAGCGTCGTCGTGACCAGGAACCAGGAGCGTCAGCGAGCCGCGAAGGCGCGGTTTCCGGCGGCCCAGGTCGGCAGCGACCTGACCGCGGCGAAGGGCTGCGCCGTCGCCGTCGTGGCGGTCCCTCCCGCCTCTCGGGCGCGGATCGTCGACCAGCTCCACGATCTCGGCACCCACGTGGTGGTCGACAAGCCGATGGCCACCGACCTACGCGAAGCCGAGCAGCTCCTGGGCCACGCGCCACTCGCGATATTCCACAACCGCCGATGGGACAGCGACTTCCTGACCCTCAGGAGGCTGCAAGGCGAAGGGGCATGGGCCGGCCCGGCACGCCTTGAGTCGCGACTACAGTGGTGGCAGCCCACCGTCCGGGACAGCTGGCGAAACCATCCGACCGGCGGTGGGATCCTGCTGGAGGTCGGTCCACACCTCATCGACCAGGCCATCACCCTGCTCGGCCCGGTCGTCGATGTGTACGCCGAACTCGACGCCCGCCGGCCCGGCGCGATCGCCGAAGACGACGTATTCCTCGCGTTGCGACACGCGGACGGCAGCCTGTCCCACCTGTCGATGGGACCCGTCGGCGACGCCCACTCCCCCCGCTTCGAGCTCACCGCCGGTGGCACCCGGATCACCCTGGGAACCCCCGACCGCCAACAGGAACAGCTCGCCGAAGGACTCGCACCCGGCGACGACACGTGGGGATGCCGGACGCCCACGACTGGGTCATCCGAACCGGACCGCAGCCACCCGCCCCTGTCCACGCCGAGCGCGGGCGGTGGCAAGCCTTCTACGATGCCGTCGTCCCCTGGATCAGCCAGGACGCCGCGCCACCGGTGTCGGCACAGGAGGGCCTGGCCACGATGCGAGTCATCGACGCCGCCCGGCGCTCGAACGCTGAAAGGCACCTTGTCCCACTCATGGAAAGATGACAGACGATGGACGAGAGCACGCCGTCGACAGAAGCGGCCAACGAGCTGATCCAACTGCTGGAGCTGTCGGACCGACGCGAGCCAGCAGTCGTGGAGATCGCTGTCTGGGTCGCCCTCGGCATCATCGAGGGCCGGCTCCGTCCCGGTCAGGACCTCAACAGCGTCGACCTGGCCAACCGGTTCCAGTCCAGCAGAACCCCGGTCCGAGAAGCACTGGCCCTGCTGGAGTCGGAAGGGCTCGTCGAAATGCGGGCCCGCCGCCGCCCCCGGGTGGCATCGTTCAGCCCGCAACAGGTTCGCGAAGTATTCATCGTTCGGGCCCACCTACTGTCCATGGCCGGGCAACTGGCCGCCACGCAAGCATCGGACGACGACCTCGCCACCCTCAGCTCGATAGTCGACACGCTGAAAAAACACGCCGCCAACAATGACGACGCCAACTACCGCTGGACACACTTCAAGTTCTTCGACGTCATCGCCGACATCGCCGGCAACATCACCATGAAGGGAATCCTGAACTCCCTGTTCGTCCGCACCCTGTCGGTGCGGCGCACCCTCTCACAACCGGAACGGCTCACGGAAAGCCTCCACTACGCCGAACTCACCCTGGAAGCACTCCAGCAACGGGACAGCGAACTCGTCGCGCTCCTGATGCGCCGCTCCGTCCTGGCCGCCCTCGCCGCCATAGAGCGCAGCGGATACGGGCGCACGTAAGCCGTAGCTGGCTGGCGTCCTATGACACAGGCGTGAGCACCAGCTGCACCGCAAGCTAACCGCTGATCGACCGCGAACAGTGGCTCGACGATACTCACGGCGGCTCGCAGAGGCATTGATCTGCAGCGCCGGCAGGGCGATCAGCATGGCGTGCTCGTGCCGGGCTCCCGAACAGGTCGACGACGTACACGCTGCGCAGGCGGGGACGCGGCCGAAGTCCACAAAGGACCCGCTGGTGCGAAGCCGCGTACGTCATTGCCGCCGTTCCAGGCCGGCACGACCCAGGGCAGGAACGTCCACAGTGTTCCATGGACCGCCCCGACAGGTGTCGCGGTGGGTTCAACGCCATGATCCTCGATCAGGTACAAGAACCGACGCCCCCTTGACACGCAATAGAGGGGTCTGTCCTCGAGCCGGCAGTCACCCACTCTTCTGGGGCATTGGTGTCGAATCTGGGTCAGCGTGACGATTGGGGCATGCCTTCGAAGTCCGCCGCCGCGAGGGCCGGTGCGCGCTCGACGGCGGACGGGCCGGTTCCGGACTTGCTCGGCTGGTATATCCAGCGGGATCGGGGTCGGCACGCCCGCCGCCGTCTGTCCACTGCGGCCGTGGATGGCGGTATCCGGTTTGCGTTCTACGGTCGGATCTCCACCGAGGATTGGCAGGATCCTGGGTCGTCGGGGCGGTGGCAGCGGGATTTCGCTGAGGAGTTGATCGCCGGGCGGGGGGTGATTGTGGCGGAGTTCTTCGATGTCGGGTATAGCCGTTCCCGGGATTGGGGACGCCGGCCGTGGGCGGCTGCGCAGCTGGCTGACCCGCAGCGCGGTTGGGAAGCGGTCGTGGTCGGTGAGTTCGAGCGGGCGTTCTACGGCGATCAGTTCGAGCAGATGGCGCCGGTCTTCGCCGCGCACGGGGTGCAGATGTGGCTGCCCGAGCTGGACGGCCCTGCCGATCTCTCTAACGCTTTGCATGTGTCGTTGTTGCGGATGTTGGGGGTGCACTCGCGGCGGGAGGTGCAGCGGGCCCGGTTCCGGGCGAAGGCGGCGATGCGGGCGCAGGTCGAGGGTCAGGGCCGCAACCTGGGTGGCCGCCCGCCGTACGGGTATCGGTTGGTGGACGCCGGTCCGCATCCGAACAGGGCGCATGCCCGGTGGGGGCGGCGGGCGCTGCGGCTGGATCCGGATCCGGCGACCGCGCCGCACGTTGCGTGGATGTTTGCACAGCGGTTGGCCGGGCGCAGTATCACCGCGATCGCCCGGGATCTGAATGAGCGCGGTGTGCCGTGCCCCTCCCAGGTGGACGCCGAACGGAACCGGCATCGCAGTGGGCGGGCGTGGATCTGGCAGACGGTGGCTGCGATCCTGGCCAATCCGCGGTATACCGGGCGGCAGACATGGAACCGGCAGCGCACCGACTCCGGCCCCTCGACACCGCCGACGACATCTTGGGCCGGGCGGAGGCTCGGCGGCGGAACAGCCTGCAGGACTGGGTGATCTCCGAGCAGCTCGCTCACCCGCCGCTGGTCAGCGAGGAGGATTTCGTCGCGGTGCAGGCGATCTACTGCACGCCGCAGCCCGCCGACGGCACCAGCCGCGAGTTCGCGCTGTCCGGGTTGCTGTTGTGCCAGATCTGCGGGCGGCGGTTGACCGCGCACTGGGTACACGGCCGTGCCGGCTACCGCTGCCGCCACGGGCACACCAGCGCCCAGGTCCGGCGGCAGGACCGTCGGCGCAACGTGTATGTCCGCCAGGACCAGGTGCTGATGTTCCTGGCTGCGCACGTTCCGCAGCTACGGCATCTCGACCCTGAACACGACGCGGACACGACCGCCATGGACGTCTTGGCGGCGTTCCAGCGGGGGCATGAGCTGGCGGTGGTCTGCACCAACTACACCTGGCGCCTCGACGTGGACGACGTAACCGTCTTCGACGGCTGGCCATCGCGCCTGCCCCGCCGCGAGATCCCCCGTCAGGCGAGGGGGAGCCACATGCCCACGTGAGATCGAACGACGCGGATACGGTTGGTGGGCAATTGCTGTGTCCGAGTCCAGCGTGGTCAACCGAATCGTCGTGAACTCGCCCACCGCCTCGGGATCATCCACGCCGTACCGCTCGGCCTGCTCGTCGGCTTCCTCAAGCTTGTCGCGCAGTTCATCGATGTCGGGCGCTTCACCCTCGGCGACCGCCATGGCATCGCGGATCAGGCTCGTTACCGCGTCCGTCGGCGACAGACCGATCTCCATCAGTTCCAGCACCGCGGCGGGCGTCGCGTACGGCAGCGCCTCGATGTCGTCGGCCTCAATTAGCACGCCGGTCGCGGCACCGCTGGATGCCCGCGCCGCGACGTCGGCGGCCGCCTGCAGCCAGTGCGCCGCCGCCACGCACGCCGAAGTCGGATCGAGATCGAGAAACAGCTCGTCGGCGCCGAGTGGGTCGTCGGTCAGGATCCGGTCGGCGGCGGCGACCTGGACCGGCGAGGCGTCCTGCCGGGTGAGTTGCACGGCCTGCGCCGAGCGACCCGACAGGTCCCCCAGTTCGGCACCTTCTACGGCCGCGATCTCGGCCTCCACATCGGCGATCACCGCAGCGGTCAGATCCCCGTCCGCGGCCGCGTGCAGGCACCGGCCTACCCGGTGGGCGCGCTCCTCCACGGGGTCGTAGGACACCATCAGCATGCCGTCGCTGTCGGGCAAGCTCGGCTTGCCGATGTTCGCCGTCACCGACGCGAACTCGTTCCTGGTCTGTTCCCGCCGCCACCCTTCCGTGTTGATCTCCAGGCTGTCCGCGGCGCTCGCCGGGTGCGTGTAGCAGCGCCACAGCGCCTCGGACAGGCCCGACATCTCGGCCGCCAGGGCCAGCCGCTGTCGCGGCTCGAGGCTGGCCGCCAGCGGTGCCACTCGGATCGCGACCGCACCCCAGCCGGTCTCCCACGTCGCTAACAGCTCGCCGCGGCTCTCGTCGATCGCGTACCGGGTCATCGTGCCCCTCCTCGCCAAGCCCGACGGCCTACCGATAACGACGCAACCACACCCGGCCCACTGTGTCGATCAGCCACCCGAGCTACACACGCTCACCGATGCCCAGCCGCGCCTGCGTCGCCTGCGCCCGCTCAGCGGCCGCGCTGGCCCCGTAGTGCCGGGGCATGTCGTCCGAGGCCCAGCCCAGCAGCAGCATCAGGTCGCCGGTGTCGCCGCCGGCTTGTTCAACGCGGTGGACGCCGACCGGGTCTCGATCATCCACGCCTGGAACGACTCCACATGCGCCCGGGACACCGCACACGGATCGGCGGCCGCGGTGTCCGCGTCCGGGTCGGGTGACTGCTCGGCCAGGTACCTGCCCAACTGGGCCGCGGCGAGCAGGTAGTTGCAGCGGGTAGTGGCCGGGTAGTTGCCGGCGCGCAGGGTGCGGTCCCAGTCCCCCAGGAACCCGGCCCAGACCGGGGACAGATCGACGGTGAGCTTACTCAGGTCCAGCTTCGACATGACAGAAACCTCGGCGAGTCAAGTGGTCCAACAGCGGCGTGCTAGACCGGGCATTCATGCCGAGCAATGAAAAGAGGGCTCCCGCAAGGCTCTGACCTGCGGAAACCCTCTCGCTGTCGGGACGGCCGGATTTGAACCGACGACCCCTTGACCCCCAGGCAACGATCATGGTCCTACGGACCTGCCCGGCAATGGTCTTGAGCTGGGCAGACGTGTCCACCTGCGTCCATGGGAGTCCAGCCAGGTACTCCCCCGTCGTCACCCAGTTAGTCACTCAACGCCGTACTCAAAGGAGTGTCGGCCTGGGTGACCTTGGTACAACAGACATAGGTCGTGTTCGCCGAGTTGGTCGACCTCGTCGCTCTCCGCTGGACACATGGTTGTCTCGACGATCTCTGAGGCGGAAAGGGTCCATCGGACCCACCATGCGATCTTGTAGCCCTGTTGGCCCATGGTCGCATGCGGGCCAGGATGACCCATCTCAAGTTCGCAGTACAAATCGTCCTCGACCACGTGTGCGGCGAGCGGGCGTGTCGACAGCCAGCCGACTTCGTCATCACCCAGGCGGATCCGCGCCAGACATCGATCACCGCGCACGGTCATGCCGGTCACGGTACCCCGGACAGGACCAACTGCTTAGAAGACGTCTTGATCATCACGGAGCGTCGTCCGGAGGGAGATGCGACCTCGGCGACGTCACGGACGGCGGTGACGGGCTGTCCGATGTCGACCCCTGCTGACCGCTGGATCGGGCACGCAACGGGCACGGCTCCTATGCAGTGCCAAGCGCTCGCGTCCTCCCGTGCGTGCTGCTACCACCTGTCGCGCAACTGCTACCTGCCGGCTAAGGCGTGAGCGCTACCATGAGAGCACAGAACGGGCAAGGGGTCGTCACTAGTCGACAAGAGATCAGGATGGTTGCGTGGTCGAGGTTCCTGAGGGGGAGCTGTTGATCGTGCGATTTTCTCCCATGAGCTTCGACCGCCTGAAGGCGCAAGCAGAGGAGGAGGCGGACGACTGCGCTGCACGTGGGGAATCTCTCGTGTACTCGATCTCAACATTTGGGCTCGTACGCTCAAATGTTGAGACAGGTATCGATGATCTCGTGATCCAAATCTGCAAGGAAGCCCCGGTAAGCGGCAAGAACATCTGGCTAACGACCGAGCGGGATCTTTCGTCAGCTGGCCTAGCTGTGCGACGCTCGGAGCCCCCTCCACACCACTACGACGTCATCCTAGGCAGCGAATCGGTCGAAGCCGACATATGGAAGCTTGTTCGGTTGTTCGAGCCCAACAAGAGGAGGAACCCCGCATGGAGGAGTTGAGCTTGCGAGGACAACCTCGGGCACGAATCGAGATCGACCTGAACAGTCGCGGAAGGGACGGCTACGTCCGCGCGCGGCTGCGCAAAGCGGATCGGCCGGTTGTGGCTGGCGACGAAGTCACCGTCTTCGAGCCAGATGATCAAGTGGCGGCAGTCGCAACAGTCGTAAGGGTGGACGAAGAGCGTGGCTTCTTGTCCCTCGATGTCGACTGGTCGACGCTTGTTGATGACTATCATGTCATTCTGCTGTCAGCGCCAAACGCTGCCAAAAACTCTTTGACTGTAGATCCTCTCGTGTTTGTCTACCCCCGACGCGTCCAGTCGAGGTTCCAACAGTGAAGAACAGCGTGCTCGCTAGGCTTCGCAGAATCAAGTGGGCAAAGAGACGGCGCACGATCCCGAGTGAGAGAATACGTCTTCTCAGGCGTCCTACTTACATTCGATCGGGCGCTGGCTCGCGTTCCTCGACGAGAGTCGTGGATGTATTAAAGGTCAAAGCGGACTGGACTGGCTATACAGACGGCACGGCGTCCGCATACATTCCAGTTCGTCTTCAGGAAGTCATTAAGCGGTGAAGCTCTCGATTTCGACCATTTGTGACAGGGCGACGGTCCGTGAGGGATTGCTGCACATTCTCGGTGCCGGTGTAACTACCGTCACGCAGAATCTTCCCTCCCCGCTGATGCTGGATGTTGCTATCCTGCTCACTATTGAGGCGGAAGACGTCGGCGAGCATTGGTTGTCGGTCGTGTTGCGGCATGAGGATACGGACGATCGCCTTGGAGAGATTCGCGCTCAATTTGAGGTCCCGGAGGATCAAGTAAGAAAAGTGGACGCCCCTTTGGGGAACGTCCCTGTGTCGATCCCTCTTAGGACGTTCCGTATTACTAAAGAGGGCTTCTATGTAGTGGACGTGATTGTCGACAATAACTTGATGGGCGCACTTCGGATTGTGGTGCACGCGCCTGAACAACCTGAGTCCGAGCAAAACGGTTCAGTTCAAGACGTGGTGTAACTCCGTCTCAGTGCATCGCCGCTATCCCGTCTGCCGTCGACCCGCGCCGTTGGTGGAGCGGGCCGCCGCCCGGGGCGCCACGTCAAGCGGACCTTGACAGTCGGGCGGCGGCTGGCGCCCCGGGCGGCGGTCTGCTCGGCTTGCCCGGGTCGACGGCAGACGGGATAGCTGAGCGACCACCCACGGACCGTGACCCGCCGACGATCTTCCGGCATCCCGGAGTCGGAGCGCCCCCGCCGGAGGCGCAGTAGGCCCAACCGCGACGGCGTGCGACCTCGCCGATGACGCCCGCGCGGCGACCACGCCGCGCGCCCAGCTCGCCGGCCGGCTGCCGGCCAATCAACATCACGAAACCTCGGATCTGTCGATCTTCGGCGGTCCCGAGGGTCTTTGCAATTCGCGCCAGCCGACGGGCGTTTGGCGTGCCCGCCCCGACCGGCCGAGGGAGGGCGGGCACGCGCCCAGTCGGCGGCGCGAGCGGCCCGTTTCGGGCCGCCTTGAAGACGTACAGAAAGTTCTCACAACATCGCCGGCAGCCGGCCGGCCCAAGTTCCCGGCATCAGCGCGTCCCCGGCCCTCCAATTGTTGGGCCGCTCGGCCATAGTGCCGCGAGATCGCTTGGTGTGAGGGCTTCCGGTATGCGGCACGAAGCACCTCGTTGGTGCTGGGACCGCCTTCCTCCGCGAGGGACACGAACCAATCGATCCCTGCCGGATAGGACCAAAGGTAGGACCGCAACTGTGGGCTAACGCTTCGGTCGGTTAGGGTGTCAGCGATGTCCTCATTGGACCAGAACGGCACTCGTGACCGGGCCAGGTCGGCACAGTCCTCGATGGTGGCGCCCAGGTTGACGGCAAGGTGTAGCTCTGCACGTACGAGCTGGGTAAAGTGTGCCAGCCGTATCCGGGCAACCACCTGCTCATCGTCGGGTATGACGAACAGTGGTAGCGCCTGGGCGAGTCCTTCTAAGAGCACCTGCTGAGGGGCATGGACGGAAAGCACCCGTACCCAGGGCACGTCCTCGGCCGTGCACCGTTCGGCGTAGCTGGCGCCTTTTAGAGCATGGCCGAGGACCTCATGTAGCGCGAAGACTCGCGCCTGCACCTGAGTGAACTGAGCATGTCGAAGGTTGAGGCGCAGTCTGGCATTCGTGCCGCTGCCGTCTAGCCAGTAGGCCCAGTAGGCGTCGATGTTTGCGGCCTCAATGCTGAGGTTGAACGGGGCGTCGGTGTCCACCATCTTCCGCACGATCGGCTCCAACTCGACCGCCGCACGTCGGATGGCGTCGGGTGCCTCGTCCGGGGCTAGTCGCCCCTCGCGTTCCGCAAGGTGGTCAAGC
This sequence comes from Phytohabitans rumicis, assembly GCF_011764445.1. Taxonomy (NCBI): domain Bacteria; kingdom Bacillati; phylum Actinomycetota; class Actinomycetes; order Micromonosporales; family Micromonosporaceae; genus Phytohabitans; species Phytohabitans rumicis. Next base: position 1,691,719 of record NZ_BLPG01000001.1, read on the forward strand.
GTGTCGGCGCCCCACGCCACGCCGAGCCGCTCCACGCTGGCCCGGGCGTCGGCTTCTCTTCTGGCGACGTACTCCTGGGGCCAACCCGCGCTTCCGCATCCCTGCGTCTGGCCTATGTACTCCGCAAGCGGTACTCGTTCGCCCAGGAGCGCCCGGAGGTAGGCAATGTCGGCGCGGAGCCGAGGTCCTATCGGATCGTCGGCCTGGTCCCCCCTGGCGTGGTAGAGCCGCTGAAGGGTGGTGAGGACGTGCAGGCGACTTGCTGCTGGTTCCGCCGGATCGGCGGCCGGGTGACAGTCGTAATCGATGATGGGCGTTGTGCCACGCTCGCGCTCGTAGGCATCCCAGGAACGCAGGGTGGCCTCTACCTCGTCACGCAGTCGCACGGTCGACATCCCATCGCAAGGTGACGCTCTGGTTGGGGCGTAGGTAGTCACGGGTCACAGTCATCACAATGTCATTGCCCTCGTAGTCCCACAACAGATCTTCCGATGCGAAGCTCTCTGATCCGTCCGGGCGTTCCTCCACTGCTGAGCATTGGCCCAGCACGCCGGCTTCCCGATGGCGAACACGGACTGTGAGGTGACGTGTGTACCTCTGGATCGACTGCCGCCAGTACAACTGTTCCAGGAACTGGCCTCCCTCGCACTCGTAACCAAGCACGGCCGAATCGCCCGACTGGATAGCCGGGGATATCTGGCACGCGAACTTCACTATCGTCGGCGTCTCGTGAACGCGCTGAATGGCGACACGCCGACCACCGCTGTCTACCGGTGCGATCGATAGGTGGCCCTTCGTGTACCGGAACCAAAGCTCACGCGGAATTCGTGTGATTGGTCTGGTCGTCAGGTTCAGTACCTCGTGCTGGTAGGCCACACGCGCTGATCCGTCGGCATTGATGTCGATATGCACGCGCATCGACATCTCAACCACGCTGCCAGCAAGGCCAGCGAGGAGGTGTGTTTCCTCCTCCGATAGGCGCATGATCTTCTGGAGTTGAAGAAGCTTCTGACCTAGCTCGCGGCTGGCTGGCGTGACCTCGCTGTCCGGCGTGGCCATCCGCACCGGTATCGCTGCGACCCCGCCATTGCCCACCACGTTGGCCTCAGGCCGCCTCCAGCCCCACTCCACGTCCTGCTCAGGCGGTTTGTCGAGCCCTTCCGCGACTGCCTCGAAGATGTCGGCCGGTTCGGACGCGGTGTGCCCCCCGGCTCCCTGGCCCCCTGACATGCCGAACAGTTGCTGAGCAGAATGGCCGGGGAGCATTGTCTCAAGAATGCGGCAGTGATCGGGGTAAGGAAGCCCCTTCAAGCTCCCCGACAACCAGCGATGAAGTTGTGCCCGACTCGGCCACGTGCCTACTAGGTGTGGGTCGATCTTTCGCGCGGCTTTGTCGTACTCGACACAGAACGTTCGGTACGTCTGCCAGTGTCGTTCTTGCAATAGCGACTTGAGCAGGATCGAACCCGGCACGCGATTCTCCATCCCTCGGCCACGCGATCAAGATAGTCAATGTTAGCACAGACGAGACACAGACGAGACAGTCAGATACATCGAAGTTTAGGACACGACATAGGCGGCGTGGAGAGGAAACATCAGCCGCGCGCACGATGGCTTCAACGGTTCAGAGCAGTCGTCCAACGGGGACGCGCTCAACCCAAGGAGGGGTACATCGTGAAGTTGTACGTGGATGGCAAGGGCAAGCAGGTGACGGTGTCGATGGACCCGACGCCGAAGAACGACCAGAACGGCAATCAGCGGTCGGAGAAGGGTACGGGCCGGCTCATGTGGTCGACTCAGGTCTTCGTGCTGGACGAGACCGGCGGCGAGGTCATCACCATCACTACGGCGGGAGAGAAGCCGAACGTGACGGTGGGGCAGCTCGTGAGCCCGATCCAGTGGGAGGCGATCCCGTGGGCGACCAACGGGCGTTCCGGCATCGCGTACCGCGCGACCGAGTTGAAGACCGTGGCTGGGGCTTCGGCCAAGTAAGTCTCTCGCACATCGTGCTGTGTTCGCTATCGCTGTCCGTGGCATGCACCGCACACGCAGCGGCCTGACGGTCCGCTGACCATCAAATCCAGACGGCTCGGGAACGGATCTGGCTTCCGACGTTCCCGGTCCACCGATCACACCAGCGGTGATCGCGCAGTTTTCTGTCAGACGTGGCGAGGGGCCGGCACTGGCTTGCAAACCTGCCGACCCCACGCCCATCCATCCCAGTCCAAGGGAGGACTCAATGCTGTCCAAGTCTAACCCTGGTCGCCTGTTCGGCGGCAGAGGCAAAGGCGCAACGGTGACGGTCATCGAAGACCGGGTGCATCGTTCGTCGGTCCGGAACGCCAAGCTGGCGTTCATCCTCACGGCTGTGATCGTGGCCGTCCTGGCCATCACGGTCGCCTCCTCGTACATGCACCCCGTTCTGGGCCTGCTGTTGGGTCTGTTCCTCGGCGCCGCTGTCGGCGCCTTGGTAGGTGCGGTCGTGCTGATCTGGCCGGTGCTGCGAGTGATCTGGTGGTGGACCACCGAAATCAGTCTCGCGATCGGCGTCGTGTACGGGTGGGTCGCCCTGGCGACACACACCAGCCTGGTCGTGCGCCTGGCCGTGGTCGCCGTCCTGCTGGGCGTCCCGGCAGCTGTCGGCCCGATCCGCCGCCGCATCGTCGCGGTCGCGTGGTGCGTCATCGTCCGCCATCGGCTGCGGGTGTGCTTCGCACAGTTCATCATCGCCAACCGTTCCGGTTCCCTCCCGCTGATCCTCTGGGCGCGTCCGACGCCCGTGGGGGAACGGGTGTGGATCTACCTACGCCCCGGGCTGTCCGCCAAGGACCTGGAAGCCCGGCTCGACAAGATGGCCGTCGCCTGCTGGGCGTCCACGGTCACCGTCGAACGCGCCTCTACCACCAACGCCGCCTATCTGCGGGTCGACATCAAACGCCGTCAGGTGCTGACCGCCACGGTCGGCTCTCCGCTGGTCGACATGGTCGACCCGGACGACCTCGGCATCCCCCGCACCCGTAGGCCAGCAACGACCGCCACCGTCGGCGGTCTGGACCTGCCCGACGTGCCAGCCGACACCCCCACCGCATCGGCGCCCCGGCCCTCACCCCGGCCGCACCCCGCACCGGCCGCTGCTGCGGCCACCCGCGCCGATGGTGAGGACATCAGCGACTGGATCTGACGACAGGTCACGTCACCCTCTATCTGTCCATTCTCGACCGGGCGCGAGAAACCCTGTGTTGTTGGGGTTTCTCGCACCCCCGGCTCGCCTCTACGAGGGAGCACCAACGCCATGATCACCGCCGATCCCCTTGGCAGGGACCGGGTACCGGTTGGGCCGTCACTGTCCATGTTCGATCCCATGTTCGCGGGCATCGATGAATTCGGCGAACCGGTCTACCTCGACATCGTCTACCACAACCTGCTCGCCGGCGGAGAGTCCGGCGGCGGCAAGTCCGGCCTGCTCAACAACGTGGCCTGCACCGCCACCCTCGCCACCAACACCCGCATGGCCCTGTTCGACGGCAAGCTCGTCGAGCTCGGCGCCTACCGCGACCTCGCCGACGCGTTCGTCGGTCCAGACATCGACCACGGCTTGTCCGTCCTGCGTCGACTGCTCACCGTCGCCAACAACCGCTACACCTGGCTACTCGGTCAACGGCGCCGCAAGGTCCTACCCACCGATGACCTGTCCGTCATCCTCACCATCATCGACGAACTCGCCGTGTACTGCACCCTGCTGGGCACCAAGGCCCAACAGGAAGAGTTCGCCACCCTACTGAGGGGTCTGGTCTTCCTCGGCCGCGCCTGCGCCATGCCGGTCGTCGCCGCCACCCAACGCCCGTCGTGGGACATCATCCCGGCCAGCCTGCGCGACCAGTTCGGCTACCGCGCCGCATACCGGTGCACCAGCCGCAACAGCTCCGACATTGTCCTGGGCCAGGACTGGGCCGACCGGGGCTACAACGCCGTCGACATCCCACCCACCAACCCGGGCGCCGCACTGCTGCTCGCCGAAGGCGGCCTACCCCGCCTCATCAAGACGGCCTACCTGACCGACGAACAGATCTACAACATCGTCGACTACGCCGAATGGATCCGCCGCCCCACCGCACTCACCGAACCGATCGGTATTCGCGGCGACTGGGACAAGGCCGCATAGCCGGCCCACTCACTGCCCGAAAGCAAGCCGGCCGACAGCACCGGACCAAGCCCTAGCAAGCAAACCCGGCGCTGTCGACCTCCACCGCATCCCGAAAGGACGTGGCTGCCATGAAGCCTACGCAAAAACAGTCCACCAACGTCAACGGACCCCGCCCGCCCCGCCTGGCCGGCCTTCTCGGCATCACGGTCGAACATATCTCGGCCACAGCCGACGTCACCGAGGCGACGCCGGCCGTCATCCTGCGCGGCGCCGCTCTTTACCTCCAGCGGCACGGCTGGCACCAGGGCTCCCTCTACGCCGACGACCGGACCAACCCGACCCCGGCGGCGTGCATCCAAGGCGGGATCGGAATGGCCGCGTTCGGCCAGCGCATCCCGGCCGACGCTATGGAGCACAACCACCGCGCCGAGTGGCGCGACTACCAGCGTGCGTCGAACTTCTTCTCCGACTACCTCACCATGACCGGCGCCAAGCCCGGACCCACCGACGACCAGGAGGACTGGGAAGGCCCCACGGTCGGCGACTGGAACGACGAACCCGGCCGCCCCTACCCCAAGTCCACGCCGCGCTCCTCGGCGCTGCCGACGAATACGAGCGCACCCACGCACCGCTCCCGGTCCTAACCCTGCCGGGCGGTGAGAACGCATGAACACCGTCAAGCCCACCTTGACCGCCCGGACGTCCGGGCCGCGTCGGCGGATGGTCGTGGAAAACGACGAATTCGCCGCCTTCGCCAAGCGCATCATCAAGGCTCACGGCCGCCGCGTCGCCGCCGGCGACGTCGAAGCACTCACCGACCTCGTAGCCCTGTCCACCCTCCTCGACACCACCATCACCAACGCCGTCAACGGCCTACGCCAACACGGCTACTCCTGGACAGAAATCGGCGCCCGACTCGGCATCACCCGCCAAGCCGCCCAACAGCGCTGGGGCGGTGACAAACCATGACCCACGACGCTCACGCCGGCCTCTATGACGCGACGTTCGAGCGGGCCTGCAACTACGCCCGCCTCATCGGCAGCATCCGAGGCTGGCTCGACCTGACCCAGGTTGACCCCTGCTTCCCCAACCTGCCGCCCATCAGCGCAGTGAAGGCACTGACCGAGATCCGGCGTCTGGTCGACCAGTTCGACACCCAGCCGGCGACACCGGGCGGTGACCGCCCATGACCGTCATGGCCGGCGTGATGCTGCGGAACCGGGACCTGGACTTCCTGGTCGACTACAAGGGTTTCTTCCTGGAGTTCTACGACCCGGACGGCAAACGGTTCGGGTTCCCCACCTTCCCCTACCACTGCGCACCCGACGGCCTGGTCACCCGCCGCCAGCTTCGCGCCGCCGGCCTACGCCCTGCTGGTCAGCCGGTCATCGCGCAAATCCTGTGGCGGCACAAGAAAAACACCCGCCACGCCTACCTCTACCGGCGGGACCTGGCCAAGCCCAAGCGCGTCGCCACCCCGGCACAGCTCGCCGCCGTCGCCAAAGCGCTAATCGCCCGGCGTACCTGTCCCACCTGCGAACAGGTGAAGGGCTACTACATCCCCCGCCGTTCCGGTGAATGCCTCGACTGCAACCCGGAGGTCAACTGATGACCACCCCCGACATGCCCAACTGCCACTGGTGCTTCGAGGGCAACACCCCCGCCGGCATCCACCCCTCCTCGGCCCCGTCTACATCCCCTGCCCCTACTGCTTCGCACAGTGCAACGGCTGCCGGGGCTACGGCCTGTTCCCCGCCGACTACGCCTGCCTGGGCTGCCTGGTCGAAAACCTCATCCGCCAACACCTGGCCCCGGTCTTCTGCCCCACCTGCTCCGGCGTGGTCGACCTCATCAACATGCACACCCCACCGGAGGTGAACCTCCATGTCCTCCACCACCACTAACCACCCCGGCCGCGCGCAGCGGTTCGAGGGCGTGGTCCTGGTCCTCATCGTCATCGCCGTCGGCACCGCCGCCGGAGCGGCCTCGTTCACCCACGTCAAAGACTGGACCCTCGACAACTCACCAACCGGTACTGGCGCCTGGTTCGGCTGGGCCAACGCCGTCATCTCCGAACTCGTCCCCATCGCCGCCCTGCTCACCATCCGGCGCCGCAAGCGAACCGGCGGACCGATCCTCTACCCCATGGCGTTGCTGGTCCTCGCTGCCGGCCTGTCCCTCGCCGCGCAACTCGGCGTCGCGGTCGGCGAAGTCGGCCCCTCCGGCTGGCTGCTGTCCGCCGTACCCGCCCTGGCCTTCATGGCCCTCGTCAAACTCGTCCTCGCCCCGGTCAAGACCTCCACATCGGACGCCACGACTGTCCACGAGGCCAACTCCACTGAGGACGCTCCGCACGCCAGCACGGTCGCTACTGAACCGGAACCGGCACTCGTACCGGCTGCTACCCCAGTGTCGGCGTTCACGCCGGACGTCCCGATGCATCTGCTGCCGACCGCCCGGTACGCGATGGTCAACCATCGGCAGACCACCGGCCAGCCCATCACGGCCGCCGAGCTCGGCGCCCGACTGAGCATCAGTCCGGACATCGCCGGCCAGCTCCTCACCGAGCTTGGCGAACCCGCCACCCCGAACATGCCGGCGCTGCCGGCCCGGGTCAACGGCGCCCGTCTCCCGGCCGATCACTAACACCTATACGCGAGTACGGGAAGCCCACCCACACCGGTGTGGGCTTCCCACCCCGCACCCCATCCATCCCCAGGAGGACACCCATGACCAACACCAGCACCGGCATCGAGTGGACCGACACCACCTGGAACCCGGTCACCGGCTGCACCCCCGTGTCCGCCGGCTGCGACCACTGCTACGCCGACGCCATCGCCACCCGGTTCGCCGGCACCCCCGCCTTCCCCAACGGCTTCACGCTCACCCTGCGCCCAGAACGCCTACGCGACCCGCTTCGCTGGCGCCGGCCCCGACGCGTGTTCGTCAACTCCATGAGCGACCTGTTCCACGAACGCGTACCGGACCACTTCATCGCCGAGGTCTTCGCCGCCATGGCCCTGGCACGGCAGCACACCTACCAACTGTTGACCAAACGGCACGGCCGCATGCGCTCACTACTGTCCCGCCCCGACTTCCTCAACCAGGTCGCCGAGGCCGCCTCCGAAATGATCGGGTCCGGCGTTCGCACCAAAGGCATGGGCGACGGCTGGACCGCCACACCAAGCCCGCACGGCAACATCTGGACGCCGCCATGGCCGCTACCCCACGTCTGGCTCGGCGTCTCCGTCGAGGACCAGAAACGCGCCGACCTACGCGTGCCCGCCCTGCTCGACACCCCGGCCGCCGTCCGCTGGCTGTCCTGCGAACCACTACTCGGCCCGGTCGACCTCAACCGAACCGACAAGGACGCATACGTCGACGGCGGCATCGACTGGGTGGTTGTCGGCGGCGAGTCCGGTCCGGCCGCCCGACCTATGCATCCCGCCTGGGCCATCAACCTGCGCAACCAATGCGTCGGCGCCCGGATTCCGTTCTTCTTCAAGCAATGGGGCACCTGGGCACCCGTCGCACCCGACCGCGGCATCCCCGGACGCGGCACCGGCCGCGCCGTACTCGCCCCGGACGGCACCCGCCACCAGATAACCCCCGACCAGCCGGCACCCCCTGGTGCCGTCTACATGGCCCGCTACGGCAAAACCCGCGCCGGCCGCACCCTCCTGGGCGAAACCTGGAACCAGTACCCGCCCATCGGCGGTGATCGGTCATGACCATCCACGTCATCGCCGTCCACCACACCACCCACACCTGCCCAGCCGACCCCGACCCGCACGTCATCGACACCCGCCGCACCGTGCTGGCCATCCTCGACGGCGGCCCCTGCCGCACACCAGTCACCATCCGCTGCGGCAACACCACCGTGCAGATCCCTTGCGGACGCCACGAACCGCGCCAGCGGCAATGCGGCGCCTGCCGGATCATCGTCACCGAACACACCGTCACCAGCACCCACCTCCACACCGAGGTCGCTGCGTGACCGCTTCGACGCTGACCCCCGCACCCCGACCCCACCCGGGCCGGGGTGCGACGGCCTACGACGAAACGGCACCCATCCACACCTACACCGCCGCCGGCTCCGCCCTGCAACGCGCCGGCACCACCGACTACCCCGCCTGGCTCACTCATGTCCGGGCGGCTGCCGGCTGCACCCGACCCATCCGCTTGGTCGGTGCCATCGACACCATCGACGGCGCAACGGGTGAGCGGCTGTCCCGGGCGCACACCGTTGGTATGCCCGACGCCGCGATCTACAAGGCATGCGGCAACCGCCGTGCCCGCGTCTGCCCAGGCTGCGCCGGCACCTACCAGGCCGACGCCTACCAACTCCTGCGGGCCGGTCTGGTCGGTGGCAAAGGCGTCCCGGACACCGTCTCCCGGCACCCGGCCGTGTTCGCCACCCTCACCGCGCCCGGCTTCGGCACCGTGCACGCCCGCACCGTCCGCAAGCACACGTGCACCAACCGGCGACGCTGCGACTGCCGGCCCGAACCCTGCCACGCCCGCCGCGACACCGGCCTCTGCGAACACCACCGGCCGGCCGTGTGTTGGGCCCGCCACGAACCCACCGACGCCGTCCTTGGACAGCCGCTGTGCCTCGACTGCTACCAGTACGACCACCAGGTCGTCTGGAACCTCATGGCGGGCGAGCTGTGGCGACGCACCAAGCAAGCCGCGGAAAGGTTCCTCGCCCGGCTCGCCAAAACGCGCGGCATCCGCACCGTTCCGATCGTCACCAGCACCGGCAAGATTCGCCGTCTCCCACCGGTCCGCATCTCACACGGCAAGGCCGCCGAATTCCAGGCACGCGGCGCCGTCCACTTCCACGCCCTGCTACGCCTCGACGGCGTCAACCCGGCCGACCCCACCGCCGTCGTACCCCCACCGGCCGGAATCACCACAGTGGACCTCGAAGACGCCATCCGGCACGCCGTGGAACAGGTCGCGTTCCACACACCCGAGCACCCCGACATGCCCGGCGGTTGGCCCATCACCTGGGGCGAACAGGTCGACGTGCGGCACATCAGCCTCACCGGACGCGGAGAGGTCACCGACGGCATGGTCGCCGGCTACCTCGCCAAGTACGCCACCAAATCCACCGAGGCCACCGGCCACACCTCCACCCGCCTCGACGCCGACACCGTCGGCCACCACGCCGACCCCGACGGCGACCACACCGCCCGCCTCATCGACGCCTGCTGGCGCCTCGGTGGACCCACCAGCACCCGCGAGGCGGATGACGACAACGATAGCGACGACGGCCAGACAGACGAGCAGGAGCACCACGAGGACCACACCGCCGACGTCATCCGCCTCGCCGACCGGCCCCCACTACAGCGACCCAAGCCCGGCTTCTACGCCCCTGGACCTGCCGCGTCTGCGGCACCCACACCCGATATGCCGCCTGCCCACACTGCGCCGCCGAGCGTCAAGCCAGCCTTGACACCAAAACCCCGAACACCCAGGGCCGTACCATCTGGGTAGGGCTACGCCGATGGGCACACATGCTCGGCTTCGGCGGCCACTTCCTCACCAAGGCACGCCGCTACTCGGTCACCTTCCAACTCCTGCGCGACACACGCATCACCTTCCGCCGCGAACAGGAACACCACGAGGACCAGGCCGACGGCGTCATCCGCCTCGCCGACCATCTCAGCGAGGAAACCACGCTGACCGTCGGCATGCTCACCTACGCCGGATCCGGCTGGCACACCACCGGCGACGCCCTCCTGGCCAACACCTCCGCCGCCATGGCACGCGCCCGACACCAAGCCGCCCGCGAAGAACTCGCCCACGAAATCGGCTCCACCATCGCCGGCGCCCTGCTGGCGGTCGCCTGATCCTCGACCCGAAAGGAGGCTCCACGTTATGCCCGCACCGTCCACACAGGAGGTGATCACGCTCACCCACACCAAGGCTCTCTACCGCATTCCGGAAGCCATGCGGCTGCTCAGCCTGTCCCGATCGGTGATCTACCAAGAGATCCGGGCCGGTCGGCTCCGCACCGTCACACGCGGACGCACCCGACTCGTACCCGCCACCGCCATCACCGAGTACGTCACCCTGCTCGAAACCGAAACCCTGGAAGGAGCTGCCTGATGACCAAACGCCGCAGCCGGGGAGACGGCGGCCTGCACTGGGACGAGCAGCGGCAACGCTGGATCGCCTCAGTCACCGTCGGCTACAGCCCGGCCGGCAAGCGCATCGTTCGCAAGGCGAGCGGCAAGACCAAGACCGAAGCTCACAACAAGCTCCGACAGAAGATCCGGGAGTACGAAGACGGACTCCTGATCGCCCACAGTGGATATACCGTCGCCGACGCCGTCACCGACTGGCTGACATACGGGCTCAGCGGCAAGTCCACGGGCACCATCGACAACTACACCAACCTCGCCGAGGGGCACATCATCCCGCGCTCGGCGCCCGGAAGCTTCGCGACCTAACCGCTACCGACGTCGACAAGTGGCTTGCCGCCAAGAAGAAGTCGCTCAGCACGCGAACACTGCGCCTGCTGCACTCGATCCTCAACCGCGCGATCACCCGCGCCATGGCCCGCGACAAGGTCAAGCGAAACGTCGTCGCGCTATGCGAGATCCCCCAAGGCATCGCCGGCCGGGAGTCGAAGTCCCTCAACCTGGACCAAGCCAAGGCGCTCCTCGTCGCGGCCGAGAACGAGACCGGCATGATGCGTGCCTATGTCGTCGTCTCGCTCCTGACCGGAGCACGCACCGAGGAGCTCCGCGCGCTTCGCTGGGCACACGTCGACCTGGACGGCAAACCGGACGACGATCCGCCCGTACCGCCATCGATCATGGTGTGGCGCTCGGTCCGCGAGCACGGCGACACCAAGACCAGGAAGTCACGTCGCACCCTCGCGCTCCCCTGCGGTGCGTCGTCGCACTCAAGGATCACCACAAGCGTCACCGCGAACCGGTCGGCGACCAACTCGTGTTCGCCACCTCGAAAGGCACCGAGCTTGACCGGCACAACGTCTTACGCGCCTTCCGCCGCGTCGCCAAGGCGGCCGGCCTCAACGCCCGGGAATGGACCCCGCGTGAGCTGCGGCACAGCTTCGTCTCGCTCCTGTCGGACAACGGCGTCAAGATTGAAGACATTGCCGATCTCTGCGGCCACAGCGGCACGACCGTCACTGAGCGCGTGTACCGCCACCAGCTCCGTCCGGTGCTCCTGACCGGCGCCGTCGCCATGGATGACATCTTCGGGGCTGGGGAGAATGCTTAGTCACCCAGTTAGTCACACAGGAACAACAAGAGGGCATATCCATCAATGGATTATGCCCTCTGAGCTGCGTCGGGACGGCCGGATTTGAACCGACGACCCCTTGACCCCCAGGACGTTGGGTTAGTCGTTTTCGCAGCTCAAGTAGCGTTCATGAGCATTCCTCACGTATAGTCGAACGCTCGACGTTCAGCATCGCGCACAGCGTGTGGTCCCCCGTGGTCCCCGCGGGCGCAGCTCGGCATGTCCCAGGTACCCGCAGCTGGCTACAGGTCCGTACGAGCGCGGTTTCCCGCGCCGTTCAGTCGGCGTCGACAGGATTCGTTCGTGAACTCGAAAGTCCTCGCCGCTCCCCCGATACCGTCTCGGCGCATCTTGCACAGATGCGGCACGCCAACCATCAAATGGGCATCTGACTACGCTACTAAATGCCGGAATGAGCCGACAAGTATCCGGCCAATGCCTCCCCTATGGCATCTTCGATGGCGTCGCACATCTTCACCAGCATTTGGACGTTAGCCACGTGCATTTCAGCCGCACCGCAACAGCGACCCACTTGCTCGAAGTGGCCCTCGATCTCGCGCAGAACCTCCCATGCGTGGGGGTCTATTTCAAGAACACGGCTTTCCTTTACTCCCTTGAAGTAGCTACTGATGTTCCCCTCACCCTGAAGCTCTACCAGCCAAGCGAAATCACCGATAGTGATGGTATTTAGCAATGCATCCATATCGGCGACGGTCTTCGCTGGTAGCCAGGGCAAATCCAATTCGGCAAGACGGTATCGAATATCGCTGACCAAAAAGTCCCAGGTACGTTGAAGCTCGTGCACCGAGACGGTCAGGTCTCCCTTCTCGGGAAAGCAGGTCACGATCCTCATCATCGCCTGCTCCAGCGTGCGGATATCAGCGATTCCCTTGTACCTAAGCGGCTCGATTATTGAAATTGATCGTAACTCGGACAACGCTGTTTTTATGTGCCCCGCACCTTCCGATTCACCGTTGGGCAACAACCGCCGCGAGGATCGGCACATGTTCTTGACTGTTCGTAAAGCGAGGCGCGCCGTGCTTCGCATCTCAAGCCTCTCTGCATGGGCAGCAGACAGGGCCTGAAGGACCAACAACGCGATTGGGATTCCGAAGCATGCTCCAGTTATTGACGAGACGAGATTTGTGAGGAAGGGCTGTTCCGTCCACCACTCCCGCCGGTCGCCAACAACACCCGACGCCGCCAAGAGTGTGCCGCTCGCCCACAGCGCCAAGGCGACCCTCCTTAACAGGAGACTAAAGGACATCCACCATCCGACAAGTCGCTTGAATGGCCGCACAGGCACCCTCCCGCTGCCGGGCTCAGATGGCTTGAGATCGTGTACCGCGCCACGGCTTTTTACGGTGGGCCGGGCGAATCCGGACGCCCCTCCTGCTGCAATTCCTGACCACGGCGGGCCGTGCGCGCCCCCACCAGAATTCCCACCACACCAAACGCTGGCTCCTGCCAACGCGCCAACGACAGTCGCCGCCGGAGACAGCCACTCCCCAAGCCACGGAGGTCATGCTGCCTAACCGCATTCAGGCGTGTCTCGGGTAACGACGCGTATCCGACAGTCGTTGGTAGGCGGACTTACAGCCCAACCGTGTACCCGCCCCTGACCTGCGGGCGCCGCGCCCGAGGTGGGCCGTTTCCCACGCTCATTCAAAGTACGGCTGTTGATCTTGCGCAAGGATCCGGGCCGGTCATATGCAGGCTGAAACATAGAGTGCGCGGGTTCGGCCCCTCCTGTTTCAGCTTCGCCCTGGGGCGTTTCCGCAGATCAGGGCGTATCGGGGACACCTGCGATGAAGGTGCCCCCGGATTGATCAAGCGTCTGCGCAGATCAAGGCATGTTCAGGGACACCAGGGACACATCTTGCGGGGGATGTGTGCCCATCCCACCCGCCCCCTTTCGTCTCACGGTTTCCGCTGGTCAGAGGTCAGCGTGTGTCGCTACCTGCTCGCGGCACACGTCGAACATATGATCGGGTGTTGGTCGTCTGTGCCAAAGGACAGACGGTCACATCCCTCCCCAAATCGTCAGGAGACCAATGGACATCAATGCCAAGCGCAAGCTCCGGACCGCTTTCATGAACTGGCTGTTCGAGACCACGGGAGGTAGCCAGGATGAGCTGGGGCGTCCCGCCGGATTCAAGGTGCCGGATGGATGGGCCGGAGAGCCGCCGACTGAGGCCGACATCAGGGACGTGGTCAGGTACTTGGAGGGCGAATACCTGATCAAGGCTCACTGGACCATGGGCGGGTTGCCGTCAGTCCAGCTGACCCACGAGGGTATCCGCGAGATGGAGCAGGCCCACTCCGCGCCCACCGAACGGACCGAGCACTTCGTGCCCCTCGTCAACATCACTAACATCCAGGGCTCTGTGATCGGTTCGCAGTTGCAACAGGGCAGTCCTGGCTCAAGCCAGACGGGACACTTCGAGATCAACCAGCGAGAGAGCGCCGAGGCGTTCGTCGCAGCCGCCCGGAAGCTCCTTGTCCACGAGGCCATGGATCAGGACACGCGATCTGAAGCTGAGGCGGACCTGGCCATGATGAGCCACGAGCTGGAGAAGCCGGCGCCTCGGTGGCCCATTCTGAAGACCATCGGCGCGACAGTGCGCGACAGTCTCGCGAAGGCCGCTGGCACTGCCGCTGCGGTTGAGCTTCTTCAGATCCCCTGGCCCTAGATCGCGGGCCGCCGCCCTTGACGTTTCGCAGGTCAGGACCCATCCGGGGACACCCCGTGATCAAGGTGCCCCCGGATTGATCTAGCGTTTGCGCAAGTCAGGGCATGTCCGGCGGCACCGGGGACAGGTCCTCTGTCAGTAGCCGGACGCCATCGTGAAGCCTTACGGCAACCTCGGCCGCATCCAACGCGTCGAGCACGCGTGCCGCGAAGGTCTCTCCCATGCGCGTGGTTACCTCGTCAGCGGTCCACCATCCGACAGCGGCGCTCTCCTCGGTTGGCCCTGCCGCTCCCCCGATCACGTGAGCGCGGAAGACGAGCGCCACGACGCCAAGGCGAAGGTTCTTGTACACACCGGTTAGCCGTTGCTGCTCCACTAGCAGGCCGGTTTCCTCTTGGACCTCGCGCCGCAGGCCAGCATGGATCGACTCGTGGAGTTCGAGCACGCCGCCCGGGATCTGCCACTCGCCGTTGTCGCGGCGTTGCACGACCAGCACGCGGCCCTCGTCGTCGGTGACCACGGCTGCGACGCTGACTGAGTGCCGGGTGTTCTGGTTCATTGGACCTCCCAGTCGAAGATGCAGATTGCGGCCGTCGCGTCGTCGTGGCGTTTGTACCGAGGCTGTGCCGCACCGTCGAGATCGGCAAACTCGGCCGCCCGCACCCGCCGGATCAACTCCGCAGGGCCGCGCTGTGTGAGCACGTCCAGTGCGCCCGGCCAGTCGAAGAGACCGAACGGTTCGACAGCGCACCAGGCGCCGTCCGTTAGGAGGGCCGCCCGGCGAACAACTGCGTTTCCGGTGACGGCTTCGAGCGCGGCCTGCGGGTCGGCCGCAGCGATCCAGTACCCGCCTGGCTGGTTGGTGTGCCGCCACTTCTGTTCGATCGACCACCGGGTACGCGCAGCGTGGTCGTCGGTGCCGATCGCGCCGGGCACGAGTGCCGCTCGGCGGACTTGTGCGATGGTCTGCTCAAACCGCCCATCGGCGACCACGTCCAACGCACCGTCACGATCGAGCACAACGACGGTGTCCGAGAGCAGCAGGTACTCGACGCGGTCGCCGGCATCGCGTAGCACCGCGACGCTCGCCGCGGGTGTGCCGGGATGGCTGAGATCGCAACCGCCGCCGTGATCGGCCCGAACCGACTCGATCGCGCTAGCGAGCAAGTGCGGCAGCGACTCGACGGGCCGCGCTAGGTACGCCTCGACCAGTCGCGCGGCAAGGCGCTGCACGTACCACGCCGGGCCGTGCGGGCAGCCGGTGTCGAGCCCGTCTGGTTGGGTGACGCCATCGAACACCGCCACAAGCGAGCCGACCGCAAGGGCAGCGTCTTCGTTGACCGGCCGCCCCGGCGCCGCTTCGGTGGCGAAGCGAACCTCCATCACGGTCCGTCCTGCGCCGAGACGTCGTCCCAGTCGTACTTGAGCGTCCAGAGATGGCCAGGCATCACGTGTATGCATACTTCCACCGGTACGTCGTCGGCCGCGTACGCGACGTGCCAGATCTCGAAAACAGGCTGCGTGGCTTCGAGTTCGAGGGCTCGCTGCTCGGCATCGTCAGGCACGCGCACGGTGACGTCCTCGGTGAAGCGGACCGGACCGTACCCAAGTTCGGCGAGGCGTGAGTACGAGCCGCCCTTGCCCACCTCCGGACGCATGAGCGCCTTGTCGCCCCTGACGATTGACCACGGGTAGTACGAGTCCGCGATCTGCGTCGGCTCGCCGTTGGCGTAGAGCACGCGACGCCGCACGAGCGCGTCTTCGCCCTTGCGCAGCCGGAGCGCCTTAGCGACCCCGCCCCGGCAAGCACGGGCACCCGCGCGATCTCGCGGTATGTCGTCGTGGACTCAAGGCTTAGCTTGCGTGCTTCGACCTCACCCGCGCCCGTGCCCTCTTGCCTGGCCGCGTAGCGCCGCTTGGCGTCACGTGGGATGCGCGGCAGGCTCCGTACGCGGGTGTCCGCCCCGCGTCGCACCTTGACGTCGCCGGACGCCCGCAGCAGCGTGATCGCCTTATTGATCGTGACGCGAGAGACGCCGAACTCGTCGGCCAAGCGAGCTTCGCTCGGCAACGGGCTTCCCGGCGCGTAGGTCTCGCCATCGATGCGTGCTCGCAGCTCATCCGCGATTTGAGCGTACTGCGACTTCGGTGTCTCAACCATGGCCAACTCAGGCCACTTCCCTCCTGGTACGACGTCTTACGAGTCACCCTACGCGTCCGACAACATGATCACCTCACAAGGAAACACGTAAGACGTCTTGCGTGTTCCCTGCGTGCCCGCTACCGTCTATCGACAAGACGTCTTACGTCTTACGTGATCAAGTGGATCTCCGGGAAGGCGGCTCTGCTGCGCCTACGGCTGCCGGATCACGTGAAAACTCCATAGTGGACCGGGACACAGGGAGATCCGTCTCCCCGATTGGTCCCGATGCGTGCGATCTAGGGGTGGCGCGCGGGTGTCGGCTGTTTGACCTGTCCGGCCGCAAGACTTGTCCGCCCGCCCCGCCCAACCGAGGGTCGCGAGATGTCTGCCCTGTTCACGGGCCGTTTTGCTGCTTTGCGGGGACACGGCGCCTTGCGCGTCGTGCCCCGCGCTCCCTTCGATGTTTAGGCGGTGCATCGCCATGGCTGCTTTCGCTGAGTTGCTTCGAGTTTCCGCACGTCAGGGCGCCTGCTGGCGCGAGTGCACCGGTTGTACCGGCCTTGCTGCGCTGGCGCCGGATGAGACCCATTGCCCGGCCTGCCGACCCGGATCGCGGCGCGTCACGCGCCGCCGGTCGGCTCGGGCCGCCTGATCCGGAAGGACTTCCCGACCGATGTTGATCGACTTTGACGACGCCGAACCCTCGCCCGGCGACCTGGCTGCGATTGAGGTCGAGTGGCCGCAGATCGAGGCCGAGTTGGCCGAGTTGGACGCGGAGATCCGCGCGCTGTCCGCCGCGGACGGTGGCGGCCCGACCGAGCTGGATTGGCGCCGTACGCGCCGCAGTGCTGCCCGGTTGACCCGTACCGCGACCCGAGCGACCCGACCGGCAGCCGACCTGCGCCCGGCCGCCTGATGAGCCTCTACGCGGACAACGATGGGCGGTTCCCCGACGAGGCCGCCGTGCTGGTCCGATTCCCGTTGCCGAGCACGCCGGACGGCACTGCCCGCGGTGACTGGCCTTGGGTGGCCGGTCACGTGTTGGGGCAGTGCGGGCCGGATGAGTGGCACCTCGTCGTGGATGGCCTGCCCGAGCTGGCCGAGCCGGACCCGGACGACCCGGACGGCGAACCGCTATTCCCGGCCTGTTTCCGGGACGCCAGTGAACTGCGGCTGTCATGACCGCCGACGTCTACGCGGCGGTGCACGCCGCGGCGAATTGGCTGGATGAGCACAACGGCGGCGGCGACGCCGAACTCATGGCCCAAATTCTCAAGGTCACCGAGGAAGCGGGCGAGGTCGCCGCCGCGTGGATCGGCGCGACGGGGCGAAACCCTCGCAAGGGCGTCACCCACACCTACGGCGACGTGGCCAAAGAGCTGGCCGACGTCGCATTCGCCGCTCTCGTAGCGATCGATTCCCTCGGCTGTGACCCGGCCGACGTCATGGCCACCTGCGCGGCAAAGGTGACCAGCCGGCTCGATGTCCCGGCAGTGACTGGAGGTAGTACCTGAGATGACCCGTAACCCGTACGCGGCCGGTGTCGACGCGGACCTGACCCGCGCGGCCCGGCATACATCCGTTGTCCGGCAAGTCTTCTACGTCGTGGTGCTGCTGGTGGCGCTGACCGGTCAGGTGTTGGGCGCACACGAGGCGCTCGGCATCCCGATCGGGTTCGCGATCCCCGCGGTCGCCGCGTTGGAGTTGGGCGGCATCGTCGTGTTGTCCAACGCGGACGTACGTCGCCGGCTCGGCGAACGTGCTACCGCTTCCCGGCTGCTGTCAGCGCTCATCGCGGCCGGCGCGGTCGCGTTCAACCTGGTCAGCCACAGCAACCCGTTGATGGCCGCATTCTTCGCCGGCATGTCCGCGCTGGGTTACCTGGTGTGGCTGATGCACACCGAGAACCAGCGCCGGGACCGGCTCCGCGCGACCGGCGACCTGCCACCGACCACACCCGCGTACGAGCTGCTCGGCCACTGGCTGCGGCACCCGGCGCTGACCCTGCGGGCCAAGAGCCTTGCCAAGTCCAACCCCGACCTCGGCCTGTACGCGTCGCTTGACGCGGCCCGTACGCAGGTCCGGGCGGAGCGGCGGCAGGCCGCGATCGCCAAGGTGCTGCATCGCAAGATCCGCGCCGTGGTCGACCCGCTGACCGCGGACATCGCGTGCGCGACCTACAGCATGGACGAGGTCGCCGCCCGCCTCGCGGCGAGCGCGGACTACGACGCCCTGACGTTGCTCATCGGGACCGATTTGCACCCGACCCGGCTGGTCAACACCGACGCCGACCTCATCGCACAGATCGAGCAGGCGCGCGAGGCCGAGGCCGCCGCGCGAGCCGCCACACACACAGCCAGGGCGGAAGCCGACCGGCTGTCGGCCGAGGTCGCTACCGCGGTTGAGGCGCTGAACGCCGAGCACGACCGCCGCGCCGCGGCGGAGGCCGAGACCGCTACGGCGTTGGCGCGGGCCGACGCGGAGGGGCAACGCCGCGCCGCCGCCGACGCCCGCCTGAACGACCTCGCCGCGCAGGTCGCGAACCTTCGGCAGGGCCGCCAGGCGGCGGAGGCGGAGACGGCACGGGCGGTTGAATCATCGGCTGCGCTGGTACGGGAGAACGAGGAACTGCGTGCCCGGCTCGGCGAGGCCGAAGCTCAGGCCGCGCGGCTGATTGAGCAGGCCGCGGAAGCGGTCAAGCCGGCTCGGGCCACAGGGAAGCGTCAGCCGAGTGCGGCTGATCGGGTCGCGAAAGCGATCGCGCGTAGCCCGAGGGCCAGTGACGCCACGATCGCCGCGCGGCTCGGTCTGTCGGAGGCGACGGTCAGGCGGCACCGTCGACAGGCTGTCGACAGCGTGTCGACCGCCGTCGAGTCTGACAAGACCCGGGCGGGCCGCGTGGTGGAGCTGTCTGAGCGGCGTGACGCGGCGGTCGCGTGATGGCCCGCCGCCGATCGCGTACCCGCCGCGCCCGCCGCAGCGGGGCCGTCTGGTCTGGCGGTTCCTGCTTGGCCAGCCGATGGACGGGCGCCGCTACTCGGACGCGACGTTCTGGCGCCGCGGTGCCAGGATCCGCCGCCGTCCCTGGGTGTTCACCTGGGGTTGGTGGACCCTCGCCGCTGGTTGGCAGCGCGCTGGGATCCGCCTTGCCGCCGTCGCTGTCTTGCTCGCCGCCGCGCTCGCCGCCCTGGCGGTCGCCGCATAACCCCGAAGGAGGCCCGTATGTCTGACGGCACCGCTGCAACCCCTGTCCTGGTCGCGCCGATGTATCCCGCCCAGCCCGGTCGCTGCGCTGTCTGTGGTGACCCGCTGGCATGGGTCAGCGAGACCGGCCCCGATCGGATCCACGCATGGTCCGGTCGCCTCGGTCTGCCCGAGCGGCCGTACGACCACGCCGCCGCGGTACGCAACGTGCCCGGCAGCAACGAGTAGCCCTGCCCGGTGGCGCGGCCCATGGCCTGAGAAACCGTGCCGCGCCGCCGGTCCACCATCACGAACCCGAAAGGGGATTCGATCCGATGGCCAACCGTACCCCGGCGCAGACCTGTACCTGCGGTAACACCGCCCGCTGCGGCTCGTGTGTCCGCGTCATCGCCGCCGCGGTAGCGCGGGAGGGACGCCCACCGGCGCAACGTACCGGTATCGGCGCCGTCGCCCGCGTGTCCACAAGGGACGCCTAGTCAGTCGATTCTGTTCCGCCCGTGTGCGGGCGTGGCTGCCGGCTGCGCCCGCACCTGTTCCGACCCCTTGAAAGGGGGATTGTCCACAGTGGCTAACGAACCTGTGATGACGGTCGTGGGGAACCTGACCGACGACCCCGAGCTGCGTTTCACCCCGTCCGGTGCCGCGGTCGCCAAGTTCCGGGTGGCCTCGACCCCGCGCACCTTCGACAAGCAGTCGAGTGAATGGCGCGATGGGGAACCGCTGTTCCTGACCTGCAACGTCTGGCGCGACGCGGCCGAGCACGTGGCCGAGTCGCTCAAGCGCGGTACTCGCGTGATCGTGCAGGGTCGGTTGCGGCAGCGCTCGTACGAGACCCGCGAGGGCGAAAAGCGCACCGTGTTCGAGCTGGAGGTCGACGAGATCGGCCCGTCGCTGCGCTACGCGACCGTGGCGGTGAAGCGGATGACCCGCGGCACTGGCGCCAACAACGCCGCCGCTTCGCCGGCCGGGCAGGGTGACGACCCGTGGTCGACGCCGGCCGCCTCGGCCGCCACCGGTGGCGGCTCGTTCGGCGACGAGCCGCCGTTCTGATGAGTGACGCGTCGAGTGGGCGGCGGGTGGTGCGGTGACCGCGTTGATCGGTGCGCCGGGCGGGCCGCACGTCGGCCAGTGCCAGAACTTCTTTCCGGGTGGCCGGGACGGGCGGGATGCGCGGTACTGCCTGGCCCCGGTGCTCGCCCTCGGCGGGGACCTGCCGGCCGATCGGGACATCTGCCAAACCTGCCGCCAGAGGACGCACGCGTTCGGTGAGCGGTTCATCGCGGGCTACGTCCGAGGGCTTATCGAGGTCGACGTGGCCGAGGAGTGGATGTCCACAACGCGTGGTCTCATCGCCGATTCGTGGGCCTGGTACGACCGGCGGGCCGCCGCCCGCGCACCGGTGGCCGAACTGCACAAGATCCGGCAAGACATTCACCTTCGGGAACGCCTGCTGTCGGCCGTTCGGACGGCCGTGACCGAACGCGCTATTGAATCGATCGGAGAGCGCAGCCTGATGAAGACGTTGGAGCCTGAGCAGTGGCGCATTCTGGGACGCCTGATCTCCCTGTGCGGCGCCCGAGCGCGACTGAACCACATGTTGAAGTCGCAGGACGCCAGCCCCGAAGCGGTCAGCGACCTGGCCGAGCGTGGCCTGATCCACGCCAGGCTCAACGGTGAAGAGATCGACCTCACCCCGGGGTTGATCAAGACGCACCGCCGGAACATGTACCTGCATCTGTCCAAGGCCGGCGAGAGCTACTACGCGAACGACCCGCACCGCGTGCTGCGCGCGCTCGGCCAGACCAGTCACGGCCTGACCCTGACCTACCTACTCGGCATGATCCTGTTCGAGGATCTGGCCGAGCTGCACCGCGAGGGCACGCTCTACGCCCTGACCGACGACGACACCGTTGACCTCGGCAACGCCCGCCAGTCGTGGACCGGTAGCGCCAAGCTGATACTGCCCGGCGACGCCGAAGTGTGGATCAACGCGGTCATCGTCCGGACCACCAAGACCGGGCAGCTCTACTGCGAACGCTGACACCCCTACGCGGGGACCCGTCGCGCTGTGGCCGGCGTGTCCCCGCGAAACATCCCCGCCCGATTCCCTGCTCAACGCGCCGGATCCAACCCTGGATCCGGCGCCCATGGGCTGACTTCGAGAGGACATTGATGGCTCGCCGTCTGATCCCTGACGCTGACATCCGTAACGACGAAGACCTGCTGAACCTGCTAGAGGGCATCCGTGCCGTTGGGCTCGCCGGACACGACGAGATCGACGAGTTGGCCGGGCTGATCCGGGTAAAGATCGAGCGGTACGGCCGCCGCAACGGCCTGTCCCGGATCCGGGCAAAGTTCTGGGGCCGCCAGGTCGCCCGCCCCTCGTGCGCGCCGCCGACGAGATGTTGGCGGTCGCCGCGTACGCGCGGGTGTGCCGCAACCGGTTCGAGGCGTTCCTGATCGCGCTGGACGACGAGAAGCCCGGCGCCGGGGAGTTCACCGTCCGCTCCCGCGACAGCGGTCGGAGGGCTGCCTGATGCCCCGGCAAAGCCGCGGTATCCGCGGCGGCGACGTGGCCCGAGGCGCCTACCGCGAAGTGGCGCACAGCCCGTGGCCGTACGTGATCCCACCGATCGCCGCCGTGACCAATCTGATCCTGTCCGGGGTGCTGTCGCTGATGTGGGGCGCCTACGCCGACCCCACCGTGTGGGAGGTCGCGTGGCGGGCCGCGCTCGTGCTCGGCTGCTCCGCGGCGATCGTGTGGACCACCTGGGGTGTCGGCCGCGCCCGCAAGATGGAACTGCGGGTGGCGTCGCTGTTGATGGCCACCGGCTCCTGTGTGGGCTTGTTTGTGCTCACCTTCCGCGGCTGGTCCCGCGATTCGGTGCTGGTCTACCTGCTGGTGATGGTCACCGCATCGATCCTGCTCGCCACCACCAAGCTCCTACGTGGGGACGGCGCCGACGCCCGCGCGAACGTGTTCGGCGAGCTCGGCGAACGGGTCAAGGAGTTGCAGGACATCGGCCAGACCGGCCGGCCGAAGGTCGTCGACGGGCGGATCGTGACGCACACGGAGATGGTGCCCGGCGCCGACTTCAACAACCTGGCCAAAGCCGAAGTTCGCACCGCGATCGCCTCGGCGCTGGACGTGCCGCCGGGTGGGGTGCGGATGGTCCGTAACCGGAACACGCCCCGGGTGGGGCGGATGGAGGTGTCCCCGGTGGACATGCTCGAACACCCGCCGGCCTGGCCCGGCCTGTCCGCCCCCGGCGGCACGATCGGCCTACCGATCCGGCTGGCGGTCTACCAGACCGGCTCACCGATCCCGCTGCTGCTGCCCGGTAACCCGGCCGCCGGCCAGAACCCGATCGGGGTAATGCTGCTGCTCGGGCAGTCCGGGTCCGGTAAGACCGAGCTGCAACTCATGCTCGCCGCCGAGGCCCGTTCCCGCGCGGACGCGGAGGTCGTCTACATCGACGGCCGCAAGGGGCTGCAACTACCCGCGGCGTTCCGGGACTCGATGCACGTGTTCATCCACCGCGCCGACGAGGGCGAACGCTACCTCGACGGCCTGATCCCGGACGTGGCCATACGGGCCGGGCAGATCGGCGGGCACGGGCATGAGCAGTGGACCGCCGGGTGCCGCCGGTGCCCGCCGTTCCGGGTCGTGATCGTGGACGAGGCCAGCAAGTTCGTCGAGTCCGAAGACACCCTCGTCGAGTTGGCCGAGTCGGTGCGCTCGGTCGGCGAGTTCGTCCTGCTGGGCATCCAGCGCGCGACCGGCGACCGGATGCCGACCAGTGTGCGGACCACGGTCGGCGGTGTGATCTGCATGGGCGTACGCGACGTGGGCGAGGGCGCCCGCGTGCTCTCGGAGGAGACCATCGAGGCCGGTGCCGACCCGGGGTGGAAGAACCGCAAGCCCGGCGCCCTGTACGCCGAGCTGCCCGGCACCGACCCGGACGACTGGTCCCTACCCGGCCGCACCTACCGCCCCGACCGCGAAGCGGTCATCACCGAGTTGGTCGCTCACCTGGCCCGTGCCGGCCAGACCATCCCGGTCGCGGCGCCGGCTGCCCCGATGCCCCGCGCGGCGATGCCGCAGCGGACGGACGATGACGAGGCGGACGACCCGGACGTCGACAAGGACCCCGAGTTGGCGCCGCCGCCGGTCGACCCGGACTGCCTGCCCGACGCGGACCCGTACGAGCCCATCACCGTCCCCGCGCGGGAGCGGATCCCGCTCGGCCTCGACCCGGAGGACGGCCGGCAGTACAGCCCTGTGGAGATCCGGCGGCTGGTCCGCACCGCGATCCTGTCCGCCTACGACCAGGGTGTGCGGCAGGTGCGGCCGTCCAACTTCGCCCCGATCGTGGACAAGGTCGGCGACGAAGGACTCAAGCCGCCCACCCTGACGAAGATCCTCGGCGAGTTCTGCCAAGGACCGCAGCCATTGCTGCGCCGGTCCGACGATCGCGGCGTCTACGAGATCCTCCCGAGCGAGGGTAGCCCGAGCCCAGCGCTCGCCCCGGCCGCCTAAGCTCGCGCGCCGCTCACACCTTCCGAAACCCTGTGGCCCGAAAGGAGGGCTGCCGCATGCGCACGCCCACCATCACCAGCCGGGTCCGCCGGGTCGCCGCGTGGCGGCCCGGCGCCCGGCCCGGCGCCCGCATCGTCAAGATGCTCTGCCCGCACTGCCACCACTGGCGCTCGCCGCGGTACTTCCACCGGTACGGCGGCGGCTGCCGCAAGTGCATCGGCAACGGCTAACCCACACCCGCACCCACCCGCACCCGTCACGCACCGTCACGCGTGCGGGCGTGTGTTGCATGCGCTTCACGCGCTTCACGGACTTCACGCGAGCGCCCGGAACCCGCGGCTACGCGTGCGCGTGCGCGCGCGCAAGCCTCCGTGAAGTCCGTGAAGTGAAGTCCGTGAAGCCACCCGGACCATCTACAGAAAGTGACACCCGATCATGGATTGGTTCCGCCTCGCCCGACGCGGCGCCGCCTACGAATTCGGCCGCCGGCTCTGGGCCTGGTTCGCCGCGTACGAGCTGATCCGCTGGCTGATCCGGCGGGTGCTGCCCACCCTGCTGATCCTCGCCGCACTCGCGGTCGCCGGCTGGGTCGCCGTCCGCACCGCGGCGTGGTGGCTGCCCCGGCTCACCATGCTCGCGGTCCTCGCCGGCACCCTCGCCGCCGCGGTGTGGCTGGCCCGCCGCTACCGGTGGGAACTATCCGCCGGCCTGCCCCGCGCCGCCGTCGCCGGCCTCGTCGTCGCTCTGGCCGGCGTCCTCGGTACCGCCGTCTACCACCTGCGCTGAGAAGGGCGGTGAAACCTCGTGAACACGTTCGAGACCCTGCCGCTGTTCGGTGAGCCCGACCGGCCAGCGGTCCCGTCGCCGCCCGTGGTCAAAGTCCAGTGGTACAGCTACCGCTCCGTCGGGCGTGTGCAGTGCATGCACTGCGTTGCCGTGGTTCACGCCCGCCGTGGCGGCGGCCCCATCGACATCCGCACCGCACGGCGGCGACGGATCGGACCCGATGGCGAGCTACTGCTGTGCACCGACCACGGCGAAGACAAGTACGCCGCTGACGTCGCCGCCGGTCTCGTGCCGCCGCCGAAGGGCCAGCACAGCCGGCCGCGTCGCGCGGCGTAACCACCCCCGTTCTTGATCACGTCTGACTGGAGCGAGGCGACATGACCCGACTCAACGCCGCTACCGTCAAAGACCTGCTCAGCGCCCTGGCCGCCGACCAGCACCAGGGCGCCGTCCGCACCGCGCTCGGTCGGCAGGCCGCCCTGTCCGCCCTGGCTACCGCGGTCACCGGGGTCGCCGAGGCGATCCCGGCGCTGGATAACGCGATCTGCCCGCGCGAGCACGAACGGGACCGCACCCGACGCGACCGCCGGTGGAACACGTTCCTCAGTGACATGGACAAGGCCGCCCGCGATGCCGAGTACCTCGCCGCCGCCATGGATGGCGCGGCCCGCAGTTGCCGCCACATGATCGCCGAGTTTGAGCCAGTCACCTACCACGGCAGCCTGTCCACCCACCACGGCGCCTACTGGCTGTACGGCAACTGCCCCTGCGAAGACGAACGCGACCACAGCGGCGAATACGACTGCTGTGCGGGGCTCGCGCTGGCCCGCCGAGGTGTCGGGATCGTGCTCACCTGCGTCAATCCGCACAGCATCAGCCCGGCCGAATACACCGACACCGGTCTCAATACCGCCCGCAGCATCAAGCCCGCGCTGCTACGAGCGGTAGAGGCGCTGAGCCAGCCCGTGGACGCCGACCACGGCGCCGCGCTGGTCCGCGCCCTGGCCGGCATCACCGGCCACCTCGGCGACGTCATAGCCTCGTGGGCCGAGCCGATCCGGCAACGGGTCATGGTGACCTGGCTACTCAACCCCGAGGATGGACGCTCCGCCTACCGCCAGCGGCAACGCGTCATCCGCACACTCGACACCGCGGGCGGGGCCGCCGAGGCCATCCGCAGCACGCTGCGGCACGCGGCCGGGACGCTGGCCACCATCGCCGATGACCAGCAAAGCAGGGCGGCGGCATGAACCCGCCCACCTCCGCCGCCGACCCGGACGTCTCGCGTTCGTACCGGGTTCTGGTCACCGGTTCCCGCACCTGGCCACGACCGAACGACATCACGACGGCGCTCGACGAGCTTCACGACCAGCACGGCGGGCGGTTGACCATCGTGCACGGCGCCTGCCCGCGCGGCGCCGACGCCATGGCGGATGCCTGGTGCCGTCGCCGCGGGGTTCGGGTCGAGCGGTGGCCGGCTGACTGGTCGATCGGCCGGCACGCTGGCCACGTCCGCAACGCCGTAATGGTGGCCACCGCGCCGGAACTGTGCCTGGCGTTCATCCATGACCGGTCACCCGGTGCCACCGGCTGCGCGAGGCTGGCCAAAGAGGCCAAGATCCCTACGATTCGGCACCGGCATGACCAACGGTCAACCGAGGTCGCCGCCGCGGTTCGGGCGCTACGGCCCGGCTGGCAGATGTGTACACGCGGCTGCGGCTGGCCCGTCGACCCCGCCATCGGCTGCGATACCCACCCGACGTGCCTTAGGCCCAACCAGGGCGCCAGCGGGCACGATGCAGGGGCAGAGCTGCTACCAGCCGCGCTCGCAATGGCCCGCGAGGGCATGCCGGTGTTCTGGCTCGGTCGCACCAAACGTCCGGTCGCCAACTGCCCCGCCTGCCCGAAGGTCGAAGACGACCCGGCCCACGACCCCGAGGCATGCCAGTGTCTGACCTGTCACGGGTTCTACGCCGCAACCACGGACCCGGACCGCATCGGCGCTATGCATGCCGCAGTCCCGGGCGGCATGCTCGCCATCCGCACCGGCACCACATCCGGGCGGGTTGTGATCGACATCGACCCGCGCAACGGCGGCACGGTGCTGCCCGAGCTGATGCCGCCCACCCGGTGCGCGCGGACCGGGTCCGGCGGCTGGCACCTGCACTACCAGCACCCCGGCGGCAGGCTCGCCGGCAAGGTGCACGGGCATCCGGGGATCGACATCAAGGCTGACGGTGGGTACGTCGTCGCGCCGCCGTCGATCCACCCGGCCACCGGGCAGCCGTACCGGTGGGTGGGGGACCGGCCAGTGATTGAGATGCCCCCGCCGCTGATCGACGCCTGCCGCCCCGCCGAGGCGCCGCCAGCCGTCGCCCCGCCCGCCGGGCCGACCCCGACGACGGGCGGGCGGGGCATCTCATCCCCCGACGCACTACTGGCCGCCCACCTCGACGCGCTTACCCGAGCACCCGAGGGACGGCGCCGCACCACGCTCTACGGCGTCGCCCGCGGCGTCGCCCGGATGGTCGCCGCGCACGCGATCACCCCGGCAGACGCCTACATCGTGCTCTACCAAGCCGGCCGGGCCGCCGGGCAGAGCGACCGGGATACCCGCGCCGCGATCGCGGACGGCTTCCGCCACGAATCCGTTGCTACCGAAGGGATCGCCGCATGACCGACCCACCGACCGGAGAGGGGCGGCGATCCTCAACCGCCTACACACGATCATCGCCCGGTACGTGATCCTGCCCAGCCCCGAAGCCCTCGACGCCGTGGTCCTGTGGACCGCCGCCACCCATGGGCAACCGGCATGGGCGCACGCCCCACGCCTGGTCATCCGCGCACCGGAGAAGCGGTGCGGCAAATCCCGCCTGCTCGACGTCATCGAGGGCACCTGCTACAGCCCACTGATCACCGTCAATTGCAGTACCGCCGCGATATACCGGTCTATCGGCGGCGACGACCCACCCACCATCCTGCTCGACGAAGCAGACACCATCTTCGGCGGCAAACAGGCCGAAGCCAACGAAGACCTCCGCGGCCTGCTCAACGCCGGCCACCAACGCAACCGGCCCACCACCCGATGGAACCAGCAAAAACAGCAGGTCGAACGGATCGCCACGTTCGCCATGGCCGCCCTCGCCGGCATCGGCCAAATGCCCGACACCATCGAGGACCGCGCCGTCGTGGTCAAGATGCGCCGCCGCACCCGGGCCGAAAAGGTCGCACCCTACCGGCACCGCCGCGACGGCCCGGCCCTGCGGCAGATCGCCTCCGACCTGACCACCTGGATCCGCGCAAACATCGTCGAGCTGGAACAGGCCGAACCGACCATGCCCCTAGAAGACCGAGCCGCCGACACCTGGGAACCGCTCATCGCACTCGCCGACCTGGCCGGCAGCAACTGGCCCGAACGAGCCCGACGCACGGCCCAAGCGCTCAACGCCGCGCGGGAAGGGGACACCGAGTTCTCCGACCGGCTGCGACTGCTGATCGACTGCCGCACCGTCTTCGGCAGCTTCGACGCCATGCCCTCCACCGTGCTACTCGACCGGCTCAAGGCGTTGCCCGAGGCGCCGTGGGCCGACTACAACAGCGGCGCCGGCCTCACCGCGATGAAACTCGGCGTGCTCCTCAAGGAATACGAGATCAACTCAAGAACGATCCGCTTTCCCGCACCGGTCGGTCAGGTCAAGGGCTTCCACCGCGGCGCCTTCGCCGACGCGTGGGAACGCTACTGCCCACCGGAAGACGAACCCGCTGCCGAGCCGTACCAGCCGTACCAAGACGACCTTCCCGCAGGTCAACCCCCGGTACGGCTTTTACGGCCGGTACGGCTTGAGCCGTACCACGACCACGACGACGACCACGCTGGTACGGCTTAAGCCGTACCAGCCCCCACAAGCCGTACCACCCCTGACCTGCACAAACAGGCCACTGGTACGGCTGGTACGGCTTGACCCCCACACCAGCACCCCACAAGCCGTACCCGATCAAACCACGGCCGCCGCAGAAACAGCCCGCTGAGAGCCACGCAGACGAGTCCACATATGTCCTGACATCAGGACAAGGCAGATCTTGGCTCTACGACGCTCTCAGCGGGCCGCCCTACGTCCCGCTATCGGATCGACACCCGTACCCACCCCGAACCCCTCCGCCCGCCGGAAAGGCGCCCACAATGCGTCTCAGGCTCCACGGCACCCCAGCAGAGAACCGCGCCATGCTCGCGAC
Organism: Phytohabitans rumicis; assembly: GCF_011764445.1. Taxonomy (NCBI): domain Bacteria; kingdom Bacillati; phylum Actinomycetota; class Actinomycetes; order Micromonosporales; family Micromonosporaceae; genus Phytohabitans; species Phytohabitans rumicis. The sequence continues at coordinate 1,720,743 of NZ_BLPG01000001.1, forward strand.
CCTCGCCGACGTGCTAGACATCCGAACCACAAGCCGGCCCTACCCCGACCGGCCACCGTCCACCTTGGAACGGATCGACCTCGACGCTGAATCCCGTCAAACCCGAGAGGAGTCCGAGTGAGCACCCTGACCGACGCTCTACTCACCACGGAGGAAGTGGCGAAGCTGCTCCGCGTTGACCCCTCGACCGTCCGCCGGTGGCGTACGTCGCGGCCCGTTCAGGGACCGCCGTTCATCCAAATGTCGGAACGGCTGACGCTCTACGCACCCGAGGACGTACGGCTGTGGCTATCCCGTCGCCGCGTCGACCCGATGGCGGCCTGATGGGCAACCGCGTCATGCCACCTATCGGCGTCTCGCTCTCGTCTGATGTGGAGATTCGGGAGGGACGACCCAAGCCGTACCGGGCACGCGTCCGATGGATCGACCCGGCAACCGGTCAGCGTCGATCAAAGTCGGAGTCTCACGAGACACCGGAGGCGGCTCAAGACTGGCTCGACGCCATGGAGCGTGCTGCGCGAGGCGGGGTCGACCCGCACGCGGCCACAATGCGACTCCGGGCGTACGGCGAATCCGTGATGACGCTGGCCACCCGAGGACTGGAGCGCAAGACCCTCGATCCGTACCTCGCCGGGTGGAAAAAACGCGTCGTTCCGACGCTCGGGCACTTGCCAATCCGGATGATCACGAACGGTGCGGTAGACCGCGCCGTGCACGGCTGGATCGCCGACGAACACAGCCGATCGACCGTCAAGAACAGCCTTGCCATCCTGGTCAGGGTCATGGAACAGGCAGTCAGAGACGGCATCATCGACCGCAACCCGGCCAGGGTCACCGGGTGGCAACGCGAGTACCAGCAAGCGGAAGACGAGCTAGACGACCCGCGCGCTCTCGCTCTGCCGGACTGGGACACCTTGTGCGCGCTGGCCGATGGACTGGTCAAGCGATCGCACGGGGAGTTCCCCGGATGGGGTGACGTGGTGAGGTACGGCGCATGCACCGCCGCGCGGATCGGCGAGGTGTCCGGCGTACGGAAGGAGGACATCGACCGGGAAACGTGGATGTGGACGGTCCGGCGGCAGACGACCCCGGGCCTGGTGGCCTGATCGACAAGGGCACCAAGGGCAAGCGCGCCCGCACCGTGCCGATCATTGAAGAGATTCGCCCGATGGTGGCCGCGCGGCTCGACGCGCTCACCGACCCGCAGGGCCGGCTGTTCACCGGTCCCCGGGCGGACGGATCAGCACGGCGGTACTGCGAGACGCGACCCACTGGGACGACGTGGTGAGCGACCTTGGGTATGAGTGGCTACGGCGGCACGACCTACGCCACACCGGACTGACCTGGCTGGCTGACGCGGGCGTATTGCCCCACGTCCTACAGAAAATTGCCGGGCACGGGCAGATCACTACGACGCAGCGATATCTACACCCCAACCGTCGCGCTATCAGCGACGCTGGGGCCGCCCTCAGTGCTCATTTGTCCGCTGGACGTTCGCTGGACGTTCCGAGAGTTCAGGCCGTTTAACCTGACGGGTAGGGTATGGCCGCCAATCGGTACGCTCAGCGAGCGGCCATACCCCGTTACCCTTCGACGCCCCGCGTCGAGTACGGCCGAGGTCAGCGCAGCTCGTAGCTTCGAATGAGATACGGGCGCTCGCTCAGTAGGAACTCCAGTCGTGCGTCATTCCACACCTCGATACTCGGCCTGTCTCCACGAGCGTTGTGGCGCTCAATCCACGCAACAGCATCGGACGTGAAGCGTCCACTCGTAGCAATTACGAGTACGTCAAACGGCGGGTCCTGCCAATGGCTGAGGCTCACGATCGCGGAACTCACGTCGACGTCTCGGACAGCGCGGCTTAACCAATGCTTGCACTGGATTGCCACTCTTTGTGAACTGTGACCGCTAAGCGGATCTTTCCGGAGCCGCACGGCACTTACATCTCGACCGTGATCGGGTGCATTTGTGTGCATCAGCCAATCGACGTTTTCGTAACCCTCGGTCTCTGCAACCAACTGGAAGAGGAGTCGCTCGAAGGCCGATGAGTCGATCTTTTTCCACGCCAGCTCTAGCCCAGGCCGCCTAAGCGGCAGGTCAATGGGCGAGTAGGCCATCGGATCATCGAGCTTAAGCGCCCGAGTAGTGAGGATGTGAGATAGGGTCGAGGGCGGAAGCTGCGCATCTCGGTGATAAACGCTCACCTGCCAACCCTGCGCATATGCACGGTCGACGTCTGCCGATATCCTAGTCACCGCACTGTTTGCCGCCTGTTTGGCAGGGACCTTTTCTCGGGCAAGATAGGCCGCACTATCCCTTGCGGCCCGCCATATAAAATAGTACATCTGGCCGACTGAGTACCACTTGAGTGCGCGGCGAAACACATCGTCTGTTTTCTGCCCCGGCGTAAAGTCGAGACCGTGGCGAGCAAGCATGTGAACCAAACGCGCCTTGCATTCCTCCACAGCCAGATCAAGCCAGAATTCAGAGAACTGACCTACCCACCGGTCCGGCCAGTTCTCGCGCGGGACCACCTGGGCAAAGCTTTCAAGGTATTCTCTTACGCGATCACCTAGCGCGCCACTGCCACGCACATAGTAAGACACCAGCACGGGGTAATATGAGTCGCTCAACGTGTTGTCGTCGTTCCACACCAAAGATTCCGGCGACGACGAAGGATGAAGCCGCAGCAGTTCTGAATCCGCAACCAGGCTCACGAGCTTGAAGTCGTAGTCCGACGTTGGGGAAAGACTATCGGTCCGGTTTACCACCGGGACGGTTGTCCCAGGTGAAATCTCTTCCGCGTCCTCAAGCAGAGCCGCTAGCGCAAACGCCACTGGCATGTCGAGATGCTCGGCACGAGGTATGGGCTGGTCGACCACGATCGGGAGGCGATCAATGATCGTTGCTCTCCGAGCGGCCTCAGCCTGCTCACGTTGTTCCTTCTGTCGACGTTGTTCCGCGTTGATACAGGTTCGACACCGCCCCGGCGGATAGCGAAGACCTGACGTCCAATCGTTCCGTGAGCGGTAAATGTACCGTTTGTCACACTCGGCGCAACGTCGACTGGCAGAGCAAGCAAAGCATGCCTCGCCGACTACCTTGCTGATCTTATGTGAGGGTTCGCCGAATAGATCCGCCAGCGCCTTCACGGTGTGCGTAAAGGAACCGTCCTCATTCGTGGCCCAGTACATGGAGCACAGCTCAGCGACGTGTTCATAGCCTTCGCTGACCACGACCTCGAACTCCGGCACAAGCCCTCCCGGCCACGCAGCGGACTTCCGTTCGGGGCCACCATGCGATCACCCTCGGGTCCCCATGTGGTCCCCAATACGGGTACAGGGCGGGCTCCCCGACAACCGAGAACCCGCCGCTGACCTGCGGTGATGCACTGTCGGGACGGCCGGATTTGAACCGACGACCCCTTGACCCCCAGTCAAGTGCGCTACCAAACTGCGCCACGTCCCGTTGCCGCCGGCGGAAACCCACCCGCGACAGCCGGTACAGCGTAGCGCAACGGGTGTACCGCTGCGCATGCGCCCCACCGTTACCCGTGCGGCTTGCCTCGCCCTCCTGGACCCTGGCGCTTGCGGGGCCGCACCGACACTTCGACGGGGCTGCCCTCGTACCCGAACTCCTCGCGGAGCTTGCGCTCGACGAAGCGCTGGTAGCCGGCGTCCAGCGGTGCGGTGGTGAAGAGCACGAACCGTGGCGGGCTGATGCCGGCCTGGGTGGCGAAGAGGATGCGTGGCGCGCGGCCGCCGCGGATGGGGTGGGGGTGGCTTGGACGAGCGCGGTGAGCCACTGGTTGAGCTGGCCGGTCGGGATGCGGGTTTCCCAGCTGGCCAGGGCCTTGCGTAGGCCGGGGGCGAGCTTGTCGACGGCGCGGCCGGTTTTGGCGGAGATGTTGACGCGCAGTGCCCAGGGGATGCGCCGCAGTTCGCGGTCCATCTCCTTGTCCAGCAGGTAGCGGCGGTCTTCGTCGACGAGGTCCCATTTGTTGAAGGCGATGACCAGGGCGCGGCCGGCTTCCACGACCATGCCGAGGATGCGCTGGTCCTGTTCGCTGATGGGTTCGCTGGCGTCGAGGAGCACGACGGCGACCTCGGCGGCTTCGATGGCGCCGGCGGTGCGCAGGCTGGCGTAGTACTCGGTGCCGCTGGCCCGGCCGGCGCGTTTGCGCAGGCCGGCGGTGTCGACGAGCTGCCAGGTTTCGCCGCCGATGTCGACCAGGCTGTCGACCGGGTCGACGGTGGTGCCGGCGACCGAGTCGACCACCGCCCGCTCTTCGCGGGCGAGCCGGTTGAGCAGGCTGGACTTGCCGACGTTGGGACGGCCCACGAGAGCTACGCGCCGCGGGCCGCGCGGGCCGGGCTCACCCACCGGGGGCGGGTCGGGCAGCGCTTCGAGTACGGCGTCGAGCAGGTCGCCGGAGCCGCGCCCGTGCAAAGCGGAGACGGCGTACGGCTGGCCGAGGCCGAGCGACCACAGTCCGGACGATTCGAGTTCGATGTTCTGGTTGTCGGCCTTGTTGGCGACCAGCAGCACGGGTTTGGCGCTGCGCCGCAGCATTTTGACGGCGGCCTCGTCGACGTCGGTGGCGCCGACGGTGGAGTCGACGACGAACAGGACGACGTCGGCGGTGGCGACGGCGATTTCGGCCTGGGCGGCGATGGCGGCGGCCCGGTCTTTGGCGTCCGGTTCCCAGCCGCCGGTGTCCACGACGGTGAACTGCCGACCGGACCACTGCGCGTCGTACGGCACGCGGTCGCGGGTGACGCCGGGGTGTCCTCGACGACGGCTTGGCGGCGGCCGATGATGCGGTTGACGAGCGTGGACTTGCCGACGTTGGGGCGGCCGACAACGGCGACCACCGGCACCGGGCCGGTGATCTCGGGCGCGACCAGCTCGAGCTCTTCGTAGGTCACGCCCCACCCGCCAGTCGAGGAGCGCGAGCAGCCGGGACACGACCTCGTCGATGCCCAGTTCGGTGGTGTCCAGCACGACGGCGTCGTCGGCCTGCTGCAGCGGGTCGGCGGCGCGGGTGGAGTCGAGCTTGTCGCGGCGGTGCAGGTCGGCGGCGGTGGCGGCGACGTCGGCGAGGGTTTCGGCGCTGCGCCGGCGGGCCCGGGCGTCGGCCGACGCGGTCAGGTAGACCTTGAGGTCGGCGTCGGGGGCGACGACGGTGCCGATGTCGCGGCCCTCCACGACGACCCGCGGGGCGGCGGCGATGAGCTTGCGCTGCTCGGCCACGAGCAGCTGCCGTACCCAGGGCACGGCGGCCACCGCGGACACCGCGCCGGTGACTTCCGGGCCGCGGATCGAACGGTCGACGGGGGTGCCGTTCACCTGGATGTGCGGGGCCTGCGGGTCCGTGCCGACGGCCAGTTCGATGTCGCCGGCGACCTTGATGACCGCGTCGGCGTCGTGCGGGTCGACGCCGGACTGCAGCACCGCCCAGGTGACCGCCCGGTACATCGCCCCGGTGTCCAGGTAGCTCGCGTCGAGCGCGGCCGCGAGCCGTCGGGAAACGGTGGATTTACCCGAACCGGACGGGCCGTCCACGGCGACCACACAACGCCCGGATCCCACCATTTCCGTCACCACGCCTTCCTCACGGCACTACCCTTCCATGGTCCATCATGCCCGGTCGGGTGGGGTCGTCCGCCAGCGACACCGGTCACCCGCCGTAGGCTGCATTCAAACTGATGCCCCTGGGGAGGGTCGCCCGATGCGACAGGCCGCCGCGTCCGCCATGGCGCTGTTCGTGCGTTCGCGGCAGCGGCAGATCATCTGGGCCGCGCTGCTGGGCCTGTCCGGCATCGCGCTGCTGGTCGCGGGCAAGGGCGTTGCCGGGTACGGCCAGGACATCATGGTCAACCTGGGCGCCAGCCTGGTGATGGTGGCGCTGTCGTTCGTGGTGTTCGACCCGATCTTCGAGGACATGCGCCGCAACGCGGTCGAGCAGCACCGCACCCTCAACCACGACCAGTTGGTGGCGCACATCGCGGCGGCGCGTACCGAGGTGGACATCCTGGAGACCTGGACCGGGCTGCTGGAAGACAGCCACCGCGAGCGGTTCCTTTCCGCCCTCGGCGTCGCCCTGGCCCGGGGCGTGGAGGTACGGATCCTGCTGCTGGATCCGGAGTCGGCGGCCGCCGAGCAGCGCGCCGAGGAGCTGCACCACACCCAGGTGCCGGTGCTGATCATGGACAACCTGCGCCACCTGTACCACCTGCACCGCACCCTGGACCCGCTCACCGCCCGGCAGTTGCGGGTCCGGGTGTACGACGCGTCGCCGTCGATCCAGCTGTACCGCTGGGACGACAAGGCGTACATCTCGTTCTTCCCGGTGGGCGTACGCGCGTACGACGCGCGGCAGATCGAGGCGTTCATGAGCAGCCCGCTCGGGGAGTTCGTGGCCAGCCGCTTCGAGGAGCTGTGGAGCGACCGCACCACCCGGCGGATGGACGAGTTCATGACGCTGTCGGTGACGGTACGCCTCGACGCGGCCGACCTGGCCACCAGCGAGACGCACTTCGTCCGCCTCGGCGAGGACTGGTTCGTGGACGGTTCGGTGCTGCTGGACCACCTGACCGACCACGGCGCCCGCCGGCTGAGCCTGGCGGTCGACGGGGGTCGCGGCTCGGTGTACGACATGGTCCGCCTGGACCCGCACGACCAGTCCCGGCGGGCCACGGTGATCGCGCTGTTCGACGCCAAGTACGGCACCAGCCACGCGCACACCGTGATCCTGCGGCTCGTGCCGCGCGGCGGCGCTGGTCCCGCGCTGGCACACTGACAGCGTGGACGAGCTGATCGAGTACGCCGACTTCGCGAAGGTGCAGATGCGGGCCGGCCGCATCGTGAAGGTCGAGGAGTTTCCCCGGGCCCGCACGCCCAGTTACAAGGTGCTCGTCGACTTCGGCCCGGAGGTGGGCGAGCGCTGGTCCAGCATGCAGGCGGCCCGCGACTACCGCCCGGAGGACCTGCTCGACACGCTCGTCGTCGGCGTGGTCAACATGCCGGAGAAGAACATCGCCGGGTTCAAGTCGCAGGCGCTGATCCTCGGCGTACCGGCCGACGACGGCGGCCTGTCCCTGCTGCGCCCGGACCGCGGGGGCAGCCCGGTGGCCGTGTCTACTGATCAGAGGGTCGCCAGCTTCTTCGACACCGCGTGGCGGCGGATCATCGCGACGCAGCCGGCCAGCGTCCGCGTCCACCTGGCCGCCGAGCGCCGGCTGACCGAGTCGGTGCTGCCGGCTTACCGGGCGATGGTCGAGGTGGGGTGCGCGGACGGCAGCCTGCTGCTGCCGGTGGCCCGCCGGTGCGCCCTGGACTACCTCGGCCTGGACCTGGCCGCGGGCGCGGTGGCGGCGACCCGCGCGGCGGGCGCGGACGCGGTCCGCGCCGACGTGCTGGAGCTGACCGGGCTGGCGTTGCCGGCCGGGCCGCTGCTGGTGGCGTTCCCGTTCAACGTCTTCGGCAACCTGCCCGAGCCCGAGCGCGCCCTGGGCGCGGTCGCGGCCAGCGGCGCCGACGCGCTGGTGCTGACGTACGACACGAGCGCCGGGGCGGCGGCGGTGCGGTCGGAGTACTACCGGGCGTGCGGCCTGGCCGGCGAGTTGGTGGCCGACGGGACGGGGGTGCACTTCACCGCCGCACCGTTCACCTCGTCGGTGTACCACCGGGCCGTGCTGACCGGCTGGCTGGCGGGGCACGGCTACCGGGTGACGGTCCACGAGTACGGCGCGGTGGGCCAGGCCTACCATGCCACCCGTTAATCGATCACCAGGTCGCCGAGGACCCGGCGCGCGTCGTCCATCTTGTCGAACGCGGCCGCGAACACGGCCTCGCCCTGGCAGATGGACACGGGCACCAGGCCCTCGATGTTGATGCCGGCGTCGGCCAGCAGGCGGCCGATCCGGCCCAGTTCGCCGGGCCGGTCGGCGCACTTGATCTGCAGCGCGGGGTGCTCGGTGTACGGCAGGCTCGCCTCCATCAGCGCGGCCCGGGCGGCGTCCTCGTCGCTGGCGGTGAGGCTCACCAGGCCGTGGTCGCCGAGGGTGACGGCGCCCAGCTCGACGTTGATGTCGCGCTGTCCGAGACTCTCGCCCACGTAGGCCAGTTCGCCGGGCTCGTTCTTCAGATCGAGAGTGAACAGGAACATGATTCTGACGCTACGCCGCTGATCACCACGGCGCGGGCGGCGGCGGTGGGAGCACCGGGGGACGATCGTCGCAGGTGATGGTGTTCGGCAGCATCCAGGGCGCGAGCCAGCCGTCGTTGCCGCCGCGGTCGGTCAGGACGAACTCCGACCCGGCCGGTGTGAAGTGGAACGACCCGCAGTTGTTCACGCCGACCGCGCCGACGTTGCGCGCGTCGACGTTCTCGAAGGAGGCCGAGCCTTCGGTGCGGGCGCTGAGCACCGAGGTGCCGGTGCCGTCGACCCGGATGTCCGTGAACTGCACGCCGGTGATCGAGTACAGGTCCTTCACCGGCCACTCGCTCACCAGCATGATCGCGTTGTAGGTGCTGTCCAGGTAGTGGTCGCCGGTCACCTGGATGTCCGCGTCGATCGAGGAGTCCAGCGCGTAGAACCAGATGGCGCCGAGGCCGATGTTCCAGTTCAGGTCGTAGGTGCCGGCGCGCACGGTGGTGTTGTTGGTGATCCGCAGGTGCCCGGTGAACGCCTCGGCGCCGAAGCGGGAGCCGGCGTGGATGCCGCTGCCCTCGCGGATGGGGTCGGCGACGAGGTTGTTGGAGACGGTGTTGTCGGTGCCGCCGTAGATCGCGATGCCGTTGGCGAGCGTCGGCGTCTGCACCGTGTTGTGGTCGAACGTGTTGCCGCTGTTCGCGGTGTTCTCCGACCACATGGCCAGGCCGTCGTCGCCGGTGTTGCGCACGAAGTTGCCCGCGACCACGGAGTTGGTGACGCCGGTGTGGAAGTTGAGGGCGTCGGCGATCTGGTCGACGATGATGTTGTTGGTGACGCGCAGGTTGGTCATCGGCCCGTCGAACCACAGGCCGACCTTGGTGTGCCGGATGTAGAGGCCGTCGATGATCGAGTCGCTCATCGCCCCGCCGACGCCGTTGACCTGGTCTTTGTCGATGCGCTCGCGCACGTCGCCCTCGATCGTGAAGCCGGACAGGCGCACGTTTTTGCTGCCGCCGGCCGCGGCGTCCTTGCCGTAGAAGCCGACGCCGGTGTGCACCGACCCGTCGGGCGCCGGCTCCGCCAGCGCGACCTGCCGGCCCTTGATGATCGTGTGCCAGTTGCCGGCGCCCTCGATCGTCACGTTGTCGACGATGATGTGGCGGTTGACCTGGTAGGTGCCCGGCGGCACGTACACGGTGAGCTTGGCCCGCTTGGCGAACGCGATCGCCCGGTCGAACGCGCCGGCCGAGTCGCGGCGGCCGGACGGGTCGGCGCCGAAGGCCAGCACGTTCGCGGCGGCGAGCCGGATCCGCGGCGGCGCGACGACCTCCGCGTCGAGCAGGTCGATGACCGTCCACGCGGCGGGGCTGCCGGCCGGCATGGTAAGCCGTACCTGGTCGCCGGCGCGGTAGGTCTTGCCGAGCAGCAGGCGCTGCTCGTCGTAGAAGTGCATCGGGCGGAACGGCTTGCTGATCGTGGGCGGCGGTGTGGTGGCCGCGGGCACGCACGAGCACTCGGTGATCCACCAGTCGGGGTGCAGCAGCCCGGCGTCCGGGTCGTTGGTGAACGGGTACTGGTTGTACAGCCACGCGTATTGCGAGGTGAGCGTCATGGTCTTGGGGTTCTTGCCGTTGACCGTGACCCGCAGCGGCGCGGTGATCCCGCCGCCGGTGGGCGCGTCCGGGATGCTGTAGCGCACGGTGATCGCGTTGGCGGGGCGGGTCAGGGTGAAGGTGACGTGTTCGCCGGGGGCGTCGAGGCGTACCGCCCGGCGGCCGGACGCCTCGGCGGGCAGCGTGTACGCGCGCCGGTCCGGGCCGATGATCTCGCCGGTGGTGGCCGCGTTCTCCGCCTCCTGCTCGACGAACGGCACGGCGGCGCCGCGTCCGGCGGTCAGCTGCGGCGGCAGCGCGGCGACGGTTTCGACGCCGGGGGTGCGGGGCTGGGCCTGCGCGGGGCGGCCACGGTGACGACGATCGCGACTGCCACCAGCCCGACCGCGATGCGCTCCAGAGACATGGACAGACGCTACTACGAAATAACACGACGCAGATAGTGCAAGAACTAGACACCCGATGCGCGACGCCACTCGCGTGGGGTGACGCCGTACTTGGCCCGGAACCGGCGGGCGAAGTGGGTCGGGTCGGCGAACCCCCACCGCTGGGCGATCATCGCGATGGTCCGGCCCTGGCCATCCGGCCGGATGAGCTCCTCGCGGGCGCCCTGGAGCCGTTCCCCGATGATCCACTGTTCGAGGCTGAAGTCGGCCTGGGCACAGACCTTGTACAGGTAGCGCAGCGAGACGTTGTGCGCGGCCGCGATCGTGGCCGGGCGCAGGTCGGGGTCGGCCAGGTGCTGGCGCACGTACGCGCGTACCCGGGTCAGCAGCGCCTCGTGCAGCACGGCCCGTGCGCGCCGGCCCGAGTGCGCGGCCGAGGTCAGCAGCGCCCGGGCCAGCTCCACGGTGGCGGCGCCCAGCGAGGCCGCGCCCGCATCGGCGCTGAGCCGGTCCGGGTCCCGGGTCAGGTGCGTGACGTGCTCGGTGAACAGCTCGTACAGCGGGCTGGCGCGCAGGTTGCCGGCGGCCCGGCGGATCAGGTCGACCGGCAGGCCGAGCTGCTCGAACGGGATCTGCACGCACCCGGCCGCACCGGTGCCGGACCAGGAGAAGTCGTACGGCGCGGACAGGTCGACCGCCATCAGCTGCCCGGGGACGACCACCTGACGTACGGCCAGCTGCTCGTGCTGGCCCTCGGCCTGCTGCTGCACGGACAGCGCGACCACCGGGGCGACGTCCTGCCGGGCCTGCTTGGCGGTGCGCAGCAGCCGGATCCCCGAGGACCGGTTGGTGAAGATGGTGGCGCTGCCCAGGTCCCACACGCCCATCCGGGCGTGCACGTCCCCGTCCAGGTCCTCGTGGATCACGTAGCAGGGCGCCGAGGCCGCCATCATGGCCGCGAAGATCGCCTCGAACCGGTCGCGGGCCGGAATTTCCACTGTGTCCAGTACGAACCCCATCGGGCACCTCCGTGGTCGCGCTCCCATGGTGCACCGTCAGCCGACAACAATGCACGCACAGCCCGTTCCGCAAATCTGTCTCGCTTCTAACGTTGAGCTAGACAAATGACGTCACGGTTACGTGGGGGTTTTTCACGTGTCGGTCGTTTTTATCCATGGGCGACATCCGGAACGCGAGCGGCTCAACCACCTCGTCGGGGCGCTCCGCGAGGGCCTCAGCGGCGTACTCGTCCTGCAGGGCGACGCCGGCATCGGCAAGACCGCGCTGCTGGACCACGCCGCCGCGCAGGCCGCCGGACTGCGCGTCATCCGGGTCGGTGGGGTCGAGGCGGAGGCCGGCTTCCCGTTCGCCGCGCTGCACCGGCTGCTGATCCCCTTCCTGAGCGCCCCACGAAGCCTACCGCCGGCGCAGCACCGGGCGCTGCGGGTGGCGTGCGGGCTGGCCGACGGGCCGCCCGCCGACCGGTTCCTGGTCGGCCTTGCCACGCTGACGCTGCTGGCCGAGGTCGCCGCGGCCGGCCCGGTGCTGTGCACAGTGGACGACGCGCAGTGGCTGGACGAGGAGTCGCTGGGCGTGCTGGCGTTCGTCGGCCGCCGGCTGCACGCCGAGGGCCTCGGCCTGCTGTTCGCCGCGCGCGGCGGCGCCGACGGGCTGGCCGGCCTGCCGCGGGCCGAGATCACCGGGCTGGCCGAGCCGGACGCGGTCGCCCTGCTGCGCGCGGTGGTGACCGCGCCGCTGGACAGCCGGGTCGGCGCGCGGATCGTGGCCGCGACCGGCGGCAACCCGCTCGCGCTGACCGACCTGGGCCAGGAGCTGTCCGCGGACCAGCTGACCGGCACGCAGGCCCTGCCCGACCCGCTGCCGCTGGGCGGCCAGCTCGAAGAGCACTACCTGCGCCGGGTACGCGCGCTGCCCGCGGCCACCCAGACCTGGCTGCTGCTGGCCGCGGCCGAACCCGGCGGCGACATCGGCTACATCGGTGCCGCCGCCGCGCGGCTGGGCATCGGGCTGGACGCCACCGGACCCGCCGAGGCCGCCCGCCTGCTGGCGCTGCGGGCCACCGCCGAGTTCCGCCACCCGCTGGTCCGCTCCGCCGTCTACGGCGGCGCCACCAGCGTGCAACGCCAGCGCGTACACACCGCATTGGCCGCGGCGACCACCCGCCCGGCCGACGCGGACCGGCGGGCCTGGCACCTGGCCGCCGCCTGCGTCGGCCCCGACGACGCCGTCGCCGCCGAACTGGAACGCGCCGCCGACCGGGCCGGCGGGCGCGGCGGCTACGCGGCCCGGGCCACGTTCCTGACCCGCGCCGCCGAGCTGACCCCCGAGGGCTCCCCGCGCGCCGACCGGATGCTCGCCGCCGCCGAGGCCGCCCTGACCGCCGGCGCACCGCTACAGGCCCACAAGCTCATCGACGGCGTCGCCACCGACGAGATCGACGACGTCAGCCGCGGCCGGGCCCTGGTCGTCCGCGCCAGCACCCTGGTCGCGATGGGCGGCGAGGGCGGGTACGCGCAGGGCACCGCGCTGTGCCTCGACGCCGCCGCGGCCTTCGGCGAACGCGCACCTCGGCTGGCCCGCGAGGCCATCCTGGAGGCCATCGAGCACACCATCCGCGGCGGGCACCTCATCCGCGACACCTCCACCGCGCACATCGCCCGCGCGATCGACGAGGTCACCGGCTCCACCCTGAACGACCTGCTGCTGCGCGCGTTCGCCGTGCTCATCGACGACGGCTGCGAGCGGGCGCTGCCGCACATCCGGGTGGCCGCCGAGTCGCTGCTGGCCCCGGCGACCCCCGAAGAGCAGGTGCTGCGCCGGCACCTGACCGGCACCACGCTGAGCATCCTGCTGTGGGACGAGCAGCTGCACCGGGCGGTCTGGCGCCGCGCGGCCGACGCCGCCCGGGACGGCGGCGCCCTGTGGCGGCTGGTCACCGCCCTGTACTGCTTGGCGACGGTCGAGACGTACCTCGGCGACCTGGCCGCGGCCGACGACCTGGTGGTCCAGTGCAACCAGGTCCGCGCGGCGATCGGCGCCACCGACGAGCTGTGGGCCATCCACCGCCAGCCGGAGTTGCTCGGCTGGCGCGCCGCGGACGACGCCGAGGCCCTGCTGCACGAATCGCTGGAGGCGGCGGCCTGGCTCGGCGGCGGATCCGTCCAGGCCCTGATCCGCATCGGCCTGGCGGTCCTGTACCTCGGCCGCGGCGACTACGCCCGGGCCCGCACGGTCGCCCACCAGGTGGTCGAGTCCGACGTGATCGGGGTGCACTCGCGCGTCCTGCCCGACCTGGTCGAGGCGGCCGTGCGCTGCGGCGACCGGATCCAGGCCAGCGCCGCGCTCGCCACGCTCACACCCCGGGCCACGGCCGCCGGCACCGGCTGGGCGCTGGGCGTCCTGGCCCGCACGCAGGCCCTGCTCGCCCCCGCCGGCGGCGCCGAACCGCTCTACCAGCGGGCGGTCACGCTGCTGTCCGGCACCGGCGCCCGCGCCGACCTGGCCCGCGCCCACCTGCTGTACGGCGAGTGGCTGCGCCGCCAGAAACGCCGCCGCGACGCCCGCGACCAGTTGCGGACCGCGCTGGCGATGTTCGAGCGGATGGGTGCGGCCGGGTTCGCCGCCCGCGCCGCGCAGGAGCTGGCCGCCACCGGCGAAAGCGCCCGCCGCCGATCCATCGAGACCGCCACCGACCTGACCCCGCAGGAGCTCACGATCGCCCACCTGGCCGCCGCCGGCGCCACCAACGCCGAGATCGCCGCCCAACTGTTCATCAGCGCCACCACCGTCGACTACCACCTGCGCAAGGTCTTCCGGAAGCTCGGCGTGACCTCGCGCCGCCAGTTGCGACTACGCGCTTCGCGGGATTCGAGCCCCTGACGCCGCGCCGAAGGATCTACCCATGACCTACGTAACCGCCGCCGACGGCGCGCAGATCTACTACAAGGACTGGGGCGAGGGCCGCCCGGTCGTCCTCTGCCACGGCTGGCCGCTGAGCTCCGACAGCTGGGAGGCGCAGCAGCTGTTCCTGGCCCAGAACGGCTACCGCGCGATCGCCCACGACCGGCGCGGGCACGGCCGTTCCACGCAGACCTGGCACGGCAACGAGATGGACACGTACGCCGACGACCTGGCCACCCTGATCGACGCGCTCGACCTGCGCGACGTCACCCTGGTCGGCTTCTCCACCGGCGGCGGCGAGGTGGCCCGCTACATCGGCCGGCACGGCACCGCCCGCCTCGCCCAGGCCGTGCTCGTCTCCGCCGTACCACCGCTCATGCTGCAGACCGACGACAACCCCGGCGGCGTACCGATCGACGTGTTCGACGGCATCCGCGCCGGCTCCCTCGCGGACCGCTCCCAGCTGTACCGCGACCTGGCCGACGGACCCTTCTTCGGCAACAACCGCCCCGGCGCCGACGTGTCCCAGGGCATCCGCGACGCGTTCTGGCGGCAGGGCCTGCAGTCCGGGCACCGCAACGCGTACGAGTGCGTCGCCGCCTTCTCGGCCACCGACTTCCGCTCCGACCTGGACGCGTTCGACGTACCCACGCTGGTCATCCACGGCGACGACGACCAGGTCGTGCCGTTCGAGGTCGGCGGAAAAGCGTCCGCCGCCCGCATCAAGGGTGCGACCCTCACCGTGTACGCGGGCGCGCCGCACGGCATCACCGACACGCACAAGCAGCAGTTGTCCGACGACCTACTCGCGTTCGTAAGGAGCGTGCCATGACCGCACCCGACACCATCGTGCTCGTCCACGGCTTCTGGGTCACCCCACGCAGCTGGGAGCACTGGATCAGCCACTACGAGCGGCGCGGCTTCCGCGTCATCGCCCCGGCGTACCCCGGCTTCGACGTCGAGGTGGAGGCGCTCAACGCCGACCCCACGCCGATCGTCAACGTGACCGTCCCGCAGATCATCGAACGCTACACCGCGGCGATCAAGGAGCTGCCGTCCAAGCCGATCATCATCGGCCACTCGGCCGGCGGCGCGTTCACCCAGATCCTGCTCGACCACGGCCTCGGCGCCGCCGGCGTGGCGCTCAACTCGGCACCCACCGAGGGCGTGCGCGTCGTGCCGCTGTCCCAGATCAAGTCCACGTTCCCGGTGCTCAAGAGCCCGGCCAACCGGCACAAGGCGGTCGGCCTGACCGCCGAGCAGTGGCAGTACGCGTTCACCAACACCTTCACCGAGGAGGAGGGCCGCGCCCTCTACGAGCGCTACCACATCCCGGCCTCCGGCGCGATCCTGTGGGGCGGCGTGCTGGCCAACTTCCAGCCCGGTCACCAGGACACCTGGGTCGACTACCACAACGACAACCGGGCACCGCTGCTGTTCGTCTCCGGCTCCGAGGACCACATCATGCCGCCGGCCATCCAGCAGTCAAACGCCAAGCACTACAAGTCCAACACCATCACCGAGATCAAGGAGTACGAGGGGTACGCGCACCTGCTGCCAGCCCAGAAGGGCTGGGAGGAGATCGCCGACCACGTGCTCGACTGGGCCCTCACGCACGCCAGTGCGCGCGCGTAGCGGCGCGGCGGCGCTTTCTTTCCGGCGTCGCGAACCCCGACCCCGTACTGACATCGCCGCCGGGAAGAAGGCGTCGCCTTCGGGCGCCGCTACGCGCGCGCACCAGGAGACTCTGCCATGAGCGCGGTCCGCCTCACCCACATCGGCGGGCCGACCACGCTCATCGAGGCCGGCGGGTGGCGGATCCTGACGGACCCGACGTTCGACCCGCCCGGCCGCCGGTACGCGTTCGGCTGGGGCGCCTTCTCGCGCAAGCTCGCCGGGCCGGCACTGGACGCCGGCGCGGTGGGCCCGATCGACGCGGTCCTGCTCACCCACGAGCACCACGGCGACAACCTCGACGACGCCGGCCGGGCCCTGCTGCCGTCCGCCGGCACGGTCATCACCACCACCTCGGGGGCGGCGCGGCTCGGCGGCAACGCCGTCGGGCTCGCGCCGTGGTCATCCACCACATTGGAACGCCCCGGCATGCCGGCCATCGAGGTGACCGCCACCCCGTGCCGGCACGGACCGCCGCTGAGCCACCCGATCACCGGCGACGTCATCGGGTTCGCGCTGACCTGGGACGGCCAGCGGCACGGCGCCCTGTGGGTCTCCGGCGACACCGTCCTGTACGGCGGCGTCCGCCAGGTCGCCCACCGGGTCAACGTCGGCCTCGCCCTCGTCCACCTCGGCGGCGTCCGCTTCCCGGTGACCGGACCGCTGCGGTACACGATGACCGCCCGCAAGGCCGTCGACCTGTGCCGCGCCGTCCGCCCGCACACCGCCGTACCCGTCCACTACGAAGGCTGGAAGCACTTCCAGCAGCCGCTTTCGCAGGCCCAGCGCGAGTTCGCGCGGGCACCGGACGTACCCGTCCGCTGGGTGCCGATCGGCTCCCCTACCGACTTGGAGACTTGATGCCTCTCCGGCGCCTTTTCCTTGCCGTCGCCCTGCTGCTCACGGCGACCGGCCTGCTGGCCTCCCCCGCCGCGTCCGCGTCTGGCGGCTCGCATGGCCCCAAGCCCACCATCGTGCTCGTGCACGGCGCCTTCGCCGACGCCTCCGGCTGGAACGACGTGGCCCGCAAGCTCCTGCACGACGGCTACCCCGTGATCGCGCCGGCCAACCCGCTGCGCGGCGTCCCGTCCGACTCCGCGTACCTGGCCGACACCCTCAAGAACATCAACGGCCCCATCGTGCTGGTCGCCCACTCGTACGGCGGCATTGTCATCACCAACGCCGCCACCGGCAACCCCAACGTCAAGGCCCTGGTGTACGTCGCCGCGTTCGCCCCCGATGCGGGCGAAACGCTGGAGGGCCTGCAAACCAAGTACCCCGGCAGCAAGCTGGGCGCGGCGGCACTGGACATCTACCCGTACACGATGCCCGACGGCACCGGCAGCGCGGACGGCTACATCAAGGCGAGCGTGTTCCGGGACATCTTCGCCGCCGACCTGCCGGCCAGCGTCACCGCCGTCATGCACGCCACCCAACGCCCCGGCGACCTGCACACCCTGCAGCAGCCCTCCGGCGCACCGGCCTGGAAGACCATCCCGTCCTGGTACCTGGTAGCCAAGCAGGACAACGTCATCCCCGCGGCCGCCCAACGCTTCATGGCCGCCCGGGCCGGCGCCATAACCCGCGAGGTGACGGCTTCCCACGTAGCCATGATCTCGAAACCCGACGCCGTCGTCGCTCTGGTGAAGGCCGCCTCCCGCTGATCTCTCCGCCGATCTTGGAGTTGTCAGGTCCAGATGCCCGATATGGAACCTGACAACTCCAAGATCGCCGAGGACGTCGTCCGCCCGTAGGACCCGGATGCCGCGTGGCCTTGGGGTCACCCCTGCGGGGGCGGCGACTTGTCGGACCCGCTCGGTAGGGTTGGCTGCGCTATGGAGGAGATTCAGACACCCCGGCCGGCGTTCGGGCTCGACGTCTTCGGGCTCGACGATCGGATGCGCCTTTTCGGGTACGTGACAGCCGACAACCGGCTGGCGTATCTGTGGGTGTTACGTGCCTTCGACGCGGCCCGCGCCAACTACCAGGTGCTCCTGCATACCTCGGACGTGGGGACGGCGCTCGCCGGTCTGCACGGCACGCATGGCGACTGCCCCGATCCGGCCGACCTGGAGCTGCCTCGACTGCTCGACGCGTTGGTGGAGTGGGGCGTGCTCGACCGCAGCCAGGACGGCACCCGCGCGACGACGCTGGCGGAGTACCGCAACCGGCATTCGGTGTACCAGTTCACCGAGGCCGGCTTCCGGGCGCATCGCGCGGTGGAGAGCGTGTTGGCCGCGACCATGGATGACGCGACGCTGTCGCGCCTGGTCTTCGCCGACCTGCTGGCCGATCTGGTGGCGCTCGCCTCGGCCAACGCGGCGGGCGACGCGGAGGAGGTCTACCGCAAGCTCAACCGGCTCGACCGGGCGCTGGCGGACATCGCCGAGCGGGCCGCGCGGTTCTATCACATGCTCGGTGACCTGAGCCGCACCAACGACGCGCGACCGGAGACGTTTCTGGCGCACAAGGACGCCCTGCTGGCCCACCTCCGCGACTTCCACGACGAGCTTCAGCGGTACACCCCTCGGCTGCGCGAGGCCGTGTACGCGGTCGAGGACACCGGGCTGGAGCGGATGATCGAGGCCGCGGCCGAGGCGGACGAGCGGATCTTCCGCACGCCGGCGGAGCGCCTGGCGGACTGGGGGCGCCGGTGGGACGGGCTGCGGTCCTGGCTGGCGCCACCGGACACCGACCAGGTCAGCGAGGCCGACCGGCTGTCCGACGCCACGATTTCCGCGATCGGCGACGTGCTGGCGCTGCTGCGGCGGGTGACGGAGGCCCGCCGGGGCGGGGTCAGCCGGGAGTCGCAGCTTCGGCATCTGGCCGCCTGGTTCACCGCGGTCGGCAGCCAGGAGGCGGCACACGCCCTTTTCGACGCGACCTTCGCGTTGGGCGGTCCGCGGCATGTCAGCGTGGCCCACGGCGACCCGGAGGCGATCCCGACCCGCCATTCCTGGTGGGAGGCGCCGGCGGTGGAGCTGTCCCGCACGCTGGTCGAAGCCGGCCGTGCGCCCGGTCAGGGCAACGGCCGTCCGGCGCGGCTGGACAGGTCACCGGAGTCCCGGGCGCGGCTGCGCCGGGCTCAGCTCGCGCAGGAGCGGCGATCGGTGGAGGCGGCCGCCGGGCTGGTGGAGTTCGCGGTGGGCGAGCAGCCGCTCGACGAGGCACAGGCGGCGGTGCTGCTGCGGTTGCTCGACATCGCGTTGGCGGCGCGGGTGCCCGGACGCCAGGGAGTGGCGATGGCCGCGGCCGCGTACGGCGTTCGCCTGACTTTGCTGCCGGCGCCCGGTCGGTTCACCGCCGTGCCGACGGCCGCGGGCACGTTGTACCTCGATGGCTTCACCCTGTCGATCGGCCCCGCCGACCACACCGCCGCGCGCGAGCGGGAGCTGGTCGCGGTATGAGCGAGGCCAGGTTCGCCAGGGACGTCTCCGATCTGGAGCTCGGGGACTACCAGCGCGCCGTGCGGCTGGTCCTGCGCCACCCGCTGATCACGGCGAGCTGGCCCGACGACAAGGCGCTCTCGCGGGTACGCCGGTTCGGTGCCACGCTTCGGCAAGACCTCGCTGACGCGTTCGGGTACCGCCTGGAGCTGCACGGAGCGACCGCCCGGCTGGTCCGGGCCAAGGACCGGATCGATGCGACCCAGCACGCGCTGTCCCGCACCGACCGCCCGTTCGACCGCCAGCGGTACGCCTATCTCGCGTTGTGCCTGGCGGTGCTGGGCCGGGCCGGCGTGCAGATCGCGTTGAGTGAGCTGGCCGAGTGGGTGGCCGCCGACGCCAACCGGATCACCGGGCTGGGTCTGGACCCGGACCGGGGTGCCGACCGGCGGGCGTTCGTCGACGTGGTCGGTTGGCTGGAGGACCGGGGCGCGGTGCGGCTCGCCGACGGGTCCAGCGCCGCGTGGGCCAGCGATCCGGGAGCCGGTGAAGCCCTCTATGACGTGGCGCGGGACGTGGTGTTCGCGCTCTTCCGGCCGAGCCGCGTGCTGCAGCACGTCGACTCGGTGTCGGCACTGCTGATGCGATCGCTCGCCAGCAGCGGCAACGCCGAGCGGCGCGCTGCGGCACAGCTGGCCCGCCGGGCCGTGGTGGAGCGCGCGGTCGTCTACTACTCCGACGTGGACGACGCGGCCGCCAACCACCTGCGCGGCTCGGCGCTCGCCGCGGACCTGCAACGCCTGACCGGGCTGCGGGTGGAGCGGCGTGCCGAGGGCGTGCTGCTCGTCGACACCGCCAACTTCTCGATAGAGCGGTTTCCCGGTACCGGCTCGGTGGCCCAGGCGGCCGTCCTGCTCGCCACGGAGATGGCCGAGCGGGTGGTCGATCCGGATGGTCGGCGGGTCAAGCGGATGGCCCCGCCGGACCTGCGAGACCATCAACAGGCGGTGATCGCCGAGATCGACGCGGGACTGCCGACCGCCACGCTCGTACCCATCGAGGAGCTCGAAACCGCGGTGGTGGCGGAGCCGGACGACGGCGATGAAGATCCGGCCAAGCTGCCGTTCGTCACCGACAGCTACGTCCGCACCGCCGTCGCGGACATTCTGCACCGGTACGCGTCAGCGTTCGGTGCGCAGTGGCACGCGGATCCCGAGCGGCTGCGCGCCGAGGCGGTGGCGTTGCTGGCCCGCTTCGGCGCGGTGAGCGTCATGCCGGGCGGCGTGCTGGTCCGTCCCCTGGTGGGGCGTTACCGCAATACCGTCGCGACGGTCAAGAAAAGGCCCGCACAGCAGACCCTTCTGTAGCCAAGGAACGCTATGTACGAACTGCGCTTCGCGCCCACTCGTGCCGGCATCATCAACCTCTGGGACTATCGCGACGAGGAGTTCCTTTTCGTCGATGGCTGGCTGGTGCTGCGCGGGCCGAACGGCTCCGGAAAGACCAAGGCGCTGGAGGTGCTGTTTCCATTTCTGCTGGACGGGCGCATCGAGCCCCGCCGGCTCAACCCCTTCGCCAGCGAAGACCGCACGATGAAGTCCAACCTGCTCTACCGCGGCCAGGAGGTCGCGCATTCGTACGTCTGGATGGAGTTCGCTTACGGCGACCAGTACGTCACGATCGGCATCGGCCTGCGGGCACACCGCCACGTCGACCGGGTCACGCGGTGGCACTTCGTCACCGAGGGCCGGGTAGGCGTCGACTTCTCCCTGCTCGACGCGGATGACCGGCCGCTGAGCCGCCGCGACCTGATCGCGCGGCTCGGCGCCGACGCGGTACGCGACTCGCCCGAGGAGTACCGACACCTGGTCGACGCCCGGCTCTTCGGGCTCGGGCCAGCCCGCTACGAGCAGATGCTCGACCTCGTGCTGACCCTCCGCAAGCCGCAGCTCGCCAAGGATCTCAACCCGGTTGAGTTGTCCCGCACGTTGCAGCGCGGCCTTCGACCCGTCGACGACCACCTGCTGGTCGAGGCCGCCGCCTCCTTCGACGACATGGAGGCGGTGGCCCGGACGTTGGAGGGTCTGGTCGCCGCCGATGCCGCGACGGCCGCCTTCCTGTCCGTGTACTCGACCTATCTGCGCACCCACGCGCGAGCGGCGGCCGATGCCCTGACCGGGCGGCGCTCCACGGCCGAGCAGCGCCGCACGGCCTCGGCCGCCGCACGGAGCGCGCTGGTCGAAGCCACCGCGGCCGAGCAGGCGGCGACCGGCCAACTGCTGTCCGCCGATGGCGAGCCGGGCCGGCTCCGCGCCCACCTGGACAGCCTGAAGAGCTCGGCGGCGTACCGGTCACACGAACAGCTCGCCGACCTCGAACGGCACGTCCGCGACCTGTCCGCCGCCGCGGAGCGGGCCGTCGCCGCGGTACGGGCCGAGCGGGCCACGGTCACGCGGCGGCACGAGGAGTGGGAACGGGCCGCGGCGGCCGCCCACGACGCCGAAACGGCGGTCCACCGCCTCGCCGCCGACCTGCTACTCGACGCCGAGGCGGCGGGCATCTCCTGGTCCGCCGAGGACGCCCGCGGCGACGGCCTGGCCACCCGGATCAGCGCCCGGGTCACCGCCCGGCGCCACGACGTGCGGGCGGTCCGCGAGCACGCCGACCGGCTGCTGCAGGCCGAACGCGATCACGTACGGGCGGCCCAGGACTCGGCCGCCGCGGTGGCGGCGGCCGAGGAAGCCGAGCAGGCCGAACGCGGCGCCGAAGCCGCGGTCGAGCAGGCACGACGCCAAGGCGACGCGGACGTGCAGCGATGGGAAAAGCTCCACACCGACCTGCTGGCCGAGATCGGCACGCCGCAGCTCGCACCGGCCCTGCGCGCGGCCGTCAGCGCCACCGGCGAGCCGGGCGCGCCGACCCTCAAGGAGGCGTACGCCGAGGCGACCGCGCCGGCCGTCACCATCCGGCGCGACGCGCTCGCCACGGTGCGCTCGCGCCACGCGTCGCTGCGAGAGCGGCGGGCCGAGGTGGCCGCGGAACGCGCACGGATCGCCGCCGAGCACGACGACGCCCCGCCGGCGGCGGCGACCCGGCCGGCGGCGCGCGACGGCCGGGCCGGCGCCCCGCTGTGGCGGCTGGTCCGGTTCGCCGACGCCGTCAGCGACACCGACGCGGCCGGGATCGAGTCGGCGTTGCAGGCCGCGGGACTGCTCGACGCCTGGGTGCACCCGGCCCAACCGGCCACCGCGACCGCTCTGCAAAGCGGCGAGCAGGACGGCTACCTCATCGCACTGCCGCAGAGCCGCCGGCCCGAAGGCCGGACACTCGCCGACGTGCTCCTGCCCGAGGAACAGGACGACGTCACCGTCGACCGGATTAGCGCCGTGCTGGCGTCGATCGCGCTGACAGACACCCTCACGCCGGACACACCGGCAGCCACGACGATCGGCCAATCCGGCCAGTACGCGCAGGATGTCATCCTCGGCGCGTACACCAAGCCGGCACCGGAGTACATCGGCGCGACCGCGCGCGCGGCCCGCCGCGCAGCCCGGATCGCCGACTGCGACCGGACACTGTCCACACTCGACGCCGAGATCGCGGACGTGGAGCGGCAGCGAACGGCCATCGAAGGCGTGCTGACCGCGATCGACACTGCCGCCGGTGACCTGCCGTCCTCGGCGCCCATCCACACCGCACTGCGCGCGCTGGACCGGGCCGCCGCGACCTTGCGCACCCACCAGGCGGCCGCGGCCGCCGCCGCGCAACGCCTCGACCAGGCGCTCGCCGAACAGGCCGCGGCCGGCGCGGCACTGCGGCGCACCACCGCCGAACGCGCCCTCCCCGCCGACCGGGTCGACGAGGTCGCCGACGCCACCGCCCGGTTCGAGAAGCTGGGTGTACGCCTCGACGCGGCCGGCCCGGCCGCCACCCGGGCCGCGGAGGCCCAGCGGGAGGCGAAGGGCCGGCACGAGGAGGCGCACGACCGGCTCGCCGACACGCAGGCCGCGCAGCACGAGGCGACCCTGCGGTACGAGGAGAAGAACGAGGCGTACCAGACGTTGCGCGCCACCATCGGGGCCGAGGCCGAGCAGGTCCTGGCCGACGTGGCCCGGGTCCAGGGCGAGATCACCGAGGCCGAGGCGGCACTGGCCCACGCACGCGAACAGGTCACCGCCGCGCGCGAGCGATGCTCCTCCGCCCGTACCCGCGTGGAGCTGAGCGAGCAGGCCCTGGCCGACGCCGTCCAGGAGGCGCATCACGAGGCGCTGCGGCTGCGGCCGTACTCGCATCCCGACCTGCTGGGCCTGCTGCGCTGCCCGACCGATCTGCGCTGGCCGGCACAGGCGGGGACGGCGGACGCCGCCCTGGACCCGCAGATCGTGGCGCTGCACGACGCGATCCTCGCCGCCACCCGCGAGCTGAGCCCGACGGAAACCTCCCTGAAGCAGAGTGCGACCCGACTGACCTCCGCACTGTCCGAGCTCCAGGCGCAGCTTCCCGCATCCGGCCTCGACCACCGGCCGGAGTGGGACACCGACGACGGCGTGATCGTCGTGCGGGTCGCCGACGAGCAGGGGCTCAGCCCGGTCGCCCGCTTCGCGGAGCGGATCGGCCGCGAGCGGGCGGACCAGGAGCAGCTCCTCACCGACGCCGAGCAGCGAATCCTGGAGGACGCGCTGCTGGGCCAGCTCGCCCGCCAGATCCACCGCCGCACCATCGAGGCACGCGACCTGGTCGAAGGCATGGACACCCAGATGCGGGCCCGCCGCATGTCGTCCGGGCTGACCGTCGGCGTGGGCTGGCGGCTCTCCGACGACCTCGACCCGGAGCAACGCGAAGTGTGCAAGCTGCTGGAGCGTGATCCGGCGCGCCTGGGACCGACCCAGCTCACCACGCTTCGGCGGCACTTCGCCGCCCGTATCAAGACGGCCCGCGCGACCGCGCCCGAACAGCCGTACCGCGACCTGTTGGCCGACGTCCTCGACTACCGGCGGTGGCGGGTCTTCGCGTTCACCCTGCACCGCCCCGGCGGCGGCACCGAGGCGCTCACCCGGGCACGGCACAGCCAGCTCTCCGGCGGTGAGCAGTCGGTATCCCTGCACCTGCCCCTTTTCGCGGCCGCGAACGCCCTCTTCGGCTCCGCGCGTCCGGAGGCACCTCGCCTGCTCGGGCTCGACGAGGCATTCGCGGGCGTCGACGACAACGGCCGGGGCGAGCTGATGGCACTGGCCAAGCAGTTCGACCTGGACCTGTTCATGACCGGGTACGACCTCTGGGCCGCACACCCGGCGGTTAGCGGTGCCGCCCACTACGACCTGTCGCACTCGGCGGTGGAGCATACGGTCTCCACGGTGCTGCTGGTCTGGGACGGCTCGGCGAACATCGCCGACTTCGACGGCAGCCTCGCCCGCGCTCTCGGCTCGCCCGAGACTCGCCGCGCACCCGCCGCCCCCGACGACGCCGTGCCTCAACTGGCCTTCGACAGCGCCGACGAATGACCGACCTGCTGGGCGACCCCGGCTGGGCAAGGCTGCTGGCGGCGGCGCGGCGCAGCCTCGAACGCACCGGCGGATCACTCGACGGCTCCGTCTCAGTGACCGCGCCCACCGAGGCGGAGCGTCTGGTGGTCATCGGGGTCACCGGCACGCACCGGTCGGCGGGCGCCCAGCGGTTGACCGTCCCCCTGGCGGAGCTGGACGCGTTTCTGCGGGCCACGCATGCGATCGGCCTTGCCGACATCCTGTCGGCGGACAAGCCGTTACGCGACCGGCCAGGCGAGCTCAAGCAGGAGGTACAGGCCCGCGACGCGGCCCTCGCCGCCGCGCGGCGGGGACGCCACGGCACGGCCGGCTGGTACGAGGAATGGCTGGACGGCCTACGCCGGGACGGCACCCTGACCCGCATCGTCCGCGCCGGACTGCCTTTCCGGAACGTCATCCGAGTGCTGGACGCGCTGCCAGCGGCCGACGAACCGATGCCCGTGTTCGCCGAACGGGTCCTGGACGATACGAAGGCCCTCGCCGACGGGGCGGTGCGCGGCCTGGTCCTACGCGCCCTCGCCGCATGGCAGGGGATCCCGGCCCCGACCAACAGCGAAGAGGAACGGGCGCTGTGGGAGTCGGCCGGGGTGGTCCCTGACGACCTCGCCAGTCAGGTACTGGTGCTCAACCTGCCGGCCGCCGGCGGCCTGGTGGGCTCCTGGCTCGACCAGGCACGGCTGGCCGGCATCCCGATGCGCGTCACACTCCACCAACTGCGACTCGCGCCCCTACGGCTGGCCTGCGATGAGATCTTCGTCTGCGAGAACCCCGCGGTCCTCCGCGCCGCCACGGCCACCCTCGGCGCACGGACCAAGCCGCTTGTCTGCACCGAGGGCACGCCTTCGGCCGCCGCGCACCGGCTTCTCGGGTACGCGCCACACGCCCGGATCAGGTGGCGCAACGACTTTGACTGGTCCGGCATACGCCTGACCGCTGGCGCGCTCAGACGCTACCCACGCGCCGTCCCTTGGCGCATGACCAGCGCGGACTATCTCGGCGCGGCCGGATCGGGACCGGCGCTGCTCGGCGTGCCGGCACAGAGCCCGTGGGATCCGTCGCTGTCCGCGGCCATGGGCCGCGTCGGCCGGGCCGTGATGGAGGAGCGGCTGCTGGACGATCTCCTCGCCGACCTGGCACTCGGCCAAGACCCGTCTCGCCGATCTTGAAGTTGTCAGGTTCCCTTTTGGACATCTGGGCATGACAACTTCAAGATCGACGCTTCAGGGACGTCGGAGGCTGGAGTTGGCGAAGGTCAATACCATCGGGAGGACCTATGCCGTCGGCCTCGTGAGGTGCCAATGCCAGACCGTGAGCATCCGGGCAGGTTCTTGCGGTCATTGCTGACCGTGGACGTCGTACTCCGGCTGGCAGCGGTAATCCTGGCGGGTCTCATCGTGGTCCGTGCGCTGTTCGCCGGGGCCTCCGGGTTCTGGTCGATCGTCCTCGTCGTGGCCGCCTCCGCCGCGCTCTGGGCGGCGATCTGGCTCTACGGGAAGCTGCGCACACTGCTCACCCAGGCGCAGGCGTCCTCCGAGTCCGGGGACTGGCTGTCGACGTCCCGCCTGACCTCATTCGTGGCCACCCGCTCCCGGTCCCGACTCGCCGCCGTGCTCGCCCTGCTGATCCTGGTCGTCCACGCGGCGATCACCGGCTACGTCGGCGTGTGGACGATCCTGGTGGCGATCGCCGTGGCCGCCATCGCCACGCTGCTGAGCCCCAACCTCCGGCTGGTCGCGTTGCTGGGCGGCACGGCCGTCGTCTTCGCGGTCGCCACCGTCTTCGTGTCCAACATTTTCCAGGGCAGCACCGAGGCCCGCGCCCTGGCCATCTCCGTGGCCGCGGTGGTCCTTCCGGTCCTGGTCTCGGACAAGCTCGGCCGGCTCATCCGGCAACCGGCGCTCACCACCACACACCACGCCATCCTCGTGGTACTCACCCTCATGCTGGGCTTTCTCGGTTGGACCCGCGCCGACTGGCTGCCCGGCGTCATGAACCGCTGCTACACGCTGCCGACCTCGACCGGCATCACGGTGCTGCGCGCCACCGCCGACGGCGACCGCTGTTACGGCCTGCTCGACACCGCCGACCCCGGCGTGTTCGCCACGCCGGCCTTCGGCCGGGACCCGGTCACCACCGCGCTGGAGCACCGGATCCTGACGAACAACCAGCCACTGCGCGAAGGCGACCTCACCGTGGTGTGGCTGGGCGCCCTGTCCTGCGACCCGCTCCCGGCCGATGCCACCCGATGCGCGGACGGCCGGGACTACCCGTCCGAGCGGGACCAGTTGCGCGCGCTGCTGTTCGCGCAGACCCAGATCGCCGACGCCGGCACCCACCGGCTACACGTGGTCATCGCCGACGCCACCCAGGACGTCAGGCACGCCGACGACATCGCAAAGCTGATCATCGAACGTCGAGAGGCGCTGGGCCCGCGCGTGGTCGTCATCGGCGGCGGCGACAGCCGCGACATCACGCAACGCGCGATCAACCGGCTCCTCGACGCCGGCATCCCTTTCATCGCCCCGAACCTGCTGGCCGACCTGGGCGCGCCGGGCCGGCCGTTCGTGGATCGCCCCGGATACCTTCAACTCGCTCCGTCCAACATGGACTATGCCGGGGACACCGCGGACCGACTGAAACACCGCTTCCCCAACGGATTCCGGCTGGACATCTACCAACACATCGACCCGACCGACCAATACACCACCTCCCTGGTCAACGACCTGCTCGCCGCGGTGAAGCCAACCGCGGGAGCCACCGCCAGGCACCTGTCCAACCTCGATCGCATCGACGACACCGCCTGCGCGGCCCACGCCGACGGGCCGCCGACGGTGCTGTACTTCGCCGACCGATGGACGCGGTTCGCCGATTTCGTCCGGCGAATCAACGACGTCTGCGGCCACTCCAGGCCCCAGCTGGTCATCGCGGACGTCTCGGTGAGCCGATTCATGGCCAACTACCAGCTACGCGCGGTCAGCAACGCGGACTGGCCGGTCGACTACTACGTCGGCGGTCCCGGATGCTCGGAC
This sequence comes from Phytohabitans rumicis, assembly GCF_011764445.1. NCBI lineage: Bacteria > Bacillati > Actinomycetota > Actinomycetes > Micromonosporales > Micromonosporaceae > Phytohabitans > Phytohabitans rumicis. The sequence goes on from NZ_BLPG01000001.1 coordinate 1,748,453, forward strand.
CTGACGCCGGAGATGTTCACGACGCTCACCGAGCAGATGGACGCCTCGCGCGACGTACTGAACCTCGACCCGGGCGAGACCTTCGCCTGCGCGGGTCGCGCCGGCAATGCCCAGGACGGGCAACTCCTGAACGCCTGCACCCTCGACGCCGCCGCGAAACTGACCAGCCAACCGTGCCGGCCCAACGACCTGGGCACCTACCTGATCTCCATGTGGGACGCCGTGCTGCTGGCCGACGCCGTACTGCCCGACCGCCCACCGGCCGGCAAGGACTACCTGACCAGCCTCGAAACGACGGCGACCCCGCTCACGACCGGGGTGCTGGCCACCGTGCGGGAAGGCCGGCTGTCCGCGCCCACCATCCCGGTCCGGATGTGGCACGTCGACCCGCTCAACGACCCGAGCCGCCTGTGGGAGCGACCGAGCCAAGCGCTCGTCCTACCCCCGACCCGGCATGAACGGCGCCCGACAGCGGGCTCAGGCTCCGGCGTGACCGGGTGTGTGCCCGCAGAGCTTGACGTCCGGTGTGACCTCCTCGTTCGTGTACACCTCCCACGGGCGGGAGGCGATACCTCCGGTGGTGCTGATGTGCGGTATCTGGATGGGTCCCACGTTGAGCAGATCGATGAACGCGTTGATCGCGTCGGCGACCGGTTTGAGGATCGTGTACCCGATGCCGTAGTGCGCCCAGACGCCGAGCCCGACCCCTCGGCACTGCACGAACGGGGTCCCCAGCGTGCCGACCGCGCCCAGCGTGGACCCGGCGGTCATGCCGTACGCGGTGCGCAGCTCGAAGTAGACACCGGCGGCCAGCACGTGGGCGTTGAAGCCGACGTTGAACCTGACCCGGTGCTCGACCAGCAGGCCCATGACGCCGACGGGCAGCCCGGTGATCGAGTTGAGGAGGCTCTTCTTGCGCGCGACGTTGCGGGTGACGCGGGGGCCGAACGACCCGTTCGCGTACCCGAAGCCGAGCCCGCCCGCGACGGAGAACTCGCCGGTGCCCTTCATGGTGCCCAGGCTGGTGCCGAACGCCGTGACGACCTTGATCGTCTGTCCGATGGTGAGGCTGAGTGGCACGCCCAGCACCTGGCCGAGCGGAAACGCGAACTCGAACGGGATGGGGCGTTCGATGACGATGTCCCGCTGTTGTCCGTGGATGCCGGCCTCGATCCCCGCCCGGATGCCGAACCCGCCGTTGATCTCGAACTCGGCGCGGGTGACGCGCCCGCCGCGGACCGAGAAGGAGAAGTCCACCGACGGGGCGGTGAAGGTGAGCGTGAGGTTTCCGGCGACCTTGGTGCCGTCCTTGCTGTAGTAAAAGCTCACGTTGGCGCCGTCGGTCAGGGACACGCCCGCGGAGAAGCTGCCGGGCTTGGCCTCGGCGCTGCGGCCGCGGGTCGGCGGCGGTCGCAGCGGCCGGTCCGGACCCGGGGCCGGTGCGTGAGCGCGGGTGCCGGTGCCGCCGCCGGTGCCGCCCGCCGGGCCGGTGGCGGCCCGGTCGGGATCGGCCCAGAACGCGTCGCCGACCGGGTAGATGACGGGCGTCTCGGTGAGCGTGACGCCCGTCCGCTCGAACGTGCCGTCCCGGATCACCTCGGTCAGGTCCACCGGTCCGGCCGTCACGAGCAGATCGTCGCCGTCGCTCTCGACGTGCAGCACCCGGCCCACGCCGCGGTTGGTGACAAACATGACCTTGCCGGGTACGAGTTGGTCGGCCCGCTCGGCCCGGCCGTCGATGCGCCAGGTCAGCCCGTCCGCGGTGACCGACCTGATGGCGTCGCCGCCCCCGCCGACGATGACGACGTCGGGCTGGAAGGTGACGTCCGGGTGTGCTCGCGGCGCCTGGCCGAACCGCACCGCCGGCTCGCTCCACGGGTCCTGCACCCGTTCGTCGGCCGAGCACCCGGTCGTGAGCATGAGGGCGACGCTCACCGCCGCTGCCACGGGACGCCACAAGCCGCGTCTCACAGCCGGGTCACCACGGCCCGGACCAGATCCTCCAGCGCCTTCCGGTACACCGCCGGGTCGGCCAGGCTGACCAGCCGGATCGCGATCCACACGCCGTCGCTGCTGACGAAGACGGCACCGTCCTCGATGTGCGCCTCGTCGCCGACGCCCGCGATGGGCCGCAGGTCGTGGCCGAGCTCGCGATCGATGTCGAGGATCTTCTTGGCCCCGTCGCCGACGTAGACCTCGACCTGGGCGGTGGGTCCGCTCGCCGGGCCGGTGTAGGTGCAGGATTCGGCTCCCGGCACCGGTTCCCGCAGCGGCGTTCCGGCGAGCCGCTCGGCGTCCACTTTCGACACCAGCGCACACGGGTCGACCGCCCGTACCGGGGTCGCGCTGGCGACGGGGTCCGCCCCGGCCGTGGTTTCGATGGCGGGCTGATCGGCGAAGGCCGGCGGCGTGACCTCGTCGGCGCCGCCACAACCGGCCGCGGCGAGGGCCACGACCGCCGCGGCCACGATCGCGGCGAGCCGCTCAGGCACGGCCACGGACCAGTCCGATCAGCCGGACCGCGGTGGTCCGGTCGGCGGTGCCGGCGGCGTTGGTGACCACCTGGATCTCGCACGCGCGGTCCCGCACGACGAACTCGGCGATGCCCCCGGACGCGAAGCGGATGCCGTCGGGACCGGCTTCGGTCTGGCCGTACGGGGACTCGTCCGGCAGCTTGCCGGTGACGGCGGTGCCCGGGCCGCCGATCTCGACGGTGATCGAGTGGTAGGTGTCGGGGTTCTCCCACACGCAGGAGCCGCCGCCGTTGCCCTTGGTGCGGGCCTGCGGGTCGGTGCCGCCTTGGGCCCCGATCACCTGCGTGACCTCGTCGACGGTCAGCAGCGCGCAGACGTCGACCTGCTTCGCCTCGGCCGCCGCACCGGCCGAGGCCGGTGCGGCGTCACCCGCCCGGGCCGGCTGCTCGGCCGGTGTCGACCCGCAGGCCGCCGCGGCGCTCATCACGGCGACAGCGGCGGCGGACAACCACCACGCGCGCCACCCGCGACCCCGTACATCTGTCATGTGCTGTCCTCCCGTGCTTTTGGCCGTGGTCAGTGCTGTGGGGGTGGTCCGAGCAGTTCGATGCCGTGCCGGGCGGCGGCGTGGCCGAGAGCGGCCGGGTCGATCGGTGCCGGGTCGGGCAGTCGCCGCTCGCCGGCGGGCCTGCCCACCTCGGCGGCGAACCGCTCGAAGCCGGCGGGACTGGTGATTTGCAGGGCGCGCATCGGCTCATCCGGTGCGACGAGGAACGTGTGCGGCAACCCGACGGGCAGCAGCACGAAGTCGCCGGGCCCGGCGGGGAAGCTCGTGCCGTCGCAGCGGAACTCGGCGGCGCCGGACAGCAGGAGGAACATCTCGTCCTCGACCTGGTGCCGGTGCAGGGGCGGGGCGAACCCGGGCGGATTGACGAACTCGACGACGGTGACGGCGCCGCGGGTCTGCTCGCCGGCGGCCTTGACGGTGGCGAGGCTGCCCAGGAACCAATGCGCCTCACCCTCGCCGGACCGCAGCAGGTACGGACTGGACACGAAGCCTACTTTCGATAGACAGCGTCTAGTGAATAGACTGATAGTGTGGTCATGTCATGGACGGTGTCAAGGACGAAAAGCCGACACGGCGATACCGGTCAGCGGTACGCGAGGAGAGCGCGCGCCGTACCCGTCGGGCGGTTGTCGGCGCCGCGGCGGAGCTGTTCGTGACGCGCGGCTACGCCGGGACCTCGCTGGCCGACGTCGCGGTCGCCGCCGGCGTCGCCCGTCCCACCGTGTTCGCCGCGTTCGGGTCGAAGCCGGCGTTGTTGCGCCAGGTCCTGGACGAGGCCCTGGCCGGCGACGACGAGCCGGTACCGGTCGCGCAGCGACCCTGGTTCCGGCCGGTCTTCGAGGCCGACACCCAGGCGAGTGTCCTGGACGCGTACGCCGGCGTGTGCACCCTGATCAGCAGCCGCGCGGCCCGGATCTTCGAGACCGTCCGGCGGGCCGCCGACAACGCGCCCGAGGTGACCGAGGTGTGGGAGACGCTGCTGCGCAACCGCCGAGCCGGTTCGCGCATGGTCGTGGAAAAGGTCCAGGCGTTCGGCGCGCTGCGGCAGGGCTCCGATGTGGAGCGTGCGGTCGACGTCCTGTGGATCTTCAACGACCCGGCCCTCTACGACTCGCTGGTGCGGCACTGCGGTTGGACCGAGGACGCGTTCCGGGCCTGGCTGTCCGAACGCATGCGGGACGCGCTGCTAGTCCCTGACCCGCCTATGAATTAATCCTCGACGGCGCGGAACAGGGACGCGACCTCGGTGGCGGACAGGCGGCGCGTGCGGCCCACCTTCAGGTCACCGAGCTTGATGGGACCGATCGCCGTCCGGATCAGCCGCGACACCGGGTGCCCGACCTCCTCCAGCAGCCGCCGTACGACGTGCTTGCGGCCCTCGTGCAGGACGATCTCGACCTGCGCGGTGCGCCCCAGCGTGTCCACGATCTTGAACGAGTCGGCCCTCACCGGGCCGTCCTCCAGCTCCACGCCGGCCAGCAGCCGCCGGCTCGCGGCCCGCGACATCGGGCCCGCCACCTCGGCCAGGTACGTCTTGGGCACCTCGTACGACGGGTGCATCAGCTTGTGGGCGAGCTGGCCGTCGTTGGTCAGCAGCAGCAGGCCCTCGCTGTCGGCGTCCAGCCGCCCGACGTGGTAGACCCGCTGCTCGACGCTGCCCAGGTAGTCGGCGAGCGCCTCCCGGCCGCGCTCGTCGGCCATCGTGGACACCACGCCGCGGGGCTTGTTCATCGCGATGTAGACCAGCCGGGTGTCGGCCACCACCCGCTCGCCGTTGACGTAGATCTCCGCGGTTTCCGGGTTGACCTTGTCGCCGAGCCGGGCGACCCGCCCGTCGACGATGACCTTGCCGCGGGCGATCAGCTCCTCGCTGGCCCGCCGCGAGCCGACGCCGGCCGACGCGAGCACTTTTTGCAGGCGCTCCTGGCCGGGAGGCGTCGAAGAGTTAGGAGGCATCGGAGATCTCCTCGACATCGTCGGGCAGGAACGGGGCCAGCGGCGGCAGGTCGGTCACCGTGTCCAGTCCGAGCTTTTCCAGGAACAGGGTCGTCGTACGGTACAGGAAGGCACCGCTGTCCGGCTCAGTGCCGCACTCCTCGACCAGGCCCCGCGACACCAGCGTACGGATCACGCCGTCGCAGTTGACGCCGCGGATGGCGGAGATCCGCGAACGGGTGACCGGCTGCTTGTAGGCGACCACGGCCAGGGTCTCCAGCGCCGCCTGGGTGAGCCGCACCGACTGGCCGTCCAGGACGAAGCGCTCGACGTACGGGGCGTACTCGGGGCGGGTGTAGAGCCGCCAGCCGCCGGCGACCCGGCGCAGCTCGAACCCGTGCCCGGCGGTGGTGTAGGCCGCCGCGATCTCCGGGAGGAGAGCGGCGATCCGCTCGGTCGGCTGCTCCAGCACCTGGGCCAGGGTGATCTCGGTGACCGGCTCGTCGACGACCAGCAGGATGGCTTCCAGGGCGCCGCGCAGCTCGGCGTCGTCGATGAGTGCGAGCGCGCTCTGCTCCTCGACGGGCTCAGGCTCGGGCTCGGGCTCCACGACGGCCTCAACCTCGGGTTCGGGCGAAGGCTCAGGCGAAGGCTCGGGGCGCACGGACGGAGCGGGCGCCGGGGGTACGTAGTCCGGCCGCTCCCACGGTGGCACCCAGTCGGCGGCCTGGTCGGCGAGCGAGTCGCGCCGCTCCTCACCCGTCACTGTCCGACTCCTTACCGTCAGCCGCCGCGGCCGGCGTACCCTCATAGTCGTCGATGTCGAGCTCGCCCCCGGCGTCGTCGCCGCCGGTCCAGCGGACGGTGAGCTCCCCCAGCGCCTGGACCTGGGCGAAGCTCACCAGCCCTTCGCGGTAGAGCTCCAGCAGCGCCAGGAACCGCGCGACCACTTCGAGGGTGGACTGGCAGTCGGCGCACAGCACCCGGAAGGTGGCGGTGCCGGCCCGGCGTAGCCGGTCGCGCAGCAGGGCGGCGTGCTCGCGGACGCTGACCCGGACCTGGTGGATGTGGTCGACGGAGACGACCTTCACCGGTTTGGGGGTCATCGCCTTGACGGCCAGGCGCAGCAGGCGGTCGGGGCCGATGCCGAGGACGAGGTCGGGCAGCGCCTCGGCGTACCGCGGTTCGAGGGTGACCGCCCGGGGGTAGCGGCGGGCGCCGGCGCTCTCCAGGCCGGCGATGTGGGCGGCCGCCTCCTTGAACGCCTTGTACTGCAGCAGCCGGGCGAAGAGCAGGTCGCGGGCCTCCAGCAGGGCGAGGTCTTCCTCGTCCTCGACCTGGGCGGCGGGCAGCAGCCGGGCGGCCTTGAGGTCGAGCAGGGTGGCCGCGATGATCAGGAACTCGCTGGCCTCGTCGAGGTCCCAGGCGTCGCCCATCCCCCGGATGTACGCGATGAACTCGTCGGTCACCTGGTGCAGGGCCACCTCGGTGACGTCGAGCTTGTGCTTGCCGATCAGTTGCAGCAGCAGGTCGAACGGCCCGGTGAAGTTGGCCAGCCGCACGGTGAACCTGCCCGACGCGGGCGCGACGTCAGCGGGCGGTGCTTCCACAGCAGGAACGGTATACCTACCGCTCAGACTGCGCGGCGATGACCTCGCGGGCCAGCTGCCGGTAGTTGCGCGCGCCCGAGGACGCCGGGTCCAGCGTGGTGATCGGCGCGCCGGCAACCGTGGACTCCGGGAACTTGACCGTCTTGGTGATGACGGTCTGGTAGACCTTGTCGCCGAACGCCTCGACCACCCGCTGCAGCACCTGCCGGCAGTGCGTGGTGCGGGAGTCGTACATGGTGGCGAGGATGCCTTCGAGCTCGAGGTCGAAGTTGAGCCGCTCGCGGACCTTGTCGATGGTGTCCAGCAGCAGTGCCACGCCGCGCAGGCTGAAGAACTCGCACTCCAGGGGGATCAGCACCCCGTGCGCGACGGTCAGCGCGTTGATGGCCAGCAGGCCCAGCGACGGCTGGCAGTCGATGAGGATGTAGTCGTACTCCTTGCGGACGCTGCGCAGCACCCGCGCCAGGGCCATCTCCCGGGCGACCTCGTTGACGAGCTGGATCTCGGCGGCGGACAGGTCGATGTTGGCCGGCAGGATGTGCAGCCCGGCCACGTCGGTCTTGATGACGACGTCTTCGGCGTGCACGTCGTCCTGCATCAGCAGGTTGTAGATGGTCAGGTCGAGGTTGTGCGGGTTGACGCCCAGCCCGACGGACAGCGCCCCCTGCGGGTCGAAGTCGACCAGCAGCACCCGGCGACCGTACTCGGCGAGGGCGGCACCGAGGTTGATCGTGGTGGTGGTCTTGCCGACGCCGCCCTTCTGGTTGGCCATCGCGATGATGCGGGCCGGACCGTGGCGGTCGGTGGGCATCGGCTCGGGGATCGGGCGGCGCATGGTGTAGGCGGCCGGGTCGGCGGGGCCGAGCTCGGCGCCCAGGTCCATCGCGTGCTGCTCAGCGCGCAGCGTCGAGGTCCACGACTCGACCCGCTCACCGTTACCAGCCATGGTCTGCGCGCCCCCTCCCGACGACTGCTCGGCGCCGGAGCCCTCCGGACCCCGCTGCGCCGCCGCACGTAGTCCGGGCCGTTGCCCGACTGTACGCCACGCGCGGGGACCAAGCTGGTCCGACACTCCGGGGATACGGGGCCGCTTCACACTAGTGCAAACGCACGACCTTCGCAGTTGTCACGCGTGCGTGACAACTATTCCCCACCGGCACTGCGAGGCTACCGCGCCCGCGGATGCGCGGTCGCGTACACCTCCCGCAGCCGCTCCACAGTGACCAGCGTGTAGACCTGCGTGGTGGTCACCGACGCGTGTCCGAGCAGCTCCTGCACCACCCGCACGTCCGCGCCGCCGTCCAGCAGATGCGTGGCGAACGAGTGCCGCAGCGTGTGCGGCGACACCGCGCGCGGGCCGTCGACCGGCAGCCCGGCCCGCCCGGCCGCGCGGTGCAGGATCGTCCACGCGCTCTGCCGCGACAGCGGTCCGCCGCGGGCGTTCAGGAACACCACCGGGGTACCCCGCCCGCCGGCGGCCAGCTCCGGCCGGCCCCCGGTCAGGTAGTGGCGCAGCGCGGTGCACGCGTACCCGCCGATCGGGACCAGCCGGGTCCGGCCGCCCTTGCCGTGCAGCAGGGCGGTCCCCTCGTCCAGGTCCACGTCGTCGACCGCGGCGCCCACCGCCTCGGAGATGCGCGCTCCCGTGCCGTACAGGAACTCCAGCAGCGCCCGGTCGCGCAGCGCGAGCGCCGATCCCTCGCCGGCGGCCGCGAGCAGCCGTTCCACATCGGACACATCGAGCGCCTTCGGCAGCCGGCGCGGCAGCGCCGGCGGGCGCACGTCCCGGCTGGCGTCGTGCTCCACCAGACCCTCGCGCACCGCGAAGCGGTGCAGCCCGCGCACCGCGCTCGCCGCCCGCGCCGCCGACGCGGCCGACAGCGGCGGATGCTCGCTGTCGCCGCCGCGCAGCGCCGCCACATAACCCGCCACGTCCGCGTGCGTCACCGAGGCCAGGCCGGTGACGCCCGCGGCGGTCAAGGTGGTCACATACCGGTGCAGATCTCTCCGGTACGACGAAAGCGTGTTCGCGGACAGCCCGCGCTCCACCGTCAGGTGGTCCAGGTACGTCCGCACCGCTCGCTCGATGTCCCCCGCTATGCGAGTACCTCCCGCAGCGGCACGCTCGCCATCCCGTGCGCCTCGGCCACCGGGCCGTAGGTGACGTGGCCGTCGTGCGTGTTGAGCCCGAGGGCCAGCGCCGGGTCCCGGCGCAGCGCCTCCCGCCAGCCGTGGTTGGCCAGCTCCAGCGCGTAGGGCAGGGTGACGTTGGTCAGCGCGTACGTGCTGGTGTGCGGCACCGCGCCGGGCATGTTGGCCACGCAGTAGAAGACCGAGTCGTGCACCTTGTACACCGGGTCCGCGTGCGTGGTGGGCCGCGAGTCCTCGAAGCAGCCGCCCTGGTCGATGGAGATGTCGACCAGCACGCTGCCCGGCTTCATGCGCCGCACCAGGTCGTTGGAGATGAGCGTGGGCGCCTTGGCACCGGGCACGAGCACCGCCCCGATGACCAGGTCGGCGTCCAGCACCGCGCGCTCCACCTCGTACGCGTTGGACGCCACGGTCTGCAGGTGGCCCTGGTAGATCGCGTCCGCGGAGCGCAGCTTGTTGATGTTCCGGTCCAGCAGCAGCACCTCGGCCTGCATGCCGAGCGCGATCGCGGCGGCGTTCATCCCGGACACGCCGGCGCCGATGACGACCACCTTGGCCGCGTACACGCCGGACACGCCGCCCATCAGCACGCCACGGCCGCCACCGGAGCGCATCAGGTGGTACGCGCCGACCTGCGGAGCCAGCCGGCCGGCCACCTCGGACATCGGGGCCAGCAGCGGGAGCGTCCGGTCCGCGGTCTCCACCGTCTCGTACGCGATACCGGTCACCTTGCGGTCCAGCAGCGCGTCGGTGCACTCCTTCGACGCGGCCAGGTGCAGGTACGTGAACAGCACCTGTCCCGGGCGCATCCGGTGGTGCTCCTCGGCGATCGGCTCCTTCACCTTGAGCACCAGCTCCGCGGTGCCCCACACGTCGTCGGCGGTCGGCAGGATGCGCGCACCCGCCGCGACGAACTCCTCATCGGTGATGGACGACCCGAGACCGGCGCCGGATTCGACGTACACCTCGTGGCCGCTGCGGGCGAACTCGTTGACGCCCGCCGGAGTGATCGCCACGCGGTACTCGTGGTTCTTCACCTCGCGTGGGATTCCGACCTTCACGTTTGCCGATACCCTTCCCCGGGGCGGCGATCCCCGGGCTCCGGCCGCGGTGGCCCCATTGCCCCCGCGATCCGATACGCCGCCGTCCGCGGCAGTCTAGATCCGGCGCGGGGCCGGATCAGGCGGCATCGTGACAGCCGGTAACCGCCTCGGCTGACGATGTGTCAACCGCTACCCGATCGGACACAATTCTCAGCCTACTGTCTCACTAAGTGGACAGGGTGCCCGACACGACCCGGTTCGATCACTATGGTGGCGCCTCATGACCACTCCTCAGTACCAGCAGTACCCCGGCCAGCCGGTCGAATGGTCGGACAAGAGCAAGCTCGTGGCCGGCCTCCTGGGTATTTTCCTCGGCACGTTCGGCGTGGGCCGCTTCTACACCGGCCACACCGGTCTCGGCGTCGCCCAGCTGCTCGTCGGCGTCTTCACCTGCGGCCTCGGCGGCCTGTGGGGCGTCATCGACGGCATCCTGATCCTGGTGAACGGCGGCACCGACGCCCAGGGCCGCCGCCTCCGCGACCAGTAACCAGTCCCACCCTGCCCGCCGATCAAGGGCAAACGGTCGTGGTTTGATCTCCGATCCACGACCCTTTGCCCTTGATCGGCGGGCAAATCCTTGATCGGCGCACCGCAAGCGGCGCGCCCCGCGGAACGCACCTACGCCGGGCGGAGGCCGTTCCAGCCGGCGTCCCGTACGCGGGCCGCGGCCAGCAGCCCCGCCACCGTCGGGCCGTTCGTGATCTCCCCGGCCAGCGCCATCGACACCGCCGCGTCCAGGTCGAAGCGGCGCACCTCGAGCTCCGCCTCCTCGTCGTGCCGCTCGAACTCGAACGACGCGTCCACGGGCCGCAGGTCGCGGGCAAGGAACAGCCGGATCCGCTCGTTGGAGCAGCCGGGCGAGGTGTGCAGGTCCAGCAGCAGGTCCAGCCGCCCGGCCACCAGCTCGGCCTCTTCGGCCAGCTCACGCGCCGCGAGCGAGGGCAGTTCCTCCCCGGTACGTCGGCCAGCCCCGCCGGCACCTCCCACATGTGCTGCCGCACGGGGTGCCGGTACTGCCGGATCAGCACGACCTGGCCGTCGCCGTCGACCGCGACCACGCCGACCGAGCCCACGTGCTGCAGGTAGTCCCGCCCGGCGACCCGCCCGCCGGGCATGGCCACATCGTCGGTGACCACCCGGAAGACGGGGCCCTTGAACCGCTCGTGCTGCGCCCGTACCTCGTACGCGTGACTGATGGTCATGACGGCGTCGCGGCCTTGGCCGGCTTGGCCGCCGTCGCGGAGCGGGTGTTGCGCTGCGCCCGGGCCGGCGCCGCCGCCGGCGGGGACTCCAGGGCAGGCATCTCCACCGGCAACTGGTCGGCCTGCGAGTACGCCACCGCGGCCTTCACGAACGCGGCGAACAGCGGGTGCGGCCGGGTGGGCCGGCTCTTGAGCTCCGGGTGCGCCTGGGTGGCCACGAAGAACGGGTGCAGGGCCGGGTCCAGCTCGACGAACTCGACCAGCCGGCCGTCCGGCGACGTGCCCGAGATCCGCAGCCCGGCCGCGGTCAGCGCCTCCCGGTACGCGTTGTTGACCTCGTACCGGTGCCGGTGCCGCTCGCTGACCTCGTCGACGCCGTACGCGCCGGCCACCAGCGACCCGTCGGCCAGCTGGGCCGGGTACGCCCCGAGCCGCATCGTGCCGCCCAGGTCGCCCTTGCCGGCCACGATGTCCTCCTGGTCCGCCATGGTGGCGATCACCGGGTGCACGGCCTGCTCGTCGAACTCCAGCGAGTTCGCGCCTTCCAGGCCGGCCAGGTGCCGGGCCACCTCGATCGTCATGCACTGCAGGCCGAGGCACAGACCGAGGATCGGGATGCCGTTCTCCCGGGCGTACCGGCTGGCTCCGATCTTGCCCTCGATGCCGCGGACGCCGAAGCCGCCCGGGATGACGATGCCGTCGACGCCGGCCAGGGCGGTGGCGGCGCCGGTGGCGCTGACACAGTCGTCGCTGGGCACCCAGCGCAGCTGGACCCGCGCGCGGTGGCCGAACCCGGCGGCGCGGATCGCCTCGCTGACCGACAGGTACGCGTCGGGCAGGTCGACGTACTTGCCGACCAGCGCGACCGTGATCGTGTGGTGCGGGTGGTGCACCCGCTCCAGCAGGTCGTCCCAGCTGGCCCAGTCGACGTCGCGGAAGGACAGGTTGAGCCGGCGCACCACGTACGCGTCGAGCCCCTCGCGGTGCAGCACCTTGGGGATGTCGTAGATGCTCGGCGCGTCCGGGGCGGCGATGACGGCCTCCCGGTCGACGTCGCAGTACAGCGACAGCTTGTGCTTGAGCTTGTCCGGGATCTCCCGGTCGGAGCGGCACACGATGGCGTCCGGCTGGATACCGATGTTGCGCAGCTGGGCCACCGAGTGCTGGGTCGGCTTGGTCTTCAGCTCCCCCGACGGCGCCAGGTACGGCACCAGCGACACGTGCAGGTAGAAGCAGTTGTCCCGGCCGATCTCGTGGCGCACCTGCCGGATCGCCTCCAGGAACGGCAGCGACTCGATGTCGCCGACGGTGCCGCCCACCTCGGTGATCACCACGTCGGGGGTGCGGCCGTCCTCGTCGGGTGCGGCCATGGCCCGGATCCGCGCCTTGATCTCGTTGGTGATGTGCGGGATGACCTGGACGGTGTCGCCGAGGTACTCGCCGCGCCGCTCCTTGGCGATCACCGCCGAGTAGATCTGGCCGGTGGTGACGTTGGCCTTACCGGACAGGTCCCGGTCGAGGAACCGTTCGTAGTGCCCGACGTCGAGGTCGGTCTCGGCGCCGTCGTCGGTGACGAACACCTCACCGTGCTGGAACGGGTTCATCGTGCCGGGGTCGACGTTGAGGTAGGGGTCGAGCTTCTGCATCACGACCCGCAACCCGCGCGCGGTCAGCAGGTTGCCGAGGCTGGAGGCGGTGAGGCCCTTACCCAGCGAGGAGGCGACGCCCCCGGTGACGAAGATGTGCCTGGTCGTCCGTGCTGATGGGGCCAAGACTGCTCCCGTGGTCGTCGGTCCTGTCATGCAGACCGGCGCATAATTTTGATCAAGGATTGATCGCGCCATCCACGGGATTCCACGGTAACACCTCTGCCGCCAAGCGCACGCCGCCGCCCTGCTCGTGTCGTTGATCACGGGGCTCGTCGCCCGCGACGGCGGGCACCGGGACCGACAACGGCACAACCGGTGGCTGGGTCCTATCCGATGCGTGATGCAGCACCCGCAGCGCGGCCAGCGCCGCCATCGGTACGGTCAGCGCCGCCACCGCCCCGGCCACGTCGAGCCCGGACCCGCCCAGCACGCCGCCGATCACCGCGGCGGTGGCGATACCGGCCATCGACGCCCGGATCGCCGGATAGATCCCGAACAGTCGTTTCAACCCGCCCCACGGGCGCAGCAGCGCGAACCACACCAGCACCGCGCCCACGATCGCCAGCACGGTCAGCGGGCTGTCCAGCGCGCCGACGCTGGAGGCCGCCGCCCGCTGCACGGCCCGGCCACCGGTGCCGTCGCCGAGCGCGGTCAGGAACCGGCCGAGCCGGTCCTGCTCGGCGTCCGGCCGGCTCAGGTCCAGCGCCGCGAACCCCGCGGTCACCGCCAGCCCCGCCAGGGTCGCCCAGGCCAGCCGCGCGAACGTCAGCCAGCCACCCGTGCTGATCACGGCCGCGATGCCGACCCCGGCGGTGAGCGCGATCGCGCCGACCGCGTCCGCGCCCAGGTACGGGCTGCCGGCCAGCAGCACGCCCAGCCCGCCGACGATGCCGACGACGTACGGCCGCCAGGGACGCCGGACCCGCTGCGCCAGGCAACCGGCCACCAGCAGGACCCCGGCGGCGAAGACACCCAACCCGACCCGCCCCAGCCCGGCGTACCGGCCGCCGGTCAGCGTCGAGTAGCCGGCCACCCCGTTGAGCTGCAGCCGGGCGCCGGTCACCACGTCCAGGGCCACCACCGCGGCGGCGATCGCGGCGACCATCGCGAGCGGGCCGAGCGTGCGCCGGTACGCGGGACTGAACCGCACCGCCGCGGTCCCGGCGGCCAGCAGCAGCACCGTGACCGCCCCGAACAGCGGCGCCGGATGGGCCGAACGCCACCACGGCACCGCGTCCGCGACCAGCGCCGCCGGGATCGCCAGCGCGGCCGCGACCAGCAGCACCTCGACGACGGCGACCAGCCGGGGCGGCGCGGAGTGCGGCGGCGGCGCCGGCCCGGCCCGGCGCACCAGCCCGGCGAACCCGAACCGCGGCGACGGCGACCCCAGCGTCGAGGCCGGCAGCCGGGCCCGGCGCAGCAGCGGCACCACCGCCACCCCCAGCAGGAACTGGAAGCCGGCCAGCAGCCCGAAGAACCAGGTCGTGATCCGCCGCTGCGCCCCCGCCTCGCGGTCGGCGTCGGCCGGCTGAGCGACCGCCACGTCCAGCTGCGCCGGGCGGCCCGGCACGCTGCGGGCCGGGTGGCCGGCGAAGATCCCCTCCGGCGGCGTGCGGCCCAGCGCGGCCAGCGCGGTCGGGGCCAGGTCGACCAGCTGCAGGTAGCCGTTGCGGCCGGTGCTGGCCGAGGTGATCCAGCCGCCGTCCCAGCCCGGCCCGTCGGCCACCACGACGTGCAGCCGGCGGGACTGGTCGGTGTCGGACAGCCCGGCGACGATCACGAGCGAGTTCGCCGGCCGCGCGGCCAGCACCCGGGCCAGCAGCTCGTCGGCCCGCCGGGCCTCGGCCTGCCGGGTCGCCGTGTCCGCCGCGGACACCGTGCCCAGATCCACCATCCCGAGTACGCAGGTGCCGAGCAACTCCTCGGCGTTGGCGGGCAGGGTCGGCTGGTACTGGTCCACCCGGCCGTACGGGCGGGCCGCCGCGACCGCCGCCCCGGCGCCGACCGCGACCGTGCACCGCACCGACGTGGCCAGCGCGCCCGGCACCGCGCCGTACGGCTCCACCTCCTGGTTGTGCCGCACCACGCCGCGCTGGCTGGGCAGGTACGCGCCGATCCGGTCCGGCCGCTGCACCGGCACCGCGATCTGCGGGCACTGCGGCCCGGCGGTCGGCGCGGTGCCGCTGCCGGTGCCGTCACTCCAGGTCGCGCGCTCGCCCGCGCCCAGGGTCACCCAGCCGTCCAGCGGGCAGGTGGGCTGCGCCGCCGACTGCACCGACAGCGACGCGATCGACCCGCGCTCGGCCATCGCCCACAGCGTCGGCGTGCCCTGCGGGTCCACGTCGTCCCAGCGCAGCCCGGGCACCCCGGCGATGATCACGTAGTCGGCCGAGGGCGTGGTGGCGGGTGCCGCCTGCGCCGGGGTCGCCCAGGATGCGACGAACAGCGCCAGCACGGCCAGCGCTAGGGCCGGTCTGGTGGATCTTGTGGGTGCGAGGCGAGGTCCAGACGGCGATCCGGCCAGCCGGGCGGAAGGTCGCATACCGGTGTTGTATGCGGCCTTCCGCCCGGCGCCGCCGGTCGTCGTCTGGACCCGCCGCAGCCCCACAAAGATCCACCAGACCGGCCCTGGCCGCCTCATGGATGTGCCGTCTCCGCGGCCACGACCTCGGCGTACAGGGCCTGGACCGCCGCGACCGTGTCGGCCTCCCCCGGCCAGGTCGCCGCCTGCTCCGGCCCGCGCCGCGCGTACGAGGCCAGCAGTTGCGGGTCGGCCAGCAGCTCGCGGACGGCCGCGTCGACCGCGTCCACGTCGCCGGGCGGCACCAGCCGCGCGGCGTCGCCGACCAGACCGGGCACCCCGCCGACCGCGGTGGCCAGCAGCGGCACGCCGGCTCGCAGCGCCTCCTGCGCGAACAGTTGCCGGGCCTCCCAGTCGCTGGTCACCACCGCCAGGTCGGCGCCGGCCAGCAGGTCGGACACGTCGGTGCGGTGCCCCAGCAGGGTGACCGGCGCCCGGGCGGCGGAGATCCGCTGGGCCAGCGGCATGTACGCCGGCCCACTCCCGGCGATCACCACCACCGGCGGCTGCGGCAGGTCGCGCCAGCGGGCCGCGGCGTCGATCAGGACGTCGTACCTCTTTTGCGGATGCAGCCGCCCGACGGACAGGATGAGCGGCCGGCTGAGCTGGCCTGTGCTGGGGCCGACCGCGAACTCGGCGCGGACCGCGGCGCGGCTGCGGCGCGGCGCCGGCAGCGCCGGCGCCGCGACCGGACTCATCCGGGCATCCCGTGCGCCCAGCTCGACGGCCCGCTCGACCAGGTCCTCGGACGCGCCGAGGCTGACCCGCGCGGCCCGCGCGACCACCCGTTCCAGCAGGCGCGACGCGGTGCCGCGCAGGCCGGCGGCCAGGACCGCGTTGTGCCAGGTGACGATCAGCGGGGGGCGCGGCCGGGTCAGCGCCGCGACGAACCCGGCCCGCAGCCCGTGCGCGTGGATGACGTCGACCTGCCCGATGGCGCGGCGCAGGTCACCGACCGAGCGCGCGTCGGTCAGCCGCGGGTTGGGTGGGATCTCCACCGGCGCGAACAGGGCGCCCGCCTCGCTGAACCGGAACCGCTGGTTGGTCGCCGCCGGCCCACACACAGTGACCCTCGCGCCGCCGGCGACGAGCCCGCGGGCCAGCGACGCGACGTGCTGACCCACCCCGCCGGTGCTGGAGGCGAGCACGAGCGCGACGGCCCCGTCAAAGCTCAAGGCGCTACCCCTTCCCCCGTCGCAGCCTGCCCGCCACCTTCATCACTAGCGGACGCACGTCGTGCCGGTCCAGTGGGTAAGCGACGGCGAGGAACGCCGCGACAACGACGGCTCCGGACAGCATGCCCTGCAGAACCGCACCGCCGTCGGTCGGGGTGCCGGTCGCCCGGGTGACCAGCCAACCCGCGAGCGCGGCCAGGCCACCGGCCAGCAGTCCCACCCCGGCCGCCCGGCCCAGCCCGACCAGCGCCACCCGGCGCCGCACCGCCGCCACCAAAAACGCCCCCAGCACCACCATGCCAATCGAGTTACCCAACGTGATGGCCAGCACGCGCCGGTCCTCGGCCAGCCCGGCCGCGAGCCCCACCGCCGCCAGCGCCGCGCAGGCCCATCCGGCCGCCGTCGCCAGCGCCGCCGGTCGCGGCTCGCCACGCGCGTACAGGGCCCGGGTCAGCACCGCGAACAGCCCGTAGCCGAGCAGGCCGGGCGCGAACCCGGCGATGCCCGCGGCCGCCTCCGGCACCTCGAAGAACCGCGCCACCGGGCCCGCGACCGCCACCAGCGCCGCCGCGCCCACGCAGGACAGCAGCCACACGCCGCGGGTGGCCGGGGCCAGGGTGTCCCGGTACCGGTCCTCGTCGCCGCCGGCCCGCGCCGCCACCAGCGTCGGGTACGCCGCGGTCGCCACCGGCACCGCCAGCACCGCCCACGGCAGCAGGTAGATCGTCTGCGCGAGGTTGAAGACCACCGGCGTACCCACCGGACCGGCCAGCGCCAGCCGCAGCGCCACCAGCAGCGCCACCTGCTGTGCGCCCACGGTCACCGCGCCGGCCAGCGCCAGCCCGCCCACCGCGCCGCGCGCCTCGGTCGCGAACCGGTATCCGGCCCGCAGCCGCAGCCCCAGCCGGCTCACCGGAACCACCAGGCACAGCGACAGCACCACCACGCCCAGCGTCGTACCGACCGACAGGATCAGCTCCCCGGCCCGGCCGACCTGCGGCAGGTCCGCGCGCCGCCCCTCCACCGTCCCGAACGCCAGATACGCCCCGATCACCGTCACGCTGGACAGCAGCGGCGCCAGCACCGGCCACGCGAACCGCCGGTGCGCCTGCAGCACGCCGGTCAGCACGATCCCGATGCCGTACAGCGGCAACTGCGGCGCGAAAACCCGCAGCATCCGGGCGCCGACCTCGTCGGGGGCGCCGAGCGCCGCCATGATCGGGCCTGCGGCCAGCGCCACCACGGCCGCCAGCGGCACGAGCAGGGTCAAGGTCCAGGTCAGCAGCGCCGACGTCGTGGCCGAGACCGCGGCCCGGTCGCCCGCCGCGACACTTCCCGCCAGCAGGGGTACGACGAGACTGGCCAGCGCCCCACCCGCGACGATCTCGAAGATGATGTTGGGAACGGTGTTCGCCACGACGTAGATGCCGCCGAGGTTGGTGTCGCCGACCACCCAGGTGAACACGCCGGTGCGCACGAACCCGGCCAGCCGGGCCGCCACGGTCAGCACGGCGATCAGGGCCGCCGCACCGGCGATCTTTGCCGTACCCGGGCCGCCGGCCACGTCAGGAGGTGCGTCGGCCGAGCGCGTCGAGCTGGCGCAGCCCCGGCGTGCCCTCGATGACCTTCGTGAAGCTGACCTTCTCGCTGGCCGCGGTCAACGCCGCCACCGCCGCGAGCACGCCGGCCCGCCCGACCGGCCCGGTGCGGGCGGCCAGCGCGACGCCGAGCAGCGCCCCGAACGCGTTGGCGCCGCTGTCGCCGAGCATCACCCGCTCGTCCAGGTCGTCCGGCAGCACGCTGGCGGCCACCGCGACCGGCCCGCTGGCCAGCCCGCCCGTACGCCCACCGGCCAGCGGGGCACCGATCAGCGTGCCCGCCTTCAGCGCCCGGCCGGGGCGCAGGTCGAAGAGGTTGAGCAGGTTGGCCGTACCCGCGATCACGCCGGCGCCGAGCAGCACATCGGTGACCCGGCCGGCGCGGGTCGCCCGGCGGGGACGGCGTGGATCGGCCGCCAGCAGCGCCGCGGCGGCCAGCCCGGCCGCGCCCACCCCGGCGATCTTGACCAGGCCGCTGGTGACCCGCCCCTCGCGCAGCGCGGACAGGTGCCCGGCGAACCCCTTGGCGGCCTTCTGCTCCGGCCGGCTGCCCACCACGTCGTCGTACATGCCGACGGCCCCGGACCCGAGCCCGGCGGTCAGCGCGGCGGCCGCGGCGGCGGGGCTCGGCGCGCTCACCGCGGCCGCGATCGACGCGCCCGCGGCCAGCGCCGGCCCGCCCGCGAGCGACACGGTACGGCCGCGGAAGTTCGTGCGTTCCAGCTCCTGCCGGGTGCCGAGCGCGCGCAGCACCGCCCGGGCCCCGGCGACCCCGGCGGCGACGGCGAGGACCCGCCTCACTCTTTTTGCTTCGGGAGCAGGGAGCTGGCGCCGGCGTTCAGGCCGTACTGGCCGGCCTTGCCGTCGACCAGCTGCTCGACCACGGCGAGCGCCGTGACCAGCCGGCCCTGCGCGGTGTTGCCGTTGTCCACCGTGGAGATCGACTTGGACAGCGTGGGGTCGCCCCGCACCGCCCCGACCAGGTTGCCGTTGCCGCCCCAGCTGCCGGCCACGATCACCGGGCCGGCCTTGTCGAACTGGGCGACCATGGTCACCACGGCCTCGTCCTTGGCGGCGGAGTCGCGGTCGGTGTGCGGCTGCCCGGACACCACGACGACCGCCTCGGCCGGGCCGGTCACCTTGTCCTTGACGCTGATGTACCCCGCCGACGTGTACGCCGTCAGCAGCGCCTGCAGGTCGGTCGAGGAGACCGGCGTCTGCGGCGAGGGCCGGTCCAGCAGCGCGGTCGCCAGCAGCGCGCTCGCGCTCTCCACCCCGTCGACGTTGTTGGGCAGGTCGGTGCGCGGGATGCTCGGCTGCGACGCCTGGTCGGCCAGGTCGAGCAGCTCCACGCTGTTGTCCGGGTTGACGAACTTGTCCTCGATGTCGACCCGCCCGGTCACCGTCGCCCCGGCCAGCTCCAGCATCTCCACCACGCCGTCCACGTGGTCGTCGCCGCTGGGCGTGGTGACCACCGCGATGCGCCGGGCGGTCAGCTTGCCGGCCAGCATGATCGGAGCCGCCTCGGTGGCGAACTCCTCCTCCCGGTTGGCCTCCTCCTGCAGGCTGCTCACCGTCTCGCGCAGCTGCCGGTTGTCCTTGCGCAACGCGTTGACGTTGTCGCTGAGCGAGTCGGCCACCGGGCCGTTGAGCGCCGCCGTGCCCACCACCAGGCCGATCGCCAGGGCCAGGAACACCGCGGTCAGCGACACCACGTGGTACCGAAAGTTGATCACGAGTACAGCCGCCCTCAGAAAAGCTGTCCGAGCTGGAACACCAAATTGTCCCACCACTCCGAAACCACAGCGAGGTAAGCCTTGCCAACGGTGGACACCGCGACCGCCGACGCCATCGCCGCCACCGCCGACAGGACCAGCAACAACAGCGACGAGCCGGAGATGCTCTGCCGGTACAGCCGGCTCACCCCCTTCGCGTCGACCATCTTGCCGCCGACCTTCAGCCGGGTCAGGAACGTCGACGCCATGCCCCCGCGCCCCTTGTCGAGGAACTCGACAAGGTTGTTGTGGGTGCCGACCAGCACGATCAGCGAGGCGCCCTTCTCATCGGCGAGCAGCATGGCCAGGTCTTCGCTGGTCGCCGCCGCCGGGAACGTGATCGCCGCCAGGCCCAACTGCTGCACCCGGGCCATCCCCGGCGCCCGTCCGTCCGGGTAGGCGTGCACGATCACCTCGGCGCCGCAGCGCAGCACGTCGTCGGTGACCGAATCCATGTCACCGATGATCATGTCGGGCGTGTAGCCGGCCTCCACCAGGGCGTCGGCGCCGCCGTCCACCCCGATCAGCACCGGCTTGAACTCGCGGATGTACGGCCGCAGCACGTCCAGGTCGGCCTTGTAGTCGTAGCCGCGCACCACGATCAGGCAGTGCCGCCCGCCGATGTGCGTGTCGACGTCCGGCACACCGACGCCGTCGAGCAGCAGGTCACGCTCCTGCTTCAGGTACTCCATCGTGTTGGCCGCGAACGCCTCCAGCTGGACCGACAGCCCCTCCCGGGCGTCCGCCATAGCCTTGGCCACGCTCTCCGCGTCCTGCCGCACGCCGAGTGCGATCGGCTCGCCGTCGATGTACACGGTGTTGTCGTCAATGCGGACGGTGTCGCCCTCACGGACCTGGTCGAAGATGCCCTCGCCCAGGTCGTCGACCAGCGGGATGCCGGCCTGCACGAGCACCTCGGGGCCGAGGTTGGGGTACCGCCCGGAGACGGACGGCTTAGCGTTGAGCACCGCGGCGACGCCGACCGCGACGAGCGAGTCGGCGGCGACCCGGTCGAGGTCCACGTGATCGATGACCGCGATGTCGCCCGGGCGCAACCGGCCAGCCAGACGCTTCGTCCGGCGGTCGAGGCGCGCGGTGCCGGTTACATTGCCCGGTTCTGCGCTCCGGGTCCGGCGCAAGGCTGGTAGACGCATCGTGACCATCGTGGCATGACCGGCAAACTTTTTCCGGCCACGACGCGCCTGACCAGCACCAACGCGAAAACCCTGTGACCGGCGTCACCCCTGACGCCCTTTCCCCACCCGTTTCACCCCTCGCCAAGATCCGGATGATCAGGGAGTACCTCGGGCGTGTCGCGGCGCGGCGAGCGACCAAGTCCCTGATCACCGGGATCTTGACGGGGCTCGCCCGTCGCGATGCGCCTCACCCCGTCGCGCCCCCGCCCCGCCCCGTCGCGCCCCGCCCGGCGCGCCGATCAAGGGATTCGCCGTCGATCAAGGGCGAACGGTCGTGGTTTGATCTCCAATCCACGGCCGTTTGCCCTTGATCGGCGCGAAAGTCCTTGATCGGCGCGCCGCACCGGGCGCGCAAAAACCGGGCCCGGGCGGGCGCGACGGGGCGGAGGGCTAGGCGCGCTTTTCGCGGGCGGCTACCGCGAGGAGCTCTTCGGCGTGGGCGATGCCCAGGTCGGAGTCCGGCAGGCCGGCGAGCATCCGGGACAGCTCCCGCGCCCGGTCGGTGTCTTCCACGACCCGTACGCCGCTGGTGGTCACCGCTCCCCCGGTGTCCTTGGCGACCACCAGGTGCCGGTCGGCGAACGCGGCCACCTGCGGCAGGTGGGTCACCACGAGCACCTGGTGGCTGCGGGCCAGCCGGGCCAGCCGCTTGCCGATCTCCACCGCGGCCTGCCCGCCGACGCCCGCGTCGACCTCGTCGAAGACCAGCGTGGGCGGCCCACCCGCACCGGCGAACACCACCTCGATCGCCAGCATCACCCGGGACAGCTCGCCACCGGAGGCGCCCCGCTGCAGCGGCAGCGACGGCGCTCCCGGGTGCGCGAGCAGGCGCAGCTCGACCTCGTCGGCGCCGTCCGGCCCCACCTCGCGCGGCACGACCGCGACCTGGATCCGGGCGTGCGGCATCGCCAGCCCGGCCAGCTCCACGGTCACCTGCTCGGCGAAGCGGCCGGCCGCCTCCTGGCGTGCCGCGGTGAGCCGGGCGGCCAGGTCGGTGACCTCGGCCGCCAGCCGCTGCCGCTCGCGGTCCAACTCATCCAGCAGCTCGTCGGAGGTGTCCAGCTCGCCCAGGCGTTCGCGCGCACGCGAAGCCCAGGCGATCACCCCGTCGACGTCGTCGGCGTACTTGCGGGTCAGTCCGCGCAGCGCGGCCCGGCGCTCGTAGATGGCCTCCAGGCGGGCCGGGTCGGCGTCGAGGGCGTCCAGGTACGCCGACAGCTCCGCCGACACGTCACCGACCAGCGTGGCGGCCTCCTCCAGCCGTACGGCCAGGTCGCCGAGCTTGCTGTCGAGGCCGGCCTGCGCCTCCAGGGTGCGCCGGGCCGTGCCGAGCAGCCCGGTCGCGTCCGGGGCGTCGTCACCGCCGCCCTCGGCTCCCCCGGCCACCGCCTGGTACGCCAGCGCGGCCGCCGTACGCAGTCCCTCGGCGTGCTCCAGGCGCTGCACCTCGGCCTTGAGGTCGTCGTCCTCGCCGGGCTGCGGGTCGACCCGGGTGATCTCGTCCAGGCCCAGCCGTAGCAGGTCGGCCTCCTGGTTGCGCTCGCGGGCGTTGCGGCGCCGGTCGGCCAGGTCGTCCTCGACCCGCCGCCACTGCGCGTACGACTCGCGGAACGTGTCGAGCAGCTTTTCATGCTCCGGCCCGGCGAACCGGTCGAGCGAGGCCCGCTGCTCGGCCGGCCGCAGCAGGCGCAGCTGGTCGGACTGCCCGTGTACGGCGACGACCTGCTCGCCCACCTCGCCGAGCACCGAGACCGGCATGCTGCGCCCGCCCACGTGCGCCCGCGAGCGACCCTCCACCGTGACCGTACGGCTCAGCAGCACCGTGCCGTCCTCGTCCGGCTCGGCACCGGCGTCGGCGATCCGGGCGGCCACCGCGCCCGCCGCCGCGTCGGACAGCCGCAGCCGCCCCTCGACCACCGCCCGCCCGGGGTCGGCGCGCACCCGGCCGGCGTCGGCGCGCCCGCCGAACAGCAGGCCGAGGCCGGTGACGACCATCGTCTTGCCCGCACCAGTCTCGCCGGTGATCACGTTCATGCCGCCGGTGAGCGGCAGGGTGGTGTCCTCGATGACGCCGAGGCCGGTGATGCGCAGCTCTTCCAGCACGCCATCAGACAGTAGTGGCGTCCTGCGACATCTGACCACCCGGCGCCCCACCCCGGCTCAGACGGGCATCCGCCCGCGCAGGTCCAACCCGAAGGCGACGGCCTCGACCACGAACATCACGAACAGGACCACGATGAGGGCCACCAGCTGGCCGGCCGCCACCACCATGCCCAGCGGGATCGTCGCGAGCGCCACCAGCGCGCCGGCTATCCGGAAGCGCAGCCGCCCCAGCCCCAGCGCCAGCCGGAACGCCACATCGCCGAGCAGGTACAGCGTGAGACCACCGGCGAGCGCGATCGCCTCGGCGAGTTTCAGCTCGTCGCCGGCGTGCCCCATCACCTTCTTCACCCCGGCCGCCGCGACCACGATGCCCAGCAGGAGCAGCGCGTGCGCGTACCCGTACGCCCGGACCGCCACCAACGCCCGCCGCTCCCGTGGGACCGCGCTGAGTGCCCGCTCAGCGGGTGCCTCGCCGTCTCCGAAGTAGACCCACCACATGAAGTACGACAGAGTCAGTCCCAGCGCGGCCACGGTCACCAGCGCCAGGTCGAGCTCGAGCCCGGCGGCGCCCACGCCGATGGCCACCACCGACTCGCCGAGCGCGATGATGACGAGCAGCCCGTGCCGCTCCACGAAGTGGGCCGGCGAGATGGTGAATCCGCCGATCGGCCGCACGTACGGCGCCACCCCGTCCAGCAGCAACGCCAGCGCCCACGCGGCGTACCGCCAGTTGCCCGGCAGGAACCCACCGACCAGCACCAGCGTCGCGCTGGTCAGGTTCACCGGCGCCAACCGCAGCATCGCCTGTGCCGCGCCCGGACCGCCCGCGTGGATGAACAGTCCGGTGTGGACCGCGTTGACGACGAAGTATCCCAGGCCGAACACCCAGCCCGCGTCGCCGAACGCGTCGGGGATCGAAAGCGCGATCGCCAGCAGGCCGCCCATGGCGATCAGGATCAGCGTGCGCACCAGCCGGCTGGTGGGCGCGATCGCGTTGGTGAGCCACGCGAACCCGTCGTACATCCACAGGACGATGCCGAGCATCAGCGTGATCTGGATCGCCCCGCGGACGGTGAGCTCGTCGGCGAGCAGGGCGGTCAGCTGGGTCAGCGTGAAGACGAAGACGAGATCGAAGAACAGCTCCAGGGTGCTGACCCGCACCCCCCGCTCGATATCGCGTTCCTGCCGCGTCTTGGACACGCGACCCAGCCTACGGCCTGTGATTGCCCCGCCACCCGCCCACCGGCAGGGCGAACTTGGCCACCAACCGGTCGGTGAACGGCTCCTTGCCCAACCGGACGATCCGCACCGACAGCTCGCCCCGCTTCACGGTGACCCGCGCCCCCGGCGGCAGGTCGAAGACCCGCCGCCCGTCGCAGCACAGCGCCGCGAACGACGTGTACGGGTCGACGGTGATCACGAAGGTGGACGTCGGGGCGGTGACGAGCGGCCGGCTGAAGAGCGCGTGCGCGCTGATCGGCACCAGCAGCAGCGCCTCCACCTCCGGCCAGACGACCGGTCCCCCGGCGGAGAACGCGTACGCGGTAGAGCCGGTCGGGGTCGCGCACAGCACGCCGTCG
The DNA here is from genome assembly GCF_011764445.1 of Phytohabitans rumicis. Lineage (NCBI taxonomy): Bacteria > Bacillati > Actinomycetota > Actinomycetes > Micromonosporales > Micromonosporaceae > Phytohabitans > Phytohabitans rumicis. The sequence goes on from NZ_BLPG01000001.1 coordinate 1,773,153, forward strand.
CAGCCGTACCGGGACAGCGGCCGGCCGTCCACGTCGACGAGCAGCTCCAGCATGTGCGCGCGCTGTCCTTTTTCGACGGTCACCTCGTTGAGCGCCCACGACTCGGCGATCGGCGCACCGTCCACTTCGGCCACCACGTCGAGGGTGAGCCGTTCGTCCACTGTGTACGACCGTGACACCACGTCGCGCACGGCCTGGTCCAGGTCGTGGATCTCCGCCTCGGCCAGGAAACCGACCTTGCCGAGGTTGATGCCCAGCAGCGGCGCCGCCGCCGGCCGGGCCAGCTCGGCCGCCCGCAGGAACGTGCCGTCCCCGCCCAGGGCGAAGACGATCTCGACGCCGTCGGCCGCCTCGGGCCCGCCCACCGGCGTCACCTCCGGCAGGCCGAGGTCGGCCACCTCCTCGGCGACCACGCGCACCTCGAAGCCGGCCGCGATCAGGTCGGCCGCCACCGTACGCGCGTGGTCGGTGCTGTCCTGCCGCCCGGTGTGCGTCACCAGCAGCGCGCTCCGCCCGCTCATGAGGCGTCCCCGCGAAAGGCTCCCGCCACCGCCCGCACCCGCTCCTCGTCCACGTCCGGCGCGCCGCGGCGCAGCCACAGGAAGAACTCCACGTTTCCGCTCGGGCCGGGCAGTGGGCTGGCCGCCACGCCCGCCACGCCCAACCCCAACTCCCGCGCGGCGGCGGCCACGTCCAGCACCGCCTCGGCCCGCACCGCCGGGTCGCGCACCACGCCACCGGCGCCGACCCGCTCCTTGCCCACCTCGAACTGCGGCTTGACCATCAGGGCCAGGTCGCCGTCCGCCGCCGTGCAGCCGGCCAGCGCCGGCAACACCAACCGCAGCGAGATGAACGACAGGTCGGCCACCGTCAACGCCACCGGCCCGCCGATGTCCTGCACGGTGAGGGTACGCACGTTGGTGCGCTCCAACACCCGGACCCGGCTGTCGGTGCGCAGCGACCAGGCGAGCTGGCCGTAGCCGACGTCGACGGCCACGACCTCGGCCGCCCCGGCGCGCAGCAGCACGTCGGTGAAGCCCCCGGTGGACGCCCCGGCATCGAGGCACCGCCGGCCGGACACCTCCAGCCCGTCGGGCGCGAAGGCGGCAAGCGCCCCGGCCAGCTTGTGGCCGCCACGGGAGACGTACTCGACGGTGTCGCCCACCACACGCACCGCGTCGGCCGGGTCCACCATCGCGGCGACCTTGCGAGCCGGTACGCCACGCACCTGCACCCGCCCGGCCTCGACCAGCGCGGCGGCCTGCTCACGCGAGCGGGCCAGGCCACGGCGGACGAGTTCCGCGTCGAGGCGGGCGCGGCGTGCCATCAGTTCTGGTCGATGGTGGCGAGGGTTTCCTGCAAGGTCTGGTGCGCGGCCTCGTACTCGGCGATCTGGTCGCGCAGCGGCAGGTCGGCCGCGTTGGACAGCGCCTGGATCGCCGCGTCGACCGCCGGATGGCCCGACGAACCCTCACTGTCCACAGTGGGCGGCTCCGGTACGGGCGGCCGATATGGGCCCGGAACCGGGTGCATCACGCGTCACCGGCCACCGGAGGGGCGGCCTTCTTGCGCGGCGTCGCCGCCTTCTTGGCGGGCGCGGCCTTCTTCACGGCCGCCGTCGTGCGGGGCGTCGCGGCCTTCTTGGCGGGCGCCGCCTTCGCGTGCTCCGGAGTCGGCGTCGGGACGGGGGCCGGAGCCTGTTCGGGAGCCGCGTCCGCAGCCGGCGCGGGCGACGCCTTCGTGGCCACCGTCTTCTTGGCGACGGCCTTCTTAGCCACGGTCTTCTTCGCCACGGTCGTCTTCGTGACCTTCTTCGCGGGCGCCGCCGCTTCGGCGGCCACGGTCGCGGCGACGGCGGCCGGCACCGGCGCGCCGGCGCCCTTGGCCTGCCGCAGCTCCTCCTCCAGGTCGCGCACCCGGGCGGTCAGGTCGGCGACCTCCTCGGCCTTGACCAGACCGACCCGCGCCAGCGTCCGGTCCACTTCGAACCGCACCAGCTTGGTCAGCGCCTCCCGGTTGGCCAGGCTGGTGGAGACCAGTTCCTCGGCCACCGCCTGCAACTGCGACGCGGTGGCGCCGCTCTTGCCGACGAGCTTCTTGGCCACCTTCTGCGCCTTCTTCCGGGACGCGTCTGTGAGCCCGAGGGCCAGCTCCAGATACGCCCGCCACGCCTCCTGCATGCCAGTTCCTTTCGCCATCACGGAGTGTTCACCCACATACGCTACCGGTCCGCCATGCCACCTCTGTGCGGTACCGTGCGGTGGACCACGCAGGCGCGATCAGGAGGTTGGTGTGGCCACGGAGCAGGAGTGCCGCAAGGCGCTGGAGCAGCTGGCACAACGGCTGGCCGCCAACGCCCAAGACGCCCGCAGTCGCCTCGACCTCGACCGCACCCTGGCCTGCCGGATCACCGATCTGGGGGTGGCCTTCCACGCCCGGCTGCTCAACGGACAGTTGCTCGACATCACGGACGGCGACGACCCGCGCGCCAAGATCGCCCTGATCACCACGAGCGACGACCTGCTCGCCCTGGTCGCCGGCACGCTGGCGCTGCCCCAGGCGATGGCCGCGCGCCGGGTCTCTCTCAAGGCGAGCCCCTTCGACCTGCTAAAACTCCGCAAGCTCCTGTAGAGCGCTGATCAACCCAGCAGGTCGAGGGCGTGCAGCGCGTCCCGCGCCGCCGACGACTGCGCGGTCAGCGCCGCCACGTCGCCGCCGGACCAGGCCATCCCGCACAGCAGCCGCAGCGCGTCGACGGTCGACCCCGCACCGTCCAGGCGCGGCGCCGGCCCGTCCGCCAGGCTCCACCCGGCCACGTCCACCGGCGGCACCCGCACCGCATCGTCCACTTCGAACAGCCCGGCCAGGTCCGCCGCCGCATACGTCGGCCGGCGCTCCGGCGACGCCGCCAGCAGGTCGCGCGGGCCGCTCACGCCGGTCAGCACCAGCAGGCTGTCCATGCCGGCCCGGTTGGCGCCCTCGATGTCGGTGTCGAGCCGGTCCCCGACGACCAGCGGCCGCTGCGCCCCCACCCGGCGCGCCGCCGTCACGAACAGCCCCGGCTCCGGCTTGCCGACCACCACGTCCGGCTCCCGGTCCAGCGCCGTACGCAGCGCCGCCACCAGCGACCCGTTGCCCGGCAGCGGGCCGCGCGGGCTCGGCAGCGTCCGGTCCGTGTTCGTCGCCATCCACAGCGCGCCGCCGCGGATCGCCACCGCCGCCTCGGCCAGGTCAGCCCAGCCCACCTGCGGCCCATACCCCTGCACCACCGCCGCCGGCCCATCCTGCGCCAGCGACACCGGCACCAGGCCCGCCTCGCGCACCTCGGCGCGCAGCGCCTCGGCACCCACCACCAGGATTTTGGATCCAGGCGACAATCTCTCGGACAAAACAGCCGCCGCCGCGCCCGCCGAGGTGATCACTTCATCAGCTTCAGCGGGTACGCCAAGGCCCGTTAACAGGTTCGCGACCTCACCCGAGCGGCGGGAGGCGTTGTTGGTGGCGTACGCCAGCGCGACGCCCGCCCGGTGCAGCTCTCCCACCGCCTCCACGGCGCCCGGGATCGGCCGGTCGATCAGGTAAACCACGCCGTCCAGGTCGAAGATGACCAGGTCGTACGCGTCGACGAGGCGCTTGGTCACGACTCCGGTTCCGCGTCCTTCTCCTCGGCGTCCTTCTCCTCGGCGTCCTTGTCTTCGACGTCGTCGTCTTCCTCGTCGTCGTCCTCGACGTCGTCGTCTTCCTCGACGTCCTTCGCCTCGATGACGCCCTCGTCCGCGACGGCGTCCTCCTCGGGTGCGTCGTCCTCCTGCTCGGAAGCGTCCACCTGCGCGGCGACGTCCTCCACGAGGTCGTCCTTCTCCTCGTCGCCCTCGATGACGACGCCGTCAAGCTCCAGCATCCGCTCGGCCGCGTCGGTGTCCTGCTCCGGATCGGCCTCCGCCGCCCGGGCGAACCACTCCCGGGCCTCCTCACGCCGCCCGACGCTGAGCAGCGAGTCGGCGTACGCGTACCGCAGGCGCGCGGCCCACGGCTCGGTGGCCTCGCCGGCCAGCTCGCGCACCTGCAGCATCGCCACGGCGGCGTCGCGCTGGCCCAGGTCGCTACGCGCACCCGCGGCCACGATGAGCAGCTCGATCGCCTCGGCCGGCTCCAGCGCGGCCTTGTCCGCGGCCCGGTAGATGTCGATCGCCCGCTCCGGCCGTCCCAGCGCTCGCTCGCAGTCGGCCAGCACCGCGAGGTGCGTCTGCTTGCCGCTCATCCGGTGGTACGTACGCAGCTCGGCGATCGCGGTCTGCCACTCCCCGACGGCGTACGCCGCCAGCCCGACCGCCTCGCGCACCGCGGAGATCCGCGAGGCGAGCCGGCGCGCGGCCAGCGCGTGTGCCATGGCCTCTTCCGGGTCGTCGTCGATCAGCTGACCGGCGGCCACCAGGTGCCGGGCAACCGTGTCGGCCACCGGCCGGGCGAGCGAGAGCAGCTCGGCCCGCACGTCGCCGTCCAGGTCGGTCGCGACGATGTCGTCCGGCAGCTCAGGCGCCGTACGCCGCTCGCCGCGCTCCACCATCTCGCCGGCGTCGACCCCGTCCCCGCGGTCGTACGCCGTCGACTCCTCGCCGTCCTGCGGCTCGGCCTGGCCGGCGAGCTCGCCCGGCCCGGTCCGGTCGTCCACCCACTCGTCCCGGTCGCGGCGCGGGCCGCGGTCGCGATCCGCCCAGCGCTCACGGGGGTACGGTCGTCGTCGCGCGGGCGACCGCGGAAGTCCCGACCGCCCCGGTCACCCGACGCCGGCCGGGTGTCCCGGTCCCGGTCGCTGCGTGGCCCCGCGTCGCGGTAGCCGCCGTCACGGTCGTCCCGGCGCGGACCGCGGTCGTCCCGGTCCCGCCCGAACCCGCGCGAGCCACCACCGTCGCGGGAACCGCCGCCACGGTAGCCACCCTCACGGGGAGCGCCGCTGCGGAAGCCTCCCTCGCGGTAGCCACCCTCGCGCGGTGCACCGTCCCGGGGACCGCCACGGTAGCCACCCTCACGGGGGGCGCCGCCACGGAAGCCGCCGCCTTCGCGGGAACCGCCGTCCCGTGGGCCGCCACGGAACCCGCCGTCACGCGGACCGCTGTCACGCGGACCGCCCCGGAAACCGCCACCCTCGCGCGGGCCGCTGCCCCGGAAGCCGCCGTCCCGCGGACCACTGCGGTAACCGCCCTCACGCGAGCCGCCGGCGTCCCGCGGACCGCTACGGTAGCCACCTTCGCGGGAACCGCCGCCGTCCCGCGGACCACTGCGGTAACCGCCCTCGCGGGAACCGCCGCCGTCCCGCGGACCGCTACGGTAACCGCCCTCGCGGAAACCACCCTCACGCGGAGCGCCGCCGCGGTAGCCGCCCTCTCGGGGGCGCCGCCATCGCGCGGGCCACTACGGTAACCACCCTCGCGGGAACCGCCGCCATCGCGCGGGCCACTGCGGTAGCCGCCTTCGCGGGAACCGCCGCCGTCACGCGGGCCGCTACGGAAGCCACCCTCGCGGGAACCGCCGCCATCGCGCGGACCGCTACGGAAGCCACCCTCGCGCGGGCCACTGCGGTAGCCGCCTTCGCGGGAACCGCCGCCATCGCGCGGACCGCTACGGAAGCCACCCTCGCGCGGGCCACTGCGGTAGCCGCCTTCGCGGGAACCGCCGCCATCGCGCGGACCGCTACGGAAGCCACCCTCGCGCGGGCCACTGCGGTAGCCGCCTTCGCGGGAACCGCCGCCATCGCGCGGACCGCTACGGAAGCCACCCTCGCGGGAACCGCCGCCATCGCGCGGACCGCTACGGAAACCACCTTCGCGGGAGCCGCCGTCACGCGGAGCGCCGCCGCGGTAGCCGCCCTCTCGGGGGGCGCCGCCGTCACGCGGACCGCTGCGGTAGCCGCCTTCGCGGGGCGCGCCGCCGCTGCGGAAGCCACCGCGGTCGTCGCCGCCGCGCTGGTAGCCGCGCCCGCTGTCCCGGTCGCCGTAGCCCCGGTTGTCCCGGTCGCCGTACCCGCCGCCGCGGTAGCCGCCTTCGCGCGGAGCCCGGTCGCGGGATCCGCTGTCGCGCGGACCGCCGCGGTAGCCGCCCTCCCGCGAGTCGCCGCCGCGGTAGCCGCCCTCCCGGGGCGCGCCGCCACGGAAACCGCCGCCACCGTCGCGCGGAGCACCGCCGCGAGAGCCGCGGTCGTCACCGTCCCGCCGGGGGGCGCGGTCGCCGTCTCGCCGGAAGCCGCCGCGGTCGTCGCCGCCGCGCTGGTAGCCGCGCTCGCTGGGACGGCCGCCGCCTTGGCCGCGGTCGTCCCGGTCGCCGGAGCGACGTCCGCGGCCTTCCTCGTCGCGGTCGCGACCGTAACGCGGGTCGCCGTCGCGCGGTTCTGGGCTCACGGGTACATCCTCCCTGTACGCAGTGAGGGCCACCCCGTCGGGGTGGCCCTCACTGAAAGAAGTCCGGCGGTGTCCTACTCTCCCACACCCTCCCGGGTGCAGTACCATCGGCGCTGGAGGGCTTAGCTTCCGGGTTCGGAATGTTACCGGGCGTTTCCCCTCCGCCATGACCGCCGAAACACTATCGAACTATCAACCAACAATGGTGGTTGCTTGTTCAGAATCGCATAGTGGACGCGTAGCTTATTTGTGGTCAAGTCCTCGGCCTATTAGTACCAGTCAACTCAACCTGTTACCAGGCTTACATATCTGGCCTATCAACCCAATCGTCTATTGGGGGCCTTAACCCACAAAGGGGTGGGATACCTCATCTTGAAGCAGGCTTCCCGCTTAGATGCTTTCAGCGGTTATCCCTTCCGAACGTAGCCAACCAGCCATGCCCCTGGCGGGACAACTGGCACACCAGAGGTTCGTCCGTCCCGGTCCTCTCGTACTAGGGACAGCCCTTCTCAAGTATCCTACGCGCACGGCGGATAGGGACCGAACTGTCTCACGACGTTCTAAACCCAGCTCGCGTACCGCTTTAATGGGCGAACAGCCCAACCCTTGGGACCTGCTACAGCCCCAGGATGCGACGAGCCGACATCGAGGTGCCAAACCATCCCGTCGATATGGACTCTTGGGGAAGATCAGCCTGTTATCCCCGGGGTACCTTTTATCCGTTGAGCGACACCGCTTCCACTCGCAAGTGCCGGATCACTAGTCCCGACTTTCGTCCCTGCTCGACCCGTCAGTCTCACAGTCAAGCTCCCTTGTGCACTTACACTCAACACCTGATTGCCAACCAGGCTGAGGGAACCTTTGGGCGCCTCCGTTACCTTTTGGGAGGCAACCGCCCCAGTTAAACTACCCACCAGACACTGTCCCTAAACCCGATCAGGGCCCAAGGTTAGATACCCAAACTCAACAGAGTGGTATTTCAACAATGACTCCACCGACACTGGCGTGCCAGCTTCACAGTCTCCCACCTATCCTACACAATCCAGTTCGGATACCAATGTCAAGCTATAGTAAAGGTCCCGGGGTCTTTCCGTCCTGCCGCGCGTAACGAGCATCTTTACTCGTAATGCAATTTCGCCGGGCCTGTGGTTGAGACAGTGGGGAAGTCGTTACGCCATTCGTGCAGGTCGGAACTTACCCGACAAGGAATTTCGCTACCTTAGGATGGTTATAGTTACCACCGCCGTTTACTGGCGCTTAAGTTCTCAGCTTCGCCCCGAAAGACTAACCGGTCCCCTTAACGTTCCAGCACCGGGCAGGCGTCAGTCCATATACAGCGTCTTACGACTTCGCATGGACCTGTGTTTTTAGTAAACAGTCGCTTCCCCCTGCTCTCTGCGGCCATACCACGCTCCACCCGCAAGGGGCTTCACGCGTCCGGCCCCCCTTCTCCCTAAGTTACGGGGGCAATTTGCCGAGTTCCTTAACCACAGTTCACCCGAACGCCTCGGTATTCTCTACCTGACCACCTGTGTCGGTTTAGGGTACGGGCCGCTCGGAACTCGCTAGAGGCTTTTCTCGGCAGCATAGGATCACTGACTTCACCTGAATCGGCTCGGCATCACGTCTCAGCCTCAATGCGCCACGGATTTACCTATGGCACGGCCTACACGCTTACCCCGGCACAACCACCGGCCGGGATCAGCTACCTTCCTGCGTCACCCCATCGCTTGACTACTACCACCCAGGTTCCTGTGCACTTTCCGGTTCACCCGAAGGATCCCCCTGAGCGGACAGTTAGCACAGATAGGTTCATCATGGGCGTTCCTTCGCGGGTACGGGAATATCAACCCGTTGTCCATCGACTACGCCTCTCGGCCTCGCCTTAGGCCCCGACTCACCCAGGGCGGAATAGCCTGGCCCTGGAACCCTTGGTCATCCGGCGGAAGGGTTTCTCACCCTTCTCTCGCTACTCATGCCTGCATTCTCACTCGCACAGCGTCCACAACTGGGTCACCCCGCTGCTTCACCCGCTGCACGACGCTCCCCTACCCATCCACACACCTAGATGCCTCTCTCAAGGAGAAACACCGGGTTAATATGTGAATGCCACAGCTTCGGCGGTGTACTTGAGCCCCGCTACATTGTCGGCGCGGAACCACTTGACCAGTGAGCTATTACGCACTCTTTAAAGGATGGCTGCTTCTAAGCCAACCTCCTGGTTGTCTAAGCGACTCCACATCCTTTTCCACTTAGCACACGCTTAGGGGCCTTAGCTGGTGATCTGGGCTGTTTCCCTCTCGACTACGAAGCTTATCCCCCGCAGTCTCACTGCCGCGCTCTCACTTACCGGCATTCGGAGTTTAGCTGATTTCGGTAACCTTGTAGGGCCCCTAGACCATCCAGTGCTCTACCTCCGGCAAGAAACACGCAACGCTGCACCTAAATGCATTTCGGGGAGAACCAGCTATCACGGAGTTTGATTGGCCTTTCACCCCTAACCACAGGTCATCCCCCAACTTTTCAACGTTGGTGGGTTCGGCCCTCCACACGGTCTTACCCGCGCTTCAGCCTGCCCATGGCTAGATCACTCCGCTTCGGGTCTAGAACATGCGACTCAACGCCCTCTTCAGACTCGCTTTCGCTACGGCTACCCCACACGGGTTAACCTCGCCACATGCCACTAACTCGCAGGCTCATTCTTCAAAAGGCACGCCGTCACCTTGATTCTTACGAACCTCAGCTCCGACGGATTGTAGGCGAACGGTTTCAGGTACTATTTCACTCCCCTCCCGGGGTACTTTTCACCATTCCCTCACGGTACTCGTCCGCTATCGGTCACCAGGGAGTATTCAGGCTTACCAGGTGGTCCTGGCAGATTCACGGCAAATTCCACGAGTTCGCCGCTACTCGGGAACACCCACAGAAGAACAGCTGCTTTCGCCTACCGGCCTATCACCGTCTACGGATGGCCTTTCCATACCATTCGACTAGCAACTATTTTTGTAACTTCTTCGTTGACTGTCAGATCAACACGTAGGGTCCCACAACCCCGGCAACGCAACCCCTGACAGGTATCACACGCCACCGGTTTAGCCTAAATCCGCTTTCGCTCGCCACTACTCACGGAATCACAATTGTTTTCTCTTCCTGCGGGTACTGAGATGTTTCACTTCCCCGCGTTCCCTCCATACACCCTATGCATTCAGGTGCAGGTGACACCACATAACTGGTGCCGGGTTACCCCATTCGGACACCCTGGGATCACAGCTCGGTTGACAGCTCCCCCAGGCCTATCGCGGCCTCCCACGTCCTTCATCGGCTCCTGGTGCCAAGGCATCCACCGTTCGCCCTTGACAACTTGACCACAAAGATGCTCGCGTCCACTATGCAAATCTCAACAAACAACCAACCCACAACCCCACACCCCACCACCAGCCACCACACACACCCCCACCAGGGGAAACATGCGATCCGGTATGACAAGGCAGGCCATGCCTGGCAACTAGCCCTAGAGAAACCCAAACCATGCGGCTTGTTCCCTCAGGACCCAACAGGATGCTTTCCCGACCACCACCAGCCGCACCAACCCCAACCCGTTCCACACCTCCGGCCCGAAGACCAGCTGCAGTACTAAGAAGGTTGGCCGTTGCCGGCCGCAGTCTTCACCAGTGTCTCCGCCAATGAGCACCCCACCACCACACAACTGGGCAGTGCGGGCTCCATACCCACCATTACAGCAGGATGGTGCTCCTTAGAAAGGAGGTGATCCAGCCGCACCTTCCGGTACGGCTACCTTGTTACGACTTCGTCCCAATCGCCAGCCCCACCTTCGACGGCTCCCTCCCACAAGGGGTTGGGCCACCGGCTTCGGGTGTTGCCGACTTTCGTGACGTGACGGGCGGTGTGTACAAGGCCCGGGAACGTATTCACCGCAGCGTTGCTGATCTGCGATTACTAGCGACTCCGACTTCACGGGGTCGAGTTGCAGACCCCGATCCGAACTGAGACCGGCTTTTTGGGATTCGCTCCACCTCACGGTATCGCAGCCCTTTGTACCGGCCATTGTAGCATGCGTGAAGCCCTGGACATAAGGGGCATGATGACTTGACGTCATCCCCACCTTCCTCCGAGTTGACCCCGGCAGTCTTCGATGAGTCCCCGGCATAACCCGCTGGCAACATCGAACGAGGGTTGCGCTCGTTGCGGGACTTAACCCAACATCTCACGACACGAGCTGACGACAGCCATGCACCACCTGTCACCGGCCCCGAAGGACCCCGCATCTCTGCGAGATTTCCGGCGATGTCAAACCCAGGTAAGGTTCTTCGCGTTGCATCGAATTAATCCGCATGCTCCGCCGCTTGTGCGGGCCCCCGTCAATTCCTTTGAGTTTTAGCCTTGCGGCCGTACTCCCCAGGCGGGGCGCTTAATGCGTTAGCTGCGGCACAGAGAACCGGAGAGGCCCCCCACACCTAGCGCCCAACGTTTACAGCGTGGACTACCAGGGTATCTAATCCTGTTCGCTCCCCACGCTTTCGCTCCTCAGCGTCAGTATCGGCCCAGAGACCCGCCTTCGCCACCGGTGTTCCTCCTGATATCTGCGCATTTCACCGCTACACCAGGAATTCCAGTCTCCCCTACCGAACTCTAGCCTGCCCGTATCGACTGCAGACCCGCAGTTGAGCCACGGGATTTCACAGTCGACGCGACAAGCCGCCTACGAGCTCTTTACGCCCAATAAATCCGGACAACGCTCGCGCCCTACGTCTTACCGCGGCTGCTGGCACGTAGTTGGCCGGCGCTTCTTCTGCAGGTACCGTCACTTACGCTTCGTCCCTGCTGAAAGAGGTTTACAACCCGAAGGCCGTCATCCCTCACGCGGCGTCGCTGCATCAGGCTTCCGCCCATTGTGCAATATTCCCCACTGCTGCCTCCCGTAGGAGTCTGGGCCGTGTCTCAGTCCCAGTGTGGCCGGTCGCCCTCTCAGGCCGGCTACCCGTCGTCGCCTTGGTAGGCCATCACCCCACCAACAAGCTGATAGGCCGCGAGCCCATCCCCCACCGAAAAACTTTCCACAACCCGCCATGCGACAGGAAGTAAATATCCGGTATTAGCCCCCGTTTCCGAGGGTTATCCCAAAGTGAAGGGCAGGTTACTCACGTGTTACTCACCCGTTCGCCGCTCGAGTACCCCGAAGGGCCTTTCCGCTCGACTTGCATGTGTTAAGCACGCCGCCAGCGTTCGTCCTGAGCCAGGATCAAACTCTCCAACAAAAACCTGTTGAAAAAAATGTCCCGGCAACAAAAGTGTTGCCAAAGGAATCCCACGAGCATCCAAACCCTAAAGCCCGGACACCCGACGGGGTATCAAACAAACTTGGCACTGGCTATAAAAGCACCCTGTTGAGTTCTCAAAGAACAAACACACACCACCGACCAGATCCCCCGCGAGGGCCCCGGTCCGTGGGGCACTCGTTTTACTCTACCTGACCGCTTCGTCCCCGTCAAACCGGTGTGACCCGGTTTGTAGGTCGAAAGACCAGATTGTCCCTACACGCGCACAGCAGCAAGCCACCGTGTTCGATCAAGGGATTGGCAGGCCGGCCGCCTGCGAGTGAACCCGCACGCGCGCCCGGTGCCCTGCCGGCCGTTCAATGTACCCGGTCGGTTTCGCGTCTGCCAAATTTGGCTTCCCGCACCGCCCTGGGCATGGAGAAAGTTACGGGGACAGGAGGGGCAGCGTCAAATCGGCGTGACTTGTTCCCCGTCACATGATCAACGCAGGGCTATTCCACCTGCTCAACGCCCGCGAACGTGCGCTTGCCCCGGCGCAGCACCAGGAACCGGCCGTGCAGAAGCGACTCCTGCGCCACCGTGGCCTCACCGTCCGTCACCCGTTCGTTGTTGACGTACGCACCGCCTTCGGCGATCGCCCGCCGTGCCTCGTTCAGGCTCGACACCAGCCCCGTGTCGCGCAGCATCGCCGCGACGGGTGGCAACTCCCCGCGTACCTCGATCAAACCGGCCTCGACCAGCGCGGACCGCAAGGTCGTCGGCGCCAGCTCGACCAGCGAACCCCGCCCGAACAGCGCCTGGCTCGCGGCGATGACCTGGGCCGTCTCCTCGGCCCCGTGCACCAGAGTGGTGAGCTCCTCCGCCAGCGCACGCTGCGCGGCCCGCGCGGCCGGACGGTCGGCGGTCTCCTTCTCCAGGGCATGGATCTCTTCGTGCGTGCGGAAGCTGAAGTACCGCAGGTAGCGCGAAATGTCCCGGTCGTCGGTGTTGACCCAGAACTGGTAGAAGGCGTACGGGCTGGTCATGGCCGGGTCGAGCCAGATCGCCCCGCCCTCGCTCTTGCCGAACTTGGTGCCATCCGACTTGGTCACCAGCGGCGTGGTGAACGCCTGCACCGGCCCGGCACCGCGCCGGCGGATGTAGTCGACCCCCGCGGTGATGTTGCCCCACTGGTCGGAGCCGCCGAACTGGAGCGAGCAGCCGTGCCGCTGGTGCAGCTCGAAGTAGTCGTGCGCCTGCATCAGCTGGTAGCTGAACTCGGTGTAGCTGATGCCGGTCTCCAGGCGGGCCTTGACCACCTCGCGGGCGAGCATCCGGTTGACCGGGAAGTGCTTGCCGACGTCGCGCAGGAAGTCGATGACCGACATCGGGCCGGTCCAGTCCAGGTTGTTGACCAGGGTCGCGGCGTTCTCCCCGGTGTAGGTGACGAACGGGGCGAGCTGCGCGCGGATCCGCTCCACCCAGCCCGCGATGACCTCGGTCGGGTTGAGGGTCCGCTCGCTGCTCTCCTTGGGGTCGCCGATCTGGCCGGTCGCCCCGCCGACCAGCAGCAACGGGCGGTGCCCGGCCAGCTGGAGCCGGCGGGCGGTCACCACCTGCATCAGGTTGCCGACGTGCAGGCTGGCCGCCGTGGGGTCGAAGCCGACGTAGTACGTCGCCGGCCCGGCCGCCAGGTGCGCGCGCAGCTCGTCGAGGTCGGTGGAGTCCTGGATGAGGCCCCGCCACTGCAGGTCGTCGATCAGATCCGTCACGGTCGGTATTGTTTCACGGCCCTCGCCCAGGACTTTCGCAGATATTCCGCGACCCGCGCGGTCGCCGTCCGAGCCTCGACCAGCGCGCCGGTCATCGTGAAGAAACCATGCGTCATGCCGTCGTAGCGCTCCAACTCCACGGGTACGCCCGCGGCGCGCAGCCGGTCGGCGTACCGCTCGCCCTCGTCGCGCAGCGGGTCGTACTCGGCGGTGATGATCAGGGCCGGCGGCAGGCCGCTCAGGTCCCCGGCCCGCAGCGGCGAGGCGAGCGGATCGGCGCCGTCCTCCGGCCGGGCCAGGTAGTGCCCCCAGTACCAGCCGACCGAGGTGCGGTTGAAGAAGCTCGGATCGGTGTTGTCGCGCATCGACGGGGTATCCGCGCCGTACTCGACGTTCGGGTAGACCAGGACCTGGCTGGCGAGGGCGGGGCCGCCGGCGCGGGCCTGGAGGGTGACCGCGGCGGCGAGGTTGCCGCCCGCGCTGTCGCCGGCGACGGAGATGCGCGCCGGGTCGCCGCCGAAACCGTCCACATGGGACGCTGCCCAGCGCACCGCGGCGTAGCAGTCGAGTGGGGCCGCCGGAAACGGATGCTCGGGCGCGAGGCGGTACGCGACGGACAGCACGACGCAGTCCGCGTCGGCGCACAGCCGCCGGCAGATCCCGTCGCTGGTCTCCAGGCTGCCCAGCACCCAGCCGCCGCCGAAGAAGTAGACGAGCACGGGCTTGGTCCCCGCACCAGTTGGGCGGTAGAGGCGGGCGTCGAGGCGGCCCGCGACGCGCAGGTCGACCACTTCGCCCACCGGATATGGGGCGCCACGGTCGGCCTTGATGGCGGCCAGGTCGGCCGCGCGCGCCTCGGCGAGCGACTGCTCGTACAGCGGGCGGGTGCCGTCGCGGCGTCGTTGCTCGCGCATGGCCAATAGCTGCGGGTGCAGGGGCATCGGCTCCTCCAGCCAGACTCGACGACTCCTGGAGCGGTCGTCGTTACGGTGTGGGAAGCCACCCTTCGCGGATCCACATCCTTCCATCCGAGGTTTTGTTCGTGCAACTGACCGACCTGCACGGCTCGCTGAGTGACCCGCTGCTCGACACGATGAACTTCCTCAACGAGGTGACGGCGCGGTTTCCCGACGCGGTCTCCTTCGCGCCCGGCCGGCCGTACGACGAGCCCTTCGACACCACGGTCATCGCCGGCTACCTCGACGCGTACGCGAAGCATCTGGAACGGGATCGCGGCCTGTCCCAGCGCCAGGTCGGTGGCCTGTTGTTCCAATATGGACGCACCAAGGGCCAGATCCACGACCTCGTCGCCGCTACGGTGGCCAACGACGAAGGCATCGAGGTGTCGCCGGAGTCGGTGGTGGTCACCGTCGGCGCGCAAGAGGGGATGCTGCTCGCGCTGCGGGCGCTGATCCGCGACTCAGCCGATGTGCTGCTGGTCGCCTCGCCCTGCTACGTCGGCATCACCGGCGCCGCGCGCCTGCTGGACGTCCCGGTCGAGCCCGTGCCGGAGGGCCCGGCCGGGACCGACCCGGCGGCGGTACGCGCGGCGGCCGCCCGGGTCCGGGCCAGCGGCCGGCGACCGCGGGCGCTGTACGTCGTGCCGGACTTCGCCAACCCGTCCGGCACGCGCCTGCCCGTCGCCGCCCGCCGGGACCTGCTGGCCGTCGCCGCTTCAGAAGATCTGCTGGTGATCGAGGACAACCCGTACGGGCTGTTCTCCCGTACGCCGGCACGGGTGCCCACGCTCAAGGCGCTCGACCGGGACCGGCGAGTGGTGTATTTGGGCTCGTTCGCCAAGACGTGCTTTCCCGGGGCGCGGGTCGGATACGTCATCGCCGACCAGCCGGTCACCGGGCCGGACGGCCAACCGACCCTGCTCGCCGACCAGCTCTCCAAGATCAAGAGCATGATCACGGTCAACACGTCGCCGCTGGCCCAGGCGGTGATCGGCGGCATGCTGGTGACGTACGGCTGCCGGCTGCGCACCGCGAACGAGGAGCGCATCCGCCGCTACCGGGACCGGCTGAACGCTCTGCTCGACGCGCTGCGGCGGCACCTGGGCGCCAACCCCGGGGTGACCTGGAACGTGCCGGAGGGCGGGTTCTTCCTGGTGCTGAGCGTGCCGTTCGTGGTCGACGAGGCGGCGCTGACCCGCTCGGCGCGCGACCACCGGGTGCTGTGGACCCCGATGAGCTACTTCTACCCGGGCGGGGAGGGCCGGCGGCAACTGCGCCTGTCGTGCAGCTACCTGGAGGTCGACGAGATCGACGAGGGCATCCGCCGGTTGAGCTCCTTCATCGCCTCCGAGCCGGCGCGGGCGACCTGAGTAGGGACCCCTACCCATCGACATGCTTGACTTGATTGAAACCTTTCGATAGCCTCCCGGCGACCAGGAAAGCCCTTTCCGTGGCGTAGGAGGCATCGATGAGTACACGACACCGTTGGCGTACCGGAATGGTCGTCCTTGCCGTCGGCGCGCTCGCCGCCACCGGCGCCGTGGTCACCGCCCCCAGCGCGCTGGCCGCCGCGTGCGGCGACGGCTCCTTCAACGCGGAGGCCGTGCTCAGCGGCAGCACCTGGACCTCACGCAACGGCACCCGGACCCTCTACACGGGCAGCGACATGCGCGCGGCCGTCCAAGCGGCGCTCGACAGCCTCACCGCCGGCCGCACGTCGAAGCAGTCCGTCGTCGTACGCGGCTCCGGGACAATGAGTGCTGGATCCAGGATCTCGGTGCCCAGCTACACGATCCTGGACGTCTGCGGCGCGATCACCGTCAGCGGCTCCGGCTCGGGCGACCAGGCGCCGATCTACTCCCGCGGCACCCGCGACATCGAGGTGCGCTACCTGCAGGTGCGCGGCGCACCGCTGTACGGCATCTTCATGCGCAACGTCAACAACCTGGTGCTCGGGCAGATCGACATGCGGCTGTCCGGCGGGCTGGCCGTGCGGATCGACAACCACGGCGGGGACCGCGCGGTGAAGGTGCGCAACATCCGCATCGACAACGTCTACATCCAGGGCGCGACCAACCAGGGCGTGGAGACGTACGGCGTGGACGGGCTGACCGTCGGCACCGTCACGACCCGCAACGTCGGCTACTCCGGGCTGCTGCTCAACGACACCATCAACGCCACCATCGGCACCGTCGACGCGGAGAACACCGGCACCGGCACCGGCTACGCGGCGTTCCGGATGGCCAACCGCAACGGGCGGATCGGCAGCAGCTACCCGACCAACATCCGGGTCGGCAACGTCATCGCCCGCGGCGGCGGACGCGGCATCTTCTGCGTGTCCGAGAGCGGCGGCGCGGTCATCGACCGGGTGACCATCGCGAACACCGGCAACAACTCGGTCCTGGTCGAGAACTGCTACAACGTGACGATCGCCAGCCAGTCCGGCACGGTGACCGGCGGCGGCGAGATGCGGATCGCGGCCCGCACGGAGTTCCCGCCGTCGTCGAACATCACGTTCCAGAACCTGACCGTGTCGAACACCAACATCCGGTGGAGCCCGTGCACCGGCAGCACCAACGTCGTGCGGAACGTGACCCGCAGCAACTCGAACCTCTACTGGTGTTAACCGGCGTCCGGGCGTAGCAGGTCTCGCAGCGTCGCGAGGCCCGCTATGTCCGGGGCCACCGCCGCGATCTGGTCCAGTTCGCGGCACGCCACCGGGACAACGCCCGCCCGCCGGTCCGCGCCGAGCACGCGGCGCAGCTCTTGCTCGGCGGTCTGGAGGTCGCCGGCCAGCAGGTGGTACCAGCTCTGGTTCGCCGGCCAGCCCTGGTCCGGGTCGGCGGCCAACTGTGCGCCCACCTGGACCGCCCGCGCGAAGTCCTCCGCCGCGCCGGCCGGGTCGCCGCCGACCCGGCGGGCCAGCCCGCGCCACATCGACCACCAGCCGTACTCCCCGTCCTGGTCGGCCAGGTCGCCCATGGCGGCCAGGGCCTCGTCGGTGCGGCCCAGCAGCAGCAGGGCGCGGCCGTGCTCGGCGAGCATCGACGGGTCGTCCGGCCACCGGCCCACGGCCTCGGTGGTCACCGCCAGCGCCGCGTCGTACTCGCCGAGCAGCAACAGCACGTCGACCCGTGACACCACCGGGTGCCACTCGCCCGGGTCGGCCTCCTGGGCGGCCACGAAGTCGGCCAGGGCCGCGTCCAGCCGGCCCAGCCACCGGTGCACGATGCCCCGCCAGGACAGCGCCAACGACGGGGCGCCGGACACCTCGGCGGCCCGACCGAAATCGCGGATCGCCTCGTCGTAGCGTTCCAGCCGGCGCAGCAGGTGAGCCCGCGACAGCAGCGGGTCGTCCTGGTCCGGCGCCAGCTCGACCGCCCGGTCGTGGTCGGCCAGGGCGTCCAGCGGCCGGCCGGCCAGCTCCAGCGGGTGTGCGCGGTTGGCGCGGACCCAGTATTCGTCGGCGCCCGCCGCCAGTGCCCGGTCGTAGTCGGCGACCGCCTCGTCGTTGCGCTCCAGCCGGTACAGCACGTATCCGCGGCTCATCAACACGCCGATGTGGTCGGGGACGATCTCCAGCGCCCGGGTGTGGTCGGCCAGCGACTCCGCCAGCCGGTCCAGGCCGGACAGCGCGTCGGCGCGGTTGGCCAGCACGTCGAACTCGCCGGACCCGGCCGCGAGCGCGGCGTCGTACGCGGCGACCGACTCCTCGTACCGCTCCAGCCGCTGCAGCACGTGCGCCCGGTCCAGCAGCACCGCGGCGTGGTCGGCCTCCA
Organism: Phytohabitans rumicis; assembly: GCF_011764445.1. NCBI lineage: Bacteria > Bacillati > Actinomycetota > Actinomycetes > Micromonosporales > Micromonosporaceae > Phytohabitans > Phytohabitans rumicis. The sequence goes on from NZ_BLPG01000001.1 coordinate 1,791,334, forward strand.
ACTCCAAGGCCCGGTCCAGGTCGGCGAGGGCCTCCTGCGCCCGGCCCAGGTCCATCAGCGCCTTGGCCCGGTTGGCGACCACCGCGAACTCGCCGGCCCCGGCCGCGAGCGCGGCGCCGTACTCGTCCACCGACTCCTCCAGCCGGTCCAGCCAGCGCAGCACGTGGGCGCGGCGCAACCGTTTCCCGCCGTGTTGGGGGTCGAGCTGCACCGCCCGGTCCAGGTCTGCCAGGGCCTCCGGCAGCCGGTCCAGCTCCTCCAGGGCGGTCGACCTGTTCGCCAGCACCTCGAACTCGTTCGCGCCGGCCGCGAGCGCCGTGTCGTACGCGGCGACCGCCTCCTCCAGCCGCGGGATCTGCAGCAGCACGTGCGCCCGGTCCAGCGTCACCTTCGCGTGCCCCGGCTCCAGCTCCAGCGCCCGATCCAGGTCGGCCAGGGCCTCGTCCAGCCGGCCGAGCCGGTCCAGCGCCAGCGCCCGGTTCGCCACCGTCTCGAACTCGTTCGCCCCGGCGGCCAGCGCCGCGTCGTACCCGGCGACCGCCTCCTCCAGGCGGGGCAGCTGGCGCAGCACATGCGCCCGGTCCAGCGTCACCTTCGCGTGCCCCGGCTCCAGCTCCAGCGCCCGATCCAGGTCGGCCAGGGCCTCATCCAGCCGGCCCAGCTCGTCCAGGGCCAGCGCCCGGTTCGCCACCACCCGGAACTCGCCGCCCCCGGCGGCGCCCGTCCGGTCGTACGCCTCGACCGCCTCGTCGAAGCGGTCCAGCCAGCGCAGCAGGTGCGCGCGCAGCAACAGCATCTCGGCGTGGTCCGGCTCCCGCTCCAGCGCCCGGTCGACATCGGCCAGCGCCTCGTCGTACCGGCCGAGGTGGCGCAGCGCCATGGCCCGGTTGGCCACCACCTCGAACTCGTCCGCACCGGCCGCCAACGCCTTGCCGTACGCCGGCAGAGCCTCCTCGTACCGCTCCAGCCGCCGCAGCAGGTGGGCCCGGTCCACCAGGACGCCGGCGTGCTCCGGCTGCAGCTCCAGCGCCCGGTCGTGGTCGGCCAGCGCCTGCTCGTCCTTGCCCAGGGCTTCGCGGACGTCGGCCCTGTTCGCCACCGCCTCGAACTCGTACGCGCCGGCGGCCAGCGCCGCGTCGTACTCGGCCTCCGCGTCCGCGTACCGCTCCAGCAGCCGCAACACGTGCGCCCGGCTCAGCAGCACGCCCGCGTGCCCCGGACTCAGCTCCAACGCCCGCGTGTCGTCGGCCAGGGCCTCCTCCAGCCGCCCCAAGGCCCCGTACGCGTTGGCCCGGTTGGCCACCACCGCGAACGCATCCGCCCCGGCGGCCAACGCCACCTCGTACCCGGCGATCGCCTCCTCGTACCGCTCCAGCATGCGCAGCACATGCGCCCGACTCAGCAGCACGCCGGCGTGCTCCGGCAGCAGCTCCAGGGCCCGCGTATCGTCGGCCAGGGCCTCCTCCAGCCGGCCCAGCTCCTCCAACGCCAGCGCCCGGTTCGCCACCACCGCGAACTCGTCCCCGCCGGCGGCCAGCGCCGCCTCGTACTCGCTCACCGCCTCCTCGTACCGCCCCAGCCAGCGCAGCGTGTGCGCCCGGTCGGTCAACACCTTGGGGTGCCCCGCGCTCAGCTCCAGCGCCCGGTCCAGGTGCGCGAGGGCCTCCTCCGGCCGGTCCGCCATGCGCAGCGCGTTGCCCCTGTTCGCCCAGACCTCGAACTCGTCGGCGCCCGCGGCCAACGCCGCGTCGTACTCGATCACGGCGTCCGCGTACCGGCCCAGCTGGCGGACCAGGTGCGCCCGGTGCAGGAGCACCTCCGGATCGTCCGGGGCCAGCGCCACCGCCCGGTCCAGGTCCGCGCTCGCCTCCGGTTCGCGTTCCAACCAGGTGTACGCGGCGGCGCGCGCCACATACACCCCAGCCCGATCCGGCAGCAACGGCAGCAACCGCGCACACAGGTCGAGCAAATCGGCGGCCCGGCCCAGCTCGTAGTAGATATCCGCCATGCTCTCCAGCGGATCCGGGTTCTCCGGCTCCAGATCGGCGGCGCGCGAAAAATCGGCCAGCGCCCGCTCGTAGTCGCCGATCTCCTGGTACGTCTCGCCGCGGGTCCGGTACGTGCGCGGGTTGGCCTCCAGCACCAGCGCGCGGGAGAAGTCCTCGATCGCGGCGTCGAGCTGACCCAGCAACCGCAGAGTCTCCGCCCGCCGGACCCGCATGTCGGTGCCGGGCCGGACCTTGACCACCTCGTCGTACTCGGCCAACGCCTCCCGGTAGCGCCCCATCTCGCGGTAGACGAACCCGCGCGCGGCCCGCACCCGTACGTCGCCGGGGGCCAGCTGGAAGGCCCGGTCGATGTCGGCCAAGGCCCGGTCGTGGTCACCGCGCTGGCAGTAGATCACACCCCGCTCGGCGGCGACGACCGCCCGGCCCACCGGCGACAGCGCCGCGTTGTCCAGCAGCTCGGTCAGCAACTCGACCAGCGCCTCCGGGCTCTCCCCGGCGGCCCGCAGCCTCCCCGCCCAGCGGGCCAGCAGCTCGGACTCCGCGTCGGTGGCGGCCCGGTCGAAGGTCTCACCCCACGAGCCCAGCGGCGCCAGCTGCAGCTCCAGCGTGCCCACCACCTGCTCCAGCGCCTGCGCCAGGGCGGCGGCGGGCCGGGCGCACAGCCGGTGGTAGATCTCGGCCTGGGCGTCGTGGATCCACGCCTCGTCGCTCCAGGTGTGGCCACTCTCCCCGTGCAGCATCGCGCGCCGGCGGGCGTAGAAGTCGGCCAGCTGGGTGTGCGCCCGCGTCCACCCCTCGGGTGACTGCTGCCGCTTGCGGCGCACCATCACGGCACGGACCACGTCGTGGTACTGCCAGCCGCGTACCGGATGCTCACTGACGAACGGCATCGCGCTCAGCCACCGCAGCGTCTGCGCGGCGGCATCCGGCTGATCCGGGCGCAGCGCGGCGAGCACGTCGATGTCGAAGTAGCGCGGCAGCGCCGCATCGATGGTCAGCTGCTGCCGCTCCGGGTCCACCTCCCACATCAGGAACCGGTCGACCGCCCGGCCGGTCATGTCGTCCGCGCTGGTCAGGGCGCCGGCCTGGCTGGGGGCGATCATCTGCAGCAGCAGCGGCAGCCCGCCGGTCAGCGCCATGACCCGGTCCCGCTCCGTGTCCTGCGCCACCCCGGTACGCCGCAGGTAGTCGCCCACCTCGTCGGCGGTGAACGGGCGCAGCTCCACCCGGCGCAGGCCGGCCTCGTACGGACCCCACCGGTTGGGGTCCAGGCGGCTGCGGCCGGCGATCACGAGGGTGAGGTTGTCGGGCACGTCCTCGATCACGCGCAGCAGCCACGACTCCAGGAAGTAGTGCGTCTGCTCGAACGTGTCGAAGCACAGCACCACCGGCCCGCGGTCGGCGCAGTTGTCCAGCCCTTCCAGGAACAGCGGGGTGAGCACGTCGATCGGCGAGTTGATCAGCCGGGCGTCGTCCTTGTTGCGCACCATGCCGGCCACGAACGACGCCCACCGGGTCACCTGGTCGCTCAGCGCGGCCGGGTCGACGGCGGTCGACACCGCGCCGACCACCGGAATTGTCTGCGCGGCGCCCAGCCCGATCCGCAGCACCGTCCGGGTGAAGAACGCGGCGGACCCGTCCGGCGCCTTCGGATCGGCCTCCAGCCGCTGCCGGTGGGTGTGGTAGTCGCGCAGCCGGCCCTCGAAGCGCCGCATCGCGGCGTCCTTGCCGAGCTGGCTGGCCATCGCCGTCATGGCCTGCAGCAGGTCCGCGGCGCCACCGTCGGTGTACGCGCACTGGGCCGGCAGCGCGGCGGCCTCGCGCATCAGTCGCTGCGTCAGCCAGGTCTTGCCGACGCCGCCGACGCCCCAGATGTTGATGATGACGTCGCGGGTGTCCAGCGGCCGCAGGCTGTCGCGAAACAGCGAGATCTCCGCTTGGCGCCCGACGAAGAGGTCTTCCCGGCGGCGCCGGAAGACGTCCCCATGCTGCGCTTTTGCCTGGCCACAACCCTCCACCGAGTGACCATGCTAACAACGGAGCGCGAGGTGTCCGTTGTAAACAATCTGTCAGTGGCTGTTGTGGATCAGGGTAGCGTCCACGTCGGCGAGCCGCGGCCGGCCGGACAGCACCATCGCGTCCGCCAGCTCGGCGGCCAGCAGCCCCAGCACGTCCCGCGCGCCGTCGGCCCGCCGCATGCCAGGCCCCACAGCACCGGCCGCCCGACCAGGACCGCGCTCGCGCCCAGGGCCAGCGCCTTGAGCACGTCGGCGCCGGTGCGGACCCCGCTGTCGAGCAGCACCGGGCACCGCCCGGCGGCCGCGGCCACCACCTCGGCGAGCGCGTCGACGCTGGCCACCGCGCCGTCCAGCTGCCGGCCGCCGTGGTTGGACACCACGATCCCGGCGGCGCCGTGGGCCAGCGCCCGCTCCGCGTCCTCGGCGGTCAGCAGCCCCTTGACCAGCACCGGCAGGGCTGTCTGACCGCACAGCCAGGCCAGGTCGGCCCAGCTCAGTGTCTGGTCGAACTCGGCGCGGGAGTGCGCCTCCAGGGCGGAGACGCCGTCCGCGGCGTGGTGCGTGCCGGCCGTCACCGCCGCGTCGAGGTTGACCGCCGTGACGTCCGCCGGCACGGCGAACCCGGCGCGCACGTCCCGCAGCCGCCGGCCGAGCCGGGGCGTGTCGACGGTGAGCACGAGCGCGCCGTACCCGGCCGCCTCGGCGCGCCGGACCAGGTCGATCACGACCGCGCGCCGGCGTAGCCAGTACAGCTGCAGCCACAGTGGACCCGCCGCGGCGGCCGCGATGTCCTCCAGGCTGCGGCTGGCGAAGATGCTGACGACCAGGAGTTGGCCGGCCGCGCCGGCGGCACGCGCCGTCGCCACTTCCCCGTCCGCGTGCACGAGCCGGTGGAACGCCATCGGCGCCACCCCGATCGGCGTGCTGAGCCGGGCGCCGAACAGCGTGGTGGCCGGGTCGCAGCGGGACACGTCGACCAGGAACCGGGGGCGCAGCGCCAGCCGCTCGAATGCGGCCCGGTTGGCGCGCAGGGTCAGCTCGGCGCCGCTGCCGCCGTACACGTAGCCCCACACGTCGGCGGGCAGCCGGTCGCGGGCCGCCGCTTCGTACTCCTCGACCGTCAGGAAGGTGTCCACAGTGGCTCCTCAGTGATTTTCCAGCGGGACCCGGTACCGTCGGACCGTCGACGACGTACACGTGTGGTTGATCCGGTCGGACCTGCCGTCCGGCGCGTTCGCGCGCCTGGACGCGGTGCTGGACGCGGACGAGCGTCGGCGCGCCGCCGCGCTGGCCCAGCCCGACCGCCTCCGGTTCGTCGTCGCGCACGGCGCCGCCCGGGTGGTCATCGGCGGCCACCTGGGGGCGCCCCCGAGCAGCTGCGCTGGGCGTACGGCCGGCATGGCAAGCCCGAGTTGACCGGCGCGTGGACCGGCGTACACGTGAATCTGTCGCACTCCGGCGACCTGGCCGCGGTGGCGGTGAGCGCCGGCCGCGCGGTCGGCGTGGACGTGCAGCGGCACCCGCCCGGCACCGACGTCCTCGCCATGTCCGCACGGTACTTCCCCGACGCCGAGGTCGCCCACGTCGCCGGCGGCGCCGACCCGGCCGAGCGGGTCGACCGCTTCGTCGACCTGTGGGCCCGCAAGGAGGCGTGTGTGAAGGCGGCCGGCGGCAAGCTGGCGCAGGGGATGCCGCTGGCCGTCCACGGCCGCCGGCTCGTGCGGGATCCGAGCGGGAAGCTCGGTGGCGGCCCGTACCGGGTGGCGCGGGTGCCGGTGCCGGCCGGCTACCGGGCCGCCGTCGCGTTGTGCGGTGCCGCCGCGATGCGCCTGACCACCCGCTGGTGGGACGGGTAGGCGGATCACGACTCCCGCAGCGACCGACCGGTCTTGGCCAGGAAGACGTCGTCGAGGCTGGGTCGGTGCAGCTGGATCGAGTCCAGGTCCAGGCGGGCCCCGTCCAGTGCCCGCATCACCTGCGGGATGGCGGTGGCGCCGTCGTCCACGTACAGGCGCAGGCCGTCCTCGATGGTCTCCAGCTTGCGCACGTACGCCTGGCCGTCCAGCAGGGCGGCGGCCCGCGGGGTGGCTCCGTTGAGGCCGACCACCAGCACGTCCCCGGTGATCTCGCGTTTCATCTGGTCCGGCGCGCCGCCGGCCACGATCTCGCCGTGGTCGATGATGGCGATCCGGTCGCAGAGCGCGTCGGCCTCGTCCAGATAGTGCGTGGTGAGGAAGATCGTCATCCCGTCCGCGCGCAGCCGGCGGATCTCCTCCCACATGTGGGCGCGGCTTTGCGGGTCCAGCCCGGTGGTCGGCTCGTCCAGGAACACCAGCCGGGGACGGTGGATGATGCCCAGCGCGATGTCGACCCGGCGCCGCTGGCCGCCCGAGTACGTCTTGCACGGCCGGTCGGCGTACTCGGTCAGCTCGAACGCCTCCAGCGCGTCGGCGGCCCGGCGGCGCGCCTCGGCCTTGCTCAGCCCGTACATGCGGGCGTGCAGCACCAGTTCCTCGCGCGCGGTGGACTCGTCCCAGGTGCTGCCGCCCTGGGCGACGTAGCCGACCCGCTGGCGCACCTCCGCCGGGTCCTTACGCAGGTCGGCGCCGGCGACCGTGGCCTCGCCGTCGTCCGGCTCCACCAGCGTGGCGAGCATCTGCAGCGTGGTGGTTTTTCCGGCGCCGTTCGGGCCGAGGAATCCGAAGATCTCGCCCTCGGCCACGTCGAGGTCGACGCCGCGGACGGCCTCGACGACCTCGGTGCGGCGGCGCCGCTTGGACCGGAAGGACTTGCGCAGCCCTTTGGTGACAATCACGGACCTGACTGTATTCGCCGCCGCTCCGGTGCCGATTGGGCGCGGATAGAGGATGCGTCCAGGGCCGCTGGAGCCGCCGCCACGAGGCCCCGCAACGGGTTACCGTCATACCACTATGGACTCGTTGGTTGTGGTGGCGGCGCTGCTGCGCGAGATCACCGGCGAGAGCGTGGCCGTCACGCGGGCCACCAGGCTTGAGGACGATCTGGGGCTGGAGAGCGTCGAGCTGGCCGCGCTCGGGGGTGCGCTGCGCGCCCGGTACGGCGTGGACCTGCCGGCGTATCTGGCCGGGCTCGACATCGACGAGCTCATCGAGCTGACCGTCGGCGACATCGCCGGGCTGGTGACCTCGTGAGCAAGTTCTTGTTCGTGGTGCCGCCGGTGGCGGGGCACGTCAACCCGGCCGGGGCGGTGGCGCGGGCGCTCGCCGACCAGGGGCACGACGTGGCCTGGGCGGGGCCGGAGACGACGCTGCGGCGGATGCTGGGCGACGAGACGGTGATGATCTACGGGACCGGGATGCGGCCGTACCGGGGGCAGCGTGACCGCGGCCTGCGGGCGATCAAGTCGGTGTGGGAGGGCTTCCTCATGCCGTACGCCCGGTTCACCCTGCCCGCGGTGGAAAAGGCGGTGCTGGCGTTCGAGCCGGACGTGGTGGTCGTCGACCAGGTCGCGCCGGCCGGTGCGGTGGCCGCCCACCGGCACGGGGTGCGCTGGGCGTCGCTCGCGCCGCAGATGCTGGAGCTGAGCCGCCCGTTCCGCCATCTGCCCAAAGTGGACGCGTGGATCCGGACCACGGCGGCGAGCCTGTCCGCCGACGGGCCTGACGACCCGCGCTTCTCGCCGTATCTGCAGATCCTGCTCACCACCCGGGAACTCTTCGGCCACGAGGAGTTGCCGGAGCACACCGTGCTGGTCGGACCGGTGCTCACCGGCCGGCCCGAGCCCGACTTCCCGTGGGAAGCACTGGACGGGACCAAGCACCAGGTCGTGGTCACCATGGGCACGCTCGCCGACGACCTGGCCCGCGAGTTCTATCCGCGGATGGCCGGTGCGCTGCGCATGCTGGGCGACCGGGTCCAGGCGATCGTCACGGCGCCGCCCGACGCGGTGCCCGACCCGCCGCCGCAGACCATCGTCGCGCCGCGGGTGCCGTTCCTGGCCTTGATGTCGCGCCTGTCCGCGGCGGTCTGCCACGGCGGCATGAACACGGTCAGCGAGATGCTGGCCCACGGCGTGCCCCTGGTGATCGCGCCCATCAAGCACGACCAGCCGATGGTGGCCAACCGGGTCGCCGCGGCCGGCGCCGGCGTCCGGGTCCGGTTCGGCCGCTCCAGCGCAGAGGAACTGCGCGACGCGCTCGCCACCGTGCTAGACGACCCGGCCTACCGCACCGCGGCCACCGGCCTGGCCAGTTCCTTCACGGAGGCCGGCGGCGCCCCAGCCGCCGCCACCCACCTGATCGCCCTGGCCACGTCCGGCGCCACGTCCGACCGGTGATCATGAAGTTATCCGCGTAGATGATCTCTACCGCGACGACAACCTCATGATCACCGGGGCTTGGTGACAGCCTGGATGGCTGCCAGCAGTTGGGGCGGGTGGGTTGGACGGCGCGGTCCAACTCGGGCGAGCAGCCGACCACTACCGCGCCGTCCGGGCGGGTCACCCGCTTGGGCGGCGCGATCAGGGGCATCTCCTCGGCGGCGGTGGCCAGGATCTCGGCGCCGATGCCGCAGTGGCGGTTGGAGTCGTCGAAGACCACGAGCCGGCCGGTACGCTCCAGCGACGCGGCCAGCCCGGCCCAGTCGAACGGGTAGAGCGTGCGCGGGTCGAACACCTCCACCGACAGCTCGCCGGACAGCTCGTCGGCCACGGCGAGGGCCTCGTGCACCAGGTGGCCGATCGCCACCACGGTCACGTCGGTGCCGGGGCGGCACACCCGCCCCACGCCCAGCGGCACCGGCACCAGATCCACATAGGACACCTCCTCACGGATGCCGAGTGCCGGCATGGGACAGAACACCACCACCGGGTCGTCGTCGCGGATCGCGGTGGTGAACAGGCCGTACGCGTCGGTGGGGGTCGCCGGGATCACGGTCTTGACGCCCAGGTGCGCGAAGACGCTGTACGGCTGGTCGGAGTGCTGCGCGCCCCAGCCCGGCCGCCAGCCCGTGCCGGGCAACAAGTACGTCACGGGCACCGCGACCTGCCCGCCGCTCATCAGCGCGAACTTGTTGGCCTGGTTGGCGATCTGCTCTAGCACCAGTAGCAGCAGGAACGGGATCTGGTACTCCACCACGGGACGGCGGCCGGCCATCGCCGCGCCGGTGGCGAAGTTGGTGAAGCCCTGCTCGGACAGCGGCGTCTCCAGCACCCGCTGCGGGCCGAAGCGGTCCAGCAGCCCGGTGGTGACGTTGTTGAGGGCGAACTTGATGTCCTCGCCGAGCACGAACACCGCCGGGTCGCGCTCCATCTCGTCGGTCAGCGCCTTGTTGAGCGCCTTCGTGTACGACAGCTTAGGCATGCGAAACTCCCGCCCTGACCCGCATTCCGGTGGCGTACAGGTGGTCGAACGCGTCCAGCGGGTCCGGCCGCGGGCTGTCCAGCGCGAACCGCACCGCCTCGTCCAGCACCGCCTCGACCTCCGCGTCGATCGTTTCCCGTACCGCCTCGGGGACCCGCTCGGACTGGATCGCCAGCGGATCCGGCCAGTGCGACGCCTCCTGCGGATCCCGGTACTGCAGCCGCACCTTCCGCTCGAACGTGTGGTGCCCCTCGTACCGGTAGGTGAGGAACTCCACGAGCGACGGTCCGTCCCCGGCCCTCGCGCGGGCTACGCAACGAGCCATCGCGTCGTACACCACGTCCGGATCCTGTCCGTCCACTGTGGACCCGGGGATGTCGAAGGCGGCGGCCCGGCCGACGACCGTGCCAGCGATGCCCGCCGCTGCCGGCAGCGTGGTGGCGTACCCGTTGTTCTCGCACACGAACACCACCGGCACCCGCCACAGCGACGCCAGGTTGAACGACTCCAGCAGCGCCCCCTGGGTCACCGCGCCGTCGCCGAAGACGCTGACCGCGATCCGGTCGCCGCCGTCCTGCGCCAGCGCCCAGGCCACCCCGGCCGCGATGGCGGCGCCGTGCCCGACCGTGCCGCTGGCGCCGTAGACGCCGGCGGCGAAGTCGGACGGGTGGAACGAGCCGGCCCGGCCGCGGTCGATGCCGGTCACCCGCCCGGTCAGCTCGGCCATGAACCGCGCCGGGTCGCTGCCCTTGGCCAGCAGGTGCCCGTGGCCGCGGTGGTTGCTCAGCAGGACGTCGTCGGCGCGCAGCGCGGCGCACACCCCGGCGGCGACGGCCTCCTGGCCGATGCAGGGGTGGATGCCGCTGCCGATGTCGCCGGACCTGACCAGCTCGATCGCGCGCTCCTCGAAGCGGCGGATCAGCCGGATCGTCCGGTACAGGCCCTCGGCGGAGGGGCGCATGCGCGACTCCCCCTACCTGGCCTTGATGGCGGCCAGGATGCCGTCCCAGAACGCGTACCGCGCGGACAGTGCCAGGTTGACCGTGTCGGCGCACTCCTGCCACTTCACCTCGCTGTCGCCGCACAGGTCGGTGACCATCTGCATCGCCATCGGGGTGTGCTCCTCGCCGTCCACCTCGATGTGCCGGGCCAGATAGTCCACGAACATCTCCAGCGGGCCGCCGCGCTCCTTGACCGCGATCACCTGGGTGAACATGTCCGGGATGAGGTCCTCCCGGCCGAACGCGAACGCGGCCGCCTGGCAGTGCACCGGCGCGGTGTCGATGAACCCCCACGTCGTCCGCACGAACTCGGCCGCCGGTCCCGGCACCGCCGCGTCGGTCAGGGCCGGCTTGACGTGTACGCCGGAGCGCACCAGGTCGATGAACGTGGTGACCCGCGACGTGTCCGCGCCCGCCTCGGCCATCCCGGCGACGTACAGCTCGAAGTGGCTGATGAACCCGCCGCGCAGCTCGTCACTCTCCTCGACCAGCACGATGTCGTTGATCAGCCGCCGGCTGCCGGCCGGGCCGGTCGGCACCCACGGCACCCGTACGCAGGTGAGGTTGCGCTGCAACGACTTGAGCAGCGACATGAAGTCCCACACCGCGAAGACGTGGTGCTCCATGAAGGTGACGATGGCCTGGTGCGTGTCGAGGTTGGCGTACAGCGGGTGGGTGACGACCCGGCTGCGCGCCGCGTCGACGGCGGCCTCCAGCCGGGTGATGCCGGGGTGCGTCTGACCCCAGTCGTACCGGGACATGCGAACCTCACCTTCCTGTCAAGACCGCCAGAGCACGGGGCAGAACTCGGGGTCGCTGTAGTCGGGTGTGCCGGCGGGGGTCCGGCGCACCAGGTGGTCGTGGTTGTACGTCACGGGCGTACCGTCGGACAGCGAGCGGACCCGGTAGCGGTTGTCGCCGTCCTGCAGGTGCAGCGAGATGGCCCGGCGCGGGCTGCCGGACCGGTTCGCCCCGCTGCCGTGGTACGTGCGGCAGTGGTGGAAGCTCATGTGTCCCTTGGGGATGACCATCGGCACCTTGCGCACCTCGGCGCCGTTGTGCTTGGCGTTGTCGTGCACCAACTGCTCCAGCTCGGCCGCGTCGCGGTGGGCGAAGTGCCGGGTGGTGTTGTCGTCCCCGCCGAACTCCGTCCACACGTGACTGCCGTCCACCATCGTGATGGTGCCCATCTCCTCGCCGCAGTCGTGAAACGGGATGAACGCGGTGAGCATCCGGTCGGACGTACACGTCTGCCAGTAGTGCCGGTCGAAGTGCCACGGCACCAGGTTGGTCGGCTCCTCCGGCCGCGGCGGCTTGTAGATGAGCGTGGACTGGAACAGGCGGATCTCGGCCGCCCGGGCCAGCCGCGCCGCGACCGCACCGATGATCTGCTTGCGCAGGATGGCGGCGATCGCGTCGCTCTCGTAGTGGACGTAGTCGTTGTGCCGCTGCACCGTGCCGTGCGACGGCTCCCAGTACGCCAGCGTCGGCGGCCGCTTGCCCAGCCGGCGGCTGCGCGCACCGGCGTAGAACCCCTCGCTCGCGGTGGCCAGCGCGTCCACCTCCGCGTCGGTGAGCAGCTTCCGCGACAGGTACCAGCCGTGCTCCTCGTACCCCCGCACGTCGTCGTCGGACGGCAGCAGCGCCGGATCGATGTCGGCGACCGTGGTCATGTCACGTCCCTTCAGGCGTCCGCGCCGGCGCGCGAGCGCTCCTTCGCCTCGTACAGGGCCTTGATGTTGTTGCTGCCGAACGTCTGCGCCCCGTGCCGCTCGATCAGCTCGAAGAAGAACGTGCGCCGCTCGAACGGCGACTCGGTGAAGATCTGGAACATCTCGCCCCAGTGGTCGCGGTCCACCAGGACGCTGCCGGCCCGCAGCGCGCCGACCGACCGTCCGATGTGGCCCAGCCGGCCCTCGATGGCGTCGTAGTAGCTGTCCGGCGTCTTCAGGAACCGCACGCCCCGGGCGCCGAACACGGCCACCGCCTCGGTGATGTCGGCCGTGCTGAGCGCGAGGTGCTGCACCCCGCCGCCGTCGTTGGCGCGCAGGAAGTCGTCCAGCTGCCCCGGCCGGCACGCCGGATCGGGGGCGACGATGGTGAACGTGACCTCCCGCGACTCGCTCTGCACGACGGTGGAGTCCATCGCCTGCTCGCCGACCTCGACCCGCTCCTGGAAGATGTCCCGGAAACCGAACACCCGCTCGTAGAAGCGCACCGTGGGCACCAGCTGGTCGGCCGGCACGCACAGCGCGGCGTGGTCCACGATGTCCAGCCGGTCGTCGGCGGACTCCGGCTCGGGCGGCAGCAGCTCGATCCCGCCGGGTAGGAACGCGCCCTCGGGCCCGCGCCGCTCGACGAGCGTGTGCGCCAGCCCTCCCGGACCGCCCACCGCGGCGGTCAGCACCACGGCGTCGTCGCGCCGCCAGGCCCGCGGCTCGGCCACCGGGGTCGCGCCGCGGCCCACCGCCTCGGCGTACGCCGCCGCCGCGTCGGCCGTTCGCAGGGCCACCCGCGCCACGCCGTCGCCGTGCCGCCGCACGTACCGGGATGCCGGGTGGCTGGCGGCGGTGCCCGAGGTGACCAGCAGCCGGATGTGGCCCTGGCCGAGCAGGAGCGAGCGCTGGTCGGCCAGGCCGGTGCTCGGCCCACCCTGGCCGATGCAGCGGAAGCCGAACGCGTCGCACAGGAAGCGGGCGGTCTGCTCCGCGTCGCCGACGTAGAACTCGACGTGGTCGACGGTCGTCACGTCCATGATGGACCTCCGGTGCCCTTCAAAACGAGGCTGATGTTGTGCCCCCCGAACGCGAACGAGTTGGACAGCGCGACACCGGCGTCGGCCTCCCTCGCCGACTTGCGGACGTGGTCCAGTTCGCACTCGGGGTCGGGGTCGTCCAGGTTGACGGTCGGCGGCAGCACACCCTCGCGCAGCGCCATCGCGGTGGCGGCGGCCTCGACCGCGCCCGCCGCGGCGAGCAGGTGCCCGGTGCCGCCCTTGATGGAGCTGACCGCCGGCGCGTGGTCGCCGAACACGGCGCGGATCGCCCGGGCCTCGGCGGCGTCGCCGAGTTTGGTGCCGGTGCCGTGGGCGTTGACGTAGCCGACGTCCTCGGGGCCGACGCCCGCGTCGGCCAGCGCCAGCCGCATCGCGTCGGCCGCGCCGGTGCCGTCCTTTCGCGGCGCCGTCGGGTGGTACGCGTCGGTGGCGACGCCCCAGCCGGCGACCTCGGCGTAGCCGGGGCGGCCCCGCGCGCGGGCGTGCTCGACCCGCTCCACCACCAGCACCCCGGCGCCCTCGCCGAGCACGAACCCGTTGCGCCGCCGGTCGAACGGCCGGCTCGCCTCGGTCGGGTCGGCCCAGCCGCCGGCCAGCGCGCGGGAGTTCAGGAACGTGGTCGCGGCGGTCGGCAGCAGCGGCGCCTCGGCACCGCCGCACACCACCACGTCGGCCAGCCCTTCCCGGATCAGCCGCAGCGCCTCCGCCACCGCGTACCCGCCGGACGCGCACGCGGTCGAGATGGTCGAGCTGTACCCGCGGACGCCGTGCTTGATGGCGATCCGGGCGGTCGCCATGTTGGGCAGCATCGCGGCCAGCAGGTACGGGGTGACCGCCGTGCGCCCCTGCTCCCGGCGGGCCAGCACCTCCGCCTCGAACGTGGCCAGCCCGCCGAACGCGTTGGCCAGCACCACGGCGGTCCGGGCCGGGTCGACGTCCCGGCCGACCTGGATGCCGGCGTCGGCGAGGGCCGCGTCGGCGGCGGCCATGGCCAGCACCACGAAGCGGTCGACCCGGCGCGCCTCCGACGGGGGCAGCACGCGCGCCGGGTCGACGTCCGGTGCCAAGCCCGCCGCGTCCAGGATCCCGGCCACCGGATGGCCGCCGGGCGGCGTCCGCAGACCGGACCGGCCGGCGCACAGGGCGTCGAAGAACCCCGCCGCGTCCGCGCCGAACGGGGTGAGCACTCCGATCCCGGTGACCGTGGCGCTCCGGGCGCCGGGTCTCACGTGGACGCGCCGTCCAGGGCGGGCGAGCGCACGACGACGTCGGCGGCCAACTCGCCGAGGGTCATGATGGCCAGCCGCTCCATGTCCTCCTCGCCGAACTTGACGCCGTACGCGTCCTCGACGCGCAGGGCCAGCTCGGCGACGGCGAGGGAGTCCAGGTCGACTCCGGCCGGGCCGAACACGGTGTCGGCGTCGGCGCCATCGACGTCGAAGTTCATCTGGCGCAGTGCCTCGATGGTGAACGCGACTACTTGTGCGGACATCGGCAGCGCCCTCCTTTCACGCGGTTGGTTGTGCCTGTGGTGGCCTTGCGGCCGACCGCAGGGCGGGGATGCTGCGGACGAGCTTGCCGCTCGACGTGCGGGGCAGCCGGGCCACGAGGGTGATCCGGCGCGGGCGCTTGTACGCGGCGAGCCGCCCGGCCAGCGCCTCCTTGAGGGCGGGCAGGCCGACCGGCTCGTCGAGCACCACGAACGCCTCGATGGCGCCGTCGTGGGCGACGACCACCTCGACCACACCGGGCAGCCCGGCGATGGTCTGCTCGACCTCGGTCAGGTCGACCTTGAGCCCGCCGACCGAGACCTGCGAGTCGAGCCGGCCCTGGATCGTCACCAGCCCGGTCGCCGGGTCGACGGTGCCGGCGTCCTTGGTGCGCAGCCAGCCGTCCACCCACCGGCTCGCGTCGGACAGGCCGACGTACGGGCTGCGCGCGGTGGCGAGCAGGATCTGGCCGGCCTCCTCCCGTACCGACATGCCGGGGGCGGGCTCCAGCGCGGGCCGGTGGTGTCCAAACAGGTCGGTCGCGATGACGCCGGCCTCCGTCATGCCGTACATGTTTCCCAGCGGCGCCGACCAGCGCGCCGCGAACGCCTCCCGCACCGCGGGGCGTACCAGCTCGCCGCCGACCGTCATCCGCTTCAGCTGCGGCAGCCGCCGGGCCCGGTCGGCCGCGGCGAGGAACTCGATGTGGAACGGCACGCCGAGGACGGTGGCCGGCTCGGGGCCGGTGGCGAGCGCGTCCAGGATCGCGCCGGTGGACAGCATCCGCGGCAGCACCAGCTGGACGCCGTTGTGCAGCCCGTAGAGCAGGCCGCCGACCAGGCCCAGCACGTGCACCATCGAGGCCAGCAGGATCACCCGCTCGCCGGTGCGCGGCACGCCGTCGATGAGCTGGTAGCGCTCGACCTCGGCGACCAGGCTGGCCGCCGTACGGCCGACCACCTTGGACGGTCCGGTCGAGCCGGAGCTGAGCTGCAGCAGCGCGTGCTCGGTGCGGGCCGGCACCCCCGGGTACGGCGACGTCACCGGCTCGGCGATGGTGTGGCCGCGCAGCGGGACCGCACCATCCGGTGTGGACAGCACCAGCTGCGGGGCGATCCGGGCCAGCGCCGTGTCCACCTCGTGCTGGGTGAGCCGGTGGTCCAGCAGCGACACCTGGGCGCCCACCCGCCACGCGGCGAGCAGGCTCACGACGTACGCCAGACTCGGCGGCAGGCGCAGGGCGACCGCGCCACCGGGCCGCAGTCCGGCGGCGGTCAGCGCGGCGGCGCGGGCGGCGACCTGGGCGCGCAGGGCGGCGCGGGTGATGGGCTCGTCGAGCCGGAGCCAGACGTCGGCGTCCCGCCCGGCGAGCAAATAGCTGTCGACCCATTCCCCGTCAAAAGGTTCGACGGCCGGCGCGCAATTATGCACACGTGCCCCAAACAAAATCGCGTGATCGACTAAGTCGGGGGAACGCTAACAGCGCAATTTTGGACGGTCAACCGTGCCAAAAGGCCGCCCCGGCGGCGACTGAAGACGGTCGTCGACTAAGCGGCCTCCGGCATGCCTTCCCAAGCTGCGGAAACGTGGCTGACATCGTTGGCGGCAGGATTACTAAAGGTGTTAGTGACTCTTTTGCGAGGCGATTTCTAGCGATAGTCGACGCGGTCGTTAGCCATTTCTATCGGACGGTGAGCTGGTCGAGCAGCTGCGCCAGGCCGTCGGTGCGCGGGGCCACCTCGAGCGCGGGGTCGTCGCTGAGGATGGCCTGCTGCAGCAGGTGTAGCCGCTTGGAGGGCTCCAGCCCGAGCTCCTCGGTCATCGTGGCGCGCAGCTGCTGGAACACCCGCAGCGCCTCCTGCCGGCGGCCGCTGCGGTGCAGGGCCACCATGAACTGGGCGTGCAGGTTCTCGTGCAGCCGGTGCTCGGCCATCATCCCGGCCAGGTCGGAGAGCACCTCCTGGTGGCGGCCCAGCCGCAGGCGCGCCTCGATGCCCTGCTCGACGGTGGTCAGCCGGGACTCTTCCAGCCGCTTGATCTGCGGCTGCAGCAGCGGCCCGGCCCGCACGTCGGTCAGCGCGGGGCCGCGCCACAGGTCCTGGGCCTGCATCAAGCGCTCGGCCGCGGCCGCGTTCTGGCCGGTCGCGAGCGCGTGGCGGCCCTCCGCGGAGAGCCGCTCGTACCGCTCCAGGTCGAATTCGTCGGAGGCGCTGCGGAAGAGGTATCCGCCCGGCGTCGTGACGAGGACGCTCTTGGCGACCTCGGACGCCGGGACGGACAGCGCCGCGCTGAACAGCTTGCGCAGGTGCAGCACGTAGGTCTGCAGCGTGGTCAGGGCGCTGGCCGGGGGCTCGTGGCCCCAGAGCTCCTGGATGAGGGCGGACACCGGCACGGTCTGGTTGGCCTGTAACAGCAGCAGGGACAGCACGGAGCGAGGCTTGGGCGCGGTGGGGTCGCCGGCGAAACTCCACAGGTGAGCGTCAATGGTCCAAGGACCCTGATTTCCAGGCCCCTCCCCATTAGATATGACATTGACTAGGACCTCCGAGGGAAAGGTGCGCACGCTTGGGATGATCAGCAATCTACCCGAGATGGGGCACGTTCCTGCCAGTGCCGGCAGGCCCCTGTCCCGATAGGTGGGCGTCATTTGTTTGGCTGATCGATGAACTTGTGCGCAACCCGGCACGCCACCGTACAAGCGGAGATCCCCGGACAGTGGGAGCGCTCCCGACTCTACGGCGATCCGCTACCTTGTCCGGATTTAACCCGTCCCCTCATTGGTCGTCGTCATGCTGGAACTCTTCCAGAGTATTGACGCTTACCTGTGAAAAATCACCCCTGATTCGCCGCGCCCGTACCAGCCAGGTGCCGCTGGCGCATGAGGAACTTGCGCACCTTACCGGTTGGGCCCACCACGATGTCAGCCTCCGGCACCGCGACCACCCGCCGCAGCGTCGCCGCCGCCGGCGCGCCCAGCGCGTCCCGCACGGCGTCCGTCCGGTCCACGTCCGGGTCCGCGCCGGCGTCCAGCATCAGCAGCACGTCGGTCAGCACCGCGCCGCCCTCCACGCCGGCGACGACGGTGCAGTCGCGCACGTCCGGGCAGCGCATCAGGATCCGCTCCTCGGTCAGCGCGGTGTAGAGCCACTGCCCGCCGCCCAGGTCGACCGCGTCGACCGCCCGGTCCACGTGGTAGTAGAAGCCTTCCGCGTCCCGGTACATCAGATCCCCCGTCAGGTACCAGCCGCGGAACCGGGTGCGGTACGTGGTGACCGAGTCGTTCCAGTACCCCGGCGCCAGCGTCGGCGACTTCAACCCCACATGCCCGACCGCGCCGACCGGGACCTCCGCGCCGGTGTCCAGGTCGAGCAGCGCTATCTCCGCAAAGGGGTACGGCTTGCCGACGCACCGGCCGTACCGGTCGCTGTCCAGCGTGTGTGTGATGTGGAACGCCGAGTGCCCCATCTCGGTGGAGCCGATGCCGTCGATGAAGCGGGACCCGGGCACCGTCACCGGACCGTCCGATGTGAACCGCTGGTGGCTGCCGGCCGCGACCAGCCGCCGGATGTGCGACTCGTGCGCCGAGTCGCCGGTGTTGAACCACACCTTGACCGAGGCGAGGTCGCGCGTGCTCAGATCGAAGCGGGCCAGCTCGGCCCAGGTCACCGCGAACCCGAACACGCCGGTCGGCCGCCACCGCTCGATCGCGTCCAGCACCGCCTCCCCGCTGCCGCTGAACTGTCCACCTTGTGCGGACAGGAACAGCAACTCGTACCGGTTGCACAGCGCCTGGTTGAACGTGATGATGCCGGCCGCGTGCGCCGCCGGCAGCACGGACAGCTCACGCACCGCGCCGCTCGGCCGCGGCTCGGTCAGCCGTACCCGGCGGATCGCCGCGAACAGGCTGCTGTGCGAGTGCACCACCGCCGCCGGCACCCGGGTGGTGCCGGACGAGTGCGTGATGGCGACCGGGTCGTCGGCGTGGTGCCGGTAGTGCTCCGGCGCCCCGGCCGGATCCCCGCCGCCGGTCTCGGCGACGTCGACCAGGGTCGCGCCGTCGAGGTCCGCCCCGGCCAGCGCGGGCCGGTGCGCCGCGTCCACCAGCACCCGGACCGCGCGCAGCCGCCGTACGAAGCCCACCGCGATCTCGCCGGGCATGTTGCCGTTCATCAGTGCCGGGATCGCGCCGATGCGCACCAGGGCGAAGAAGTTCAGGAACACGTCGGCCGCCGAGGTGACGTACACGGCGACCGGGTCGCGCGGGCGCACGCCGTGCTCGTACAGCCAGGCGGCCCGCGCGGCCACCCGCTCGCCCAGCACCCCCAACGACAGCGGCTCGTACGCGGGGCGACCGTCCACATCGGTGTCGAACGTGACGCCCGGCCCGTCCGGGTCGGCGCCGTGCTCGGCCAGCTTCAGCAGCACGTTGCCCGCGCCCAGCTCGGGGTCGGCGGCGAGGGTGGCTCGAATGCTCATTGACTGCTCCTATCGCACCGTGCGGGCAAAAAGGCGGGTGGACCAGGCGATGGTGACGGCGGCCAGCGCGGTGACCCCGATCAGGCCCTGCCACACCGACGCGTCGCCGACGCGGCCGTCGAAGAGGGCCCGCATGCCGTTCGTGGCCCAGTAGAAGGGGTTCCATTCGGCGACGTTCTGGATCCACACCGGCGCCAGGACGATCGGCAACAGCACCCCGGCCAGCAACGAGACCGGCTGCGCCACCGAGTTCATCACCGGGCCGAGCGCACCCTCGTTGCGTACGATCAGCGTCACGGTGTACGAGATCGCGGTCGTCATCAGCGCGATCAGCGACAGCAGCAGGAACGCCAGCGCCAGGTCCAGGGGTCCGACCCGCAGCCCCAGCGGCGCCGCGATCACCATGATGATGGCGGACTGGACCAGCAGCGAGGCGACGTCGCGCAGCGCCCGCCCCAGCAACAGGGCCGAGCGGCTCACCGGCGTCACCCGGGCCCGCTCGATGACCCCGGCGCGCAGCTCGGCGAGCAGGCCGAAGCCGGTGAACAGCCCGCCGTAAAGCGACATCACGACCAGCAGGCCCGGAATGTAGACCCGGTAGGCGTCGGCGTAGCTGTCGACGTCCAATGCCGGCTTGAGCATCGGCGCGAAGAGCACGAGGTAGATGACCGGCTGGGCGAGACCGAAGATGAGCCAGGTACGGCTGCGCAGCAGCAGCGTGATCTGTTGCTGGAAGACCAGCCACGTATCGCGGGCGAGTTTCACGGATGGCAGGTTATGGCCCTGCGCGGACCCGCAACAAGCGCCTTGACCGGGAGTCAAGCCTTGCTGCGCACGCGGCTCCACCGGTAATTGAGCGCCGTCGACATAAACTCCTGCCGATGAAGAGCCAGCGGATTCCCGTCCGGTTCGAAGGCGACGGCAGCGGCGTCGAAGAGCTGTCGTGGGGCCAGCGCGAGATGTGGCAGGCGATGCGGCGCCAGCTCACCTGGATGCCGATGGGGTACGCCGTGCCCATCGCGCCCGGCACCACCCTGGAGGACGCCGTCGCCGACCTGCGCTTCATGATGGGGCGGTACCAATCGATGCGCACCCGGCTGCGGCACGACCCCGACGGCCATACCCGTCAGGTGGTCGTCGCCGCCGGCGAGACCGCGCTGGAGGTGGTCGACGCCGACGACGACGCCGACCCCGCCGAGGTGGCCGACCAGGTCCACCAGCGGTACTGGAACAGCGACTACGACTTCGTCAACGACTGGCCCATCCGGGTGGCCGTCGTCCGGCACCGCGGCGTCCTCACCCACCACATCGCCGTCCTGTGCCACCTGGTCACCGACGGCTTCGGCGCCCTGGCCGCCCTGCGCGAGCTCGCCGACCGCGACCTCGTGTACGGCCGCAAGCCGGCACCCCCGATCACCGCGATGCAGCCGATGGAGCAGGCCCGATGGCAGCGCTCCCCGGCCGGCCAGCGCGAGCTCGCCGCGGTGCTGCGCCGGTGGGACTCGGTGCTGCGGGAGATCCCGGCCCGGCGCTTCCCCGGCTCCGCCGACCCCCGGAACCCCCGCTACTGGCGGGTCAACCTCGACTCCCCCGCCACGCTGCTCGCCGTCCGCGCGATCCGGGCACGCACCACAGTGGACCCCACCACGATCCTGCTCGCGCTATTCGTCGTCGCGCTCGGCCGGGTCACCGGCGCCAGCCCCGTGGTGACCCGGGTGGTGGCCAACAACCGCTTCCGGCGCGGCCTCAGCGACGCGGTCAGCCCCATCACCCACACCGGCCTGTGCGTGGTCGACCTGCCGGACACGACCTTCGACGACGCCCTCGCCCGCGTCGAACGCCGCTCCGTCGCCGCCTACCGGTACGCCTACTACGACCCGGCACGCCTGGACGAGCTGGTCGAGCGGGTCAGCCACGAGCGCGGCGAGGAGCTGGACCTGTCGTGCTTCTTCAACGACCGCCGGCTACTCACCCGCGACCTGACCGCCGCACCGCCGCCGGCCCCGGACGAGCTGGCCGCCGCCGTATCGCTGAGCCGGATCCGTTGGGACAGCCAGGACAAGCCCGTCGAACGGCTCTTCGCCACCATCAACGACGAGCCGGACACCCTTGACCTGGAGATGTTCGCCGACACCCACCACGTGTCGCCGGCCGACATGGAGGCACTCGTCCGCGGCATGGAGACGCTGGCCGTCGCGGCGGCCTTCAACCCCAAGGCGTCCACCCGGATCCCGGCCGCGGCGGGTGTGTCATGACGCACGTCACCGTCCCGTTCGAGGGCGACGGCGGCGGCGTCGCCGCCCTCGCCTGGGGCCAGCGCGAGATCTGGTCCGCGATGGTGCGGCAGAACTGGTGGCTTCCGATCGGGTACGCGCTGCCGCTCCCGCCGGGCACCACAGTGGACGACGCGGTCGACGACATCCGGTTCTGCGTCAGCCGCTACCCGACCATGCGCACCCGGCTGCGCCACGACCCGGACGGCCACACCCGGCAGGTCGTCGCGGCCGCCGGAGAGCTGAGCGTGGAGATCGTCGACGCGGCCGACGGAGCCGACCCCGACGCGGCCGCCGAGCAGGTACGGCAACGCTACTGGGCCGGCGACCACGACTTCGTCGCCGACTGGCCGGTCAAGGCGGCCATCGTCCGGCACCGCGGCGCGGCCACCCACCTCGTCCTCGTCCTGTGCCACCTGGTCATCGACGCCATGGGCGGCCTGGTAATGCTCGACGAACTGGCCGCCCGCCGGGCCGGCAAGGACCTGCCCCCGATCGGCACCCCACCGCTGGAGCAGGTCCGCTGGCAGCAGTCACCGGCCGGGCAGCGGCAAACGGCCGCCGCCCTGCGGCACTGGGAAGGGCTGCTGCGCACCGTCACGCCGGAGCGCTTCGCCGGCTCCACCGACCACCAGCGCCCGCGGCACTGGGAGGGCTACTTCCGCTCCCCCGCCGCCCACCTCGCGCTCCAGGTCATCGCCGAACGCACCAAAGTGGACGCCTCACCGCTGCTGCTGGCGCTCTTCGCGGTCTCCCTCGCCCGGCTCACCGGCATCAACCCCGTCGTCGTCCAGGTCGTGGTGGGCAACCGCTTCCGGCCCGGCCTCGCCGAGTCGGTCAGCCCGGTCAACCAGAGCAGCCTGTGCGCGATCGACGTCGCCGACAGCACCGTCGACGACGCGGTCCGGCTCGCCGCGCGCCGGGTGCTCGCCACGTACAAAAACGCCTACTACGACCCGTCCCAAGTGGACGACCTCGTCGCCCGCGTCGGCCGGGAGCGCGGCGCGGACCTCGACATCGCCTGCTACTTCAACGACCGCCGGCTGGAGGTCCGCGACCGGGCCGCCGGGCCGCTGCCCACCACCGACCAGATCCGGGCCGCGCTGCCGCACAGCACGTTCGCCTGGGGACGGCGGCAGGAGGACCCGTGGGAACGCCTCTTCGTCCACATCGAAGACGTGCCCGACACCATGGCCCTCACCATCAACGGCGACACGCACTTCGTCTCGCCGGCCCACCTGGAGGCGTGCCTGCGCGGCATGGAACAGGTCGCGGTCGAGGCCGCCCTCGACCCGGCGGCCACGACCCGCGTCCGGCGGACCACATGACCGCGCTGGCCGCCGTCGCGACGTACCTGCCGGACCGGCGGGTGCCGATCGAGGAGCTGGCCGACGGGCTCGACCTGACCCCCATGCAGGTACGCCTGTTCCGGCGCTTCCACATGCTCTCCGACGTCTGCCGCGACCCCGACGCCACCCCGCTCGACCTGCTCCTGGCCGCCGTGTCCAACCTGGACGCACTGCGCGGCCAGGAGCACCGCGTGCGGTACGTGCTGTACGCGCGCACCTTCCCGGTCGTCGTGCCGTACCCGCTCAACCCCCTGCACGCCCTGTGCCGGCTGCTCGGCCTCGACCAAGCCGTGGCGTTCACGGTCACCCACCACGCCTGCGCCACCGGCCTGCTCGCCATCGACGTCGCCGGCCGCCTGCTGGCCAGCGACCCCGACCCCGACGCGTACGCGCTGGTGCTGGCCGGCGAGAAGGCGTTCACCCGGGACGCCCAACTCGTACCGGAGACCTCCATCTTCGGCGAGGGCGCCTCCGCCTGCCTGATCCAGCACTCAGGACCGCGGGACCGGCTGCTGTCCTACGCCGCCAACCAGCGCGGCGAGTTCGACGACGAACTGTCCGACGACACGGCGAAGTTCCAGGAGGAATACCACTCGTCGCTGGCCGACGCGATCCTGGCGGCCGTCGACCGGGCCGGCCTCGACCTCGCCGACCTCGCGCTGATCCTGCCGCACAACGTCAACCTCGTGGCCTGGCAACGGCTGTGCCGGCGGATCGGCTACCCGGTGGCCCGGGTGCTGCTGGACAACGTGCCACTGACCGCGCACGTCTTCTGCGCCGACGCGTTCGTCAACTACACGACCGCCCACGCGCGGGGACTGCTACACCCGGGCGACCGCTACCTCGTCGCCGCCGCGGGAGCCGGGCGCGGCGCCACGTTCTCGGCGATGGTTTTCGAACACTAGTGATGGGACTGGGCACCATGGAGCAGCTCGACACGGACCTCCGGCCGCAAGTCGTGAGCACCATCCAGGCGCTCCTGCCGCGGGTGCTGCGGCGGGAGATGCCGGACGCCTCGGAGCAGACCCGCCTCATGGAAGACCTGGGCATGAGCTCGTCCAGCTCGCTGGAGCTGATGCTCGAGCTGGAGGACAGCCTGGAGATCCAGATCGACGTCGAAGACATCGACCGGGAGGACTTCGCGACGATCGGCACGCTCGCCGACTTCGTCGTCAAGCACCTGATGCCGGCCGGGTGACGCGGATGTACACTGCCGGCCCGCCCGCCACCGACTACCCCGGGCCGCACCTCGTCCGCGCCGCGCGCCGCGCCTTCCCCGGCCCGGCCGCCCGCGCCGCACACCCCGAGCACGCGCCACACCTGACCGCGTACCTGTCCGATCTGGTCCGGCCGTACGGGCTCGCCCTGCGCCAGCCGGCCGGCGGCCACTCGTACGGCGAGATGGCCGCCGCGCTGGTCGCCGACACCGTCCCGCCGCACGAGCCGGTCGACCTGCTCGTGCTGGCGTTCGCCGTGCCGGACATCCGCCCCGGGCGGGCCACCGCGACGTACCTGAGCCACATCTGCCCCGGCGCCCCCATGGCGTTCGCGGTCTGCGACCAGGGCGCCGCCGCCGGCTTCACCGGGCTCCGGCTGATCCGCGAGTACGCCCGCACCGGCGGCTGCCGCCGGGCCCTGCTCCTCGTGGTGGAGCAGGCCGGTCTGCCGTACGACCCGGCCGCCCCGGTCGCGCTCCCGACCCGGCACACCGGCGTGGCTCTGCTGTGCGGCGACTCAGGCACGGCGTGGCTCGGTCCGGTGCGCCAGGTACCCATGGCCCCGGGGCAAGCCGGCACAGCGCCGCCCGCGCTCCCGGCCGACCTGGACGCCGACACGCTGATCCTGGGCAACGGCCTGGGACCGGTACCCGGGGCCCGCTCGGCGCCGTCCGGACAGCCGTACACCGGTGTGTGGTGGACGCTGGCCGGCGAGCTGGCCGACCCGACCGCCCGCCGGATCGTGCTGGCCGACCACGACCCCGTGCTCGGCTACCTGTGTACGTCCACCGTGGAGATTGGTGGGACCGTCGAGGAAGGAGGCACAGGTGTCCGAGTGGAACTGGGGGCGTCCTGACGAGCTGTCGCGACTGATGGACGAGGCATGGTTGGGCCTGGCCCGGTGCGACAAACTGGAACCCGTCGCCGCCGCTGCCCCGTACTCCCGCGACCAGCTGGGCGCCCTGGGCGTGACCGGCATCGAGTTCGCCGCCTGGAAGACCGCCCATCCGGAAGGGCTCGGCAGCGACCTGGTTTCGCTGCGGACCGACGACGCCACCACCGAGGCCGGGCACATCTGGCGGGTGGACGGCGAGTGCTACTTCGTAGCGCTGGACATCTGCCGGCCGCTGCCGTTCGCGGACGGCTCCGTCGACTGGGTGTACGCCGAGCACCTCATCGAGCACGTCACGCTCGACGACGGCATCACCTGGCTGACCGAGGTGCGGCGGATCCTCGCCCCCGGCGGACTGCTGCGACTGACCACCCCCGACCTGGCGACCTATGTGGACAGTTACACCACCGGGAGCGCGTTCTTCGACCGGCACCGCAAGCGCCTGCACGCCGCGGGCCTGGGCCCACCGATGCCGGCCCGCCGGGCGTTCATGTTCAACCAGATCTTCTACCTGTACGGCCACCGCTGGCTCTACGACCTCGACGAGCTGCGGTACGCCCTGGGCGAGGCCGGCTTCGACCCCGACACCGTACGCCGCGCGTCCTTCCGCAAGGGCGCCCGCCCCGACGTAGCCGACCTAGACCGCATCCTCCGCAAAGAAGAGTCCATGTACATCGAAGCAACCCCCCTACCGTGATCAGGGCGTCCCTCAAGTCGTTGGAACGACTTGAGGGACGCCCTGATCACGGAAAAGAGGGGGTACGAGCTAGCGCCAGGTGTCGAGGAGGCTGACCGGCGCGGTGGGCGTGTAGTAGTGGTTCTCGCCCGCCTCCCAGGTGACCGTGCCGTCCGGGTCCTTCTTGATGTACTTGTACTCGAACCGCTCTCCGGTCGGCAGGTCCACAGTGGCTCGCCAGACCGGATAGGTGGCGGCGGACATCGCCACCGCGTTGGCCGGGTTCCAGGAGCCGAGCGCCGGCACGTTGCCGACCACGAACACGTTCTGGCCCCACCAGGTGGTGGCGTTGACGCCGAAGGTGACGGCCACGGTGCTCGGCGTCGTCGGCGGTGGGGTGCTGCCGCCCGACGCCGGAGCGGCGACGTGCAGTGCCACCCCGCGGTTGGCCGGGATCGCGGTGGTGAAGGCGCCGCCGGACACCGTGACCGCGCCACCGGTGCACACCCCGGTGGTGGCGTTGTACGTGCCGCGGGCCACGTTGCAGTACGTCCCGTCCGGCAGGCCGGTGCTGAACGTCCGGGTCCACGCGCTGCCGGTCGCGTTGAACGCGGCGTACCCCCTTGCCCCTCGCGCGAAGGCCAGCCGGCCGCTGCCGTCGGTGACGACGGACCCGATGCCGGTGCCTTCGGTCGCGTTGCGGAAGCTCGGCATGCCGGCGACCTGCTCGTTGCGGTGCTCGCAGATCCAGGCGGAGTTGGCGCAGTCGGTGGCGTTGGTGGTGCCGCCCGACGAGCTGGGCGGGCCTTGCGCGGTCACCGAGCCGAACGCGTAGCTGGACATGAGCTGCGGCCGCCCGTACGGGTGGGCCATCATGAACGCGTCGGCCAGGTAGTACCGGTCACCGTCCTTATAGGTCAGTGTCGGCGTGGACCGCTGGGTGTCGTGGTTGTCGACGAAGACGACGGACTGGGCGCCGGTGAGGCCGCCGTAGTTCGGCAGGCTGCCGAGCTGTGCGATGTTGCCGTCCTTGAACGCCGACGCGACCGACCGCTGGTAGTCGAAGTTGGTGACCGCGCCGTACGGGGCGTACGCGGTGTACGGGACGGTGGCGTCGCCGTACACCTCGTGGAAGAGGTCCGGCTTGCCGCCGAACTCCGGCACGTCGTGCAGCCGCGAGATGATGTCGGCCAGGTGCGCCTCCTGCACGTGCTTGGCCGCGTCCACGCGGAAGCCGGCCACGCCCAGGTCGATCACCGAGTTCATGTACTTGGCGATCTTCCGGCGTACCTCGGGGAGGCTGGTGTCGAGGTCGGCCAGGGCGAGCAGCTCGCAGTCCTGCACCTCGTTCTTGTCGCTCCAGTTGCTGATCGTGCG
This sequence comes from Phytohabitans rumicis, assembly GCF_011764445.1. NCBI lineage: Bacteria > Bacillati > Actinomycetota > Actinomycetes > Micromonosporales > Micromonosporaceae > Phytohabitans > Phytohabitans rumicis. Next base: position 1,818,227 of record NZ_BLPG01000001.1, read on the forward strand.
GTAGCAGGTGCCGAAGTCCGCGTACCCGTAGCTGTCGCCGGAGCCGTCGTTGAACAGGTTCGGATAGTCGTACTTGGTGTAGGCCGTCCCGGCGCTGCCGGGGCCGCTGCCGACCGAGCCGGTGCCGCTCATGTGGTTGAGCACCAGGTCGACGTAGATCTTCACACCCCGGGCGCGGCAGCGCTGGACCATGTCGATGAACTCGGCGCGGGTCCCGCGCCGCGTCTGGTCGATCCGGTACGACACCGGCTGGTAGTCCTGCCACCAGGGGTACGTCGCGCCTTCCGCACTGGGCAGCACCACGTGCTCCTGCGGCGGGGACACCTGTACGCCGCCCCAGCCGTTGGGGCCGAGGGTGGTCTCGCATTCCTGGGCGATCGACGACCACCGCCACTGGAAGAGGTGGACGATCGAGCTGCCGTTGCTCTGGACGGCCGCCTGTGCCGTGGGGGCGGTGGCGGTGAGGAACAGGACGGGTCCGACGAGCGCCGCTAGGGTGGCGGCGATCGATCTACGTGGGGACATCGCGCTCTCCAGACGAAGACGGGGGGGTTCCGGGTGCACGAGCTTTGCAAGTTTCGCAAGAGTTTCCAGGTTGTGTCCAGATCCTTGCAGCAAGACTTTTCAGGTGGGGAGACTTGCTCATGACTTATCCACCGGCGCGGTATAAGGGCGATTCGGGCGACATCAGCGCTACGTACCGGCCCGATGGGCACGCGCCGGAGCTGACGTACCGCACCGGCAACACGGTCCATTACCTGGCCACCGGCACGACGACCAACGGCCAGTTCGGCCTCTACCGCTGGGAGATGGGCCCGGCGCCCAGCGGCCCGGATCCGCACTTCCACCGGTCGATCTCCGAGTCGTTCTACATCCTCACGGGTACGGTGCGGATCTACGACGGCACCCGCTGGATCGACTGCACGCCGGGCGACTTCGTCCACGTACCGGAGGGCGGCGTGCACGCGTTCCGCAACGAGTCCGGCCAACCGGCGACGATGCTCCTGCACTTCGCGCCCGGCGCCCCCGCGAGGGCTACTTCGAGGGCCTGGTGGGCCTGGCCGGCAAGACCGACGAGGAAAAGGCCGCCTTCTTCCTGGAGCACGACACGTTCTGGCTGTAGCCGCCCGGGCCGGCGCGGCCCGCGTTTCCGCGGGCCGCGCGGCGCGCGCCGCGGGGGGCGCCGCGTCGATCAAGGACTTCTGCGCCGATCAAGGGCAAAAGGTCGTGGATCGGAGATCAAAGCACGGCCGTTCGCCCTTGATCGACGGGAAAGCCCTTGATCGCCGCGGCGCGCAAGCGCCGCGCGGGGCGATCCGGGGACATCTTGTACGATTGTACTTGTACAGACGTACAAGAGAGGGAGCGTGCTGTGCCGTACGTGTTTTTGTTGGGTGCCATCGCGGCCGAGGTGTTCGCCACCAGCCTGCTCAAGTCGACCGAGGGGTTCAGCCGGCTCTGGCCGACCGTGGCCTGCCTGACCGGCTACGTGGTCTCGTTCGCGGCACTGTCCCAGGCGGTCAAGGGCGTCCAGGTCGGGTTCGCGTACGCCCTGTGGTCCGGGCTGGGCACGGCCGCGATCGTCGCCATCGGCGCGGCCTTCCTCGGCGAGCCGATCACCTTCGTCAAGGTCGCCGGGACCGCGCTGATCATTCTCGGCGTCGTGACGCTCAACCTGGGCGGGGCGGCGCATTGACCGGCCCGCGCACCCAGCGCCGCCGGGACCCCGAGGCCCGCAAGGAGGCGCTGGCCACCGCGGCGCTGGAGGTCATCGCGGAGGCGGGCATCGGGCGTACCACGCACCGGGCCGTCGCCGCTCGCGCGGACCTGCCGCTGGGCGCCACCACCTACTACTTCCCCACCCTCGACGACCTCATCGCCGCCGGGCTGCGCCGGGCCACCGAGGCGGTCCGCGCCGACCTGCGGGTCTGGGCCGAACGGCTCGCCACCGCCCCGGACCTGCCGGCGGCGCTCGCCCGGATGAGCGCGGCCTACCTCGCCGACCGGCGGCGCGCCCAGATCGAGTACGAGTTGTACGTCGCGGCGGCACGCGACCCGGTGCTGCGGCCGCTGGCACGGGAGTGGCTGCGCGGGCTGCGCGACGTGCTGGAGCCACACGTCGGCGCGGCGGCGGCCCGTGACGTCTGCGCGCTGCTGGACGGTGCGATGCTGCAGGCGCTCGTCACCGGCGGCGACCTGGACGAAAAGGCGCTGGCCGAGGCGATCCGCCGGCTCACCCGGGGCGGCGCGGGGTGTGGCGGCGGTACGGGCTGACCGTCGGGTCACCCTCGATCCAGAAACGCCACGGCCGGTCGTGGGCGCCGTTCACGCCGACCCGGGGGCCCGCGGCGATCGCCGACTCGGGCACCGGCGCGGACGGCGGCGCAAGCCGCACCGGCCCGTCGCCGAGCAGGTACGCCCCGTACGCCGTCCCGTCGATGCCCAGCGCCTGGCACAACCGGGCCGGACCCCGGGCGAGGTCCCGAGCGGAAGCGGCAGACCGACGCCGCGAGGACGCCACCGCGGTGCCGGACAGGACCGCACCCGCGCGCAGCAGCACGGCGGCAGCCTCGCCGGGCGGGCCCGTCACCACGTTGGCGCACCAGTGCATCCCGTACGTGAAGTACACGTACAGGTAACCCGGCGGCCCGAACATGATGGCGTTGCGGGGCGTACGGCCGCGGTGTGCGTGCGAGGCGGGGTCGCCGGCCGTACCCGCGTATGCCTCGACCTCCGTCAGGCGGACCGTGACGCCGCCGGCGGACAGCTCGCACCCCAGCAGGCCGCGCGCCGCCGGCAGCACCGGCCCGGCCAACAGCGAAGCGAGGTCGGTCAGCGAGGCACCACCCGCGCCGTGACCCATTCCCGCCACCCGTCCAGCTTGTCCACCACGGCGGCGAGCTGGTCGGCGACCGGACCCGGGCCGGTCGAGCCGGGGGTGATCCGGGCGGCCAGCGCCGACCGCACCGACAGCACGTCGCGCACCGTGGGATCCAAATAGGAGCTGACCAGCGCCAAGTCCTCGTCGCTGACCTCGTCGAGCGCGCACTCGCGGGCCACGCAGAGCGCGACCAGCCGGCCGGTCACCTCGTGCGCCTCGCGGAACGGCACGCCCTTGCGGACCAGCCAGTCGGCGACCTCGGTGGCCAGCGTGTAGCCCACCGGTGCGGCGGCGACCAGGCGGTCGACGCGTACCGTCATGGTGGAGATCATGCCGGCGAGAGCCGGCAGCACCAGCTCCAGGGTGTCGACGGCGTCGAAGACCGGCTCCTTGTCCTCCTGCATGTCCCGGTCGTACGTCAGCGGCAGGCCCTTGAGCATGGTCAGCACCGTGACCAGGCCGCCGATGAGCCGGCCGGCCTTGCCGCGGGCCAGCTCGGCGATGTCCGCGTTCTTCTTCTGCGGCATGATCGACGAGCCGGTGGCGAACCCGTCGTCCAGCTCCGCCCAGCCGAACTCCTGCGATGTCCACAGCACCACCTCCTCGCCGAGGCGGGACAGGTGCACCCCGACCAGCGCGGTGATGAAGAGGAACTCGGCGACGAAGTCCCGGTCGGCGACGGCGTCCATCGAGTTGGCGGCCGGCGCGTCGAAGCCGAGCTCCTTGGCCACCCGCACCGGGTCCAGCGGCAGCGACGAGCCGGCGAGCGCGCCGGCACCGAGCGGGCTGATCGCGGCGCGGGCGTCCCAGTCGCGCAGGCGTTCCAGGTCGCGCAGCAGCGGCTGCACGTGCGCGAGCAGCCAGTGCCCGAACGTGACCGGCTGCGCGTGCTGCAGGTGCGTCATCCCGGGGGCCGGCGTGTCGACGTGCCGCTCGGCCTGCTCGACCAGCGCATCCGCGAGCTGCACCAGGCTGGCGGCCACCCCGCGGGCGTGGTCGCGCAGGTAGAGCCGCAGGTCGGTGGCGACCTGGTCGTTGCGGGACCGGCCGGCGCGCAGCTTGCCGCCGAGGGTGCCGAGGCGTTCGAGCAGGCCACGCTCCAGCGCGGTGTGCACGTCCTCGTCCTCGACCGTCGGCCGGAACGCCCCGGAGGCGCAGGCGGCCTCCAGGTCGTCGAGCGCGGCGAGGATCTGGCCGAGCTCGCCGGCGTCGAGCAGCCCGGCGCCGGCCAGCACCCGGGCGTGCGCGCGGGAGCCGGCCAGGTCGTACGGGGCCAGGCGCCAGTCGAACTGGACGCTCACGGACAGGCGGGCGAGGGCCTCGGCCGGGCCGCCGGCGAACCGGCCGCCCCACAGGCTGGTACGAGAAGACACGACTGACATTCTTACCCCAACCGTCCGTCCCGGGCGGCCGCGATCCGGCTCGGCAGCCCCCACAGCCGCACGAACCCCACCGCCTGCGACTGGTCGAACGTGTCACCCGTGTCGTACGTGGCCAGGTTGAAGTCGTACAGGCTGGCCTCGGAGCGCCGGCCGGTGACCACCGCGCGGCCGCCGTGCAGCGTCATCCGCACGTCGCCGGTCACGTGCCGTTGGGTCTGGGCGACGAACGCGTCCAGCGCGTCCTTCAGCGGCGAGAACCACAGGCCGTCGTACACCAGTTCGGCCCAGCGCTGGTCGACGCTCTTCTTGAAGCGGGCCACGTCGCGCTCGACGGTCACGGCCTCCAGCTCCTGGTGGGCGGTGATCAGCGCGATCGCGCCCGGCGCCTCGTACACCTCGCGGCTCTTGATGCCCACGAGCCGGTCCTCGACCATGTCCAGCCGTCCGACTCCCTGGGCTCCGGCCCGCCGGTTCAGTTCCGCTATCACCTGGTACGGGGTGAGCGTCTCGCCGTCGATCGCGACCGGCACCCCGGCGTCGAAGGTGAGCACGATCTCGTCCGGGTCGCGCGGCTCCGCCGGGTTGGCGGTGTAGGTGTAGAGGTCCTCGACCGGCGCGTTCCAGATGTCCTCCAGGAAACCGGTCTCGACGGCCCGGCCCCACAGGTTCTGGTCGATCGAGTACGGCGACTTGTGGCTGACGTCGATCGGCAGGCCCTTCTCCTCGGCCAGGGCGATGGCCTTGTCCCGGGTCCACGCGAAGTCCCGGGCCGGCGCCACGACCTTCAGGTGCGGGGCGAGCGCGCCGATGCCCACCTCGAAGCGGACCTGGTCGTTGCCCTTGCCGGTGCAGCCATGCGCGACGACCGTGCCGCCGTGCCGCTGGGCCGCCGCGACCAGGTGCTTGACGATCAGCGGCCGGCTCAGCGCGGACAGCAGCGGGTAGCGGTCCATGTAGAGCGCGTTGGCCCGGACCGCCGGCAGGCAGTAGCCGGCCGCGAACTCGTCCTTCGCGTCGATGACCTCGGCCTCGACCGCGCCGCAGTCCAGGGCGCGCCGGCGGATGGCGTTCATGTCCTCGCCGCCCTGCCCGAGGTCGACCGCGACCGCGATCACCTCGGCGCCCATCCTGTCCGCCAGGTACGGGATGGCGACCGACGTGTCCAGGCCGCCGGAGAACGCCAGCACGACGCGCTCAGTCACGGGAGCCGCCGTTCTCGTCGCGCCCGGCCCAGGCGCCCAGCTTCTCGGCCAGGTCCGCCCCGGTCAGCGGCTCGCGGGCCACGACGAAGATGGTGTCGTCGCCCGCGATGGTGCCGACGATCTCGGGCAGGCCGGCGCGGTCGAGGGCGCTGGCCAGGAACTGTGCCGCGCCCGGCGGGGTGCGCAGCACGGCCAGGTTGCCGCTGGAGTCGGTGCCGGTCAGCAGCTCGCGCAGCAGCCGGACCAGGCGCGCGGGCGCGTGCTCGGCCGGCCGGGGGCGGGGCAGCCCGTCCTCCGGGATCACGTAGACGGCCGGGCCGCCGTCGGCACCGCGTACCTTGTAGGCGCCCAACTCCTCCAGGTCGCGCGACAGCGTGGCCTGGGTGACCTGCACGCCGTCCTCGCCGAGCAGCTCGGCCAGCTCGGTCTGGGAGCGCACGCCGCGCTCGCGGATCAGGTCGACGATCCGCGCGTGCCGCGCGGTGCGTGTCCCTGGTCCGGTCATTGTTGGTCCAACAGCCATGTCAACAGCGCCTTCTGTGCGTGTAGGCGGTTCTCGGCCTGGTCCCAGACGGCGCTCTGCGCGCCGTCCATGACGTCGTCGGTGATCTCCTCGCCGCGGTGCGCGGGCAGGCAGTGCAGCACGACCGCGCCGGGTGCGGCCGCCGCGAGCAGGTCCTTGTTGATCTGGTACGGCCAGAAGGGGGTACGCCGGTCGCGACCGTCCTGCTCCTGACCCATCGACGTCCACGTGTCCGTGGCGAGCACGTCCGCCCCGTCCACCGCCTCGAAGGCGTCCCGCAGCACCTGGGTGGAGCCGCCGGTCCACGCGGCGATCTCGTCGGCGCGGGCCACGACGGTCGGCGACGGGTCGTATCCGGACGGGCCGGCGACCCGCACGTGCATGCCCGCGGTAACCCCGGCGATCAGGTACGAGTGGGCCATGTTGTTGGCCGCGTCGCCGACGTACGCGAGGGTCCGGCCCGCGGTGCCGCCGCACCGCTCCCGCACGGTGAGCAGGTCGGCGAGGAGCTGGCAGGGGTGGAAGCCGTCGGTGAGCGCGTTGACCACCGGAACGGTGGCGCCGGCGGCCACCTCGGCCAGCCGGTCGTCGCCGTAGGTGCGCATGACGATCGCGGAAACGTAGCGGGACAGCACCTTGGCGGCGTCGGCGAGGGTCTCGCCGCGGCCGAAGTGGGTGCCCTGCGCGTCCACGACGATCGGGTTGCCGCCCAGCTCGGCGATGCCCACGTCGAAGGACAGCCGGGTACGCAGGCTCACCTTGTCGAAGATCACCGCCACCGACCTCGGCCCGGCCAGCGGCGTGTACGCGTACCGTTCGGCCTTCATCGCGGCGGCCAGATCGAGCACAGTGGACTGCTCGGCCGGCGTGAGGTCGTCGTCCCGCAAGAAGTTTCGTGTCATGACGCGGCGTCCAATGCGGACGGCAGGGCCGCCAGGAACGCGTCGACCTGGTCGGCGGACAGGATCAGCGGCGGGGCGAGCCGCAGCACGTCCGGCTGCACCGGGTTGGTCAGGAAGCCGGCGTCGCGCAGCACGCCGGCCACCGCCCCCGAGGCGGGCGCGCTGAGCACCACGCCCAGCAGCAGGCCGGCGCCGCGCACCTCGCGGACGAGGGGGTGGCCGAGCGCCTCGACGCCGGTCTTGATGCGCTCCCCGATCCGCTTCACGTGGTCCAGCAGGCCCTCGTTGGCGATCGTCGAGATGACCGCGAGCGCGGCCGCGCAGCTGATCGGGTTGCCGCCGAACGTGCTGCCGTGGCTGCCCGGCCCGAACAGGTCGGCCGCGCCGCCGAACGCCAGGCACGCCCCGATCGGCAGCCCGCCGCCCAGGCCCTTGGCCAGCGTGACGATGTCCGGCTCGACGCCGTCGGCCTGGTGCGCGAACCAGTGCCCGGTGCGGCCGACGCCGGTCTGCACCTCGTCCAGCACCAGCAGGGCGCCCTTGGCCGTGGTGATCTCCCGGGCCGCGGCCAGGTAGCCGGCGGGCGGCACGACCACGCCGTTCTCGCCCTGGATGGGCTCCAGGATCACCATGGCCGTCTCGGTGGTGACGGCCGCGTCGAGGGCGGCCACATCGCCGTACGGCACGTGGGTCACCTCGCCGGGCAGCGGGCGGAACGGGTCGGCCTTGCTGGGCTGGCCGGTGAGCGCGAGGCTGCCCATCGTCCGGCCGTGGAAGCCGCCCTGGGTGGAGACGGCGTGCGTGCGCCCGGTCAGCCGGGACAGCTTGAACGCCGCCTCGTTGACTTCCGAGCCGGAGTTGGCGAAGAACACGCGTCCCTGCCGGCCGGCCAGGGCCAGCAGCAGCTCGGCGAGCGCCACCGGCGGCTCGGCGACGTACAGGTTGGACACGTGGCCGAGCGCGGCGACCTGCTTGGACACCGCGGCCACGACCGCCGGGTGGGCGTGGCCGAGCACGTTGACCGCGATCCCGCCGAGTAGATCCACATAGGACCTGCCGGACTCGTCGTACACCACCGCGCCCTCGCCGCGGACCAGCCCGAGCGGCGGCGTGCCGTAGTTGTCCATCATGGACTGCGTCCACCGGTCAACGAGGCTCATGATCCAGTCACCATCGTTCCGAACCCTTCCGAGGTGAAGACTTCCAGCAGGGTGGAGTGCGCGACCCGGCCGTCGACGACATGTGCCGCCGGCACGCCGCCCTGGACCGCCCGCAGGCACGCCTCCATCTTGGGCACCATGCCCGACTCCAGCTTCGGCAGCAGCTCGGCCAGCGCGTCCGTGCCGATCTGCGAGACCAGGCTGCTCGTGTCCGGCCAGTCGGTGTAGAGGCCCGGCACGTCGGTGAGCACGACGAGCTTGCGGGCCTGCAGCGCGATGGCCAGCGCCGCCGCGGCGGTGTCGGCGTTCAGGTTGTGCAGTACGCCGTCCGCGTCCGGCGCCACCGTGGAGATGACCGGGATGCGGCCGGCGCCGATGAGGTCGGCCACCGCGGAGACGTCGACCTTTTCCACGTCGCCGACGAGGCCCACGTCGACCGCCTCACCGTCCACATAGGCGTGCCGCCGTACGGCGGTGAACAGCCGCGCGTCCTCGCCCGACAGGCCCACCGCGAACGGACCGTACCCGTTGATGAGGCCGACCAGCTCGCGCCCGACCTGGCCGACGAGCACCATCCGGACGACGTCCATCGCCTCGGGCGTGGTGACCCGCAGGCCGCCGCGGAACTCGCTGTCGATGCCCAGCCGCCCCAGCATCGCGGAGATCTGCGGCCCGCCGCCGTGCACGACGACCGGCTTGAGCCCGGCGTACCGCAGGAACACCATGTCGGCGGCGAACGCCTTCTGCAGCTCGGGATCGATCATCGCGTTGCCGCCGTACTTGACGACGACGGTCGAGCCGTGGAAACGGGCCAGCCACGGCAACGCCTCGATGAGGGTGGCCGCCTTTTCCTGTGCTGTGATCACCGCAGCCGTCATGTGGAGTACGCCGAGTTCTCGTGCACGTACGCGTGGGACAGGTCGTTGGTCCAAATGGTCGCCTCCGCGTCGCCGGCGTGCAGGTCGATCCGGATCTTCACGCCCCGCCCGGACAGGTCCACACTGGACCGGTCCTCGGCCGCGGCACCACCCTTGCACACCCACACCCCGTTGACCGCGACGTCGATCGCGTCCGGCTCGAACGCGGCCCCGTCGTGCCCACCGCGGCGAGGATGCGGCCCCAGTTGGGATCGTTGCCGAACAGGGCCGTCTTGACCAGATTGTTGCGGGCCACCGACCGGCCCACCTCGACCGCGTCGTCCTCGCTGGCCGCGCCGGTCACCTCGATGGCGACCTCCTTGGTGGCGCCCTCCGCGTCGGACAGCAGCTGCTGGGCCAGATCCTGGCAGGCTCTGGTGACGGCTTCGGCCAGCTCGTCGTCGGTCGGTTCGATGCCCGACGCGCCGCTGGCCAGCAGCAGCACGGTGTCGTTGGTGGACATACAGCCGTCCGAGTCGACCCGGTCGAACGAGACCCGGGTCGCCGCCCGCAGCGCCGCGTCGAGCGCGTCCGGGCCGGCGACCGCGTCGGTGGTGAGCACGCACAGCATCGTGGCCATGCCGGGCGCCAGCATGCCGGCGCCCTTGGCCATCCCGCCGACGCTCCAGCCCTGGTGTTGAATGGCCGTCGTCTTCGGCCGGGTGTCGGTGGTCATGATGGCCTCGGCCGCGGCCGGGCCGCCCTTCTTGTTGAGGGCGCGTGCCGCGGCCGCGACGCCGGGCAGCAGCTTGTCCATCGGCAGCCGCTCGCCGATCAGCCCGGTGGAGCAGACCGCCACGTCCGCGGCGCCCATGCCACCGAGCATCGCGGCGACGTACTCCGCGGTGGCGTGGGTGTCCTGGAAGCCGCCCGGGCCCGTGCAGGCGTTGGCGCCGCCGGAGTTGAGCACGACCGCGCGCACCACCCCGGCCCGCAGCACCTGCTGGCTCCACAGCACCGGCGCCGCCTTGACCCGGTTGCTCGTGAACACGCCGGCCGCGGTGGCGTCCGGCCCGTCGTTGACCACCAGCGCGACGTCCGACCCGCCGCTCTTCAACCCGGCCGCGACGCCGCTCGCCCGGAACCCCTTCGGTGCGGTGACACTCATTGCTGGCCTCCGATCGGGACTGCGGGGCTCGCAGGCGCGGGCGCCGCGTATGCCGGCAGCCGCCACTGAAGCTCACTCCTCGCACCGATCACGGTGCCACCCCGTACATCGGCAGGCCCGCTGTCTCCGGTAGGCCGAGCATGAGATTGGCGCACTGCACGGCCTGGCCGGCGGCGCCCTTGCCCAGGTTGTCGATGGCGCTCGTGACAATCACCCGGCCCGAGTCGATGTCCACTGTGGCCTGCAGGTGGCAGGCGTTCGACCCGTACGTCGCCGCGGTGTGCGGCCAGGCCCCCTCGGGCAGCACGTGCACGAACGGCGCATCCGCGTACGCCTCCTGGAGGACCTGCCGGGGGTCGGCGGTGCCCGTGGGGAGCGCGGTGACGGTGGCGAGGATCCCGCGTGGCATCGGTGCCAGCACCGGCGTGAACGACAGGCTCCGCGCCCCGGTCGCCTGCTTGATCTCGGGGACGTGCTGGTGCCGGCCCACCTTGTACGGCGACAGGTCGCCCATCACCTCGCTGCCCAGCAGGTGCGCCTTGGCCGCCCGGCCCGCCCCGGACGTGCCGGAGGCCGCGACCACCACCACGTCGTCCGGCGACACCGCGCCGGCCGTGATCAGCGGCGCCAGCGCCAGCGTCGTCGCGACCGCGTAGCAGCCCGTCGCGGCCACCCGCGTGGAGATCGCGATGGCCGCCTTCTGGCCGGGCAACTCGGGCAGCCCGTACGTCCACGCCCCCGCGTGCCCGCCACCGTAATACTGGATCCACGCTCCAGCATCCTGGAGCCGGTGATCGGCGCCGAGGTCGACGACCTTGACCGTGCCGGCCAGCGCCGCCGCGAGCGCGGCCGACTGCCCATGCGGCAGCGCCAGGAACACCAGGTCCGCGTCGGCCAGGGCCTCCGGTCCGGTCGCCCCGAGCACCAGGTCCAGCCCGGTCAGATGCGGGTGTACGACGGAAAGCGGCGACCCGGCCTGGCTGTGTGCCGTCGCGGCCACCAGGTCTAGCTCGGGGTGCCCGGCGATCAGGCGCAGCAGTTCCCCGCCCGCGTACCCGCTCGCTCCGGCCACCGCGACCCGGATGCCCATGTTTACCTCCGCATGTCTATGCAACGAGGCTAGCAAGCCATGCGGACCGCTGCAAGGTCATGCAGAACGCTTGACATGTGACTGTTTAGTCACATAACTTTTCGTGGTGACCGATGACGACCTGGTCTTCAAGGCGCTCGCCGATCCGAGCCGGCGGTTCCTGCTGGACCTGCTCTTCGCGAGGGACGGCCGGACGCTGACCGAGCTGGAGTCGGAGCTTTCGATGACGCGCTTCGGGTCATGAAGCACCTGCGGGTGCTCGAAGACGCGGGCCTCGTCGTCACCCGCCGTAGCGGCCGGGAGAAGCTGCACTTTCTCAACCCGGTGCCCATCCGGCAGATCCACGACCGGTGGATCGACAAGTACACGGAGCACCGCACGGCGGCACTCCTGGATCTCAAGCACGAACTGGAGGGAGAGTCATGACGCAGGTGTATCGGATCTACATCAAGGCCACAGCCCAGGCGATCTGGGACGCGATCACCAAGCCGGAGTGGACCGACCGGTACGGCTACCGCGGCCTCGCCGAGTACGACCTGCGCCCGGGCGGGGCCTACCGGGCCCGCGCCAACGAGGAGTACCAGGCGATGGGCATGCCGGAGTACCCCGTGGAGGGCGAGATCATCGAGGTGGACCCGCCGTACAAGCTGGTCCAGACGTGGCACCCCACCTGGCTCGACGAGCCCCCGACCCAGCTGACCTACGAGATCAAGGAAGGCCCGGACGGCGTCTCGATGCTGACCGTCACGCACGAGACCGAGGGCGCACCACAGACGGCCGCACAGACCGCCGGCCAGATCGAAGGCGCCGGCGGCGGCTGGGCCGAGGTCCTCAGCGACCTCAAGACCCTCCTAGAAACCGGCAAATCCCTCCACGAGTAGGTCGCACCCTCCCAGTGTGGGTGATCATGAAGTTGTCCCCTGGGCTGCGGCGCGTCGCGAGGACAACTTCATGATCACCCGGGCCATGTCAGCCCAGGGGGAACCATTCGCCACACATCGAACGGACGGTAGCCCGATCGCTGCGGTGATCATGAAGTTGGCGTCCAGGTAAGCGCTCTCCCCATCGCTAACCTCATGATCACCGCAGGCCGGCGTCGATCGCTCGACTTGGCGGGGCACAGGGCCAGCCGCCGCCGCTTGACAGCGCCCAGGGACCCTTAACCACCCGGCCTTGGGGCGCCCCACTGACGGGCCGGGCGCCAGCGCTCGCCCCGCACTCTGAGTGCGCGCGGCGCTGCGCCGCTCCGGCCCGCCGCCCCAGTCGTGGCGTGTACAGGGGAGCCCCGCGCCGATCAAGGACCTTCGCGTCGATCAAGGGCGAACGGTCGCGGATCGGAGATCAATCCACGACCGTTTGCCCTTGATCGACGGGGAGAGCGGCCGACGGGGCCGCGGGGAGAGGGGCCGGAAGGGCGGGAGGAGCGGAGCGGGGGGTGGGGAGGGGGATGTGGTGGTCGGGCGGCGGCGGAGGCGTTCGGCGCCTATCGCGGTGAGCAGGAGAAGTACGGTCGCGCCGCTGATCCAGGCACCCGCGTTGTGGTACGGCAGGGTGTAGGCGAAGCGGATCACATGGTTGCCCGCGGGGACGGCTACCGCGGCGAGCCCGTGGTCCGCGGGGACCAGGGCGGCCCGCTCGCCGTCCACGGTGACCGTCCACGTCGGTTGGATCGCGTCGGCGATGACCACGTATCCGGCGCCCTGGGCCTGCACCGAGACGGAGACCTCGTCCATGCCGTCGTTGAGCCAGGTGACCGTGGCCGGGGCGCCCTCCGCGGGTGCCCCCGCGGCGTTCAGCACGACCTCGTCGTCGGCGAGCCGGCCGCTGGACAGCAGCTCCAGCCGCTTCTGCGGGTCGGGCTCCACCACCGCGCGCGCCGCCCAGCGGACCCGTTGCAGGGCGTGCGTGCGCTGCCAGATGGTCACTGTGGAGTCGTCGTACACCAGTTTGACGCCGTCGTCGGCGCTGGCCACGGCGGACACGGCGGGCGCGGAGCCGCGGCCGGCCACCGCCAGCGAGCCCTCGCGGACGGTGATCTCCGCGGTCAGCGCGGTGCCGGCGGGCACGTCCTCGGCGGCGAGCGGGACGTAGAACGGCGTGCCGGCCTCGATGCCGCGGTCCAGGCGCTCGGCCGAGGCCACTTCCCGGCCGCTCGGGTCGCGGAGCACGACCGAGATCCGGGTACGCAGGGTCTGCTCGACGGTGCCCACGGGGGTGACGCCGACGCCGCGGATCGGGCCGCTCACCGGCACCGGGACCGTCACCGTCTGGTCCGGCTGGAGCGACAGCGTCGTGCCGTCGCCGGCGTCCACGTGTGGCGTGCCGAACGGGGCGCGTTCCGGCGGGGTCAGGTAGTGGCTCACGCTGACCCGGTCCAGGACGGGGCTGTCCGGTACGCCGCGGGTGGGCGCGTCGGGCGCCAGGATGCTGGCCGGCTTCGGCGGAAGCGGGAGCTGCTGGCCCGGCAGGGTCTCGACGAGCTCCGCGAACTGCTTCTCCACGAACGCGTGCCCACCCAACGAACGCAGCCCGTGGATGGCCTGCACGCCGCCGAAGACGGTGCGGGACATGCCGAAGAACCGGGAATGGCCCAGGTGCGAGGCCAGGTACGCGTCGACGCCGCTGACCGGGTAGAAGTTGTCCGGCTTGGTGCGCGGGTAGTACGGGCGTACCCACATGAGGGCCTGCACCGCGATCAGCGCGGGGATGAGCGTGGCCGCGCCGATCCGGGCGATCCGCCAGCGCTTGTCGGCGCCCGGGTTGCCGAACCACAGCCAGGCCGCGCAGACCAGGGACAGCGCCACGAACGCCAGCCCCACCGCGACTTCCTGGTTGAGCTGGCCCAGGTACTGCGGGCCCTCCCGCGTGCCGTACGGCTTCTGCGCCCAGCGCCGGCCCTGCAGGTACACCACGACGCCGGCCACGCCGACCAGCGCCCACACGGCGGCCCCATACCCAATGCGGGCGCGCGAGGTCGTTTCCCGGCGGTGGCGGACCAGCAGCTCGAAGCCGGCCGCGGCGAGCACCGCGACGAGGAAGCCGAGCACGCTGCGGGCCCGCTCGACGGAGTTGTCGGAGAACAGGAACGGCAGCTTCTGCAGCAGCGCCAGCGGCGGGCCGCCGAGGAAGACGACGACGCCCCAGGCGAGCGTGGCGGCCACCATGAACGCCCAGGTGGCGCGCGGCAGCAGCCGGCGGCCGGCCCGGGCCAGCGCCACGGCGGCGATGGCGAGGACCAACGCGGCGGCGCCGACGTACGACATCTCCTCGATGAGGATCCGGATGTGGAACCACAGCGGCGGGCTGGCCGGGTTGGCGGTGCCGAACGCGTACGGAGCGATGGTGGTGAGCAGCATCTCGGGCGGCACGTGCTGGTCGGGGGTCTGCGCCCGGCCGCGTACCAGCACGGTGGACATGTACGCGGCCCAGGGCAGCAGTTGCACGGCGACCAGGCCGGCGCCGGCCACCACGCCCGCGCCACCGGCGAGCATCCGCCCGGCGACCGGTTTCCAGCGCCCGGGATGCTCGGCCAGCGCCCGCACGGTGAGGTAGAACGCGCCGGTCAGCAGCGCGTATCCGGTCACCGCGGGGAAGCCGCCGAACAGCATCGCCGCCACCACGAGGGCGACCAGCGCGACCTCGCGTGGGCGCACGTGTGCGACCAGCCGCTCGATCGCCCAGAAGAGCACCGGGATGAAGACGGCCACCCGGGTCTGCGGCCAGTTCGTCCACAGGATCACGAACGCGCTCGTGGTGAACACCAGGCCGCCGAGCAGGGACGCGGCCCGGCCGAGCCGGATGCGGCGCAGGAAGAGGTAGCAGCCGCCGACCGCGACGACGATCTCCAGCAGCTTCACGTACGCCGGTGCCAGCCAGGCCGGCAGGAACCAGAACGGCAGCGCCACCGGCGAGGCCAACCCGTAGTTGGGCGTCGAGGCCAGCGGCACCCCGCCCATGATGTACGGGTTCCACAGTGGGTAGTCGCCGTCCCGGACGCCCTCGCCGAAGAGCGCCTCGTTGGGGATGGCGGCGTCGACGGTGTCGCCGAGCCCGACGGTCTGCTGCCGTACGCCGAGCAGCTGCTCGTCGCGGTACGGGCTGATGTTGGCCAGCAGCCCACTCTCCACCATGGACGATCCGCCCCACAGCGGCGAGCCGATCCCGATGAACGCGAACGCGGCGACGGCCAGCACCACGGCGGCGGTCACCACGTCTGGTAACCGCC
This sequence comes from Phytohabitans rumicis, assembly GCF_011764445.1. Classification (NCBI taxonomy): domain Bacteria; kingdom Bacillati; phylum Actinomycetota; class Actinomycetes; order Micromonosporales; family Micromonosporaceae; genus Phytohabitans; species Phytohabitans rumicis. The sequence goes on from NZ_BLPG01000001.1 coordinate 1,833,617, forward strand.
GCTTAAGCGTGGGTTCACGTTGACCGCCGGGCGGCTCGCTCTCTGCGGGCAGGGCGGGCTGCTCGACGGTCGTCGTCATCGGTTCAGATCACAACCGGCCGTCGCGCACGGCCTGGGTGACCCACGGGATGACCTCGTCCAGCATGGTGGAAAGGCTCGTCGTGGCCTCGAAGCCGAGCACCTCGCGGGCCTTGGTGACGTCCGGGACGCGCTTTTGCACGTCGTACTCGAACGGGTCGTCCGAGACGTAGCGGAACGGCACGTCCGGGCCCTTGATCTTGTGCCAGATCACCTCGGCCAGCTCCAGCACCGAGGTGGACTCGGCGGTGGAGAGGTTGAAGTCGTCGTTGGTCGCCTCGGGGTGCTCCATCGCCACGACGATGCCGCGGGCCAAGTCGCCGCCGTACGTGTAGTGCCGCACCTGGTTGCCCTCGCCGAGGATGTGCAGCGGGTCCTGCCCCTTGACGATCTTCTGCACGAGGTCCGGCACGACGTGCGACATGGCCAGTTTGACGTTGCCGGACAGCACCTCGGCCTCGCCGAGCGCGCGGCCCTCGCCGACGCCGACGCAGTTGAACGGCCGCACGATCGTGTACGGCAACTGGTACTGCTCCCAGGCGGCGCGCGCGTAGTACTCCACGGCCAGCTTCTGGAACCCGTACGACGACAGCGGCGGCGGGATCTTGCGCTCGTCGCCCTCGGCGGACGGCCAGTGCTCGGTCGACTCGAACACCATCGACGACGACATGTAGGTGACCTTGCTCAGCCGGCCGTCGCGGTGCGCGGCGATCGCCGCGTCGCAGGAGGCGGCCATGATGCGCTCGTTGGTGGCCAGCAGGTCGTACGCGTAGGCGTGGAAGTAGGAGATGCCACCGATCATCGCGGCGCCGGCGATGAAGTGGTCGCAGTCGGCCAGCAGCTTGGTCAGCAGCTCGGTGTCCCGCGCGTCGCCCTCGACGAAGTGGTACCGCGGGTTGTCGTCGTAGCTGTGCGTGACCGGACCGTACTTCGAGAAGTTGTCCAGCCCGACCACCTCGTGGCCACGGCCCAACAGCTCCTCGACGACGTACCCGCCGATGAAGCCGGCCGAACCGGTTACCAGGACCTTAGCCACTTGCGCTGCTCTCTTTCTCCGGGGACTTTTCACTCTGCATAGGAATGGGCGCGACCGCCGGACGGCGGGACGCGACCTGCTCCAGCGTCAGCCGACGGCCGAACGCGAAGAAGTACCACTTGAGGTACGACGGCATGAACCGGCCCACGTCGAAGCGGGACTCGCCGAGCTGGCGGTCCAGCCAGATGGTCGGGATCTCGGCCACCGGGCGGCGCAGCCGGGCCGCCTTGGCGGTCAGCTCCAGCCCGATCTCGAAGCCGGTGCGGGACTCGATGCCCACCTGCCGGACGAACTCGGTGTCGTACGCCTTGAAGCTGTTGGTCGCGTCCCGGGTGCCGACCCGGGCGAACCAGCGCAGCGTGCGGCCGGCCCAGCGGGACAGCATCCGCTTGAACCGCGGGCCGCCGACCTGCTGCCCGCCGGGCATGTACCGGGAGGCGGCCGCCACCACGACGCCCCGGTCGACCAGGCGGGCCAGGTCGTCGATCTGGCGCGGGTCGTCGGAGCCGTCGGCCATCGTCACCACGGCCACCGGCGCGCGGGCGGTGTCGATGCCGAACCGGATCGCGTTCGCCGGCCCCCGGCCGTACGTGTTGAGGACGGTGCGCACGCGCGGGTCGGTGCGGGCCACCTCCTGGGCGTACGGCACGGTGGTGTCCTCGGGCATGTCGTGCACGACGAGGACCTCGGCGGGCAGCAGCACCTCGCGCAGGATCCGATCGAGGCAGCGGACGATCGACTCGCCCTCGTTGTAGACCGGGATGACCACCGAGACCCGGGGCGTGATCGTCATATCAGCACGCCCTGGCCGGTCAGCCCCCACATGTCCACGACCGGCGTGGCGGTGGCCAGCGCGGCGTACTCGGCGTGCGGGCAGGCGATCACCAGCAGGTCGGCCCGGTCCAGCACCTCGGGCAGCGGCAGGAAGCGCTCGTCCTTGATGTGCGGGTCGGTGCACAGCGTCTCGCGCGCCTTCATCGACAAGATCTTGCGCAGCTTGTACGCCAGGGACTCGCGCGGGTCGTCGCTGCCGCCCTTGAACGCCATGCCGAGGATGCCCACGGACATCGTGGACAGGTCGTACTTCTCCTCCAGGCGGGACACCACGTACAGCGGCAGCCCTTCGTTGATCAGCATCGCGGAGTGGCCGAGCACGAAGTTGTTCCGGTTGAACGCGGCCAGCTGCATGGTGTCCTTGAACAGGCACGGCCCGGCCGCGAACCCCGGCATCGGCAGGTCGGCCGCGCGCGGGTAGTCGTACGTGATGGCGTGCCGGATCTTCGCGAAGTCCAGCCCGAAGTCGTTGGCCATCATCCAGAACTGGTTGGCCGTGGCGAACTTGATGTAGCGCCAGGTGTTCGTGAAGAGCTTGGCCAGCTCGGCCTCTTCCGGCTCCAGCGGCACGACGTTGTCGGTCAGGTTACGGAAGAGCTTCTCCGCCCGCGCCAGGGCCTGCGGGGTACGCGCCGCGACGATCTGCGGCAGCTCGAACAGCTCGGTCATCGCCTTGCCCTCGGCGATCCGCTCCGGGCAGAACGCCACGTCCACGTCCAGGCCCTTGCTGTGCAACAGCTTTTCGGTCAACGCGGTGACGCCCGGGTACACGGTGGAGCGCAGCACCACGAGCTGCCCCGGCCGCAGGTGCTCGGCGCACCGTTCCAGGGCCCGCGGCACCGCGCCGAGGTCGGGGTTGAGGTGCTCGTCGACCGGTGTGCCGACAACCACGACGAGGTGCTCGGCGCCGGCCACCGTGGACGGCTCGGTGGAGGCGCGCAGCCGCCCGGCGGCCACCACTTCCGCGAGCACCGGGCCGGCACCCGGCTCGTCAAACGGCAGGACGCCCGCGTTCACCGTGGAAACCGCGGCGGCGTTGATGTCGTACAGCGTGACGGACAGGCCCCGAGAGGCCAGCGCGATGCCCAATGGAAGACCGACCCGGCCACATCCGCCGACGATGCAGACGTCAGTCACGAACCCCGTTGCGTGAACCATAGGACGGCATTATGCACCGTCACGCTCCGCGGAGCACGGCGCCCACACGAGCAGCGGCCTCGGCAACAGCGGCGTCACGCGCCGTTACCGCTTCCTCCACCGTCAGCGTCCGGTCCGGCGCCCGGAACGTCAGTTTGTACGCCAGCGATTTGCGGCCCGCGCCGAGCTGCTGGGCGGACTCGTAGACGTCGAAGAGGCGTACCGACTCCAGCAGTTCACCCGCGCCGGCGACCAGCGCGTCCTGGACGTCGGCGGCGGCCACCCCGGCGTCCACGACCAGCGCCACGTCGATCAGCGCGGGCGGGAAGCCGGAAATCCGCGGCGCCGGCGCGACGCCGGCCTCCGGCAGCGCGTCCAGGTCCAGTTCCATCGCACTGGTACGCCGGGGCAGCTCCAGCGCCGCGAGCGCGGCCGGGTGCAGCTCACCCGCGTGCCCGACGACGACGCCGTCCACGGCGATCTCGGCGCACCTGCCGGGGTGCCACGGCGCCCGCTCGGCGGCCCGCACGCGCACCCGGTCGGCGGCGATGCCCGCCGCCGCGACGGTCACCCGGGCGGCCTCGACCGCGTCGGCCCAACCGGCCGGGCGGCCCGCACCCCACCAGCCGGCCGGCTCCACCTCGCCGGCCAGCACGACGGCCGCGTGCCACGGCTGGTGCGGCACGGTCGCGTCGGCGGCGGCGAGCTGCTCGTCGCTGGGACGCCGCTCGACGCCCATCTCCGGCGGGCTGCCGGCGCCCGGCCGGGGCAGGAAGACCGAGCCCAGCTCGTACAGGGCGGCGTCGCGGTGGCCCCGGCCGAGGTTGCGGCGCAAGGTGGCCAGCAGCGGCGGCAGCAGCGAGGTGCGCAGGAACGGCTCCTCGTCGGACAGCGGGTTGGCCAGCCGCACCGCCGGCCCATCGACGTCGGCAGGCCCCACGAAGGGGTACGACAGCACCTCGACGTACCCGCTCTCGGCGAGCGCGCGGGCGATCGAACGGCGCCGGCGCTGGGTCGGGGTGAGCCCGTTGCCGGGCGGGGCGACCGGCAGCACGCTGGGCACGTTGCCGTACCCGTCGAGCCGGATCACCTCCTCGACCAGGTCGGCCGGCTCGGTCAGGTCGGGCCGCCAGGTCGGCGGCGTCACCGTCAGGACGTCCCCAGTGGACACCCGGCAGCCGACGGCCGCCAAAGAGGACACCACGGTCGAGTCCGGGTACGCCACGCCGGCGCGCCGGGCGGGCAGGTCCACGGGCATGCTGACGGGCTTGGGCGGCACCACGTGGTCGATGTCGAGCACGGTGCCGTCGGTCGCGCCGCCGCCGTACTCGACGAGCAGCGCGACCGCCCGGTCCAGGGCGACCAGCGGGACGGCGGGGTCGACCCCGCGCTCCCACCGCTTGGCCGCCTCGCTGAAGAGCTTGTGCCGGCGGGCGGTGCGGCTCACCATCACCGGGTCCCAGTGCGCCGCCTCGAATAGAACGTCCACTGTGTCCGGTGCGACCTCGCTCGTCTCGCCGCCCATCACGGCCGCGAGCGAGATCGGTCCGGTGTCGTCGCAGATCACCATGTCCTCGGCGTCGAGCACGCGGGCCACACCGTCCAGTGTGGTCAGCTTCTCCCCCGCCTTGGCCCGGCGGACCACCATCGACCCACGCAGCCGCGCCAGGTCGAACGCGTGCATCGGCTGGCCCAGCTCCACCATCAGGTAGTTGGTGATGTCGACGGCGAGCCCGAGCGTGCGGATGCCGGCCACGGTCAGCCGGCGGCGCATGAACTCCGGCGACGGCGCCTGCGGGTCGATCCCGCGCACCGCCCGCGCCGCGAACCGGTCACAGCCGACGGTGTCCTCCACGATCACCGGGTACGCCGGCTCGGCCGTGGCACCCGGGGCCGGCGCGAGACCGGGGTCCGTGAAGGACACCCCGAACGCGTGCGACAGCTCCCGGGCGATGCCGCGCACCGACATGGCGTACCCGCGGTCCGGAGTGATCTCCAGCTCGAAGATGACGTCGTCGAGCCCGACGTACGGCCGTGCGTCGTCGCCGGGCTTGGCGGAAATGTCAGAGGGCAGGACGATGATGCCGGCATGCTCGTCGCTGATGCCCAGCTCGCGCGCCGACACGATCATGCCCGCCGACATCCGGCCGTACGTCTTGCGCGCTCCGATCTCGAACCCGCCCGGCAGCACACCGCCCGGCAGGATCACCGGCACCAGATCACCCGCGGCGAAGTTGCTGGCGCCGCACACGATCTCCTGCGGCGCGTCCCGCCCGATCTCCACCCGGCAGAAGCGGATCGGCTTCTTGAAGCCGGTCAGCTCCTCGACCTCCAGCACCCGCCCGACCACCAGGTCGCCGCGCACCGTGGCGCCTTGATCGATGACGGCGTCCACCTCGATGCCGAGGTCGACCAGCGCCTGCTCCACCTCGACGCCGCCGACACCGGCCGGCAGGTCGACATACTCCCTCAGCCACGACAGTCCGACGCGCACGCCTTACACCTCCACGCCGAACGCACGGGTGAACCGCACGTCGCCCTCGACCATGTCACGCATGTCGCTCACCCCATGCCGGAACATCAGCGACCGCTCGATGCCCATCCCGAACGCGAACCCGGAGTACCGGTCCGGGTCGATGCCGCAGGCCCGCAGCACCCGCGGGTTGACCATGCCGCAGCCGCCCCACTCCACCCACTGTGGACCGTCGCGGTGCTGCGGGAACCACACGTCGAACTCCGCCGACGGCTCGGTGAACGGGAAGTAGTGCGGCCGCCACCGGGTCTTCGCCTCGGCGCCGAACATCGCCCGCGCGAAGTGGTCGAGCGTGCCGCGCAGGTGGGCCATCGTGATGCCCTCGTCGACGACCAGGCCCTCGACCTGGTGGAAGACCGGCGTGTGGGTGGCGTCCAGCTCGTCGGTGCGGTAGACCCGGCCGGGCACCACCACGTAGATGGGCGGCTGGCGGGTCAGCATCGTGCGCGCCTGCACCGGCGACGTGTGCGTCCGCAGGACGAGGCCGGGGACGTCGACGTGGAAGGTGTCCATCAGCCCGCGCGCCGGGTGGTCCGGCGGGATGTTGAGCGCGTCGAAGTTGGCCCACTCCAGCTCCAGCTCGGGGCCTTCGGCGATCTCGTACCCCATGCCGACGAACAGGTCGCCGATCCGCTCCATCAGCGTGGTCAGCGGGTGCCGGGCGCCGCGCGGGCGGCGGTCCCACGGCAGGCTCACGTCGACGCGTTCCTCGGCCAGGATCCGTTGCGCCTGCGACGCCTCCAGCTCCACCAGCCGCGCGTCGAACGCCGCCTGGATCGCGGCGCGGGCCTGGTTGACCCGCTTGCCGGCGTCGGACTTGGCCGCCGGCGGCAGCGCGCCGATCTCCCGGCGGGCCAGCGACACCGGCGCCCGGTCGCCCAGGTGCAGGTGCTTGACCCCGGTCAGGTCGTCCGGAGTCTTTGCTTCTCCGAACGCCCGCGAAGCCGCGGAGACGGCGTCATCGAGCGCCTGCGGATCGAGCAGCGCGACCTGCTTCGGGTCGTACGGATCGTTGCGGTACGTCACAGCCATCAGAGTCTACGGAGGGCCCTAGCGGACGCGTAAAGGCATACCGCCGCGGCGGCGGCGAGGTTCAGGCTCTCGGCCCGGCCGTACAGCGGGACACGCACCCGGGCGTCGGCCAACGCCAGCAGGTCGGCCGGCAAACCGTGCGCCTCCGAGCCGAAAAGCCAGGCCGTGGGCCGGGCCAGCCCGCCCGCGTCGGCGAGCTCGTCCAGGTCGGTGTCGCCGTAGCCGGTGGCGGCGAGCACGGTCAGGCCGCTGTCCCGGGCCGCCTTGACCACGGCGGCCGGTTCGGGCGCGCGCACCACGTCCACGTGGAAGAGGCTGCCGGCGGACGCGCGCACGCACTTGCCGTTGTAGGGGTCCACGGCGTCGCCCGCGAAGACCACGGCGTCCGCGCCCGCGGCGTCCGCGGTCCGCAGCACGGTCCCGGCGTTTCCCGGATCACGGATCTCCGCCAGCACCGCCGCCAGTCGCGGTCCGCGCGCCAGGGCCTCCTCCAGGGGTACGCCAGGCTGCTCACACACCGCTACCAGACCCTGCGGATGCACGGTCTCCGCGAGCGCCTCCAGGGCGTCCTCGGTGACCGGAGAGATCCGGGCACCCGCACGCCGCGCCGACTCGGTCAGATCTCCGTAACGCTCCAGCGCCGACGGCGTACCAAAGAGCTCTTGAATGCCCGTGGCCTCGCGGACCGCTTGCGGCCCCTCGGCGAGGAACAGGCCGGTGGCGTCGCGGTCCCGGCGGCGCCGCAGCCCTCGGGCAGCAATGACCCGGGGTGTCCGCACGGTGTACGGACCTTCCCCGGGTCGGGATTGCTGGATCACGCGGCCTGAGCGCCGCCGGTGCCCTCCGCCGCGACGGCCGCGCGGGCGACCTCGACGAGCGCGGCGAACGCCGGCGCGTCGTTGACCGCGAGGTCCGCCAGGATCTTGCGGTCGACCTCGACGCCGGCCAGGCGCAGGCCCTGGATGAGCCGGTTGTAGGTCATCCCGTTCGCGCGGGCGCCCGCGTTGATGCGGGTGATCCACAGCTGCCGGAAGTCGCCCTTGCGGTCGCGACGGTCCCGGTAGGCGTACTGCATCGAGTGCAGCACCTGCTCCTTGGCCTTGCGGTACAGCCGCGAGCGCTGCCCGCGGTAGCCGCTGGCCGTCTCCAGCAGGGTACGGCGCTTCTTCTGGGCGTTCACAGCCCGCTTGACGCGTGCCATCTCAACTCCTTCTTTGTTGTCAAGTGGCGCGCGTCAGCGGCCCAGCAACTTCTTCACTCGCTTGACGTCAGCCTTGGCCACCTCGACCGTGCCGCTCAGCCGGCGGGTACGGGTGGAGGGCTTGCCCTCGAAGTTGTGACGCAGACCGGCTTGCTGCTTCACCAGCTTGCCGCTGCCGGTCACCCTGACCCGCTTGCCCGCTCCGGTGTGGCTCTTCATCTTCGGCATTGAAACGTCTCTCCCCTGCTACTCGCCGGACTGTCCGGCGGGTCCGGCCGTGGCCGGCGGTGCCTCCGCGGCACCGGGCTCCCGCTCGCGCCCGCCGCCGCCCTTGGCCGCCGTCGCGGCGGCCTTGGTGGCCCGGTGCGGAGCCAAAACCATGATCATGTTGCGGCCGTCCTGCTTGGGGGCGGCCTCGACGTACCCCAGGTCCGAGATCTCCGACTCGAGCCGCCGCAGGAGCCGGTAACCCAACTCCGGTCGGCTCTGCTCGCGACCTCGGAACATGATCGTCACCTTGACCTTGTCGCCCGCCTTCAGGAACCGCACGACGTGACCCTTTTTGGTCTCGTAGTCGTGGGGATCGATCTTCGGCCGGAGCTTCATCTCCTTGATGACGGTCTGTTGCTGGTTACGCCGCGCTTCGCGCGCCTTGAGTGCGCTCTCGTACTTGTACTTGCCAAAGTCCATGAGCTTGCACACCGGCGGGCGCGCCATCGGCGCAACCTCGACCAGGTCCAGGTCGACGTCCGCGGCCAACTGCAGAGCGCGCTCGAGTGGGACGATGCCCACCTGCTCACCCTCCGGGCCGACCAGTCGGACCTCACGTGCCCGGATCTGCTCGTTCACGCGTGGTTCGACGCTGATGGGGCCTCCTCATTTGCGTTTCTACCGTCCGGTCGCGGGCGCGGCGGACGTTTGTGTTGCCTGCCTGTCGACCGAAAAGCAGAAGGCCCCGGCGCATGCCAGGGCCCGCTCGACCGGTCAGGCACGTCACTACAGCAACGCACCACCGGAGACGGGGATTCCCCCGACACCGGTTGACCGGACCCGGCCACCTCGTGGGGGCGACGCGGGTGGGAGCAGGCGCTCCGCTTCGTAGCTACCGCTGCACGTGCAGTGACAGCCTGGTCGACGCAGCAAGGCTACCAGCCGTAACCACCTTTTGCGAACGCGGGGGTGCCCCTCCACCATCGCCACTCCCCGCCCTGCCCCCGCCCTGCCCAGTCCCGCGGCCGCGCCCCTCCGCGCCTCGCCGCGTCGCCGGGGCGCCTCGCCGCGTCGATCAAGGGCAAACGGTCGTGCTTTGATCTCTAAACTGCGGCCGTTTGCCCTTGATCGGCGAGGAAATCCTTGATCGGCGGGCGGGCTCGGGCACCCTGCTGCCGCCATGAGCGGAGTAGGGATGCCCCCAAGACCGGGTAGTCGTCCATTTCAAGCAGACAGCGCCAGATGCGCCGCCGGGCCGCGCCGCGCCCTGACCACCCGGACGGCTACCCCACTACGGCGCTGATCATGGGGCCAGTGCCATGATCGCCGCGGGCTGGTGTCGATCTAGGAAGAATCGTGGGTATCGAGTCCGATTTATACCCACGATGACTCCTAGATCGATTCGGCGGCTCCAGCGCTGGCAAGCGATCGGGATCTGCGCGAAGGATCCGAGTCGCCCCAACGACCCACATCCTTCACGTTCACGCGCTAATCCATGATCTCGCCACAGTCATTCAAGCGACGCCGACCGATAGCACCAAGATCCGCCCGAGCGGTCAGCGCGAAGCCCTCAGCCGGGGCGCCCTACTTACGCTTGGGCGCGAGGCGAAAGGGTCAGGCGGGGTCGGGGGTGGGCTCGGGTTGGGTGGTCCGCTGCTGGGAGGCTTCTAGCATCGCGCGGAGGGCACGGACGCCGTTGACGGCGTGCTGCTTGTCGGCGGCCTGCAACGCCATCATCGGCACGAGCTCCTCGTCCTGCAGTTCCAGGGTCGCCCACGGGGTGCCGCGGTTGAAGCGCACCGCCCGTACGACGTCCCAGGGCAGGTCGTACCCGCCGATGAGGTTGCGCACCCGGATCCCGTCGGCGTCGGCCTCGACCCGGAGCCGGGTGAAGAGCAGGATGCCGAGCGCGAAGAGCACGCCAAGCCCGATCATGGCGAACTGGTCGCCACGCTGGAAGCTTCCGTAGCCGTCGCCGGTCGAGCCGCGCAACCCCGTGCCGACCAGCGTGAAGACCACCAGTACTGCGGCCGCGAGGATCCACGCCACGACCCGGGCCCGGCGCGGACGGAGGCGTACGACCTGAGGTGTGCTCACGGCTACCGAGTCTGCCACCTCCATTCGCGGCCGTGGGAATTGAGTCGGGTGGACTCAAGTTACAAAAAGTGTTGCAGTGGATGGACACACTTGAGGAGATCTGATGAGCACTGTGTCGTTGTGGACCCGGCGGGACCCGTTCGCGGAGTTTGACGCGCTCGTGCGTAGCGCCTTCAGCCCGGTGGCGGCTCGGCGGGGCTTCGTGCCGGCGGCCGAGGTGACGCGAGACGGCGAGGACGCGGTTGTCCGGGTGGAGCTGCCCGGCTTGGACGTCGAGAAGGACGTCACCGTCGAGGTGGACCGGGGCCGGCTGGTCGTACGCGGGGAGCGGCGCGACGAGCGCACCGACGAGCGGGACGGCCGGAGCCTGCGTGAGGTGCGGTACGGCTCGTTCCGGCGGTCGTTCGCCCTGCCGCAGCACGTGACGGCCGACGCCGTGACCGGCTCGTACGAGGCCGGTGTGCTGACCCTCCGCGTGGCGGCCGCCTACACGGGCACCGAGCCGCGCCGGGTCGCTATCGCGCAGAAGTAACGCCCAAGATCGCGGTGATCAGGGACCGGCTCTCTCGGCACGCCGCGACACGCCCGAGCCGTTCCCTGATCAACATCCCGAGGCGGGATGGATCAACGCCTCGAGGTGATCGCTACGGCGGCCACCGTTAGGGCCGCGGCGGCCACGACGGGGGCGTGGATGCCGTCCAGGAAGAGGGCGGTGGCTAGCTGGCCGGCCACCACGGACAGGCCGGTGCGCAACACGCCTACGGTGCGGACGCTGACCAGCAGGCACACCACGATGATCACGCCCAGGGTGCCGCCCACGTAGAGGTACCAGTGGTGTGGGAGGCGGGACGACCAGCCGGAGGCGAACGCGCCGAGCAGGGTGGCGGCGGTCAGGACGGCCGGTGCGGCGGTGGCGAAGTTCACCGCCGTGCCGGCCGATGTCGTACTGGCGACCGAGACGCGGCCGTTGAGCGCGCCCTGGATGGCGACCGCGGCTCCGCCGAGCACGCCCAGCGCCAGCATGCCCACGGCCAGGTCGCCGATCGGGCGGTCCACCTGGGCGAGGGCCACCGCGGTGACGCCGAGGACCGCGCCGGCCACCCGGGGGCGGGTCAGCGGGAGCCGCCCGGCCGGGGCCAGCCCGGCCCGGTCGACGGCCAGCCCGCCGAGGCTGTTGCCGGTCACCTGGGCGATCGTGAAGACGGCCACCCCGACGACCGGTACGGCGTACGTCGCCACGGTCACGAACAGTCCGCCACCGAGCCCGCCCAGGTATGCCCACCAGGGCAGCCCGGAGCCGCGCAGCGCCCGCAGGCCCAGCCGCATCGACGGCAGCACCAGCAGGCCGACCAGCACGATGACGCTGCCGCTGGCCACGTTGAGGGCGGCCCCGAAGGAGGCGTTGCCGACCCGCTCGCCCAACTCGGCGTTGGCCGCGCTCTGCAAAGCGGACGCCACGCCGCCGACCGAGGCGACGCCGAGCGCCGCCCAGGCCGGAAGCCGCTTCACAACCGGCAGGCGTGGATGTCCGTCACCAGGATCGCGCGGGCGCCCAGGTCGTACAGCTCGTCCATGACCCGGTGCACCTCGCCGCGCAGCACCATCGCCTGCACGGCCACCCAGCCCTCGCGGTGCAGCGGGGAGATGGTCGGCGACTCGATGCCTGGGGTCAGCGCGCTGGCCGCCTCCAGCAGGTCGGCGCGCACGTCGTACGCCAGCATCACGTACCGGCGGGCCACCAGGACGCCTTGCAGGCGGCGGACCAGCTGGCCGACCTGCCCGTTGGCGGGGGCGCCGACCCGCCGGATCAGCAGCGCGGACGACTTCAGGATCGGCTCGCCGACGGTCACCAGGCCGGCCTGGCGCAGCGTCGCGCCGGTCTCCACCACGTCCGCGATCACGTCGGCGACGCCGAGGCGTACGGCGTTCTCGACCGCGCCTTCCAGCCGGACGACGTCGGCCTTGAGACCGCGCTCGGCCAGGTGGCGCTCGACCACGCCGGGGTACGCGGTGGCGATCCGCCGGCCGCCGATCTCGTCCACCGAGGACAGCGTCTCCGGGCGGGCGGCGAACCGGAACGTGGCACCGCCGAAGTCCAGGTCGAGGACCTCCTCGGCCGGGCTGCCGGCGTCGACGAGCAGATCCCGGCCGGTGATGCCGAGGTCGAGGTCGCCGGAGCCGACGTACGTGGCGATGTCCCGGGCGCGCAGGTAGAAGAACTCGACGCCGTTGGCGTCGTCCCGGCAGGCGAGGTCTTTCGGATCGGTGCGCTGGCGGTAGCCGGCCTCCCGCAGCATCGCGGCGGCGGGCGCGGAGAGGGTGCCCTTGTTGGGCACGGCGATTCGCAACATCTCTGGGGTCCTTTCAGGCGGAAGACAACGGGGACGGATCAGAGATGTCGGTACACGTCTTTGAGCTCCAGTCCGGTGGCGAGCATGAGCACCTGGGTCTGGTAGAGCAGCTGCGAGATCTCCTCGGCCGCCCGCTCGGGCCCCTCATGCTCGGCCGCCATCCAGGCTTCGGCCGCCTCTTCGACGACCTTCTTGCCGATGCCGTGCACGCCGCGCTCCAGCGCCGCGACGGTGCCGGACCCGGGGGTACGGGCGGCCGCCTTGGCCTGCAACTCGGCGAACAGCTCCTCGAAGGTCTTCACGACCAGTGATTGTGTCACCCGGCCAGCTCAGCGCACCGTGACCGTGTGGCCGTCCAGATGCTGGACGCTGCCGTCCCGGGCCGAGATCTCGTACGCCTCCACGGTGTACGTGCCGGGGGCGAGGGTGAGCGTGACCTTCGCCTCACCCCGCGACGGGGCGCCCTGGGAGAGGGTCAGCACCTTCTCGGTGACGACCGTGTCGCCCATGCGCACCCGCAGGTGGGCGGTCGCCTCGAAGACCGCGCCGGCGACGTGCGCCTCGAACGTCTTGGCGACCGTGCTGCCGTGCTGCGGCTCGATCAGCCAGACCGCGGCGAGCGTGTCCACCGCCGGGGCCTTGCGCAACGTGTCCACGGACTGGCCGTCGCGCCGGACCCGGACCGACGGATCCCCGCCCACCACCGCGGCCACGGTCCAGACGAGCTGCTGGGCGGCCAGGTCGTTCGGCGGCGCGGCGCTCAGGTCGACGGTGACGGCCGAACCGTCCACCGAGACGTCCCGCACGCGCACCCCGGCGGGCCAGTCGCTCGTGTAGTCCGGGTCGGACGCGGTCTCCGGCTCGAGCATCTCCCGCACGGCCGCGCGGATCTTGTCCGGCGCGGACCCGTCGCCGGCCGGCAGCCGGTGGAACTCCCGGTAGAGCCGCTCGCCGGCAACGTAGTAGATCGCCAGGGCGGCGGACGGCGTACCAGAGAAGGAGTCGGACCCCGATGGGGAGGGGGTGGCCGGCGGTGGCGACGCCGGCGCGGTGACCGCGCCCGGGTCGGGCGCGACCTGCCGCGGCGCCGGTCGCGCGACCAGGCCGACCACGACGAGCGTCGCGGCGGTCGCGGTGGCGGCGGTGAACACGACCGCGCCGAACGGCAGCCAGCGCCGCCGCCGCGCGGTGCGGGCCCGGATCGCGCTCAGCGCGTCCGGACGGACCTCGACCTTCGCGGCCTCGGATTCGAGTACGCGCCGGAGCACTTCCTCGTCGCGGGTCATGAGTCTCGCTCCAGCGTCTCCCGCAGGGCCGCCATGCCCCGCGAACAGTGGCTCTTCACGGCGCCCCGGCTGCACCCCATGGTGATGGCGATGTCCGCCTCGGACAGGTCGAGGTAGTAGCGCAGCACCAGCGCCTCCCGCTGCCGGGTCGGCAGGGCGCGTAGCGCGGCGACGACGGTGTCGTGCCGCAGTGTGTCCAGGGCGCCCGATTCGGCGCTCGGGACATCCGGGTCGGGGCGGGCCAGGGCCAGGTGCCGGTCGACGACCTTGCGGTGGCGCAGCGCCGACCGGGAGCGGTTGACGACGCTGGCCCGCAGGTACGCCAGGGCCTTGTCGGCGTCGCGCAGCCGGCGCCAGTGGCCGTGCAGCGCCACGTACGCGTCCTGGACGACCTCTTCGGCCCGGCCCGAGTCGTGCAGCAGGAGCGTGGCCAGGCGCACCAGCGACCGGTAGTGGGCCGCGAAGAGGTGCGTCACCGCCTCGTCGGCCGCCCACACCGTCGGCGCCACGACCACCACGCTCCCTGTCACCACGCCGGTACGACGCCCCATCCCACCATCAGGTTTACCGGTCCGGGCAATATGCTGTCGCGCATGGCTCGCCGATTGATCCCTGTCGCGCTCTTGCTGGTCGCCGCGGCCGGCTGCGCCCCCGCCGACGAACAGGCGCCCGCTCCCGCCGCCACCGGGCTGACGAACTGCTCCAAGGACCAGCTCACCACCAAGACCCCCGGCAAGCTCACCATCGGCACCGACGACCCGGCGTACGAGCCGTGGTTCAAGGACAACAAGCCGGACAACGGGCAGGGCTTCGAGTCGGCCGTGGCCTACGCGGTGGCCGGCAAGCTCGGGTACGGGCCGGCCGACGTGAAGTGGATCCGGGTGACGTTCAACAACGCGATCGCACCCGGGCCGAAGGACTTCGACATCGACATCAACCAGTTCTCGATCACCGACGAGCGCAAGCAGGCGGTCGACTTCTCCGGACCGTACTACCTGGTCCGGCAGACCGTGATCGCGCTGAAGTCCTCGAAGATCGCGGGCGCCACCTCCGTTTCCGCGCTGCAAGGCGCCAAGCTGGGCGCCCAGGTGGGCACCACCAGCTACCAGGCGATCACCGACCTCGTCAAGCCCACCGCCAAGCCGGCCGTCTACAACAGCAACGACGACGCCAAGAAGGCCCTGCAGAACGGCCAGATCGACGGGCTCGTGGTGGACCTGCCGACCGCGTTCTACATGACCGCGGCCGAGATCAAGGACTCGGTCATCGTGGGGCAGCTGCCGCAGGTGGGCGTGCCGGAGCAGTTCGGCATCGTGCTGGACAAGGGCTCGGCGCTGACCGGCTGCATCACCCAGGCGGTCGACCAGCTGCGCTCGGCCGGCACCCTCAGCTCGCTGGAGAAGGAGTGGCTGGCCCAGGCGGCCGGCGCGCGCGAGCTGACGTGAGCGGGCAGGTCAGCCCCGCCCAGCTCGACCGGATCCGGTACCGGCGGCGGCAGACGGTCATCTCCGTCCTGATCGCCGCCGCGTCCACCTTCGTGGTGGGCGTACTGCTGGTCGTCGGGGTCACCGGCGCGCCGGGGTGGGACCGGGTCCGGGAGTCCTTCCTGGACCCGTCGGTGGCGTGGGACGCGCTGCCGGACATCGCCGAAGGGCTCTGGCTCAACATCCGGCTGCTGTTCTTCTGCGCCATCGGCTCACTCGCCCTCGGGCTCCTGGTGGCCCTGCTGCGCACCCTGCGCGGTCCGGTCTTCTTCCCGGTACGGGCGCTGGCCACCGGGTACACGTACACGTTTCGCGGGCTGCCGCTCATCATCGTGCTGTACGTGCTGACGCTGGGCGTGCCGGGGCTGCGGCTGCGCGGGATGCCCAGCGTGCTGGTGCTGGGCGGGATCGCGCTGGTGATCACGTACAGCGGGTACCTGGCCGAGGTCTTCCGGGCCGGCATCGAGTCGGTGCACCCCTCCCAGCTGGCCGCGGCCCGGTCGCTCGGGCTGACGTACCGGCAGACGATGCGGCACGTGGTGCTCCCGCAGGCGGTGCGCCGGGTCGCGCCGCCGCTGCTCAACGACACCGTCGCGCTGCAGAAGGACGTCGGCCTGGTATCGCTGGCCGGCCCCATCGACGCGGTACGCGCCGCGCAGATCCACACCGCCGAGACGTTCAACTACACGCCGTACATCGTGGCCGGCGCGCTCTTCGTGCTGCTCGCGATCCCGCTGATCGCGGTGACCGACTGGGTGACGCTGCGGGCGGCACGGAGGCAGTCATGATCCTGTCCTGTCGCGGGCTGCGGAAGGTCTTCGGCCCCAACGTCGTCCTCGACGGGCTCGACCTCGAGGTGGCCGAGCACGAGGTGGTGGCGCTGATCGGCGCCTCCGGTTCGGGCAAGTCCACGCTGTTGCGCTGCGTCAACCTGCTGGAGGAGATCGACGACGGCACGATCCACCTCGACGGGCAGCACATCACCGACCCGCGGGTCAACCAGGACAAGGTGCGGCAGCGGATCGGGATCGTGTTCCAGTCGTACAACCTCTTCCCGCACATGACGGTGCTGGACAACATCACGCTCGCGCCGGTGCGGGTGCACAAACGCCCGGCCAAGCAGGCGGCGGCCCAGGCGCGGGAGTGGCTGGCCCGGGTCGGGCTGGCGGACAAGGCCGGCGAGTACCCGGATCGCCTGTCCGGCGGCCAGCAGCAGCGGGTGGCGATCGTCCGGGCGCTGGTCAACTCGCCGCGGCTGCTGCTGCTCGACGAGGTCACCTCGGCCCTCGACCCGGAGCTGGTCGGCGAGGTGCTCACGATGATCCGCGACCTCAAGGGCGAGGGCATGACCATGGTGCTGGCAACGCATGAGATGGGCTTCGCGCGGCAGGTGGCCGACCGGGTCTGCTTCATCGACGGCGGCCGGGTGCTGGAGCAGGGTCCTCCCGATCAGCTCTTCGGCGACCCCGCTGAGCCCCGCACCCGCCAGTTCCTCGCCCGCATCATCGAGGCGGGCCGACTCTGATCACTGGATGGCGCGGACCGCCAGTGCCGCGTCCAGGGCGGCCACCGTGGCGGACCAGCCCTTGTCCTCCGCCGAGCCGGGCAGTCCGGCGCGGTCGCGGGCCTGCTCGATCGTGTTGACCGTCAGGACGCCGTGCGCCACCGGCGTGGACTCGTCCAGGGCCACCCGGGTCAGCCCCTCGGTCACCGCCTTGCAGACGTAGTCGAAGTGGGCCGTCGCACCGCGTACGACCACGCCGAGCGCCACCACGACGTCGCACCGGCGGGCCAGCGCCTGGGCGACCACCGGCAGCTCCACCGAGCCGGCCACCCGGGCCACCACCACGTCGGCGGCGCCGCACGCCTTGGCCGCCTCCACCGCGCGCGCCAGCATGTGGTCGGTCAGCTCGCCGTGCCACCGGGCCGCCACCACGCCCACGGACAGCCCTCCCGCATCCACGGTGGATACACCGGGCTCGCCAAACCCCGCCATCAGGCCAACTCCTCGAGCTCGATCAGGTGCCCCATCCGGTCCCGCTTGGTACGTAGGTAGCGCACGTTCTCCGGGTGCGGGCGGATGTGCAGCGCCTCGCGGCCGACGATCCGCATGCCATACCCGGACAGACCGTCCCGCTTGGCCGGGTTGTTGGTGAGCAGCCGCATCGAGCGCACCCCCAGGTCGTACAGGATCTGGGCGCCCGCGCCGTAGTCCCGGGCGTCGGCGGGCAGGCCCAGCTCCAGGTTGGCGTCGACGGTGTCCCGCCCCTGGTCCTGCAGCTCGTACGCGCGCAGCTTGTGCAGCAGCCCGATGCCGCGCCCCTCGTGCCCGCGCATGTAGAGGACCACCCCGCGCCCCTCCCGGGCGACCCGGGCCAGGGCCGCGTCGAGCTGGGGACCGCAGTCGCAGCGCAGCGAGCCGAACACGTCGCCGGTCAGGCACTCGGAGTGCACCCGCACCAGGACGTCCGCGCCCTCGCCGAGGTCGCCGTACACGAGGGCCACGTGCTCGGCCGTACCGGCCCGGTAGCCGACCGCCCGGAACACGCCGTGCCGGGTGGGCATGCGCGTCTGCACCACCCGATCCGCGCGCCGCCGGTGCGCGATCAGGTCCGCGATCGTGATCAGCGACAGCCCGTGCTCGGCGCCGAACTTCTCCAGATCGGGCAGGCGCATCATGGTGCCGTCGTCGTTGACCAGCTCGCACAGCACGGCGGCGGGCCGCAGCCCGGCCAGCACGGCCAGGTCGACGGCCGCCTCGGTGTGCCCGGCCCGGTGCAGCACCCCGCCCTCGCGGGCCCGCAGCGGCACGACGTGACCGGGCCGGTTCAGGTCGCCGGGCACCGTGGCCGGGTCGGCCAGCAGCCGGATCGTGTGCGCCCGGTCGGCGGCCGAGATGCCGGTGTCGACGCCGTCCCGCGCGTCCACCGTCACCGTGTACGCGGTGCCCCGCCGGTCCTGGTTGACGTGGTACATGGGCGGCAGGCCGAGCCGGTCGCAGTCGACCTCGGTCAGCGGCGCGCAGACGTACCCGGAGGTGTAGCGGACCATGAACGCCATCAGCTCCGGCGTCGCCAGCTCGGCCGCGAAGATCAGGTCGCCCTCGTTCTCCCGGTCCTCGTCGTCCACCACGATCACCGGACGGCCCGCGGCGATGTCGGCGACGGCTTCCTCGATGGTGTTCATGACGCGACCCCCACCAACTTCTCGACATACTTGGCGATCACGTCTACCTCCAGGTTGACCAGGTCACCGACGCCCTTATGCCCCAGTGTGGTGAGCTCAAGCGTGGTGGGGATGAGGCTCACCGAGAACGCCCGGTCCGTCACCGACACCACCGTCAGGGACACCCCATCCACGGTGATCGAGCCCTTTTCAACCACGTACCGGGACATTCCGGGCGGCAGGGCCACGCTCAGCTCGGGGGCGCCTTCCAAGATCGTGCCTACCCCGTCCACGTGCCCCTGCACCAGGTGCCCGCCGAGCCGGGTCGCCGGCGTCGCCGCGCGCTCCAGGTTGACCGGGTCGCCCGCGCTCAACCCGCCGAGCGAGCTGCGGTCGAGCGTCTCCTTGACCACGTCCACCGTGAACCGGTCGCCCGCCACGGACACCACCGTCAGGCACACGCCGTTGACCGCGATCGAGTCGCCGGGCCGGGCGTCCGACGTCACCAGCGGGCCGCGCACGGTCACCACCCCGCCGTCGCCGTGCCACATCAGCCCGACGAACTCCCCCAACTCCTCGACGATCCCGGTGAACATGCTCAGCCCTCTTCTCTCTTGCGTGGGTACGCGGTGAACTTCAGATCCGGCCCCACCTGGGTGATCTCGGCGTACTCCAGGTCGATGACCTCGGCGATGGTGTGCACGCCCGCGTCCGCCAGGGCGGGCGGTCCGGCGCCGAGGAGCTTCGGTGCGACGTACCCGATGATCTTGTCGATCAGTCCGGCGGCGAGGAACGCGCCCGCGAGCGTCGGCCCGCCCTCCAGCAGCGCCGCGCGGACGCCGCGCCGGTACAGCGCCGCCAGCAGCGCGCGCAGGTCGACCCGGCCCTGCGGGCCGGCACCCACGTCCGCGGCGGTGGCGATCCAGGTGGGCGCGGCGCCGTCACGCACGCGGGCTTCCGCAGGGGTACGCCCAGCGGAGTCCACGACGACGCGGAGCGGCTGCCGGATGGCCAGCGTGCCGTCGCGCAGGTTGCGGGCGGTGAGCCGCGGGTCGTCGGCGAGCACGGTGCCGACCCCGACGACGACCGCGTCGGCCGTGCCGCGCAGCGCGTGCACGTCCATCCGGGCCGCCTCCGACGTGATCCACATGCTGGTGCCGTCGGCCGCGGCGGACCGGCCGTCCAGGGTCGCCGCGTACTTCCAGATCACGTACGGCGAGCCCCGGCGCACCGAGGTCAGCCACGCGACGTTGCCGGCCTCGGCCTCCGCCCCGCGCACCCCGAACTCCACCTCGACGCCGGCCTGGCGCAGCGTCTGCGCGCCGCCCCCGGCGACCGGGTTGGGGTCGGCCACGGCGACCACGACCCGCGCCACCCCGGCCCGCACGAGCGCGTGCGTGCACGGGCCGGTACGGCCGATGTGGTCGCACGGTTCGAGGGTGACGACGGCGGTGCCGCCCCGGGCCCGGTCCCCCGCCTGGGCCAGCGCGACGATCTCGGCGTGTGGGCCGCCGGCGTACGCGTGGAAGCCCTCGCCCACGACGGCGCCGGAGGCGTCCAGGATGACGCAGCCGACGACGGGGTTGGGGCTGGTGGTGCCGAGGCCGCGAGCGGCCAGCGCGATCGCGCGGAGCATCGCTTCGTCAACGCTCGCCATGGCCCCTCTCCCGCGTGCTGGCGCGCGCGGCGGGGCGACGATGGGAGGATGAGCGACGGTGGCGGCGTCGGTAAACCGACCCCTGCCCAGGGGTGCCCTCCGTCTCGCGCCAACTCCCATCCGGACTTTGACCGTCGGCCCTGGATTTACACCAGGTCCACCGGCCGTTGGATACGACCGGGTCGCGGGCTCTCCGAGGCGTCATGCCCCCGGATCACCGCCGGTTCGGAATTTCACCGAGCCCCGCCAGCGCGTGGTGGGTTACCCATTGAGTCTTACACGTCCACGGCCCGACCGGCCTATCGGACGCGACTTAGTTCACACACTCTCCGCTTTGCGACGATCGACCGCGATGTACGAACCTGGCTGGTTCTTGGCGACCTTCTTCATCTCCGAGGCGACGGCGATCACCTCGCGCGGGTCGGCGTACTTGCGGCCGGTGGCGATCGACTGCGCCACCCCGATCGACAGCGTGACGAGCTGGGCCTTGAGCAGGTTGCCGCGCCGGTCGGGCACCTCGATGTAGCCGCGCGCGGCGTGCTCCGGGTCGTACAGCTCGTCGGCGGCCTGCTCGAAGTCGACCACCGCCTGCTGGGTCAGCGGCAGGATCTGGTCCGGGTGGCACACGATCACGAAGTCGTCGCCGCCGATGTGCCCCAGGAACGCCGGCGGCAGCCCCGCCGCCACCACCGCCCGGTGCATGCTGCGGGCCAGCGCGGTGATGAACTCGTCGCCGCGCTCGAAGCCGTACACGTCGTTGACGCTCTTGAACCGGTCGATGTCGACGTAGCCGACCGCGTAGTCGGTGCCGCCGCGCATCCGGTCCAGGATCTCCCGCCGTACCCGGGTGTTGCCCGGCAACCCGGTCAGCGGCGACACCTCCCGGAACTCCTGGTTGCGCCGCAGCGTCGAGCGCACCCGGGCGATCAGCTCCAGCGTGTCGAACGGCTTGACCAGGTAGTCGTCGGCGCCCGCGGTCAGCCCGACCACCTTGTCGACGGTCATCCCCTTGGCGGTCAGCATGATCACCGGCAGGGCGGAGGTCATCGGGTTGGCGCGCAGCCGCCGGGTCAGCTCCAGCCCGTCCATCCGGGGCATCATCAGGTCGACCACGGCCAGGTCGGGGCGGTGGTGCTCGACCAGGTCCAGCGCCTCCTGCCCGTCCCCGCGACCAGCACGTCGAACCCGTGGATCTTCAGGTTGACCTGGACGAACCGCGCGATGTCCTGGTCGTCGTCGACGACCAGAATGAGGTCGGGCCGCTCCGCCGGCTCAGTCATGCCGGAGCGTGGCCTTCTCGGCCAGCCGCCGCAGCCGGTGTACCGCCTCGGCCGGGTCCTGCGCGCTGTAGACCGCGGTGCCGGCCACGAACGCGTCCGCCCCCGCCTCGGCCGCCTGGGCGATCGTGTCGTCGGCGATCCCGCCATCGACCTCGATCCGCAGCTCCAGGTGGCCGGCGTTGGCGTGCCGCCGGGCCAGGGCCACCTTGTCGAGCATCGCGGGGATGAACTTCTGCCCGCCGAACCCCGCCTTGATCGTCATGATCAGCAGGGTGTCGAAGCTCGGCAACAGCTCCAGGTACGGCTCGATCGGCGTGTCCCGGTCGATGGCCAGCCCCGCCTTGGCACCCGCGGCGCGCAGGTCCTTCGCCAGAGACACCGGGTTGTCCGACGCCTCGGCGTGGAACGTGACGTTGTACGCGCCCGCGTCCGCGTACCCCGGGGCCCAGCGGCGCGGATCCTCGATCATGAGGTGCACGTCGAACGGCAGGCTCGTCGCGGCCCGCAGGCTCTGCACCACGGGCAGCCCGATGGTCAGGTTGGGCACGAAGTGGTTGTCCATGACATCGACGTGCAGCCAGTCCGCGGCGTCCTCGACCGCCCGGGCCTCCTCGGCGAGGCGGGCGAAGTCGGCGGCGAGGATGCTCGGCGCGATGACCGGCGATGCTGCGCTCACCTGCGCCAGTGTACGTACTCACCGGTGTCGTATGCTGCGCCCGCCACACACGGGGGCCCTGGGGAGGGTGACATGCGAGGCTGGCTGCGAGCGGTGCTGTTGGGTGGCCTGATCACGGCGCTGCTGACCGGGTGCAACCCCGCCGGCGTGGACGGGTCGCTGACCGACGACTGGAAGGCGGTCCCCGAGCCGGCGCCGTTCGTGCCCGCGACCGGCGTCTGCCACGCCGGCACCCGCCCGGTGACCCGGACGTCCCTCGGCCTCTACCTCCCGCTGGACTGCGCCGGCGAGCACGGCTTCGAGACGATCCACGTCGGACAGTTCACCGGTGCGGACGCCAGCAGCGCCACGGCGCCGGAGCTCGGCTCGCCCGCCGTCGAGGCGGCGTTCGCCCAATGCGACGCCAAGGCCGAGGAGTACCTGGGCGGTGACTGGCGGGCCGCCCGGCTGAACCTGCACCTGCTGCTGCCGAGCCTGCAAACCTGGGACGGCGGCGGTCGCTGGTTCCGCTGCGACCTCTCGGAGATCGACGCGATCCACTCCGCCGAGACGCAGGCCCGGTCCGGGCCGCTGCGGGACGTGCTCAAGGCGGCGTCGCCGCTGGCGTACAACTGTTTCAAGGTGGTGCTGTCGGCCGACGAGCGGCAGGTCTCCCAGATGAACCAGGTCGCCTGCACCAAGGCCCACCGCACCGAGTTCGTCGGGATCTGGACCGCGCCGGACACCTCCCACGCCGACTTCGTGAAAAACCAGAAGGGCGCCGAGGCGGGCTGCCAGAAGCTCATGGCCGCGTACGTGAAGGCGCCCAACGACAGCGCCCTCGCGTCCCGCTTCACGACGATCTTCTACTACCCGATCGAGGAGCGCTGGAAAGCGGGCGACCGGGGCGTGCAGTGCTTCCTCTGGGTCTACGGCAAGGAAGCCACCCGCTCCCTGAAGGGCTGACCGGCTAGCCGCGGCGCAGCAGCGCCAGGAACATGGCGTCGGTGCCGTGCCGGTGCGGCCAGAGCTGCACGGTCGGCCCCGAGCCCAGGCCCGGCATCCCCGCCGGCAGCACCGGCCGGGCGTCCACGAAGTCGACCGCGACGCCGCTGCGCCGCGCCGCCTCGGTGACCGTGACCTGCGTCTCCACCAGGTGCGGGGAGCACGTCACGTACGCCACCACGCCGCCCGGCCGGGCCGCGCGCAGGGCCGCCGTCAGCAACTCCCGCTGCAGCCGGGTCAGCGGCGGCAGGTCGGACGGCTGCCGGCGCCACCGCGCTTCGGGCCGGCGGCGCAGCGAGCCCAGGCCGGTGCACGGGGCGTCGACCAGGATCCGGTCGAACTCCCCGGGCAGGTCGGAGCGGCCGTCCTGGTGCAGCACCGTCACCGGCAGCCCGCGTACGGCCTGCTCGACCAGGCGGGCGCGGTGCTCGGCGACCTCGATGGCGGTCAGGTGCGCCCCGCGCTCGGCGGCGATGGCGCCCAGCAGGCCGGCCTTGCCGCCGGGGCCGGCGCACAGGTCCAGCCACCGCTCGTCGGTGCCGTCGAGCGGCGCGTCGGCGAGGGCCAGGGCCACCAGTTGGGAGCCCTCGTCCTGCACGTGTGCCCGCCCGTCCAGGATGGCCGGCAGGTCGCCGGGGGCGCCGCCGGGCAGGTAGACGGCGTACGGCGAGAACGCGCCGGGCGCCCCGCCCGCCTGGTCGGCCAGCTCGACGGCGTCGATGCGACCGGGCCGGGCGCACAGGTGCACGGGCGGGCGCTGGTTGTCTTCGATCAGCAGCCGGGTGACCTCGTCGAGGTCGCCGCCGAGCGCCTCCGCGAACGCCCGGACGATCCACTGTGGATGGCTGTCGGAGACGGCGAGGTGCGCGACCGGGTCCTGGTCGTACGGCGGGGCGACGCGCGCGATCCAGGCGTCCAGGTCGTGGGCGGCCACCTCGCGCAGGACGGCGTTGGCGAACCCGGTCGCCCCGGGCGCGACCGAGCGGACCAGGTCGACGGTGGCGGAGACCGCGGCGTGGGCGGGCACCCGGGTGTGCAGCACCTGGTACGCCCCGAGCCGCAGCGCGTCGCGGGCCGGCGGGTCGATGCGGGTCATGTCGCGGTTGGCGGCCGCGCCCACGATCGCGTCGAGCGTGCCCTGGTGGCGCAGCGTGCCGTAGGTCAGCTCGGTGGCGAACGCCGCGTCCCGGCCGTGCAGCCGCAGGTCGCGCAGGACGTGCGGGAGGACCAGGTTGGCGTACGCGCCGTCGCGGTGCACGGCGGCGACGGCCTCGTACGCGGCCCGCCGCGGGTAGTCGGTGACCCTCACGCGCCCGGCTCCGCCCCGAAGACGAACGACTCCGACCCGACCCGCGCGCCGCGGGCCCAGTCCAGGGCCGGCATCGCCTTCTTGCCGGCCGCGCGCACATCGCCGAGCGCCACCGGGTCGGTGGCGGTGCCGGCGAGCACGCGGTGTTTCTCCACCAGCAGGTCGCCGGGGCGCAGCTCGGGCCCGTACGGCACCGGCCGCACCGGGCCCAGCTTGACCCGGTCGCCCCGGAACGTCGTCCAGGCGCCCGGGGCCGGCGTGCAGGCCCGGACGCGCCGGTCGACGGCGAACATCGGCTCGTTCCACCGCACCTCGGCGTCGGCCACGGTGACCTTCGGGGCGAGCGTGACCCCGTCGGCCGGCTGCGGCTCGGCCCGCGCGGTGCCCGCCTCGATCGCGTCCAGCACGGCCACCAGCAGCCCGGCGCCCGAATCGGCGAGCCGCGCCAGCAGGTCGCCGGACGTGTCGGTGGGCCGGACCTCCTCGGTCAGCGTGCCGTACACCGGTCCGGTGTCGAGCCCCTGCTCCAGCTGGAACACGCTCGCGCCGGTGATGGCGTCGCCGTGCAGGACGGCGTGCTGCACGGGGGCCGCCCCGCGCCAGGCCGGCAGCAGCGAGAAGTGCAGGTTGATCCAGCCGTGCTTGGGGATCTCCAGCGCGGACGGCGGCACCAGGGCGCCGTACGCCACCACGGGCACGCAGTCGGCCGCCAGATCGCGCAGGCGGGCCTGGAACTCCGGCCCGCGGGGCTTGGCCGGGGTGAGCACCTCGACGCCGCGCTCGTCGGCCCACGCGCCGGCGGGCGAGCGGACCAGGTGACGGCCCCGCCCGGCGGGGCATCCGGCCGGGTCACCACGGCGACGAGCTCATGCCGGGACGCCGCGATCGCGTCCAGGGCGGGCAGGGCGACGGCCGGCGTACCGGCGAAGACGAGGCGCACCCGCCGTCACCGACCCAGGCCGAGAGGGCTGGCCCCGGGGCTGGCGTGCGGGCTGACCTTGACGACGGGCGGCGCGGACGCGTCGTACCACTCCGCCGCCCGGACCGCCTTCATCGCCTCCTTGCGCGCTGTCGCGTCCAGCCGGTCCAGGAAGAGCACGCCGTCGAGGTGGTCGGTCTCGTGCTGGATACAGCGGGCCATCAGCTCGGTGCCGACGATCTGGATCGGGTCGCCGTACATGTTGAAGCCCTTGGCCACGACGTTGAGCCGCCGCTTGGTGTCGAAGTAGAGCCCGGGGATGGACAGGCAGCCCTCCTGGCCGTCCTGCTCCTCCTCGTCGGGGAAGCTGAGCACCGGGTTGACCAGGTGGCCGACCACGTCGTCGACGTCGAAGCTGAATACCCGCAGGCCGACGCCGAGCTGCGGCGCGGCGAGGCCGACGCCGCTGGCCTCCAGCATGGTGTCGGTGAGGTCGGCGACGAGCTTGCGCAGCTCGGCGTCGAAGTCGACGACCGCCTCGGCGGGCGTGCGGAGCACCGGGTCTCCGAAGAGGCGGATGGACTGGACGGTCACGTGCGAGAGCTCCTTCGAAAGAGGGATCGTCCCAGTCTACGGAGTCCCGAACCGACGCCCGGCCCCCCGGGTAAATGGTACGTTCCGGACAGATAACGCCCGGAGGTGTACGCCATGGAGTTCGTGCAGATCATCCAGTACGAGACCGACCGCGCCGACGAGGTCCGCGCCCTCGGCGAGGAGTTCCGGGCCAGGGGTCGCACCCTCGACGGCGGGCCCACCCGGGTGACCGTCTGCCACGACCGGGACCACCCGGACCGCTACGTGACCGTGGTGGAGTTCACCTCGTACGAGTCGGCGATGGCCAACAGCGGCCGGCCGGAGACGCACGAGTTCGCGACCCGCATGGCGGAGCTGTGCAAGGCGCCGCCACGCTTCGTCAACCTGGACGTCCTGCTCCGCGACGAGTTCGAAGAGCAGACCGACGCGTTCTAGACAGCGTTAACCACGGGCGCCTACCGTCCGCCCTCATGCGACAGACATCCATCCGCGTAGGGGCGATCGCGCTCGCGCTCACCGTCGCCGCGACCCCCGCGGCGGCCACCTCCCATCCCGACGTGCGCCAGCCCACGCTCACCGGGTTCGCCTCGCTGCCCGCGCAGACGTACGTGCCGGCCAGCGAGCCGTCCGGCGCGGCGCTGGGCACGGCGCCGATCAACGGCGTGCAGCCGCCGTTCGCCGACCAGCCGGTCCAGGGCTTCTCGGGCATCCTGCGCGCCGGTGCCGGCACGTACGAGGTGCTCTCCGACAACGGCTACGGCACCAAGGCCAACAGCGCCGACTTCGCCCTGCGGGTGCAGCGCATCGCTCCGGTGTTCCGCACCGGCGCGGTCGACGTGCTGGGCGGATTCAACCTCACCGACCCGGACGGCAAGGTGCCGTTCCCGCTCGTCCGCCCGGACCGGGTGCTGACCGGCCAGGACTTCGACGTGGAGTCGATCGTCCGGGCGGTCGACGGCACGTACTGGTTCGGGGACGAGTTCGGCCCGTTCCTGCTGCACACCGACCGCGCCGGCCGGCTGCTGTCCGCCCCGGTGCCGCTGCCCGACGTACGCGCGCCGGAGAACCCGTACCTGGCCGGCGGCACGCCGAACCTGCCCAGCAGCAAGGGGTACGAGGGCATGGCCACCTCGCCCGACGGCCGCTACCTGTACCCGCTGCTGGAGGGGACGGTCACCGGCGACCCGGCCGGCTCGCTGCGCCTGTACGAGTTCGACACGCGCGCCGGCGCGTACACCGGCCAGCGGTGGGTCTACCGGCTCGACGCGCCCAACCACGCGATCGGCGACGCGATCGCGGTCGACGCCAACCGGTTCCTGATCATCGAGCGCGACGGCGGGCAGGGCGACGCCGCCCTGGTCAAGAAGATCTACCTGGCCGACCGCCGGGACAAGGACGGCGACGGCGCGCTGGACAAGACGCTGCTCGTCGACCTGCTCAACATCGCGAACCCGCGCCGGCTGGGCGGCTTCGGCGAGGTCTTCCGCTTCCCGTTCGTGACGATCGAGGACGTCCTGCTGCTCGACGAGCGCACGATCGCGGTCCTCAACGACAACAACTACCCGTCCTCGTCGGGCCGCACGCCGGGCCAGCCGGACAACAACGAGTTCATCACGATCCGCCTGCCGCAGTCCCTGCACCCGGACCCCCGCGCCCTGCGCTGAGTCACAGCAGGTCCAGGGGTCGACCTGGATGCGCACCGCCTGCGCGGCCTTGCGGGCGGTGCGCACCCCGGCGGCCTCGTGCAGCGCCTTGGCCAGGGCGGCCGCCTTTCCGCGCGCGACCCGGATCAGCATGCGTTCCTGCTTCTCCCCGCCGGCACCGGCCCGAGCACCTCCGCCCCGTCGGGCAGGTGGGCGATCGCCAGCAGGTCCGCCACCGCCTCCGGCACCCCGGTGAGGCTCGCCATCCGGGCGGCCGGCGGGAAGCCCAGCTCCCGGCGCTCGGCCAGCTCGCGCCCCGCGTACCAGGAAGGGTCCCACCGCAGCAGCGCCTGGACCGGCGGCAGCGAGCCGTCGGCGGCGATGACGACGCGGCCGCTCGGCCGCGCCAGCCCGGCGGCGTTCATCCAGCGGCGCAGCGCCTCCTCGGTGGCCCGCAGGTCGGCGCGGGTCAGCAGGGCCCAGGTGTCCAGCAGCAGCACCGCGCCGTAGCCGCCGGCCGCGATCGGCTCGGCCCCCGGCGTGGCGACCACGACCGCCGCGGCGTCCGGCACCTCGGCCAGCACCTCGTCGCGCCCGGACGTGCGCACCGGCACCCCCGGGAACGCCCGGCCCAACTCCTCCGCCGTGCGCCGGGCGCCCACGACCGAGGCGCGCAGCCGCCGCCCGCCGCACTGCGGGCACGAATACGCGGCCGACACCCGGCCGCACCACTGGCAGCTCGGCACCGCGTGCGACGAGCGCAGCGCGAGGGGCCCCGCGCAGTGCGGGCACCGAGCCGGGGTACGGCAGGCGGCGCACGCGATCGACGGCAGGTAGCCCCGGCGCGGGACCTGCACGAGCACCGGGGCGTCGGCCTTGAGCGCGGCGCGGGCGGCCTCCCAGGCCACGCTGGGCAGCCGCGCCGTTTCCGCCGCCGGGTCGCGGGCCAGCTGCGGGTCGTCGCCGGTCGGGGACACCGCGGGGGTACGCGCGCGCACGGTCTCCCGGGGTGCCACGATCTCCTTCGCCCAGCCGGTCTCGACGAGCTGCTGGGCCTCACCGGTGCGCGCGTACCCGCCGAGCAGGGCCGCGGCGCCGGCCAGCTGGGCGCGGGTGAGCAGCACGTCCCGGGCGTGCGGGTACGGCGCCCGGGGCTCGGCGTGCAGGTCGTCCCCGTCGTCCCAGATCGCCACCAGGCCGAGGTCGGCGACCGGGGCGAACATGGCCGCCCGGGTGCCCACCACGACCGGCACCTGCCCTCGGCTGGCGGCCAGGAACGCCCGGTACCGCTTGGCCGGCCCCAGCGCCGCGGACAGCGCCACGTGCCGGCCCGGCCCGAGCGTGCTGGTGAGGGCGGCGTCCAGCCGATCCAGGTCCCGCGCGTCGGCGACGACGGCGACGGCGCCTTTCCCCGCGCTAACGGCGGCGGCCATCGCCTCGGCGAAACGCCGCGCCCAGTCCTCCCCGGGCAGCGCCGACCATACGGCGCGCGCCGGGCGGCCCTCGCCGAGCGCGGTGAGGAACCCGGCGGCGTGGTAGACGGCCCACCCGTCGCTGTCGATCTTGACGTCGGCGGGCGCGGGCGCGGCGGGCGCGGGCCCGGCGGCCTCGGCACGCGCGTGGCGCGGTGGCACCGCCGATCGGAGCACGTCGGCGAGGTTGCCGGCGTAGCGGTCGGCCACCGCGCGGGCCAGCCGGGCTATCTCCGGACTGAGGACCACTTCGGGGGAGACGAGCCGCTCCACGTACGCCAGCCGGCCGTCGTGCCCGGACTCCTCGGCGCGCTCCAGCAGCCAGCCGTCCACCAGCTGGCCGGAGAAGCGCACCTTGACCCGGGTGCCGGGCTGGGCGCCCTCGTCCAGCTCCGCCGGCACCAGGTAGTCGAACGGCCGGTCCAGGTGCGCCAGCGGCACGTCCACGCAGACGCGCGCGACCGGCAGCCGCGCACTGGGCTGCCGGTCGCTCTGCTTGCGCGTCGTCACCGCGCCATTCTGCCGTGCGGCACCGCCAAGATCGCGATGATCAGGGACCACCTCCCCTGGCGCGCCGCAACACGCCCGAGCTACTCCCTGATCAACGGGGCGAGCGCGGCGCGGGGCGCGCGGCGAGCGCGGGGCGCGCGGCGAGCGCGGGGCGCGGGGCGCTACGCGCCGGCGGCGCTCTTGAGGTCGGCGGCGCGGTCTACTCGTTCCCAGGTGAGGTCGGGGAGGTCTCGGCCGAAGTGGCCGTAGGCGGCGGTTTGCTGGTAGATCGGGCGGAGGAGGTCCAGGTCGCGGATGATCGCTGCGGGCCTCAGGTCGAAGACCTCCTTGATGGCCTTTTCGATGCGGTCCACGGGGACGTTCTCGGTGCCGAACGTCTCGACGAACAGGCTCACCGGCTGGGCCTTGCCGATCGCGTACGCGACCTGCGCCTCGACCCGCTCGGCCAGGCCGGCCGCCACGACGTTCTTGGCGACCCAGCGCATCGCGTACGCCGCGGAGCGGTCGACCTTCGACGGGTCCTTGCCGGAGAACGCGCCGCCGCCGTGCCGGGCGTACCCGCCGTAGGTGTCCACGATGATCTTCCGGCCGGTGAGGCCGGCGTCGCCCATCGGGCCGCCGATCTCGAAGCGCCCGGTCGGGTTGACCAGCAGCCGGTAGCCCTCGGTGTCCAGGCCCAGGCCCTCCAGCTCGGGGGCGATCACGTGCTCGCGCACGTCCGGGGTGAGCAGCGACTCCAGCGAGATGTCGGCGGCGTGCTGGCTGGACACGACGACCGTGTCGAGCCGGACCGGCCGCAGCCCGTCGTACTCCACCGTCACCTGGGTCTTGCCGTCCGGCCGCAGGTACGGGATCGTGCCGTCCTTGCGGGTCGCCGACAGCCGCCGGGCCAGCCGGTGCGCGAGCGCGATCGGCAGCGGCATCAGCTCGGGCGTCTCGCTGCACGCGAAGCCGAACATCATGCCCTGGTCGCCGGCGCCCTGCGCGTCCAGCGCGCTCTCCGACGAGCCGCTGCGCAGCTCGATGGCGCTGTCGACGCCCTGGGCGATGTCGGGCGACTGGGACCCGATCGACACGCTCACGCCGCAGGACGCGCCGTCGAAGCCCTTCTTGGACGAGTCGTACCCGATGCCCAGGATGGTCTCGCGGACGATCGCCGGGATGTCCGCGTACGCCTGCGTGGTCACCTCGCCGGCCACGTGCACCTGGCCGGTCGTGATGAGGGTCTCCACCGCGACCCGGCTGCGCGGGTCCTGTGCGAGCAGCGCGTCGAGGATGCCGTCGCTGATCTGGTCAGCGATCTTGTCGGGGTGGCCCTCCGTGACCGACTCGGAGGTGAACAGGCGGCGTGCCACGGTGCTCCTTAAAGGGTCGAAATCCTTTGTCGCGAGAGTCTAGGCCAACAGCCTCGCTACCGCTTATGACGTATGGGTTAAGTGGGTTATTACGAGATCCCAGACGGCGTCGGCGAGATCGTCCTTCGGCTGTTCGGGCAGATCGGTGAGGGACCCATCGGCCCCGATAACCGTAGCGGCATTCGCGTCCGCGCCGAACACCCGGTCGACGCCCACCCGGTTGAGCACGATGAGGTCGGCGCGCTTGCGGGCCAGCTTGGCGCGGGCGTTGGCGAGCGCCTCGTCGCCCTCCCCGGTCTCGGCGGCGAACGCCACCAGCACCTGGCCGGGACGCTTGCGCTCGCCCAGCTCGGCGGCCACGTCGGGGTTCGTGACCAGCTCGATCACCGGCGCACCGCCGTCGTCCGACTTCTTGATCTTCGAGTCGGAGTAGACGGCCGGGCGGAAGTCGGCGGGCGCGGCGGCCATGACGACCGCGTCGGCCCCGGCGGCGGCTTCCACGGCCGCCTTGCGCAGGTCCTCGGTGGTGCCGATCCGCACCACGTCGACGCCGGCCGGGTCGGGCAGGGCCACGTTGGCGCTGATCAGCGTGACCCGGGCACCCCGGGCCGCGGCGGTACGCGCGAACGCGTACCCCTGCTTGCCGGAGGAACGGTTGCCCAGGAACCGGACCGGGTCGAGCGGCTCGCGCGTACCCCCGGCGGTGACGACGACGTGGCGGCCGGCCAGATCCGCGTGGACGCCGCCGCGCGCGAGCACCCGGCGTGCCAGCGCGAAGATCTCGGCCGGCTCGGGCAGGCGGCCCTTGCCGGAGTCGGCGCCGGTCAGGCGCCCGACGGCGGGCTCGATGACGATCGCGCCGCGGGCGCGGAGGGTGGCGACGTTGGCCGCGGTGGCGGCGTGCTCCCACATCTCGGTGTGCATGGCCGGCGCGTACACGACCGGGCACCGGGCGGTGAGCAGCGTGTTGGTGAGCAGGTCGTCGGCGAGCCCGTGGGCCGCCTTGGCGAGCAGGTCGGCGGTGGCCGGCGCGACCACGACCAAGTCGGCGTTTTGGCCGATCCGCACGTGTGGCACCTCGTGCACCTGCGCCCACACGTCGTCGGCGACCGGCTGGCCGGACAACGCGGCCCAGGTGGGTGCCCCGACGAAACGGAGGGCGGACGCGGTCGGCACGACGCGGACCGCGTGGCCCGATTCCGTGAAAAGCCGCAGCAGCTCGCAGGACTTGTAGGCGGCGATACCACCGCCCACCCCGAGGACTACCGCGGCCACTGCCTTACGGGTTGTCAGTCGGCTCGGCGGTGAGCAGCCCCGCGTTGATCTCGCGCATGGCGATGGAGAGCGGCTTCTCCTGGGGCGTGGTCTCCACCAGCGGGCCGACGTACTCCAGCAGGCCCTCGCCGAGCTGGCTGTAGTAGGCGTTGACCTGACGCGCGCGCTTGGCGGCGAAGATGACCAGCGCGTACTTCGACGACGTCTTTTCGAGCAGCTCGTCGATAGGCGGGTTGGTGATGCCTTCGGGATTTGCGACGGAACCCACGTGGATCCTTCTGTGTCAGCTTGTCGAACCCGGACGTGCCGGGGTCAGAAAGGATGAACCGAGCAAGCTTACCAGTTCGTCCGCGGCACGCTCGACGTAGTCGTTGACCACCGTCACATCGAATTCGCGCTCGGCGGCCAGCTCCTCGTCGGCGTGGACCAGCCGGCGCCGGATGGTCTCCTCGTCGTCGGTGCCGCGGCCGATGAGCCGCCGCTTGAGCTCCTCGACGCTCGGCGGGGCGAGGAAGACGAGCTGGGCCTCCGGCATCGCGGCCCGGACCTGCCGGGCGCCCTGAAGGTCGATCTTGAGGAGCACCGGCTCGCCCTCGTGCAGCCGCGCCTCGACGGGGCCGCGCGGCGTCCCGTACAGGTTGCCGGCGAACTCGGCCCACTCCAGCAGCTGTCCGCTGGCGGCCATCCGCTCGAACTCGGTCCGGTCGACGAAGAAGTAGTGCACGCCGTCGACCTCGTAGTCACGCATCTTCCGGGTGGTGACGGACACGGACAGCCACACCCACGGCGAGCGCGCCCGGATCAACTCGATCACGCTGTCCTTCCCGACTCCAGAGGGGCCGGACAGGACGGTGAGGCGAGCCGCTTCCGGGCGCGCGTCGTCTTCCATGCTCACTGCTTGTTTCTACACGGTGCAGTGGATCAGTTCGAAGCGAACTCCCCAAGCAGCGCCTTACGCTGCTGCTCGCCGAGTCCGCGCAGGCGCCGGCTGTCGGCAATCTTGAGCTTCTCCATGATCTGGGTCGCTCGAATCTTGCCGATACCCGGGAGCGCCTGCAGCACGGCCGAGACCTTGAGCTTGCCTACGACGTCGTCGGACTCGGCACGTTCGAGTACGGCGGCGAGGGTGGTCTTGCCCTGCTTGAGCTGCTCCTTCAGCTCAGCGCGGGCCTTGCGGATCTCCGCAGCCTTCTCCAGCGCGGCTGCACGCTGTTCGGGGCTCAGTGACGGGAGCGGCACCAGTTCTCCTCAGGTCCCTATCGCGACGGCATACCACCGTCGCATCTGTGAAACATGGTGTGGCCCGGAACCAAAGGGGCATGTGATTCCCGGCGCCGGGAAAACTAGCGGTTCAGCGACGTTTTCGGCAACGTCGGCGCGCCATGATCACGCAATCGTGATACCGGCATCACCCTGCGGCACCGGTCAGGACCGCCCGGCACTCGGCCAGCGCCCGCTCCGCCGCAGCTTGCAGGGCCACGGTGTCCGGACCGTGAGCGAGCACCTCCCGAGAGTACGACGGCAGGACCGCCGGAAGGTTCCCGGAAAAGACCGTTCGTAGATCATCCGGCGTGGCGCCCTGCGCGCCGAGCCCCGGCGCGAGCAGTGGCCCGCCCACCCCGGAGAGGTCGTGTCCGGTCGCCCCGACCGTCGCCCCGACCACCAATCCGAAGCTGCCCAGCGGCTGCGCACCCCTGTTGAGCTGGGAAATCTCGTCGATGACGGTCTGCGCGACGGTCCGGCCGTCCGGCCCGACCGCGTGCTGCACGGACGGTCCTTCCGGGTTGGACGTCAGCGCGAGGACGAAGACGCCACCGCCGTGCGCGGCCGCCGTCTCGAACATCGGTGCCAGCGAACCTACTCCCAGGTAGGGACTCGCGGTGATCGCGTCGACATATAAAGAGCTGGATGGATCCAGGTACGCGTCGGCGTACGCGCGGACCGTGGAACCGATATCTCCGCGCTTCACGTCGAGGAGAACGAGACAACCAAAATTCCGAAACTGTCGGATAGTTGACTCAAGGATGGCCACGCCTCGGGATCCGTGCCGTTCGAAAAACGCCGATTGCGGCTTGACCACCGCCACGCGCTCGCCGAGGGCCTCCACGACCCGCTCGCAGAACGCCGCCAACCCGTCCGCGTCGTCCCGCAGGCCCCACCGCTCCAGCAGCCCGGGTGCGGGTCCACGCCCACGCACAGCGGCCCCCGCTCGTCCATCGCCCGCCGCAGCCGCGTACCGAAGCTCTCCACGCCTCACGCCTCTCTGGTCGCCTTCCCGATCGCCCGGGTGATCCGGGCGACGTCGTCGTCGTCCGCCACGTACGGCGGCATCGTGTAGATCAGGTCCCGGAACGGCCGCAACCACACGCCCTCGGCCACCGCCGCGGCCGTCGCCGCCGCCATGTCCACCGGCCGGTCCAGCTGGACGACGCCGATCGCACCGAGCACCCGGACGTCAAGGACCCCGGCAGCGCCCTCCAGAGGCGCCAGGCCGGCCCGTAACGCCGCCTCGATCCTCTTTACCTCACCCGCCCAGTCCCCGTCCCGGAGCAGCCCTATGGAGGCGTTCGCGACGGCACAGGCGAGCGGGTTGCCCATGAACGTCGGCCCGTGCGCCAGCACCGGCACCGCACCCCGGGAGATCCCGGCGGCGACCTCCGCCGTGCACAGGGCCGCGGCCAGGCTCAGATAACCGCCGGTCAGCGCCTTGCCCACGCACATGATGTCCGGGGTCACGCCGGCGTGGTCGGCGGCGAAAAACGCACCGGTACGCCCGAAGCCGCTCGCGATCTCGTCGAAGATCAGCAGAACGTCGTACGCCGTGGTCAGCTCGCGCAGGGCGGTCAGGTAGGCCGGGCTGTGGAAGCGCATCCCGCCGGCCCCCTGCACGACCGGCTCCACGATGACCGCGGCGATCTCGTGGGCGTGTGCTTCCAGTTCTCTTCGCAGTATTTCTACGTATTCGTCGCTTTTAGGATGATCGAACCCGTCGGGCGGCGCCGGCGCGAAGATCTGCCGGGGCAGTACGTCGGTCCAGAGCTGGTGCATGCCGCCGACCGGGTCGCACACGCTCATCGGATGGAACGTGTCCCCGTGGTACCCGCCCCGCCAGGTGGCCAGCCGGTGCTTCTCGGGCCGGCCGCGGGAGCGCTGGTACTGCAGCGCCATCTTGACCGCCACCTCGACGCTGACCGACCCGGAGTCGCACAGGAACACGTGCTCCAACCCGGCCGGCGAAACGTCCACAAGGGTCTTGGCCAGCGCCACGGCCGGCTCGTGGGTAAGCCCGCCGAACATCACATGGCTCATCCGCCCCACTTGGTCGGTGACCGCCGCGTCCAACACCGGATGCCGATACCCATGAATGGCCGCCCACCAAGACGCCATCCCGTCAACAAGCTCCCGCCCGTCCGCGAGCCGGATCCGCACCCCGCTGGCGCTGTCCACGACGAGCGGCTCGCTGACCCCCGGCATCGGCGCGTACGGATGCCACACGTGCGCCCTGTCCAGCGCGAGCAACTCCTCCACCCCGGTCCCCCTTATCCCCCGTTGATCAGGGAGTGGCTCGGGCGTGTCGCGGCGTGTCGCGAGAGCGGATCCCTGATCATCGCGATCATGACCGGGCTATCGCGCGGACCAGGGCTGGGCCGCGGTAGATGAAGCCGGTGTAGAGCTGCACGAGGGCGGCTCCCGCGTCGAAGAGGCGTACGGCGTCGTCCGGGTCCAGGATGCCGCCCACGCCGATGACCGGCAGCTTTCCCCCGGTCTGTTTGTGCACGAAGGCCACCACGTCGCGGGCCCGCCCGGTCAGTGGCCGCCCGGACAGCCCGCCGGCCTGGTCCGCGAAGGCGCCCGGTGGCACGCCGTCGCGGGACAGCGTGGTGTTCGTCGCGATCACGCCGGCGGCGCCCCGGTCGGCGCAGACCTGGAGCACCTCGCCGATCGCCTGCTCGGTCAGGTCGGGGGCGATCTTCACGAGCACCGGCGGGCCGCCCACGAGCGCCGCCAGCAGCCCGTCCAGGTGCGAACGGTCCTGCAACTCCCGCAGGCCCGGCGTGTTGGGCGAGGAGACGTTCACGGCGATGTACGAGGCGTAGTCCCGGACCGCCTTGTACGAGTCGAGGTAGTCGTCGACCGCGGACTCCAGCGGGGTCACCTTCGACTTGCCCAGCGAGATCCCCAGCGGCACGCCCGAATAGTCCGAAATCCGCTGAGCCAGGGAAGCCGCGCCCAGGTTGTTGAAACCCATCCGGTTGATCACCGCCAGATTGGCCGGATCCCGGAACAGCCGGGGACGGGGGTTGCCGGGCTGCGCGTGCGCGGTCACCGTCCCCACCTCGACGAAGCCGAAGCCCAGCGCACCCCACGCGGGCAGCGCCACGCCGTTCTTGTCCATGCCGGCGGCGAGCCCCACCGGGTTGGGGAAGTCCACCCCGAAGACCCGCACCGGGGCCGGCACGAAGTACCGGCGGCGCAGCAGCGACAGCGCCCACGGCGGCAGGGTCGAGAGGCGGCGCAAGGTCCACTCGTGCGCCGCCTCGGCGTCCCCGCCGCCGATCCGGAAGAGCGCCGAGCGGGCGAGGTCGTAGATCACCGACCCGCCCGCAAAGCCAGATGCAACTCCTGCAGGGGCCGCACCGTCATGTCGCCGCGGATCAGCGCCTCGATGCCCATCACCGCGGCGGTCACCCCCGGCACGGTGGTGATGCACGGGATGTCCGCGGTCACGGCGGCGCTGCGGATCTCGTACCCGTCGGAGCGGGCGCTGGCCCCCGAACCCTGCGGGGTGTTGATGACCAGCGCGACCTCCCCGGCCGCGATGAGCGAGACGGCGTCCGTCTCCGTCGCCTCGTAGTGCTTGGGCACGACGGAGACCGCGATGCCGTACCGGCGCAGCACGTCGCCGGTGCCCGAGGTGGCGACGATCTCGAAGCCGAGGTCGGCTAGGCGCTTGACCGGGAAGACCATGGCCCGCTTGTCCCGGTTGGCGACGGTGACCAGGATCCGGCCCTTGGTCG
The DNA here is from genome assembly GCF_011764445.1 of Phytohabitans rumicis. Taxonomy (NCBI): domain Bacteria; kingdom Bacillati; phylum Actinomycetota; class Actinomycetes; order Micromonosporales; family Micromonosporaceae; genus Phytohabitans; species Phytohabitans rumicis. The sequence goes on from NZ_BLPG01000001.1 coordinate 1,870,753, forward strand.
GCAGCGACCCGTACGCCGCGGCCTGCGACTTGGCGAACGCCTGCCCGAAGCCGGCGTCGATGCCCATCACCTCGCCGGTGGACTTCATCTCCGGGCCGAGCAGGTTGTCCACGCCCTTGCCGGACGGGGTGCGGAACCGCTTGAACGGCAGCACCGCCTCCTTCACCGCGATCGGCGCCCCGTCGGGCAGCTCGGCGCCGTCCCCGGTGGGCGGCAACAGCCCTTCCCGGCGCAGGTCCGCGATGGTGGCACCGAGCATGATCCGGCTCGCCGCCTTGGCCAGCGGCACCGCGGTCGCCTTGGAGACGAACGGCACGGTACGCGAGGCGCGCGGGTTGGCCTCCAGGACGTACAGGGCGTCGTCCTTGAGGGCGTACTGGACGTTGAGCAACCCGCGCACCCCGACACCCCGGGCGATCTGTTCGGTGTACCGGCGCACCTGCGCGATGTGCGAGCCCGCCAGGGTGATCGGCGGCAGCGCGCACGACGAGTCGCCGGAGTGGATGCCGGCCTCCTCGATGTGCTCCATCACGCCGCCGATGTAGACGACGCCGTCCGCGTCGCAGAGCGCGTCCACGTCGATCTCGATCGCGTCGTCGAGGAACCGGTCGACCAGCACCGGGTGGTCCGGGGAGATCTCCGTCGCCCGGCCGATGTAGTCGCGCAGCGTCGGCTCGTCGTACACGATCTCCATGCCGCGCCCACCGAGCACGTAGGACGGGCGGACGAGCACCGGGTACCCGATCTCGTCCGCGATCGCCCGCGCCTCCTCGAACGACGTGGCGGTGCCGTGCGCGGGCGCCCGCAGGCCGGCCTTGCCCAGGACCGCGCCGAAGGCGCCGCGGTGCTCGGCCAGGTGGATCGACTCGGGACTGGTGCCGACGATCGGCACGCCGGCGTCCTTGAGCCGCTGCGCGAGCCCGAGCGGGGTCTGCCCGCCGAGCTGGACGATCACGCCGACCACCCCGGGACCGCCCGCGTCGAGGCCGGACGCCTGCTCGGCGTGCCACACCTCCAGCACGTCCTCGAACGTGAGCGGCTCGAAGTACAGCCGGTCGGCGGTGTCGTAGTCGGTGGAGACCGTCTCCGGGTTGCAGTTGACCATGACGGTCTCGTAGCCGGCCTCCCGCAGGGCCATGACCGCGTGCACGCACGAGTAGTCGAACTCGATGCCCTGCCCGATCCGGTTCGGCCCGGAGCCGAGGATCAGCACCTTGGGCCGGTCCGACGGGGCCACCTCGGTCTCCTCGTCGTACGACGAGTAGTGGTACGGCGTCCGCGCCGCGAACTCGGCCGCGCACGTGTCGACCGTCTTGTAGACCGGCCGCAGGCCGAGCCGGTGCCGCAGCGTCCGGATGCCGTCCTCGCCGGCGAACTCCGGCCGCAGCGCCGCGAGCTGCCGGTCCGACAGCCCGGCGCGCTTGGCCCGCCGCAGGAGCACTTCATCGAGTACGGGGGCGGCGGCGATCTCCGCCCGCAGGTCCACGAGCGAGGCGATCTGGTCCAGGAACCACGGATCGATCCCGCCCGTGGCCTGCGCCACCTGCGCCACCGTCGCGCCCAGCCGCAGCGCCCGCTCGACCGTGTAGAGCCGGCCGTCGTGCGGGGTGCGCAGGGCCGCCAGCGTTTCGTCCAAGGACTGGACCGGGTCGGGCACGGTCCAGAACCCGGCCGCCTTCGTCTCCATCGAGCGCATCGCCTTGTTCAGCGCCTCGGTGAAGTTGCGGCCCAGCGACATCGCCTCGCCGACCGACTTCATCGTCGTGGTCAGCTCGGGGTCGGCGCCGGGGAACTTCTCGAACGCGAACCGCGGGATCTTCACCACCACGTAGTCGAGCGCCGGCTCGAACGCGGCCGGCGTCTCGGCGGTGATGTCGTTGGGGATCTCGTCGAGCGTGTACCCGATGGCCAGCTTCGCCGCGATCTTGGCGATCGGGAAGCCGGTCGCCTTGGACGCCAGCGCCGAGGAACGGGACACCCGCGGGTTCATCTCGATGACGACCAGGCGCCCCGTCGACGGCTGCACCGCGAACTGGATGTTGCAGCCACCGGTGTCGACACCCACCTCGCGCAGCACCGCGATGCCGAGGTCGCGCAGCCGCTGGTACTCCCGGTCGGTCAGCGTCATCGCGGGCGCCACCGTGACGCTGTCGCCGGTGTGCACGCCCATCGGGTCGACGTTCTCGATGGAGCAGACGACCACCACGTTGTCGTGCCGGTCGCGCATCAGCTCCAGCTCGTACTCCTTCCAGCCGAGCACACTCTCCTCGATCAGCACCTCGTGCACCGGCGACGCGGAAAGGCCGGCGCCGGCGATGCGCTCCAGGTCCTCGTCGGTGTGCGCCATGCCCGAGCCCAGCCCACCCATCGTGAACGACGGCCGGATCACCACCGGCAGCCCCAGCTCGACGGCGGTCTCCCGCACCTCGTCCATGGACCGGCACACCCGGCTGCGCGGGGTCTCACCACCGGCGCGGGCCACGATCTCCTTGAACAGCTGCCGGTCCTCGCCGCGGCGGATCGCGTCGATGTTCGCGCCGATCAGCTCCACGCCGTACTTGTCCAGCACGCCGGACTCGTGCAACGCCACCGCGGTGTTGAGCGCGGTCTGCCCGCCCAGCGTGGGCAGGATCGCGTCCGGCTTCTCCCGCGCGATGACCAGCTCGACGAACTCCGGCGTGATCGGCTCGACGTACGTGGCGTCGGCGAACTCGGGGTCGGTCATGATGGTCGCCGGGTTGGAGTTGACCAGGCTGACCCGCAACCCCTCGGCGCGCAGGACCCGGCACGCCTGGGTGCCGGAATAGTCGAACTCGCACGCCTGCCCGATGACGATGGGCCCGGACCCGATGACGAGGACGTGCTGGATATCCGTCCGCTTAGGCATTGTTGGTCAACTCCACGAACCTATCGAACAGGTAGTCGGCGTCGTGCGTACCGGCCGCCGCCTCGGGGTGGTACTGCACGGTGAACGCGGGCACGTCCAGCGCCCGCAGCCCTTCGACCACGTTGTCGTTCAGGCAGACGTGGGAGACCTCGATCTTGCCGAACTCGGTGTCCACCACCTGGTCCAGCGGCGCCTGCACGGCGAAGCCGTGGTTGTGCGAGGTGACCTCCACCTTGCCGGTGGTCCGGTCCAGCACCGGCTGGTTGATGCCGCGGTGGCCGTACCGGAGCTTGTAGGTGCCGAAGCCCAGCGCCCGGCCGAGGATCTGGCTGCCGAAGCAGATGCCGAACAGCGGGATCCGGCGCCGCATCACCTCACGGGCCAGCGCGACCGGGTGGTCGGCGGTGGCCGGGTCGCCCGGACCGGGCGAGAAGAACACCGCGTCCGGGCCGACCGCCAGCAGGTCGTCCACCGTGGACGACGCCGGCAGCACGTGCGTGGTGACGCCGCGGGCGGCGAGCCGCCGCGGCACGTTGCGCTTGATGCCCAGGTCCAGCGCGGCCACCGTGAGCCGGTGCGGGCCGTCGGCTTTCACCGTGTACGCCTCGCGCGTGGTGACCTCGGCGGACAGGTCGGCACCGACCATCTCGGGCGAGGCGAGCACCCGCTCGCGCAGCCCCGCCGGGTCGGTCTCCACACTGGACACACCGACCCGCATCGCGCCGCGCTCGCGCAGGTGCCGGGTCAGCGCCCGGGTGTCGATGCCGCAGATGCCGACCACGCCCTCGACGGCGAGCCGGTCCTCCAGCCCGCCGGTGGCGCGCCAGTTCGAGCCGATCCGGGCCGGGTCGCGCACGACGTACCCGGCGACCCAGATCCGGTCGGACTCGTCGTCCTCGCCGTTCACGCCGGTGTTGCCGATGTGCGGGGCGGTCTGCACGACGACCTGCCGGTGGTACGACGGGTCGGTCAGCGTCTCCTGGTAGCCGGTCATGCCGGTGGTGAACACCGCCTCGCCGAACGTCTCGCCGACCGCGCCGTACGCCTCGCCGTGGAACGTCCGCCCGTCCTCCAGGACGAGGATCGCTGGTCGCCGCCGCATCTACCGAACCGCCTTTCCGTCGAGCACCGTCGGCTCGCCGCGCAGGAACGTCGCGACGATCCGGCCGGGCAGCGTCATGCCGGCGTACGGGGTGTTGCGGCTGCGGCTCGCCGACTCGGCCGGTTCGATGGTGCGGCGGGCGGCCGGGTCGACCAGCGTCAGGTTGGCCATCGCTCCGGGGGCCGGGTCGTGCCCGTGCTCGCTCAGCCCGGCGATCCGGGCCGGCATGCGCGACATCCGCTCCGCGATCAGGTCCCAATCGTCGCCGATCACGTCGAGCACGATCGACAGCGCCGTCTCCAGCCCGAGCATGCCCGGCCGGGCGTACGCCCACTCGCACTCCTTGTCCTCCACGGCGTGCGGGGCGTGGTCGGTGGCGACGACGTCGATGACGCCCTCCCGCAGCGCCTCTCTCAGCGCGGTGACGTCGGCAGACGTACGCAAAGGGGGATTGACCTTGAAAACCGGGTCGTAGCTGGTGGCCCGCTCGTCGGTCAACAGCAGATGGTGCGGGGTGACCTCGGCCGTCACGCGGACGCCGCGCGCCTTGGCGTGGCGCAGCACCTCGACGCTGCCCGCGGTGGACACGTGGCAGACGTGCAGGCGGCTGCCGACGTGCTCGGCGAGCAGCACGTCCCGGGCGATGATCGCCTCCTCGGCCACCGCCGGCCAGCCGGCCAGCCCGAGCCGGATCGACACCTGCCCCTCGTGCATCTGCGCGCCCTCGGTGAGCCGGGGCTCCTCGGCGTGCTGGGCGATCACCCCGTCGAACGCCTTGACGTACTCCAGCGCCCGGCGCATCAGCCGCGGGTCGGACACGCAGTGGCCGTCGTCGGAGAAGATCCGCACCGCGGCGGCGGAGGTGGCCATCGCGCCCAGCTCGGCGAGGCGCTCGCCGGCCAGCCCGACCGTGACCGCCCCGATCGGCTGCACGTCCACCAGCCCCGCCTCGCGGCCCAGCCGGTACACCTGCTCGACCACCCCGCGGTGTCGGCGACCGGCGAGGTGTTGGCCATCGCGCACACCGCCGTGTAGCCGCCCAGCGCGGCCGCCCGCGAGCCGGTCTCCACCGTCTCGGCGTCCTCCCGGCCCGGCTCGCGCAAATGCGTGTGCAGGTCGACCAGGCCGGGCAGCGCGATCAGCCCGTCCGCGTCGATGACGTCGGCGCCTTTGACGTCGCCGTCGCCGGATACCTTGCCGTCCTTTATCAGCAGGTCGGCCCGGTGCCGGCCGAGGACCGAGACTCCCTTGAGGAGGTGCTTCACGATTTGCCTCCCAGTAGCAGGTAGAGGACGGCCATCCGCACGGAGACCCCGTTGGCGACCTGTTCGACGATGGTGGAGCGGGCCGAGTCGGCGACCTCCGGGGCGATCTCCATGCCGCGGTTCATCGGGCCGGGGTGCATAACGATGGCGTGCTCGGGCAGCCGGCGCATCCGCGGACCGTCCAGGCCGTACCGGCGGGCGTACTCGCGGGCCGACGGGAAGTAGGAGTCCGCCATGCGTTCCCGCTGGACCCGCAGCATCATCACGACGTCCGACTCCGGCAGGACCGCGTCCAGGTCGTACGACACCTCGGTGCCGAGGTCGTCCGGGATCAGCGTGGGCGGCCCCACCAGGGTCACCTTGGCGCCGAGCGTCGACAGCAGCAGGACGTTCGAGCGGGCGACCCGGCTGTGCAGCACGTCCCCGACGACCGCGACGGACAGGCCGGCCAGCCGGCCCAGCCGGGACCTCATCGTGTACGCGTCGAGCAGCGCCTGCGTCGGGTGCTCGTGGGTGCCGTCGCCGGCGTTGACCACCGAGCCGTCGACCCAGGTGGCCAGCCGGTACGGCGCGCCCGAGGCGGAGTGCCGGATGACGACCGCGTCGGCGCCCATGGCCTGCAGGGTGAGCGCGGTGTCCTTGAGGCTCTCCCCCTTGGACACGCTCGACCCCTTGGCCGAGAAGTTGATGACGTCGGCGGACAGGCGCTTGGCGGCCGCCTCGAACGAGATCCGGGTGCGCGTCGAGTCCTCGTAGAACAGGTTGACCACGGTGCGGCCGCGCAGCGTGGGCAGCTTCTTGACCTCGCGGCCGGCCAGGGTCGCCATCTCGGCGGCCGTGTCCAGTACGAGCGTGGCGGTGGCCGCGTCGAGGTCGGCGGCGCTCAGCAGGTGCTTCATTGGGGTGCCCCTCCGTAGAGCCGGACCTCGTCCGCGCCGTCGATCTCGTCGAGGGCGACCTTGACGCTCTCGCTGAGCGCCGTCGGGATGTTCTTGCCGACGTAGTCGGCGCGGATCGGCAGCTCCCGGTGCCCGCGGTCGACGAGGACGGCGAGCTGCACCGAGCGCGGGCGCCCGATGTCGCTGAGCGCGTCGAGGGCGGCCCGGACCGTACGGCCGGAGAAGAGGACGTCGTCGACCAGGATCACGCGGCGGCCGTCGACGCCGGCGGGCGGCACCTCGGTCGGCCCGATCGCCCGGGTCGCCTGGCGCCGCAGATCGTCGCGGTAGAGAGTGATGTCCAACACACCCACCGGGACATCGACGCCCTCGAAGGTGCGGATGCGGTCGGCGAGCCGCCGGGCGAGCGGGATACCCCGGGTCGGGATGCCGAACAGGACCGTGTCCTGCGCCCCTGGGTCTTTTCCAGGATCTGGTGGGCGATGCGGTCGATCACGCGTTTGACGTCGCTGGTGGAGAGGATCGTGCGCGGCTGGGCAGCCTGCGACAATGCCACTGGCGGTCACTCCTTCCCGCCTCACGGGACGGGCCTTAAAGGGTGTCGATTACCGGATTTGGCCGCACGCTACGTTACCAGCGATCTCCTTCCCGGCCCGTTGAGGGGCAACCCTGAGCCACGAATCAGTGCGGCAAAACCGGGCAACTGCACACGATCACGTCAGTCGGCTGTTAACAGGGACTTGACGCTGTGTCTCAATCCCCGTACCGTCACGCTCCGTAGCGAAATCGCTGGGGAGAACCCCGGGCCACAGCACTGGGAGTGTCCGAATGCCCTCTGAGTACGCCAAGTCGTTGGGCGCCCGCCTGCGCTCCATCCGCCAACAGCAGGGCCTGTCCCTGCAGGGGGTGGAGGAGAAGTCGAACGGGCGCTGGAAGGCCGTCGTCGTCGGCTCGTACGAGCGCGGCGACCGCGCGGTCACCGTGTCCCGCCTCGCCGAGTTGGCGGACTTCTACCGCGTGCCCGTATCGGAACTGCTGCCCGACGGCAGCGGCGTCCGGCACGAGCCCACGAACAAGATCGTCCTGGATCTGGAGCGGCTCTACGACGAGGTGTCCGAGGAGCTCGCCTACGTCGCCCGGTACGCCAGGGCGATCCAGCAGCAGCGGGGCGACTACAACGGCCGGGTCCTGTCGATCCGCGCCGACGACCTGCGGGCCTTGGCCATCGTGTACGACATCTCGCCGTCCGGCCTCATCGAGCGCCTGACCGAGGCCGGCGTACTCGTCGCCGACCCGAGGGCCTTCTTCGCGTCCTGAACCACCCCCGCACCACCAAAGGCACGTGGCCGGCCGGGCCACGTGCCTTTCGCGTTCCCGCGCCCCTTCGCTCCCCCGGCGCCGTACCCCGATCAAGGGCCCCTTCGCGCCGATCAAGGGCTCGCCGCGCCGATCAAGGGCTCGCCGCGCCGATCAAGGGCTCGCCGCGCCGATCAAGGGCTCGCCGCGCCGATCAAGGGCGAATGGTCGTGCTTTGATCTCCGATCCGCGGCCGTTTGCCCTTGATCGGCGCGGAATTCCTTGATCGGCGCACGCTGGGTGGGGCCGGCTGGCGGCATGCTGGGCTCAGCCCGCGCGGTGCGCGGCATAGCCGGCACGATCGTGGTGAGTAATTGCCCCTGGCGGGGCAATTACTCACCACAGTCACTCCCGCCCCTCCGCTCCGCGCCCTCGGCCGCCCGCACCCGTCTCCCCCGTCGATCAAGGGCGCAGAGAGTGCGAAGCGTGGGTGGGTTAGGGCTGGAGGCGCCACTGCGAGGGCGTGCCGTCGGACATGGAGCCGTCGTCGAAGCGGGTCACCGCCGGCGCCGGCCACCAACCGTCCGGGAACGCTTCGTGGTCCTCCAGCCGGCCGCGCAGCGTCGTGATCGTGTCGCTGACCCACTCGATGAGCGCCGCCGTGGCGGCCGCACCACCGGCGACGCCCGCGCACGCGGTGGCCACGCAGGTGGTCGCGAGGATGACGGCGGCCGGCGTGCCCACGCCGGAGCCGACGGCGATCCCGGCGCCGATCAGCTGGACCAGCGCCGAGGCGAGCGCGGCCGCGACGGCTGCCCACAGGCCGCAGATGCCGATCGCGAGCCGGGCGAGGGCCACGTCGACGTCGGCGCCGATGTCGCGCAGGGCGGTGAGCGCGGCGCGCTGGCGGGCCGCGGCCGCCTCGTACGCGCCGGCCGCCCGCCCCTGCCACTCGTACGCGGCGGCGAGGTGGTCTGGGTCGATCTTGCCGATGTGTTCGCTGAGCGGGCCGGCGAAGTCTTCGACCCAGCGCCGGCCGGTTTCCCAGACCCGCTCCGGCCGGCCCATCGGCTCGCTCAGCTCGGCGATCGCCGACAGCAGCCGCCGGACCAGGTCGCCGAAGGCGCGCACGAGGTCGAGCACCCCGTCGACCAGGAACGGCGCCAGCGCGCGGGCCGCCCGCACCGCGCCGTCGATCACCCGCTGGGCGGCCCGCCGGACCTGCTCGGTCAGCCACCACACGCGGGCCATCAACTCGTCGAAAGCGGGCAGCGGCATAGGCATCGTCACGGCTACCACGCCCCGAGCATGCGGTGCACGGCGTTGCGCTCGTCCCGCTCGTACCCGTCAGCGGCCGCGATCAGCGCGCCCGCCATCGCCGTGAACCCGGCCGCGCCCTGCGTCGCGAGCTCGGCCACTCGCCGCTGGAGCGCCGCGTACGTCTCCGGGAGGCCGACGATCTCGCTGAGGGCGCACATCTCGTTGGCGGTCAGGTCCAGCCGACCGACCACAGTGGACGCATGAGCGAGCGCGTCGGCCCAGTCGAGCCACTCGCGGGCGTCCGACCGCAGGGCTTCGATCGCGACCCGGATCTCCTCGTCGCTGGGCGAAAGCGGGGGCGGAGGCACGGTCGAGGACCGTACTCCCCCGGTCATGACCCGACAACCCCGAACAGCGGTCACGTGCCCGCCGCGCCTCCGCCGATCAAGGACTTCCGCGTCGATCAAGGGCGAATGGTCGTGGTTTGGAGATCAAAGCACGACCATTCGCCCTTGATCGACGGCAGAAAGGGCCCGGCAAGAGGGCCCGGCAAGAGGGCCCGGCGAAGAGGGCCCGGCGAAGAGGGCCCGGCGAAGAGGGCCCGGCGGAGGGCGGCGCGAACGGCGGCGCGAGACCTAGTGGTGGGTGAACTCTGCGATCCGGCCCAGCATGCCGTTGAGGAAGCGGGGCGAGTCGTCGGTGGACATCTGCTTGGCCAGCTCGACCGCCTCGGTGATGGCCACCGCGTCGTCGATCTCCTCGACGTACAGCAGCTCGTAGACGGCGATGCGGGCCAGGTTGCGGTCGACGACGGGCATCCGGTCGAGCGTCCAGCCCTCGGCGTAGCTGGCGATCAGCTCGTCGATCCGGTCCAGGTGTGTCGCCACGCCCTCGACCAGACCCATGGCGTACCCGAGGTGCTCGGGACGCGGCTGCTCGATGCGCTTCACGTACGCGTCGAGCACCTCGCCCGGGGCCATGTCGCGCATGTCCGCCTCGTACAGGACGTCGAGCGCCCGCTTGCGCGCCTTGCGGCGGGCGGGCATCTGCGACTTGGGGGCCTCAGGCACGGCCGAGGTAGCGCCCGTCGCGCGTGTCTACCTTGATCTTCTCGCCGGTGGTGATGAACAGCGGCACCTGCACGGTCGCGCCGGTCTCCACGGTGGCCGGCTTGTTGCCGCCGGTGGAGCGGTCGCCCTGCAGGCCCGGCTCGGTGTAGGTGACCTCCAGCACCACGCTGGTGGGCAGCTCGATGTAGAGCGGCACGTTCTCGTGGGTCGCCACGGTGGCCTCGGCCTCGGGCAGCAGGTAGCTCGCCGCCTCGCCGACGGTGCCGCCGGGCACGTGGATCTGGTCGTACGTCTGCAGGTCCATGAAGACGTAGTCGTCGCCGTCGGCGTACAGGTACTGCATGGTGCGCTTGTCGACGGTCGCGGTGTCGACCTTCGTGCCCGCGTTGAACGTCTTGTCGACCACCTTGCCGGACAGCACGTTCTTCAGCGTGGTGCGCACGAACGCCCCGCCCTTACCCGGCTTGACGTGCTGGAACTCCACGACGGACCACAGCTCGCCGTCGAGGTTGAGGACCAGGCCGTTCTTCAGGTCGTTGGTGGTGGCCATTTCCTGCCTTGTTCTTCATTCGTGGGGATTGACCCAGCAAGTCTACTGGTATCGGCGCGCGGACGCGGCGGACGCCCGCCGGTAACGAGCCGGCCAGCCGCCGGACGCATCGACGACACCCACCGCTGACAGCCTGCACCCGTGTTGACCAAGTGCCGCGCTCTGGGCCTGGGGGGCTCGGTTCTCCTCGCGGCGGGTGGCCTGGCCGCCGGCGCCCTCCCCGGGAAGGGTTCGGCATCATGCGCCGCCACCCCGGCTGGGGCGTCGTCGTCGCGTACACGGGACTGGTCCTGCTGATCACGGCCTGGTGGCGCGTGGGCAAGCTCCTGCCCGACGTGACGCCGCGCGACCTGATCCGGACGCTCGTGCTCTGGGCCGCACCGCTGCTGCTGGCTCCCCCGCTGTTCAGCCGCGACGTCTACAGCTACCTCGCGCAGGGCGCCATGGTCGGCGCCGGCCTCGACGTGTACGAGCTCGGGCCGGCCTCCTACGGCGGGCCGCTCGCCGCCGAGGTACCGGCCATCTGGCAGCACACCCCGACGCCGTACGGGCCGCTCTTCCTGCTCGTGGCGACCGGCGTGGCCGCGGCAGCGGGCGCGCACCTCGCGGTCGGTGTCCTCGGCATGCGGCTGATCGCGGTGCTCGGCGTGGCGCTGCTGACCGCCGTGCTGCCCGGTCTCGCCCGCCGCTGCGGCGTCGACCCGGCCGCCGCCCTGTGGCTGGGCGCGCTCAACCCGCTCGTGCTGGCCCACCTCGTCGCCGGCGCGCACAACGACGCGCTGATGCTCGGCCTGCTCGTCGCCGGCCTGGCCGCCGCGCAGGCGCGCCGGCCGGGCGTGGGCGCCGCGCTCATCGCGCTCGCCGCGCTGGTCAAGGCGCCGGCCGCGCTGGCGTTGCTCTTCGTCGGCGGCACCCGGTGGCGCGCCACCATCCACGCGGCCGCCGTCGCCGCGGCCACCACCGTCGCGGTCACCGCCGTTTCCGGTCTCGGGTACGGCTGGGTCGGTGCCCTGAATACCCCGGTGTCCCCGGAGAACTGGTCGCCGACGAGCGTGCTCGGCCGGCTCACCGGCGCCCTGCTGGGCACCGCGCACGCCGTGCCCCTGTGGCGCTGGACCGGTCTCGCGGCGGCCGTGGCGGTCAGCGCGGTCCTGTGGCTGCGCCGCCGCGAGCTGGGCCCGGTGTACGCGGTCGGGCTGGGCCTCGGCGCGATCGTCCTGTTCGGACCGGCGCTGCGCCCGTGGTACCTGCTGTGGGGCCTGGTGCCGCTCGCCGCCGCCGCGCCGGACGGTCGGGTGCGGCAGGTGGCCGCGGCGGCGTGCGCGGGCCTCGCGGTCGTGGTGCTGCCCAGCGGCTTCGCACCGGGTGCCGAGCAGGTGGCGCAGGCGCTGCTCGGCGCCACCGTCGCGATCGCCCTCCTGCTCCCCCGCCGCCCGCTGATCCCGGCCACCTCATGACGCGTCGTGCGCTGATCGTGGCGGGGCTCGCCGTCGCCACCGCGCTGTTCCTCGCGTACGTGCCGGCGCACCGCGGCTTCTTCGACGTCGGCGTCTACCACGGCGCGGTGCACTACTGGCTGCGCGACGGCGGCCAGCTGTACGACTACCTGCGCCCGCCGACGAACTACGGCTTCACGTACCCGCCGTTCGCCGCGCTGGTGCTCAGCCCGCTCGCGCTGCTGGACTGGCATCCGGCGATCGCGCTCAGCCTGGTGGTCAACGCGAGCGCCGGCGCGGCGCTGGTGTACCTGCTCGTCGACCCGGTCGCGCGCCGCAACGGCTGGCCGCGCGGGTTCGCGTTCGCGGTGGCGGCGTGCGCGGTGGCGGTGTTCGAGCCGGTCCGCGACACGTTCAGCTTCGGGCAGGTCAACCTCGTGCTGCTGGCCCTGGTGGTGGCCGACACCCGGCTGCTGCGCACGACCCGCTGGTACGGCGTGGGCATCGGCGTGGCCACCGCCATCAAGCTGACCCCCGGCATCTTCGTCCTCTACCTGCTGGTCACCGGCCAGCGGCGGGCCGCGGCGGTGGCGACCGGTACGGCGGCCGCCGCGACCTTCGTGGCCCTGGCGGTCGCGCCGGACGCGTCGCGCACGTTCTGGACCGAGGCGCTGTGGGACACCGACCGGATCGGCAACCTGGCGTACGTGTCGAACCAGTCGCTGCAGGGCGTGCTGGCCCGGCTCGATCCGGCTGCGCCCAGCCGGCTGGCTTGGCTGCTCGTCGTCGCGGCGGTGCTGGCCGTGTGGGGGTACCGGGTGCGCCGCGTCGACCCGGTGACCGGGGCGGCGCTGACCGGCGTGGTGGGCTGCCTGGTCAGCCCGATCACCTGGGTGCACCACCTGGTGTGGGTGCTGCCGGCGCTGGTGCTGCTCTTCGACCGCCACCGGCGGCGCTGGGCCGTGACCGCCTACGTCCTGCTGTGCAGCAGCGTGGTCTGGCTGTGGTGGGACGGCCGGGCGCCGGGCGCGTTCCTGGGCGCCAACGCGTACGTGTGGATCTGCGTGGCGCTACTGCTCGCCCTGCCGGCGCGCGAGGTGCTGCAGGGCCAGCACGTACCCGTCGACGCCGAGGCCGCAGATCACCCCGGTGGCCACCGCGGACACCACCGAGTGGTGCCGGAACTCCTCCCGGGCGTGGATGTTCGAGATGTGCACCTCGACGAGCGGGGCGCGCAGCATGGCGCAGGCGTCGCGCACCGCGTACGAATAATGTGACCAGGCCGCCGGGTTGAGCACGACGGCGGCCTGCTCGTCGGCGGCGGCGTGCAGCCAGCCCAGCATCTCGTGCTCGGCGTCGGTCTGCCGCACCTCGACGTCCAGGCCCAGCTCCTTGCCGGTCGACTCGCACAGCTCGACCAGCCCGGCGTACGACGTCAGCCCGTACACGTCGACCTGCCGCGAGCCGAGCCGGCCCAGGTTGGGTCCATTGAGGACGTAGACCTTCACGCCGATACCTCCGCGTACGCCGCTGCCAGCAGGCTGTCGTCCGGACCGTCCAGGGTGGACGGTTTGGCCAGGCCGTCGAGGACGACGAAGCGCAGCATCGAGCCGCGCGCCTTCTTGTCCACGCGCATCGTGGCGAGCAGGTCCGGCCACGCGTCGGCGCGGTACGACGTGGGCAGCCCCAGCGCCTCCAGCACCCGCCGGTGCCGGGCCGCGGTCGCCTCGTCCAGCCGCCCGGACAGCCGGCCCAGCGCGGCCGCGTACACCAGGCCCACCGAGACGGCGTGACCGTGCCGCCAGCCGTACTTCTCCACCTTCTCGACGGCGTGCGCGAGCGTGTGCCCGTAGTTGAGGATCTCGCGCAGCCCCGACTCGCGCAGGTCGTTCGAGACGACGTGCGCCTTGACCCGGATCGCCCGCTCGACCAGCTCCCGCAGGGTCCGCGCGTGCGTGGCCGTCACCGGGTCGCCTTCGATCAGGTCGAGGATCGCCGGGTCCGCGATGAACCCGCACTTGACCACCTCGGCCAGCCCGGCGACCAGGTCGACGTGCGGCAGCGTGTCCAGCAACGCCAGGTCGCACAGCACCCCGGCCGGCGGGTGGAACGCGCCGACCAGGTTCTTGCCGGCGGCCGTGTTGATGCCGGTCTTGCCGCCCACGGCCGCGTCGACCATGCCGAGCAGGCTGGTCGAGACCGGCACCCAGCGCACCCCGCGCAGCCAGCACGCGGCGACGAACCCGGCCAGGTCGGTGACCGCGCCGCCGCCGACCCCCACCACCACGTCGGTACGGGTGAACCCGGCCGCGCCGAGCTGGTCCCAGCAGTGCGCGGCCACGTCGACGGTCTTGCCGGCCTCGGCGTCGGGCATGTCGATCGGCAGCGGGGTCACGCCCGCGTCGGCGAGCAGGTGGGCGATCTCGTCCGCGTGCGGCTTGAGCGGCGGCGCGTACAGCACGGCCGCGCGGACCGCCCCGTCGACCAGCCGCGGCAGCTCACCGAGCAGCCCGCTGCCCACCAATACGTCGTACGCCCGCTCCCCGCCGACCGGGATCCGGGTCACCTCGTCGTTCTCGCTCATCGCGGCCCAGCCTAGCGGGGGCGCGACATCCACTCGTTCCAGGCCGCGAACGCCTCCTCGCCGGTCATGGCAGCGATCTCGTGCGGCTCGAGACCAGCGGTGTGCACGAGTTGCTTGTACAGCCACTCGGGCACCGGATCACTCGACGGCAGTGTGGGCGCGGGCGACGCCGAGCGGTCAAGGTCGACGATCGAGGCCATGAGGTCGGCGAGGCCGACCAGGTCGGGCCGCGCCGCGGCGGCCGCCTGGACTCTGCGGGTGGCCGCCGCATAGACCTCGTCGTTACGGCGGTGACCCACGGCCCAGATCTCGCACACCTCGATGGCTCTTCCCTCGTCGCGCACGCGGTAGACGATGCGGTAGGGGTTGCGGCCGACCACGAGCTTGCGAAAGCCGGTCAGCTCGCCTCCCAACGGCATGCCCGCGTGGACATCCGTTTCGAGAAGCGTCAGTTTCTTGAAGATCTGGCGGATGTCCTGGCGGCCGATGTGCCGGAGATCCTGCTCAGCTACTGCCCGTACGAAGTAGATCTCGACCGTCGGACGGCCGGTCACGGCTCGTCTTCCACGTCGTCGAGGTCGGCACGGGTAAGTCCGTAGGCCGCCAGCACATCGTCGAAGGAGATCCGGGCGCCGTCGTCCGTGGCGGCACGAGCCATGGCGAGCGTGAGGTCCCGCACGTCGTCCAGCACCCGCTCGATCCGCCTGATCCGCTGGATACTCACGATCGCGGCGACCGGCTGATTGCGCCGGGTGACCAGGATGTCATTGGCCTCGGCGTCGCTGATGATGCCCGCGACACCGCGCTGGGTCGCTTCGGTGACCGACACTTCCCGCGGATGATCCAGCACCGTCATGCGGAAAACTATACAGGTTTTCTATCCAGAACGTCAGCCCGCGGGTTGGCGATCGGCGAGGGCCGCGAGTTGGGTGGCGTAGGCGGCGACCGAGGCGCGTAGCTCGTCGGGGCGGAGCACGGTGAACGGCCAGCCGAGCCCGGCCAGCATGTGGGCCATGCCGTCCAGGCTGTTGGCGCGGCAGCGCAGCAGCACGCCGTCGGCCGACTCGCTCAGCTCGGCGATGGTGGGCGGGATGCGGCGCCGGGCCTGGTCGAGGTCCGTCTCCAGGAGCACTTCGACCTCCCAGGTGTACGGCACGCCGGCCAGCGAGCGGGTGACGTGCCCCACCGGGTCGAAGCCCTCGGGGACCTCGAACGTCTCGGTACCCGCGTCGACGGCGCTGATCCGGTCCAGCCGGAAGCTGCGGATCTCGCCGCGCCGGTGGTCGTGCCCGGTCAGGTACCAGCGGCCGGCGTGGAAGACCAGGCCGTACGGGTCGACGTCGCGCAGCGACACCCCGCCGCGCCAGGACCGGTACGTCAGCGACACCCGGTGCCGCGACCGGGTGGCGGCGCCGAGGGACAGCAGCGTGGCGGTGGCGGGCCGGGCGGCGCCCTCCTGCCGGGAGCGCAGGGTGAAGCCGAGGCTCTCCCGGACGGCCTCCAGCCGCGAGGCGAGGACGCCGGGCAGCACCCGCTGGATCTTCGCGAGGGCGACCCCGGTGGCGGGCGCCTCGGTGGCGAGCCCCAGTTGCTCGGCGGCCACGAGGCCGAGCACGACCGCGACGGCCTCGTCGTCGGTGAGCATCAGCGGCGGCAGCTTGTAGCCGGGGCGCAGGTGGTAGCCGCCGTACCGGCCGCGGTTGGCGGCCACCGGGATGCCGAGTTCGGCGAGGGTGCCGGCGTACCGGCGTACGGTGCGCTCATCCACGCCGAGGCGCGCGCCCAGGTCGGCGCCGGTCAGCCGGTGATGGGTCTGGAGCAGCTCGAGCATGCCCAGCACGCGCGAGGCAGGATGTGACACGGGTCACACTCCTTAATCGGGCGGAAAGCGTCCGGATTCGATCTTAGGTTGGCCGCATGACGACATTCGTACTGGTACCTGGGTTCTGGCTCGGCGCGTGGGCGTGGGACGAGGTGGCCGCATCGCTGCGCGCGGCCGGACACCGCGTCTACCCCGTCACTTTGACCGGAGTCGCGGAGAAAGCGCACCTCGCCACGCCGGAGGTTGATCTCGAAAGGCACACTCAGGACATCGTCCAGCTCATAGAAAGTGATGATTTGCGGGAGGTTGTCCTGGTTGCTCACTCCGGCGGTGGCATGCCGGTCACCCAGGCCGCGGACCGGATCCCGGAACGCGTCGCCCGCGTCGTGTACGTCGACAGCGGTCCCCTGCCGGACGGCGTCTCGCAGTTCGACACCCACCCGCCGGAGGAGCAGGAACGCCTGCGCGCGCTGCTCGGCGACGGGCACCTGCTCCCGCCGCCGCCGTGGGACCCGCTGGCCGACCCGGTCAACCTCGCCGGCCTCGACGCCGCCACGCTCGCCACCCTGCGCGAGCGGGCCACGCCGCATCCGCTCGGCGCGGCCACCCAGCCCGTCCAGCGCACCGGCGGCACGGGGGTGCCGGCTGCGCTGATCGCGTGCACCATCCCGCTGGAGCAGGTCGAGGCGATGCTCGCGCAGGGCCATCCGTTCTTCGCCGAACTGCGCGGCGCCCAGATCCGGGCACTGCCGACCGGGCACTGGCCGATGTTCAGCGAGCCCAAGCAACTGGCCGAGATCCTCGACGAGCTCACGGTTTGAGGAGAGTCAGCACCTCTGCGGCGATCTCTTCGGGGGTCCGGCCGTCGGTCGACACGGTAAACGTGGCGACCTGCTCGTACAGCGGGCGGCGCTGATCCATCAGGTGCTTCAGCGTCGCCCGTGGGTTGATCGCGAGCAGCGGCCGCCCGGCGCCCAGCCCGACCCGCTTGACCGCGTCGGCCAGGCCCACGGACAGGTAGACCACCGCGTGCCCGGCCAGCGCCGCGCGGGTCTCCTCCGCCAGGATCGCGCCGCCGCCGAGCGCCAGCACGCCGTCGAACGACGCCAGCGCCGTCACCACGGCGGCTTTTTCGAGGGTACGGAAGTGCGCCTCGCCGTCGTCGATGAAGATCTCGGAGATAGGCTTGCCGGCGGTCGCCTCGACGTCGGCGTCCGTGTCCCGGAACCGGGTGCCCAACTCGGCCGCCAGCAGCTCGCCGACCGTCGTCTTGCCGGCCCCCATCACGCCGACGAGGACGCAGGCGGGTCTCACCGGATCACCAGGTGGTCCAGGTAGCCGGCCAGGTTGCGGCGGATCTCGGCCACCGAGTCGCCCCCGAACTTCTCCGTCGCGGCCTCGGCCAGCACCAGCGCCACCATCGCCTCGGCGACCACCGCGGCGGCCGGAACGGCGCACACGTCCGAACGCTGGTTGATGGCGGTGGCCGGCTCGCCGGTGGAGACGTCCACCGTCGACAGCGCCCGGTTGAGCGACGAGATCGGCTTCATCGCGGCCTTGACCCGCAGCGGCTCGCCGGTGGTGATGCCACCCTCCAGGCCGCCGGCCCGGTCGGTGACCCGCTTGACGCCGCTGGCCGTCGGGATGATCTCGTCGTGCGCCACCGAACCGCGCGAGCGCGCCTGCAGCCACGCGTCGCCGATCTCCACGCCCTTGATGGCCTGGATCGACATCAGCGCGGTGGCGAGCCGGGCGTCCAGCTTGCGGTCCCACTGCACGTGGCTGCCCAGGCCCGGCGGTACGCCGTACGCGAGCACCTCGACCACGCCGCCCAGCGTGTCGGCGTCCCTCTTCGCGGCGTCGACCTCGGCCACCATCCGGGCGCTCGCCTCCGGGTCCAGGCAGCGCAGCGGGTCGGCGTCGACCCGCTCGGCGTCCTCCGGGCGCGGCTGCAGCCCGGGCTTGGCGGCCACCGAGCCGAGCTCGACCACGTGCGAGACGATCTCGATGCCGAGGGCCTGCTTGACCAGGGCCTTGGCCACGGTGCCGACGGCGACCCGGGCGGCGGTCTCCCGCGCGCTGGCCCGCTCCAGGATCGGCCGGGCGTCGGTGTGCCCGTACTTCTGCATGCCGGCCAGGTCGGCGTGGCCGGGGCGGGCCGGGTCAGCGGGGCGTTGCGGGCCTGGCTGGCCAGTTCCTCGGGGTCGACCGGGTCGGCGGCCATCACGGTCTGCCACTTGGGCCACTCCGAGTTGGCCACCCGTACGGCAACCGGGCTGCCCAGCGTCACGCCGTGCCGGACGCCGCCGATGATCTCCACGACGTCCTGCTCGAACGCCATCCGCGCGCCCCGCCCGTACCCGAGCCGCCGGCGCGCAAGCTCCAGCCCGATGTCAGCCGACGTCACCTCGACCCCGGCAGGCACCCCTTCAAGCAACGCCACCAGCGCAGGCCCATGAGACTCACCCGCAGTCAACCACCGCAACACGCCCGCCAGTCTGCCACCCCCCGTTGATCATGAACTTGTCCACGTCCAGCGGCTACCAGGATGCGGACAACTTCATGATCACTTGCCGAACAGGGCGGCGGACATCGCCTCACGCGGAGCCGGGGCCCGCCCGTGAAAAGTTCCCACTGGCCGATCGCCTGGGCCAACAACAGGTCCTTGCCGGAGACCACCCGGCAGCCGGCCTTCGCGGCGGCGGCGGCCAGGGGGTGGGCCAGGGGTCGTAGAGGGCCTCGAAGAGCACAGTGGACGGTCGCCACCGGACGGTCACGGCGAGCGGGTCGGCCACGCCCTTCGGCACGGTGGCGACGACCACGTCGGCTTCGGCGTACGTCGCGGCATCGGACCAGGGCACGCCCGCGAAGGGCACACCGACCGCCTCGGCGACCGGGCGCAGCTCCTCGACCGCCTCGGGCCGCCGCGCCACCACCGTCACGCCGGCGGCACCCATCTGGGCGGCCGCGGCGATCGCGGCGCGGGCCGTGCCACCGGCGCCCAGGACGGTGAACCGCGCATCGCCGGGGATGCCGGCCAGCACGTCCACCATGCCCGGCACGTCGGTGTTATCGGCGTACCACGAGCCGTCCGCACGGCGTACCAAAGTATTGGCGGCACCGACCGCGGCCGCGACCGGCGAGACCGCGGCGGCCACCGACAACGCCACTTCTTTCAAGGGCATGGTCAGCGACAGCCCGGCCCACTCCGGCCCGAGCGCGGCGACGCGCCCGGCCAGCTCGGACTCGGCGCACTCCACCGCCGTGTACGCCCAGCCGGTCAGACCGGCCGCGGCGTACCCGGCGTTGTGGATCACGGGC
Organism: Phytohabitans rumicis; assembly: GCF_011764445.1. Taxonomy (NCBI): domain Bacteria; kingdom Bacillati; phylum Actinomycetota; class Actinomycetes; order Micromonosporales; family Micromonosporaceae; genus Phytohabitans; species Phytohabitans rumicis. The sequence goes on from NZ_BLPG01000001.1 coordinate 1,890,245, forward strand.
GACAGCGAGTGGGCGATCGGCTTGCCGAACACGGCCGCCCGATGGATCTCGGTCAAAGAACCCCGTTCTCCCGGGCGATGTCCTTGTTTCTCTCGTGCTGGTCGATGCTGTTGGTGAACGCCGATTTGCCGGTCTTGTCGATCGCCACGAAGTACAGCCAGTTGCCCTGCGGCGGCGCCATCGCGCCCTCGAGGGCGTGCTTGCCCGGGTTGTTGATCGGCGTCGGGATCAGGCCCTTGAGCTTGCGGTTGTACGGGTTCTTCGGATCGTCCAGTTCGGACGCGGTCATGTCCTTGGACGCCTTGATGGGCAAGCCCTTCAGCTCACGCCAGTAGTTGACGGTGACGTCCATCTCCAGGCAGCTGCACGGGAAGTCCTTGTACAGCCGGTTGTACGCCACTCGGGCGACCTTGCCCAGATCCTCCTGGATGCCCGCCTCGGCCTGGGCGAGCGACGCCACGATGAGCGCCTCGTACGGGCTGATGCTCAGCCCCTGCACCTTGTCGGCGAACTTGAGCTCGCCGGTCACGGTCAGGAACCGGTCGACCATCGTCCGCACGATGTCCACGGCCGTCCACTTAGGATCGATCTCGTACGTGTCGGGGAAGAGGAAGCCCTCGATCGACGGCGTCACCTTCTTGCCGTCGGAACGGGTGAACCACCAGTCCGGGATGCCCAGCTCCAGCGGGTCCTTCGCGGCGGCCTGGAACTCCTTCACCGGGATCTTCGTCTGCTTGGACAGCTCGGCGAAGATGGCCTTCGCGGAGAGCCCTTCCCGGATGAGGACGCCGTTGACCACCTTGTTCTTGAGGTCGAGCAGCATCCCCAAGGCCGCGGCGCCGCTCATCTGCTGCTTCACCTTGTACGTGCCCGGCTGGATGTTCTCGCTGCGGGAGTTTTCCCGGGCCGCGTCGATGAACGCCTTGGCGCTCTTGACCACACCCGCCGTCACCAGCGTGTTGCCGATGTCGGTCGCGGTATCGCCCTGCTTGATTTGAATGGTCACTTCGCCCGAACCGGCGCCTTCGTAGTCCGGTGTGGTGAAAAAGCTCTGTACCCGGTCAAACCCGTACCAGACGCCCGCACCCAGACCGCCGAGGAGCAGGACCACAACGAACATCGCGATCACGCTCTTACCCGCACCGCTACGGCGTTTCTTGGGCGTACCGCGCTTGCGTCCTCGTCGATGGCGCCACCGTTCGACGGGTTCATCGTCGAACGCCAGCTCCAGCTCGTCGATCATCTACGCTCGCCTCCGCTGCGCGTCTAGCCAGCCTTGCAGAATCTCCACCGCGGCGGCCTGGTCCACCACCGCGCGTTGGCGCTTTCCCCGCACGCCACGTTCGGCCAGCCTACGGGTTGCCGCAACGGTGGACATCCTCTCGTCGGCCAGCCGGACCGGAACCGGGGCGATCGCCCGACCCAGGCGCTCGACATAGGCCCTGACCTGCACCGCCGCGGGTCCTTCCTTCCCGGCGAGTGTCACCGGCAACCCGACTACGACCTCCACGATTTGATACGCATCTACAAGTCGCGCAAGTTCAAAGATATCGGAAGGCACGGCATCAATATCCGCATTCAGGTCCCGCTTGAGGGTCACGAGCGGGGTCGCGAGGATCCCGTCGGGGTCACATATCGCCACCCCAACACGCACAGTGCCCACATCCACACCCATGCGTACCCCTCGCTCCACCAGTCCCCTCCGCAGCCGCTTTCCGCGCTCTCCGCGCGCTTTGTCCGCGCCGATCAAGGATTTCCGCGCCGATCAAGGGCAAATGGTCGTGCTTTGATCTCCGAACCGCAACCATTTGCCCTTGATCGGCGCGGTTTTCCTTGATCGGCGCACCGCCGCGGCGGGCGTCCCGGACGTGAGTAGGGCGCCCCCATGCCCGCCATCGCGGGAACAGGGGCGCCCTACTCACGTAACCGGGAGCCCGACGCCGGGCGTCATACGGACGACAGGGACTTTTCCACCGCCACCAGCAGCGCGGGCGCCTCCGACGCGGGCAGGCCACCACCCTGGGCCAGGTCGGGGCTGCCCCGCCACGGCCGGACAGCGCGGCCTTGACCAGGTCGGACGCCGACACGCCCCGGCCGCGGGCCGCCGCGTTCACGGCCACCACAAGGGACGCCTTGCCGCCCGCGCGGGCCGACACCGCGACCACCGCCGGCCGAGCCGCGTCGATCTTGCCGCGGATCTCCTGCGCCAGCGTGCGTACGTCGTTGCCGCCCGCGCCCTCCGGCGCCTCGGTGCCCACGTACGCGATGCCGCCCACGTCCCGCGCCGACGAGGCCAGCGCCGCCGCTCCACCCAGGACGAGCTGGGCGCGCAGCTTCTCCAGCTCCTTCTCGGCGTCGCGCAGCTGCGTAACGGTCTGCTCGACCCGTTCGGCCACCTGGTCGTTCGGCACCCGGTAGAGCTCCGCGAGGCGGGACACCAGCAGGTGCTCGCGCGCCAGGTAGTCGAACGCGTCGATGCCCACCAGCGCCTCGACCCGGCGTACCCCGGAACCGATCGACGACTCGGAGAGGATCTTCACGAGGCCGAGCTGGCCGGAGCGGGCCACGTGCGTACCGCCGCACAGCTCCCGGGCGTAGTCGCCGACCTCGACGACGCGCACCTCGTCGCCGTACTTCTCGCCGAAGAGCGCCATCGCGCCCAGCCGCCGCGCCTCCGCCTGCGAAGTGATGAACGCGTGCACCTCCAGGTCGCCGAGGAGCACCTCGTTGACCTGCTGCTCCACGTCGTGCAGCACGCTCGCCGAGACCGCGCCCGGGGTGTTGAAGTCGAAGCGCAGCCGGCCCGGCGCGTTCAGCGAGCCCGCCTGGGTCGCCGTCTCGCCGAGGAAGTTACGCATCGTCTGGTGCACCAGGTGGGTGGCCGTGTGCGACCGGGAGATCGCCTTGCGTCGCCGCACGTCGATCTCCGCGTACCCGGTCTCGCCGCTGCGGACCTCGCCACGCACGACCCGCGCCTTGTGCACGATCAGGCCGGGAATCGGCTGCTGGACGTCGTACACCTCGACCTGGCCGTCGCCGACGGTGATCAGGCCGTAGTCGGGCTGCTGGCCGCCGCCCTCGGCGTAGAACGGGGTCACGTCCAGCACCAGCTCGATCTGCTCGCCCTCGCCGGCCGCCTGCAACGGCGTACCCCCGGCGCTCAGCAGCGACCGCACCCGGGCCTCCCGGGTGACCTCCTCGTAGCCGGTGAACTGGACCGGACCGCCGTCGTCCAGCGCCCCGCGGTACGCGGACAGGTCCGCGTGGCCGGTCTTGCGCGCGTGTGCGTCGGCCTTGGCCCGGGCCCGCTGGTCGGCCATCAGCCGCCGGAAGCCCTCCTGGTCGACCTGCAGACCCTGCTCGGCCGCGATCTCCAGGGTGAGGTCGATCGGGAAGCCGTACGTGTCGTGCAACTGGAACGCCTGGTCGCCGCTCAGCGACGCCCGGCCGGCGTCCTTCGCGGACGAGATGGCCGTGTCCAGGATCGTCGTGCCCGCCCGCAGTGTGGACAGGAACGCGTCCTCCTCCGCGTACGCGTACTGGGAGATCCGCTCGAAGTCGGTCGCCAGCTCCGGGTACGACGGCGCCATGCAGTCCCGCGCCACCGGCAGCAGCAGCGGCAGCGCCGGCTCCTGCCAGCCCAGCAGCCGCATCGACCGGATCGCCCGGCGCATGATCCGCCGCAGGACGTAGCCGCGACCCTCGTTCGACGGGGTCACCCCGTCACCGATCAGCATCAGCGCGGTACGCACGTGGTCGGCGATCACCCGCAGCCGTACGTCGTCCGGATGCGACTGGCCCGCCGCTTGACCGGAGTGGGCGCCGTACCGCTTGCCGGTCAGCTCCGCCGCGGTGTCCAGGATCGGCCGGACCTCGTCGATCTCGTACAGGTTGTCCACGCCCTGCAGCAGCGACGCGACCCGCTCCAGGCCCATGCCGGTGTCGATGTTCTTCTGCGGCAGCGGGCTGACGATCTGGAAGTCTTCCTTGCTGCGCACGTCGGTGATCTCGTACTGCATGAAGACCAGGTTCCAGAACTCCAGGAACCGGTCCTCGTCCACGTCCGGCCCGCCATCCGGCCCGTACGCGGGGCCGCGGTCCAGGTACAGCTCCGAACACGGGCCGGCCGGGCCGGGGATGCCCATGTGCCAGTAGTTGTCCTTCTTGCCCCGGCGGACGATCCGCTCCATCGGCAGGCCGACGACCTTGTGCCAGATCTCGATCGCCTCGTCGTCGTCGAGATACGCGGTCGCCCAGATCTTGTCGCCGTCCAGGCCGAAGCCGCCCGCCGACACCGGCTTGGTGGCCAGGTCCCACGCCAGCGTGATGGCGCCTTCCTTGAAGTAGTCACCGAACGAGAAGTTGCCGTTCATCTGGAAGAACGTGCCGTGCCGCGACGTCTTGCCGACCTCGTCGATGTCCGGCGTACGGATGCACTTCTGCACGCTCGTCGCCCGCTCGAACGGCGGCGTCCGCTGCCCCAGGAAGTACGGTACGAACTGCACCATGCCCGCGTTGATGAACAGCAGGTTCGGGTCGTCGATGGCGGGCAGCGGAGCGGAGGGCACCACCGAGTGCCCGTTGGCCTCGAAGTGGGCCAGGAAGCGCCGCTTGATCTCCGCCGTCTTCATCTGATGGTGCCTTCCTCAGAAATGTCGTCGTAGTCGTAGTCGTTGTCGTAATCCTCGATCGCCACACCCTCGTCGAATGCGGCGTGGATCTCGCGCTCCCGCTCGGCCATGCCGTCACGGACGTCATCCACGAAGCTACGCACGGACTCGACCAGCCCGCCAGCCGTTTCCGAGAGCGAGGCGGCGATGCCGCCGGGAGTGTAGGACTGGGCCCGTTGCGAGACCTTGCGCACGACGAGAGCGCCGACCGCGATCCCGATACCCAACCAGAGCAACCGCTTCATGGCTCTCATCCTTCCCCTTCTGCCTACCGTGCCGGGCGCCGGGGTCAGCCGCCGACCCGGCCCGACTTGCGCGCCGCGCGGGCCGACTTGCGCTGCTGCTTGAGGCTGGCCCGGACCTCGCGCTCCTCGTCGGCGTGCCGGCGCGCGGCCGTGGCGCGGCGCACGCCGTACCCGAACGCCGCGACCTTCACCAGCGGGTTGGCCGCCGCGGCGGACACCACGGTGGTCAGGTTGGCGACGTTCGCCGTCACGCTCTGGGCGTGGCCCGTCATGGTGTCGAGCTTGGCGAGCTGGACGTTCACGCCGTCCAGCGTGGTGTGCACCTGGCCCAGCGCGACGTTGACGCCCTCGACCGTGCTGTTGACGTTGCCCAGCAACGGTGCGGTCCGGTCGTTGAGGTCGTTGATCGCCCGCGTCGCGGCGTCCACTGTGTGCCGGAGCCGCAGGATCGGCACCGCCAGCACGAGCACGAGCATCAAGAACGCACCAGCCGCCACCAGCGCCGCGATCTCCACTGTGTCCTCCTCATACGGCCAACGTGCAGACCCTACCGTCAGTGACGGGCGCCGGCCTCACGACGGGGACGGTGTCGGCTCCAGCAACGGATCGTCCGTGAAGATCGGATCCGGGTCCTCGCCGGTGAGCGACGGGTCGGTGCTCGGGCCGGACTTCACGCGGTCGTCGGCGATGGCGTTGCGCACCTTGACCGACACCACCGAGCCCTCGCACTGGCTCGGCGCCGGCGTGGCCTCCGGCGTCGGCCCGACCGTCGGTCGCTGGCCCGCCGGATCGCACGCCGGCTGGCGTACCCACAGGTCGAGGGTCAGCTCGTCACGGGTCCAGCAGGTGTAGCTGCCCTCCACCGGTGCCTCCGGGCACAGCTTGGCCGCCTTCCAGCGCTGCCAGCCGGCCTCGGCGAGCGCCGCCTCGTACACCTTGGCGGTCTCCGCCGGCCCCTGCTGCGACTGCGCGGTCCGCTCCCGGAACCGGCAGTCCACCAGGCACCACCGGCTGCCGCTCACCGCGTCCTGCACGTCGACCGCGGCCCAGCTCGGCACGTTGAGGGCGTTCAGGGAGTTCAGCACCGGGTCGCGGGTGGCCGTCCGGATTCCGAAGTAGAGCGGCAGCGCGCCCAGCACCACCAGCGTCGCCACGACGAGCGCGACCAGGCGCCAGCGGCGCTGCTCCCGATCCTCCGCGCGCGCCGTCGGCCCCGACCGGCCGTCGAGGTCCGACTGCTCATCGGGTACGCCGTCCAGCACGTCGACCCCGACCCCGCCCGGAACCGCCGGCCGGGTCCCCCGGATGGTGGCGTCCGGCGGGGCGACCGAGGCGCGGGCGACCGCGACCCCATCGCCGTCCCGCCCGCCCGGCATGGCGGCGGGGCTCCCCGGCGGCACGGCCGGACTTCCCGGCGGCCCGGCAAGCGCACCCGGCGGCATGGCCACACCCGGCGGCGTAGCGACACCCGGCGGGATGGCCACACCCGGCGCCACCATGTCGCCCGGCGGGACGGTCGCGCTCCGGCCCATCGCCGCGCCGGGCTGCATGGGTCCGGAGGGCATGGGTCCGGCTGGCCCGCCCGGCGGCGGCGGTCCGGTGGGCGGGGCGGCCGGGCTGCCCGGCGGCACCCGGCCCGGTATGCGGCCCTGGCCCGGCAGGGGCACCGTGCCCCGTCCCGGCGGCGCCGGCGGCGCGACCGGAGCGGCGGCGGACGCCCGCGCGGGCCCGGCCATCCCCGGTCCACCCGCGGCTCCCGGTCCGCCCGGTCCGTCAAAGCCCCCGGTCCGCTTCTTCCGCCAGGCGCCCCAGGTCCGTCAAAACCACCCGGCCCGCTACGCCCGCCGGGCGCCCCCGGCCCCTCGAAACCACCCGGCCCGCTACGCCCGCCGGGCGCCCCCGGCCCGTCAAAGCCACCCGGTGCACCGCGGCCGGGTGCCCCAGGCCCGTCAAAACCGCCCGGCCCGCCCGGTGCCGCCGGGCCGCCAGGTCCACCTCGTCCGCCCGGTGCGCCGGGTCCGCCTCCGCCCGCTGCCCCGGGTCCGGCGAGTGCGCCAGGTGCGCCGAGTCCGCCAGGTCCGCCCGGCACGCCGGCCCGGCCGCGACCGCCGGAGGCGCCGGGCCGGCCCGGTCCGTCGAACCCGCCAGGCGCCGCAGGTCCCGCGGGCACGCCCGGACCACCAGGTGCGCCCAGCCCGCCCGGCTCGGCGGGTGGACGGCCGGGGCGGGCGGCCCCACGGGAACGCCCTTGGCCGGCCGGCGGCACCGCGCCCTGCCGGCCGGGTACGACGGGCGGTGCGACCGGGGCGGATCGGGCCACGGACGGGATCGAGCCGGAGTCTTCGTCGGGGCCGCGTACTCCGCGTACCCCCATCGGGTCGTCGGGGAAGGGGCGTCCCGGGGCCGCTCGACCGGCGCGCGGACGTCCGCCACCGGGCCCGGCCGGGCCCTCGTCCGGCCCACCCGGGCCGGCCGGTCCGTGGGCGCCGCGCGGCCCGCCCAGTTCGGCTGCTTCGCGTGGCAGGCCCGGCCCATCGGGACCCGCCGGTCCGCCCGGCCCACCCTGCCGGCGTCCGCGGCCCGGCCCGCCGCCGGGGACACCGCGGGCGCCCGGACCGGCGAGGTCACCGGTCCCGCCGGGGTCGCCCGGGCCGGCGGGAACGCCTCGCCCGGCCGGTCCACCGCGGCGGCGCTGCGTCATCTGCTCGTCCGGGTACTGCCGGCCACCGGCGGGCGGCTGCCCCGGCATCGGCGTGCGTGGCGGCGGGGCACCGGGCCCGGCCAGCTGCCCGTCGCGTTCGGCCCAGTCCGACGGCCGGGCCTGGTCGGCGCCGTCGGCCGGCGCTGCGGTGTCCACCCACCGGGCGCGGGCACCCCCGCCGGCCTGGTCGCTCCGGCCCTGGCGCGGACCGCCGGACCGGGCCCGGCGGCTGCCGCGGCTGCTCACGGTCGGGTCGGCGGAGTCGACCGGGCCGGCGCCGGCCACCGCCTCGGGCGCGCTGTCGGTGCGGCTCGGCAGGTTCGGTGCGGCGCCGGCGACCGGGAGGTCGGGGGCGGCCGCGACGGGGACCTCGGGAGCGTTGCCGGACATGGGCACCACCGGCTCCGCCGGCCGCGCCGACCCGAACGGCGGCGGGCCACCCGGCGGCTGCGGCCCACGCGGCGGCGGGCCCATCGACGGCTCAGGCCCACGCGACGGTGCGCCCATCGACGGCTCGGGCCCACGCGGCGGCGGGCCCATCGACGGCTCGGGGCCGCGCGACGGCGGGCCCATCGACGGCTCGGGGCCGCGCGACGGCGGGCCCATCGACGGCTCGGGGCCGCGCGACGGTGCGCCCAGGGGCGGCTCGGCGCCGCGTGGCAGCGGCGGTCCGCTCGGGCTCGCACCGCGCCGGACCGTGGTGACCTCGCCGTGCCGCGGCGGGACGGGGTCGGCGGGCCGAACCGCGGGCGGCTCGGCGTGCCGGGAGAGCGGCTGGTCGCCGTGCCGGCCGGCCGAAGGGTCGCCGTGGCGCGGACCGGGGTCGCCGGGGTGGACCGGGGCCGGCTCGCCACGCCGCGTGGCCGGCGGCTCGCCGTGGCGCGCGGGCATCGGCTCGCCATGGCGCGCGGCCGGTTCGCCGTGGCGCGACGGGACCGGCTCGCCGTGCCGGGGCGCGGGCGGCTCGCCGTGCGACGCCGGGATCGGCTCACCGTGGCGGGGCGGCATCGCGTCGCCGAAGCGCGGGGGCCCGGGGTCGCCGTGCCGGGGCGGGAGCGGGTCGCCGTGCCGGGCGGCGGGCGGCTCACCATGCCGGCCGGCCGAAGGGTCACCGTGGCGCGCCGGACCCGGCTCAGTGTGGCGGGACGGGAGCGGCTCGCCGTACCGGACCGGCTCGCCGTGGCGCGGCGGCCCCGCCTCCGGGGGCGCGGAATGCCGGGAGTGCGGTGGTTCACCGCCGGGCGGCGTGAAGCGCGACCCGGGTCCCGCCACGACCGGCGGGCCACCGTCGTGCCGCGGCGGTACGGGCGGACCGCCCTCGTGGCGGCCCACGGCGCCGCCCTCGTGCCGCCCCACCGGGCCCGGTCCACCGGAACGGCGGCCGGGCGGCGGGGTCGAGTCCATCCCGGACGGGCCGCCGGGGATGACGGGCGGCCCACCGGGAACGACCGGCGGGCCGGCGACCACTGGCGGGCCGGCGACGACCGGCGGGCCACCGTCGTGCCGCCCCGGACCGCCGGAACCGCGCCCGGGAGGTGGCGGCGTCGACGTATCGGCACCGGGCCGTCGCCCCGGTGGTGGCGGCGTCGACGCATCCACACCAGGTCGTCGCCCCGGAGGTGGGGGCGTCGAGGCCGACGTTTCCGGGCGGCGTCCGGAGGGCAGCGGGGTCGCGGGGCCCGCGCCGGGCGGGGGCGGGGTCGACGTGTCGGGGCGGCGGGGCGGCGCCGGGGTCCCCGGCCAGCCCTCCTCCGCCGCCTCGTCGTCGGCGGTGGGCAGCTTGGCGTACGCGGCGGCGCCCGGCCCGTCGGCACCGGGCCCGATGGCGGAGCGGTCCTGCTTGGCCGTACGCAGGTCGTCCAGCCAGCCGGTCTCCTCGCCGCTGACCTGCTCCTCGGCGGGTGGTTCCTCGCCCTTGCCCTTTCCCCACCGCTTCACCATCGCGCCTCGCCCCGCCGAGCGGCGCACGCAGTAGCCGACCTAAGCATCCTCACCTCGCACGATCCGGCGAAGTACGGGGAGGCGGGCGGCGACGGCCCGCTCCGATCCGTGCTCGCCGGGCCGGTAGTAGTCGGTGCCGGCCAGGTCGTCCGGCGGGTACTGCTGGGTGACGACCCCCGCGGGTCATCGTGGGGATAGCGGTATCCGGTGCCGTGCCCCAGCCCTCGGGACCCGGGGTAGTGCGAGTCACGCAGATGGCGTGGCACGGCCCCGCCCCGCCCGGCCCGTACGTCGGCGACCGCCGCGCCGATCGCCGTGGTGGCCGAGTTGGACTTCGGCGCGGTGGCCAGGTGGATCACGGCCTGGGCCAGGTTGAGCTGCGCCTCGGGCAGCCCCACGTACTCGACCGCGTGGGCGGCGGCGGTCGCCACCGACAGGGCGCTCGGGTCGGCCATGCCCACGTCTTCGCTGGCGAAGATGACAATGCGGCGGGCGATGAACCGGGCGTCCTCGCCCGCCACCAGCATCCGGGCCAGCCAGTGCAGGGCCGCGTCGACGTCCGAGCCGCGCATGCTCTTGATGAACGCGCTGGTCACGTCGTAGTGGGCGTCGCGGTCGTAGCGGACGGCGGCGACGTCGACCGCCTGCTCGGCCGTGGACAGGTCGATCTCGGTGGCCTCACGGGCCTTCGCCGAGGAGGCGGCCGCCTCCAGCGCCGTGAGCGCCTTGCGTACGTCGCCGCCCGCTAGGCGTACCAGATGATCCTCGGCGTCCGGCGAAAGGGTGACGGCCGCGCCGAGCCCGCGCTCGTCGGTGATCGCGCGCCGGACGAGCAGCCGCACCGCGGTCTCGTCGAGCGGTTGCAGGGTGAGCAGCACGCACCGGGACAGCAGCGGTGAAATGACCGAGAAGTACGGGTTTTCGGTGGTGGCCGCGAGCAGCGTGACCGTGCGGTCCTCGACCGCGGCGAGCAGCGAGTCCTGCTGGGTCTTGCTGAAGCGGTGCACCTCGTCGATGAAGAGCACGGTCGGCGGGCCGCCCGCCCGGCGCTCCCGCCGTGCCGTGTCGATCACCGCCCGTACGTCCTTGACGCCGGCCGACAGCGCGGACATCGCCACGAACCGCCGGTCGGTCGCCGCGGCGACCAGGTGCGCGATCGTGGTCTTGCCGCTGCCGGGCGGGCCCCACAGGATCACCGACATCGGCGTGGACCCGCCCACGAGCTGCCGCAACGGCGCACCGGGCGCGAGCAGATGGTCCTGGCCGACCAGCTCGTCGATGGTGGCGGGGCGCATCCGCACCGGCAGCGGGGAGTCGGCGCCCGGCGGGCTGAAGCCGCCGACGGCACCGCTCCCGGCCGGTGCGGTGCGCACGCCACTGTCGGCGAGCGAGAACAGGCCGTCGGTCTCCATCAACAAAGACAGTACCGGCCGGCGCTCACCCCCGGCCGGGACGGCGGCCGCGATACCATCTACCGCCGCCGCCCGTGGTGCCGCCGCGCCCGACGCCGGCGAAGTACAGGGCCAGCAGGAACAGCCCGATCAGCACCAGCGTGTTCCAGTTGAACAGGTCCGGTGCGCCCATATCGGTGTCGAGCAGGTCGAGTAGCAGGGCGAAGCCGAAGACAGCCGCCGCGACGATGGCGAGCATGAGGTCCTCCTATGTGTCGGGGGGACCTCGATATACCCCACGCGCCGCTACGCCACGCCTAGGCCGCCGGCGGCGGCGAGGACTTGGGCTTGGCGTCGACGCCGGCCTCGGTCCGCTGCTGCGGGGTGATCGGGGTCGGCGCGCCGGTGAGCGGGTCGTAGCCGCCGCGGGTCTTCGGGAACGCGATGACCTCGCGGATCGACTCGGCCCCGGCCAGCAGCATGCACACCCGGTCCCAGCCGAACGCGATGCCGGCGTGCGGCGGCGGGCCGTACTTGAACGCCTCCAGCAGGAAGCCGAACTTGTCGTTGGCCTCGTCCGGCGTGATGCCCAGCAGGTCGAACACCCGGCGCTGCACGTCGCCCCGGTGGATACGGACCGAGCCGCCGCCGATCTCGTTGCCGTTGCAGACGATGTCGTACGCGTACGCCAGGGCCTCGTCGGGCGCCTGCTCGAACCGGTCCATCCACTCCTCGTTGGGCGAGGTGAACGGGTGGTGCACCGCCGTCCAGCCGCCCTCCTCGGTGGCCTCGAACATCGGCGCGTCGACCACCCAGCAGAACGCCCAGGCGTCCTCATCGGCCAGGCCGGCGCGCTTGGCGATCTCGATCCGGGCCGCGCCGAGCAGCTCCTGGGCGCCGCGCCGGTCGACGCCGGCGGCGAAGAAGACCGCGTCGCCGGGCTTGGCTCCCACCGCGTCGGCGAGCCCGGCCAGGTGCGCCTCGCTCAGGTTCTTGGCGACCGGGCCGCGGGCCTCACCGGTCTCCGCGTCCAGCACCACGTACGCCAGGCCGCGCGCCCCGCGCGCCTTGGCCCAGTCCTGCCAGCCGTCGAGCTCCTTGCGGCTCTGCCCGGCCCCGCCCGGCATGACGACCGCGCCGACGTACCCGCCGGCCTCGATCGCGCCCGCGAACACCCGGAACTCGGTGCCGCGCAGGTAGTCGCTCAGGTCGGTCAGCTCGACGCCGTACCGCAGGTCGGGCTTGTCCGAGCCGTACCGGGACATGGCGTCGTGCCAGGTGATCCGCGGGATCGGCCCGCTGATCTCGTGGCCGGCCAGGTCCTGCCACAGCGCGCGCACGATCGACTCGCCCAGCTCGATCACGTCGTCCTGGGTGACGAACGACATCTCGATGTCGAGCTGCGTGAACTCCGGCTGCCGGTCGGCCCGGAAGTCCTCGTCCCGGTAGCAGCGGGCGATCTGGTAGTACCGCTCCATCCCGGCGACCATCAGCAGCTGCTTGAACAGCTGCGGGGACTGCGGCAGGGCGTACCAGGTGCCGGGCTGCAGCCGGACCGGCACCAGGAAGTCGCGCGCGCCCTCCGGCGTGGACCGGGTCAGCGTCGGCGTCTCGATCTCCAGGAAGTCGCGCTCGTGCAGCACCGTACGGGCGATCTGGTTGGCCCGCGAGCGCAGCCGGACCGCCCGCGCCGGGCCGGACCGGCGCAGGTCCAGGTAGCGGTACTTGAGCCGGACGTCGTCGCCCGCGTCGACGTGGTCGTCGACCGGCAGCGGCAGCGGCGCCGCCTCGGACAGGATCTCCAGGGTGGCCGCGTTGACCTCGACCTCGCCGGTGGGCAGCTCGGGGTTCTCGTTGCCGGCCGGGCGGCGCTCGACCGCGCCGGTCACCACGACGCAGAACTCGTTCCGCAGCGCGTGCGCGACCAGCATGTCTTCCCGGAAGACCACCTGGACCACGCCGGACGCGTCGCGCAGGTCGACGAAGATGACGCCCCCGTGGTCGCGCCGGCGGGCCACCCACCCGGCGAGCGTCACCGTCGTGCCGGCGTCCGCGGCGCGCAGGCTTCCGGCGTCATGGGTACGGATCACGGGTACATCTCCTTCATCTGGGTATCCGCGGACATTCTGTCAGCATTACCCGGCAGCGCCGATGCCACCCGCCCTGGTTAGCGCGGGATGTTCCAGGCCCGCGACCTGATCGTGACCGCGCCGTCGTCCGCGACCCCCGTGATCTCCACCAGCACCAGGCGCTGGTTGTCACCGCGCTCCTGGGCCGCCTCGAACGAGGTCGTCAGGCAGATCGCGGTGCCCTTGCGCGCCGGCACCGGCGCCTCGCCGAGCGGCGACGTGCGGATGGCCTCGGCGCAGTCATGCGGGGTCCGCCCCGGGCTGGCCGACGTACTGCCCTCCACACCGCTCCACAGCTTCAGGAAGGACGGCCCGCTGCAGGAGGTGTTCAGCACGAGGTCGGCGCCGGCGCTGCCGACGTTGGCCCGCGGCTCATCGAGGTCGGCGTACATCTGGTCGCTGCAATTGGTCGTCTTCAGCGTCAGCGTCTCACTGTCGTACTTGACGGTGTAGACCGTGCGCTCGTCGAGCGGCGGCGCGCCGGTCCCGCTGGGCGTACCGGGATCGACCGGGGCGTCGGTGGGCGCCGCGTCCGCGGGCGCCGCGTCCGACGGTGGCGCGGCGGACACCGGCAGCGGCTGCGTGGCCCCCGGGGCCGTCCCGCTCCCGCCGGCGAGCGCGAACTGCTTCGCGTCCGCCGCCTGGTCCACGGCCCGCCACGCGGCCATCAGCGAGCCCAGCGCGACCAGCAGCGCCAGCACCGCCACGCCGAGGGCGACGAGCGTCATCCGGGACCGCCCGCCCGGCGGCGCCGGCGGCACCGAGAAGGGCACCGCCGGGGACGACAGCGGGGCGGACAGGATCGGCGGTGGCGCCGGTGGTGGGGGCGGCGTCGCGCGGCCCTGCGGCGGCGCCGGCGGGAACGGCGGGTACGCGCCCGGCGGCGACATCGGCGCGGTGGGAATCATCGCGGGCGGGCGGGGCGGGGGTACCGGGGAATTCGGGTCTGGTGCGGTCACGGCGCATTTATCGCAGACGAACGCAGCGCCCACTGTCGCTTTTCCGTCCACGATCGAGTGATGACCAATTCGACCGGATCCCGATAATGGGAAACCGTGCTGAAGAAGATGTCCAAAGCAGAAAAGATCGGAATCTGGATCGGCGTGACGACGCTGGTCGTGAGCTCGTCGATCGCCCTGGTCGCCTGGCAGTGGCCGCAGCCGGTACGGCAGGAGCCGCTTTGGGAGAAGGAGGCGGCCGCGACGACGTCCGAGGCACCGCGGACCGTCCCGGCGACCGTTCCGGCCACCCAGAATAAAACCTATCTGGCAGACCTCTTTCCCCATTCCGGCGGCGCGAATATGACGTCGTTGCCGAGGGCATTGACGGGAAAGGACGGTTACGACCACCCGATCGTGGTCCGGTGCCCGACCAATCAGTCGGACGACAAGACGCGTTCGGTCACGTACCTGCTGCGCGGCCGGTACCTGGACTTCTCCGCCACCGTGCGGCCGTACTACTCGGCGGAGCGCGACGCCCGCACGTACGTGCACGCGGTCACCGGCGTCAAGGAGCGCGACGGGACGCTGACCCAGCAGACCAGGGGCACCCAGTTCGCCGCGACGATGGCCGCCCCGGCCACGCTGGCCGCGACGGTGGACGGCGCGGAGGAACTGACCATCCAGGTGCAGTGCGAGTCCCCGGAGGGGTCGTAGTGTTCTCCGCGGCGCTGGTCACCCCGGCCGCGTGACCGCACAGTCGAAACGCACCGGAAATGTTGGGATGCCAGCATCCGGCCTGGAGGTGACCCGTGTTCCTGACCCGCCATGAGCAGGACCGGCTGCTGATCCACGTGGCGGCCGACGTGGCCTGGCGCCGCCGCGAGCGGGGCCTGCGGCTCAACCACCCGGAGGCCACCGCGATCATCACCGCGTTCCTGCTGGAGGCCGCCCGGGACGGGCGCACGGTCGCGGAGCTGATGGAGGCCGGCCGGCAGGTGCTCACCCGCGACGACGTGCTCGACGGCGTGCCGGAGATGCTGCCCGAGGTGCAGGTGGAGGCGACGTTCCCGGATGGGACCAAGCTCGTCACCGTCCACGAGCCGATCTCATGATCCCCGGCGAGGTCATCCCCGGCGCCGGGGAGGTCGAGATCAACGTGGGGCGGCCCGTGCTGACGCTCGCCGTCACCAACACCGGCGACCGGCCCGTGCAGGTCGGGTCCCACTACCACTTCGCCGAGGCCAACCCGGCCCTCGACTTCGACCGCGCGGCGGCCCGCGGGCACCGGCTCGCCGTCCCGGCCGGTACGAGCGTGCGCTTCGAGCCGGGCGTGCCCCGCGACGTCGACCTGGTGCCGCTCGCCGGCAACCGGATCGTGCCGGGGCTCCGTGGCGAGGTAGGGGGCGCACTGTGACCGCGTGCAGCGGCGCGGCGCCGTTTTCCCAGCGGCGTCACGAACCGTGCCCGGCCCTGAACGCCGCCGCCGATGGGAAGGCGGCGCCTTCGGGCGCCGCTGCACGCGGTCACCAGGAGGCACTATGAACCGCCAGCGGTACATCTCCCTCTACGGGCCCACCACCGGCGACCGGATCCGGCTGGCCGACACCAACCTGCTCGTCGAGGTCGAAAAGGACCACTGCGCCGGCGGCGACGAGGCGGTCTTCGGCGGCGGCAAGGTGATCCGCGAGTCGATGGGCCAGTCCCGCGCCACCCGCGCGGAGGGTACGCCGGACACCGTCATCACCGGCGCGGTGATCCTCGACCACTGGGGCATCGTCAAGGCCGACATCGGCATCCGCGACGGCCGGATCGTGGCGATCGGCAAGGCCGGCAACCCGGACACCATGGACGGCGTCCACCCCGACCTGGTCATCGGGCCGGGCACCGAGATCATAGCCGGCAACGGCAAGATCCTGACCGCCGGCGCGATCGACTCGCACGTCCACTTCATCTGCCCGCAGATCCTGGAAGAGGCCCTGGCCAGCGGGATCACCACGGTCATCGGCGGCGGCACCGGCCCGGCCGAGGGCACCAAGGCCACCACCGTCACGCCCAACGCCTGGCACCTGGCCCGGATGCTGGAGGCGATCGACTCCTGGCCGGTCAACGTGATGCTGCTCGGCAAGGGCAACACGGTCAGCGAAGAGTCCATGTGGGAGCAGCTGCGGGCCGGCGCCGGCGGCTTCAAGCTGCACGAGGACTGGGGCACCACGCCGGCCGCCATCGACGCCTGCCTGAGGGTGGCGGACGCGTCCGGCGTCCAGGTCAACATCCACACCGACACGCTGAACGAGGCCGGCTTCGTCGAGGACACCCTGCGGGCGATCGGCGGCCGCGCGATCCACGCGTACCACACCGAGGGCGCCGGCGGCGGGCACGCGCCGGACATCATCACCGTCGCCGCGCACCCCAACGTGCTCCCGTCGTCGACCAACCCGACCCGGCCGTACACCCGGAACACGCTCGACGAGCACCTCGACATGCTGATGGTCTGCCACCACCTCAACCCGGCGGTGCCGGAGGACCTGGCGTTCGCGGAGAGCCGCATCCGGCCGAGCACGATGGCCGCCGAGGACGTGCTGCACGACCTCGGCGCGATCTCGATCATCGGCTCGGACGCGCAGGCCATGGGGCGGGTGGGCGAGGTCGTCCTGCGTACCTGGCAGACCGCTCACGTGATGAAGGACCGGCGCGGCGCGCTGCCCGGCGACGGCGCCGCCGACAACGTCCGGGCCCGCCGGTACGTCGCCAAGTACACGATCTGCCCCGCCGTCGCGCACGGCATCGAGGGCGAGGTGGGCTCGGTCGAGGCGGGCAAGCTCGCCGACCTCGTGCTGTGGGACCCGGCGTTCTTCGGCGTACGCCCGCACCTGGTCATCAAGGGCGGCATGATCGCGTGGGCGCAGATGGGCGACGCGAACGCCTCCATCCCCACCCCGCAGCCGGTGCTCCCCCGGCCCATGTTCGGCGCGTACGGCGCGGTGCCGGCCGCCACCAGCCTGGCGTTCGTGGCGCCGGCCGCGATCGAGGACGGCCTCGCGGCGCGCCTCGCCGTGGCCCGCAGGCTGGCCCCGGTCGCCGACGTCCGCGCGCGCGGCAAGGCCGACCTGCCGCTCAACGACGCGACACCGCGCATCGAGGTAGAGCCGGACACGTTCACGGTCCGCATCGACGGGGAGGTCATCGAGGCGCGACCGGTCACCGAACTGCCCATGGCGCAGCGGTACTTTCTGTTCTGATGAGCGCGTACACCCTGCTCCTGCTCGCGGACGGCCGGTTTCCCGCCGGCGGCCACGCGCACTCGGGCGGCCTGGAGGCGGCCGTCGCGGCGGGCCGGGTGCGCGAGCTGCCGGACCTGGCGGCGTTCCTGCGCGGCCGGCTGCACACGGCGGGGCTGGTGAGCGCCGCGTTCGCCGCGCAGGCGTGCGCCGGAGCGGACACCGGGTGGCTCGACGGCGAGCTGGACGCCCGCACCCCATCCCCCGCGCTGCGGCGCGCCTCCCGGGCCCAGGGGCGGGCGCTGCTGCGCGCCGGGCGCACCATCTGGTCACTGCCCACTGTGGACCGCGACCCGCACCACCCGGTCGCGCTCGGCGTGGTGGCCGCCGCGGCCGGGCTGACCCCGGCACAGGCCGCGCTCACCGCCGCGTACGGCACGGTCAGCGGGCCGGCCAGCGCCGCCGTGCGCCTGCTCGGCCTCGACCCGTACGCCGTACACGGCCTGCTCGCCGGGCTCGCCGCGGAGTGCGACGCGGTCGCCGCGCAAGCGACCACCGTGGACGAGCTGCCCGCCTGCTCCGCACCGATACTGGACATTGGATCCGAGATACACGCGTCCTGGGAGGTGCGTCTCTTTGCCAGCTGACCACGAACACCCACACCCGCACGACGATCCGCACGCCCCGCTCAAGGCCGGCGAACGCGCGCTGCGGATCGGTATCGGCGGCCCCGTCGGCTCCGGCAAGACCGCCCTCGTCGCCGCCCTCTGCCGCACCCTCGCCGGCGAACTCAACCTCGCCGTCGTCACCAACGACATCTACACCACCGAGGACGCCGACTTCCTGCTGCGCAACGGCGTCCTACCCGCCGACCGCATCAAGGCCGTGGAGACCGGCTGCTGCCCGCACACCGCGATCCGCGACGACATCTCCGCCAACCTCGACGCCGTCGAAGACCTCGAAGCCGACCTCGGCCCCCTCGACCTCGTCCTCGTTGAGAGCGGCGGCGACAACCTGACCGCCACGTTCAGCAAGGGCCTGGTCGACCGGCAGATCTTCGTGGTCGACGTCGCCGGCGGCGACAAGGTCCCCCGCAAGGGCGGCCCCGGCGTCACCACCGCCGACCTGCTCGTCATCAACAAGACCGACCTCGCCCCCCTCGTCGGCGCCGACCTGTCCGTGATGGCCCGCGACGCCGGCGCACGCCGCGGCGACCTGCCCACCGTCTTCCTCTCGCTCGTCGAGGACCCGTCCGCCAAGGCGGTCGCCGACTGGGTGCGCGGCCTCCGCGCGGCATGAAAGCCACCGCCCGGGTCGCGGCGGTCGCGGACTGCGGGCGCACGCGCCTGGTCACCCTCCGCTCGCAGACACCCCTTCTGGTACGCCGTACGGGTCCCCGGAACGCGAGAGGGGAGACCGAGGTGCACTTCGTCGGCGGCGCCGCCGGGCCGCTCGGCGGCGACCACCTGCGGATCGAGATCGAGGTCGGTCCCGGGGCACAGCTGTGCGTCCGCACGGTGGCCGCTTCCCTGGCGCTGCCCGGCGCCGGCGGCGAGCAGTCCCTGCTGGAGGTGCACGCCACCGTGGCCGCCGGGGCACCCTGCGCTGGCTGCCCGAGCCGCTCATCGCCGCCCGCGGCTGCGACCACGTGTCACGCTCCACTGTGGAGTTGGAGGAGGGCGCCCGGCTGGAGTGGCGCGAGGAACTCGTCTGCGGCCGCCACGGCGAGGAGCCCGGCGACGCCCGGCTGGACAGCACGGTGCGCCACGGCGGACGTACCCTCCTGCGCCAGGAACTGGCGGTGGGACCGCGTGCCCCCGCCTGGGACGGCCCGGCGGTCCTCGCCGGCGCCCGCGCCACCGGCTCCCTACTCCTCGTCGATCCCCTGTGGACCGGCAACCCCCACCGCCCGCGATCCTCGGCCCCACGGCCGCCCAAATGCCCCTCCCCGGCCCAGCCCTCCTCATCGTCGCCACCGGCACCCCCAAACCGTCCACACCCACCTCACCCCCTCCCCCTCCCCGCCGCGCTCCCCGCGCCCGCTTTCCCCGTCGATCAAGGGCAAACGGCTGCGGTTTGATCTCCAATCCGCGGCCGTTTGCCCTTGATCGACGGGGTTTCCCTTGATCGGCGAGGCGCCGGGCGCGTCGGGCTCGGGCTCACGATGGTTCGGGCTCGTCGGGCGTCAGGTGGACGCGCGCTACGCCCCAGTAGGGCTGCCCTGTTGGGGGCCTACGCGTGAGTAGGGCACCCCTGTTCACGCCGGAGCGGGTACAGGGGCGCCCTACTCACGCCGCAACACCCAAGCGAGGCCCCCTTCGGACGGGCCGCTTGTCGGCGCGACCTGCCCCCGCATCAACGCGAAGGATCTGGGTCGCTGGAGCGACTCGAATCCTTCACGTAGGTCCCGCAGTCGGGGTCCAGCCCGACCGTCCGCCCCAGCACCTCACCGATCAAGGACTTTCGCGTCGATCAAGGGCAAAGGGTCGTGGTTTGGAGATCAAAGCACGGCCGTATGCCCTTGATCGACGGGGAAGGCGCGCGGGGAGAGAGGGGCGGGAGAGCAGCGCGGGAAGAGGGAGTCAAGACATAGACGAGCATGGATGGATCGGGTTAGGATCTCTGGGCCGTGGGACCAGTCAACTGATCCTTTCAGGAGCTCTCCGATGAACCCTGCCCGTCTGACCGACCTCATGACCACCCTATTCCGGCTCGTGCTCGGCCTGCTGTTCGCGATCCATGGCGCCGCGTCGCTGTTCGGCGTCTTCGGCGGCAGCCGCGGATCCGGCGCGGCCATCGCGGTCGGCACGTGGCCCGGCTGGTGGGCGGCGCTGATCCAGTTCACCGGCGGCGTGCTGGTGCTGGCCGGCCTGAGTACGCGGATCGCCGCGATCGTCTGCTCCGGCTCCATGGCGTACGCGTACTTCGTCGTACACCAGCCTGATGCTCTGCTGCCGCTCAACAACGGCGGCGAGTTGGCCGCGCTCTTCTGCTGGTCGTTCCTGCTGATCGCGGTGCTCGGTCCGGGCAAGTGGTCGGTCGACGGGGTGCTCGCGCAGCGGCGGACCGCCCCGGCCTCATGAAGTGAGGACATCGACACACGTTCGCAACAATCGGGCAAAGCGAGGGCAACCGGTGGCGGGTCTACTGCCTCTGACTCACCACCGGTGAGGCGCGCCTAGGGTTCCGCCGCCCGTCACGTACGACGGGCGGGCTGGTCCGAGAGGCGCAGGCGCGGCGGCAAGCGTCGTCGCGTTCCACGGCGGGACAAAAGCCCGGGAGACAGCCGCAACCTGGCTGTGTTGGCTGCAGCCGCTTCCGCAGCGCCATCGAGCGCAAGCACCGCACATGCGGAAGCGGCGAGGCTTCCTCGGCCAGGCCCCTGTCGGAGGTTGCCCGTGGGCCTTTACCACGATCACTACGGACCCGAAGCCCGCTACGCCGTGGAGCGCGAGGCAGAGCTGCCCACCACCAAGTGGGAGGAGGAGGTCGCCCGCGGCCTGGAGCTCGGCCTGCCCGGCGCCGACTCCATCGTGGACAAGCGCATCCCCACCTTCTCACGCGGCGAACTGCCGCACTTCGCCGGCATCAACACGTTCCTCAAGGCGCCATACGTGGAGGACGTGCGCCGCTGCGGCGAGTACGACGTCGCGGTGCTGGGCGCCCCGTTCGACGGTGGCACGACGTACCGCTCAGGCACGCGCTTCGGGCCGCAGGGGATCCGCAAGATCTCGGCGCTCTACGGCCCGTACTCGTTCGAATTGGGTGTCGACCTGCGCGAGTCGATCACGATCGCCGACCTCGGCGATGTCTTCACCATCCCGGCGAACATCGAGAAGACGTTCGACCAGATCTCCAAGGCGGTCGCCCACGTGTACGCCTCGGGCGCGTTCCCGGTGGTGCTCGGCGGCGACCACTCGATCGGCTATCCCACCGTGCGCGGCGTGGCCCAGCACCTGAACGGCAACCTGGGCATCATCCACTTCGACCGGCACGTCGACACCCAGGAGACCGACCTC
Source organism: Phytohabitans rumicis (assembly GCF_011764445.1). Lineage (NCBI taxonomy): Bacteria > Bacillati > Actinomycetota > Actinomycetes > Micromonosporales > Micromonosporaceae > Phytohabitans > Phytohabitans rumicis. The sequence continues at coordinate 1,911,500 of NZ_BLPG01000001.1, forward strand.
GACGAGCGGATGCACACCACGCCGTGGTTCCACGCCACCGACATCCCCAACGTCCCGGCGAAGAACCTGGTGCAGATCGGCATCGGCGGCTGGCAGGCGCCCCGCCCCGGCGTCAAGGTGGGCCGGGAGCGCGGCACGACCATCATGACGGTCACCGACTGCGTGGAGATGGGCATCGAGGCCGCCGCTGAGAAGGCGCTCGAGGTGGCCTGGGACGGCGCCGACGCGGTGTGGTTGTCGTTCGACGTGGACTGCCTGGACGCCGCGTTCGTGCCCGGCACCGGCTGGCCCGAGCCGGGCGGCTTCCTGCCCCGCGAGGTGCTCAAGTTCATCCAGCTCATCGCCGAGAAGCCGCTGGCCGGCATCGAGGTCGTGGAGTGCTCGCCGCCGTACGACAACGCCGAGATCACCTCCCTCATCGCCACCCGGGTCATCTGCGACACGCTCGGCTGCCTGGTCCGGGCGGGTCACCTCCCCCAGAGGAGCAAGTCATGAAGAGATTCCTCGCCGCCGCGGCGGCGCTCACATTGCTGACCGCATGCGGCTCGTCGGACGGCGACGACGCCGCCGAGGCCGGCCAGCCGACGACGGTACGGGTGGGCTTCAGCGCCTGGCCGGGCTGGTTTCCCTGGCAGGTGGCCCAGGAGCAGGGCCTGTTCGCCAAGAACGGCGTGACGGTCGAGCTGAAGTACTTCGACAGCTACACCGACAGCCTCACCGCCCTGTCCACCGGCAACCTGGACGCCAACAGCCAGACCCTCAACGACACGCTCTCCTCGGTCAGCGGCGGCGCGAAGCAGACCGTCGTGCTGGTCAACGACAACTCGACCGGCAACGACCAGATCATCGCCCGGCCCGGCATCGACTCGGTGGCCGATCTGAAGGGCAAGACGGTGGCCGTCGAGCAGGGCACCGTCGACCACTACCTGCTGCTGCTCGCGCTGCAGAAGGCCGGACTGTCCGAACAGGACGTCACCGTCAAGGCGCTGCTGACCGACGCGGCCGCCGCCGCGTTCCTGGCCGGGCAGGTGGACGCGGTGGGCGCGTTCGCCCCGTTCACCACGACGGCGCTGGGGCTGGCCGGCAGCAAGGCGATCGCGACCTCCGCCGACTTCCCCGGCGCGATCCCCGACCACCTGGTCTTCGAGGCCGACTTCGTCAAGGACCACCCGAAGGAGGTCCAGGCGATGGTGGACACCTGGTTCGACACGCTCGCGTGGATCAAGGACAACCCCGCCGCGGCCGTCGGCATCATGGCCAAGAAGGGCGGCGTCAGCGACGCCGACTACAAGAGCTACGACGCGGGTACGACGATCTTCACGCGCGAGCAGAACCTCGCCGCGTTCGAGTCCGGTCAGACGCCGGCCAACCTCGACTTCCAGGCCAAGTCGATCGCCAAGTTCCTGGTCGACGCCAAGCTGGTCGACGAGGAGCCGCCGCTGGACGGCCTGCTCGACGCCACGTTCGTCAAGGCAGCTACGTGACGCTCGTGGCCGCCCCGGCTCCGCCCCGCTCGCTCCCGCGCCGCAGGCCGGCGCGGGCGGGCGGGCTGTGGGGCATCCGTACGCCGATCTCGCGGCCCGCCCGGTGGACACTGACCGTGCTGTCGGTGACCGTCCCGCTGGCCGCCTGGCAGGTGCTCAGCATGGTCATCGACGGGCGGCCGGACTTCCTGCCGGGCCCGCTCGAAGCGTTCGCGGCGGGCGTGGAGATGGCCCGCGACGGGCAGCTGCTCACCGACGCGTGGGCCACCGTGCGGCGGGTGCTGGAGGGCTTCGGGCTGGCGGTGCTGGTGTCGGTGCCGCTGGGCATCCTGATGGGCAGCTTCCCGGCCGGGCAGGCCGCCCTCGAACCGCTCGTCGGGCTGCTGCGCTACCTGCCGGCCAGCGCGTTCATCCCGCTACTGATCATCTGGCTGGGCCTGGGCGAGCCGTCCAAGGTGGCCCTGCTCTTCCTCGCCGCGTTCTTCTTCAACACGCTGATGACCGCCGACGCCGTACGGCAGGTGCCCGCCGCGCTGATCGACGTGTCGTACACGCTGGGCGCCCGGCGGGGCGAGGTGCTGCGCAAGGTCATCGTCCCGTACGCCCTGCCCGGCATGATCGACTCGGTACGCGTCAACGCGGCCGCCTCGTGGAGCTTCGTGGTCGTCGCCGAGCTGATCGCCTCCGAGTCGGGGCTCGGCTACCGCATCGTCCGGGCGCAGCGGTTCAACCAGATCGACCGCATCTTCGCCGTACTCGTGGTCATCGCTCTTATCGGACTGACGATCGACCTGATGTTGCGGCTGGCGCGCGACCGGGTGGGGAGGTGGGTGTGACCGCCGTACTGGAGCTCGCCGGCGTCGGGAAGGAGTTCGCGCGGCGCGGCGGCGCGGTCCGTGCCCTGGAGGGGATCGACCTGACCGTGCCGCGCGGGCAGTTCGTGTGCATGGTCGGCGCCAGCGGCTCCGGCAAGTCCACGCTGCTGTCCCTGGTCGCCGGCCTGGCCCGGCCGTCCACCGGCGAGGTACGCCTCGACGGGCAGCCGGTCACCGGCCCGGGCCCCGACCGCGGCCTGGTCTTCCAGCAGGGTGCGGTGTACCCGTGGCGGACCGTCGAACGCAACATCGGCTTCGGCCTGGAACTGCTCCCCATCGGCCGGGCCGAACGGGAGCGCCGGATCGCCTGGTACCTCGCCGAGACCGGCCTGACCGACCTGCGCCACGCCCTGCCCAAGCAGCTGTCCGGCGGTCAGCGCCAGCGGGTGGCGATCGCCCGCGCGCTGGCCTGCGAGCCGGACGTGCTGCTGCTGGACGAGCCGTTCGGCGCCCTCGACGTGCAGACCAAGGAGGACATGCAGCTGTTCATCCGGCGGGTGTGGCAGGACACCGGCACCACCGTCCTGATGGTCACGCACGACGTGGAGGAGGCGGTGTTTCTCGGGCAGCGGGTGGTGGTGCTCGCCAGCGACCCGGGGCGGGTCGCCGCGGATCTGCCCGTCAACATTCCAACCGAACGTGAACTGTCGGCAAAACGACTCCCCGAATTCCTCTCCCTACGTGCCGAAATCGAGGACCTGGTACGCGCATATCACCTGCGCCACCAGGAAAAACTCTAAACTCGAACCGTCGTCATCGGTGCATCGGCCGATGCCTCGCCGTACGGATCTGGGATGGCCCACCTCCTGAACAAATGGTGGAGTGGTCATGCTGCGGGGTAGCACGGGAGGAAAAGCGTGGGTTCGGAGGGGTACGTCGTCGGGGGCGGTACCGGCTCCATTCGGTGCTAGGCACCGGGGCATGGGAGTCGTGTGGCGCGCGTTCGACCAACGCCTGTCTCGCTGGGTCGCGGTCAAGGAGATCCGCTTCAACCAGCCGATGACGTCGCAAGAGCGCGAAGAGGTCAAGCAGCGGGCGATGTTCGAGGCGCTCAGCGCCGGCCGTCTCGTCCACCCCAACGTCGTGGCGATCTACGACACCGTCGACGACGACAACCGGCCGTGGGTCGTGATGCGCCTGGTCGAGGGGCGCTCGCTGCGGGACACCATCAGCCAGGACGGCCCGCTCGACCCGCAGACCGCGGCCCGACTCGGCCTCGGCCTGCTCAACGCGCTCGACGCCGCGCACGCCGCCGGCATAGTGCACCGCGACGTCAAGCCGTCCAACGTGCTCATGCTCCCCGACGGGCGGCCGCTGCTGAGCGACTTCTCCATCGCCACGGTCGTCGGTGACCGCGTCCCCATCCGGGGCGGCGCGGTGATGGGCAGCCCCGGGTACGTCGCCCCCGAGCGGCTGCACGGCAGGGAGGGCGGCACCGCGTCCGACCTCTTCGGGCTCGGCGCCACCCTCTTCTACGCGGTGGAGGGCATCGGGCCGTTCGCCCGCAACGACGCGCTCGCCTGCCTCATCGCCACCGTCTGCGAGCCGCACCCCGGCCGCTGCGCGCCGGCCCGCTCACCGCCGTCATCGACGGCCTGCTGGCCAAGGACGAGGACGACCGGCTTGACTCGGCCGGCGTCCGGGTCGGGCTGGCCAACGCGGCCCGCCCGCGCCCGCGCGGCGTCTACCGGGTACCGATGAACTCCCGGCGGGCGTACATGCCGTACCGCGCGGTGGCCACTCCACCGTGGCCGGTCGCGGCCCCGACCATCGCCACGGAGAGCAACTCGCGCGGCCCGTCGCGCCGGCGGGTCGCCATCGTGACCGCCAGCGCCGCCCTGCTCGTCCCGCTGGCCGCCGCCGTCGCCAGCATCGGCGGCGGATCGGGCCCCGGTATCGGCCGGGCCGACGCCGCGATCCAGCAGCCCGCGCCGCCCGGCACCGGCTCGGCCACGGCCCCGCCCGGCGCCCGGCGCGCGCTCCGGCCCGACGTCGTCTCGACGACGTTCTCGACCGCGCCCGACGACGCCGACCGGCCGATCGGCGGCCTGGCGACCGACCCCGTCGCCGGCACCACCCCGACCGGCGGCACGTCCACCGCGCCCAGCGGGGGCGGCGGCGGCGGCCAGACGGGTACGACGGAAGCAACGCCACCCGCCGCCGAGGTCACCGGCCTGTCCGTGAACGTGTCCGTCGACGAGACCGCCTGCACGTACTCGGCCTCGGCCACCGTCACCGTCTCCGCGGCGACCACCGTGACCTACCGGGTGACCTGGACCGACGGCTCCAGCGGCACGTCCAGCACGGAGTTCACGGCCGCCGGCAGCGGTGCCCTGGCCGTACCGTCCAACGTGGCGCACGCCGCCGGCCCGGTGTGGGTCCAGGTCGAGGTCGTGTCCCCGACCGCGCTCACCCAGCGCGCCGGCGCCACGCTGCCCGACTCCTGCGACCCCACCGCGCCGACGACCCCACCCTCGTCCCCGACCCGACCCCACGTCCGCGGCCCCACCGACCAGCAACCCCCCGCCGACTCCGCCGAAACCCCACCCCCACCCCTGACCCGCTACCGCTCCGCGAGCCCCTCTCCGCCCACCCTTCTCCGCCCGTCGATCAAGGCTTTCTGCGTCGATCAAGGGCATACGGCCGTGCTTCGATCTCCAAACCACGACCATTCGCCCTTGATCGACGCACAAATCCTTGATCGGCGCGGGGCGGCGCGGGCCCGGCGGGCGGAACGGGGTTCAGGTACGGCGGTGGGCGCCTCGGCCGGGGCGGTGGCCACTTCGCGGGGCTTGAGCGACTCGTGGCCGGAGGCGCAGCGCATCACGGCGTGGACCTCTTCGCCGCAGTCGCGGTGTACGAGGGCGACCGGCGCGCCTTCCGGGTCGGCGAGGTAGCGGTTTCCCCATTCGGCGAGCGCCACCAGCATCGGGTAGAGGTCGAAGCCCTTGTCGGTGAGCCGGTACTCGTGGCGGACCCGGGCACCGGGCTCCTGGTACGGCACGCGGCGCAGCACGCCGTGCTCGACGAGCTGGGTGAGGCGGTTGGCGAGCACCTGCCGCGGGATGCCGGCGCGCTCGCGCATGTCGTCGAACCGGCGGATGCCGGCGAAGATGTCGCGCAGGACGACGAACGTCCACTTCTCGCCGAGGATCTCCATCGCTCGGGCGATCGTGCAATTGTCCACCGACCAGTCCAGTGCCGTAGGTCTCACAACCCGAGCCTAGGTCTCGTTGACAGACCCAGCAAACGCTGCGAGGCTGCGTCTATGACACAGACCCAGACCGAGGCGCGCAGCCGGACGTACTCGTGGGAGGACCCGGCGCGGAACGCGGCGGTGGTCGGCCGGCGCAGCGGCCTGGAGTTGCTCCGCGCGATGATCGCGGGCGATCTGCCCGCGCCGCCGGTGATGCACCTGCTCGACATGTCCCGGCTGGAGGTCGAGGAGGGCCGGGTGGTCGTGGAGATGCCGGCCCGGGAGTTCCACTACAACCCGCTCGGCACGGTGCACGGCGGGGTGCTGTCGACGCTGCTGGACACGGCGGCCGGGTGCGCGGTGCACTCGACGCTGCCGGCCGGGGTCGGCTACACGAGCATGGACCTGAACGTGAAGTACCTCCGGCCGGTGACCGTCGACTCGGGCGTGCTGCGCTGCGAGGGCACCGTCATCTCGCGCGGTCGTCGCACCGCGCTGGCCGAGGCGCGCCTGATGGACGAGAGCGGCCGGCTGGTCGCGCACGCCACCAGCTCGTGCCTGCTGTTTGAAATCCCCTGAGCGTGGGGCGGGGTGAGAGTGGTGTACGCCCACCCCGCCCTACTCACACCGCCAGCGCCGACCGGACCGAGTGCTCGGCGTCCGCGCCGCCCTCGCCCGACGACGTGACCCGGCCCGACTCCAGCACGTAGTAGCGTTCGGCCGCGCGCAGGGCGAAGCCGACGTGCTGCTCGACGAGGAGCACGGACAGGCCGCCCCGCTCGGTGAGCGCGAGGATCGTCTGCTCGATCTCGGCTACCACCGACGGCTGGATGCCCTCGGTGGGCTCGTCCAGCAGCAGAAGCGTGGGCGACGTGATCAGCGCGCGGGCGATCGCGAGCTGCTGGCGCTGGCCGCCGGAGAGCAGCCCGGCCCGCCGGCCCAGCAGCGCCCGCAGCGCCGGGAACAGGTCCAGGGCGGAGTCGATGGCCGCCCGCCCGTCCGGCCGGGAGTCCGCGATGAGCCGCAGGTTCTCCAGTGTGGTCAGGTGCGGGAAGCACTGCTGCCCCTGCGGCACGTATGCCATGCCGCGGGCCACCCGCTCGTGCGGCGCCAGCCGGGTGATGTCCTCCCCGGCGAGGCGCACCGCCCCGGTACGCGGCTTGAGCAGGCCGATCGCGACCCGCAGCAAGGTGCTCTTGCCGGCGCCGTTGTGGCCCATCACCGCGGCCACCCCGTTCGCCGGCACCGACAGCGAGACGCCGTGCAGGACCAGGCTGCGGCCGTACCCGGCCTGGACACCATCGATCTCGAGCATCACGCGGCTCCTAGGTAGACCTGCTGGACGGCAGGGTCGGCCTGAACCTCGGCCACGGAGCCCTCGCTGAGCACCTTGCCGGCGTGCAGGACCGTCACCGTGCGGGCGAAGCTGCGCATGAAGTCCATGTCGTGCTCGATGACCACGACCGTGCGGTCGGCGCTGACCACGCCGAGTAGCGCGCCGGTGGCGTCCCGCTCTTCGTGGCTCATGCCGGCGACCGGCTCGTCGAGCAGCAGCAACTTGACGTCCTGCACGAGCAGCATGCCGATCTCCAGCCACTGCTTCTGCCCGTGCGCGAGCGTGCCCGCCAGCTTGTCCCGCTGGTCGGCGAGGCCGATCGTCTCCAGCGCCTCGGCCACCGCGGCGGGCACCGACCGGCGCCGCCGCAGCATGGTCCACGGTCCCCGCCCGGCCCCGGCGGCGATGTCCAGGTTCTGCAGCACGGTCAGCTCCTCGAAGACCGTGGCCGTCTGGAACGTCCGCCCGATGCCCAGCCGCGCGATCTGGTGCACCGGCTTGCCCAGCAGCGCCTGCTCGCCGAAGCGCACCGAGCCGCTCGCCTTCACCAGCCCGGTGACGGCGTCGACCAGCGTCGTCTTGCCGGCGCCGTTCGGCCCGATCAGGAAGCGGATGTCGCCGGGCGCCACGTCCAGCGACACCCCGTCCACGGCGGCGAACCCGTCGAAGGTCACCCGCAGGTCCCGGATGGACAACCCACTCATGCTGTTCCTCCTGATTCGCTCGCTCCCGCGGCGCTAAAGGCGACGCCTTCCCTCGTCGCTACGCTCCTCAGTCCAGACGCCGCCGCGCCAGCTCGCTCGCTCATGCCGGCACCTCCTGCGCCACAACCGGCGCCGGCGACACCGGCGCGGGGTCCGGCGGCCGCGAGCGCCTTCGGCGTACCAGGCCCACGACCGACGCCAGGCCGCCCGGAAGGAACGCCACGACCAGCACGAAGAGCAGCCCTTGCAGGTACGTCCACGCGGCCGGGAACTCCTCGGAAAGGGTGGTCTTGGCCCACGCCACGGCGACCGCGCCGAGCACCGGGCCGAGCAGGGCCGCCCGCCCGCCGACCGCGACCCCGATGACGAACTCGATCGACGGCACGATCCCGATCAGCGCCGGGTTGATGATGCCCACCGCGGGCACGAAGAGCGCCCCGGCCAGCCCGGCCATGCCGGCGGCCGAGACGTACGCGACGAGCTTGACGTTGGCCGGGTTGTAGCCGAGGAACCGGACCCGCTCCTCGCTGTCCCGCACGGCGACGAGCAGCTCGCCGTACCGGGACTGGATGAGCTGGCGGGCCAGGGCCATCAGCAGGAGCAGGCACCCCGCCACGATGAAGTAGACCATCCGCTGGTTGACCGGGTCGTCCAGGTCGTACCCGAAAAAGCCCTGGAAGTCGGTGAGGCCGTTGGTGCCGCCGGTGGTGCCCTGCTGGCCGATCAGGAAGATCGCCAGCGCCGCCGCGAGGGCCTGGCTCAGGATCGCGAAGTACGCGCCGCGCACCCGCCGCCGGAAGACCAGCGACCCGAGCAGGAACGCCACCAGCATCGGCAGCAGCACGGTGGCCGGCAGCGCGAAGTACGGGTTGGCGAACGGCTTCCACCACCATGGCAGCGCGTCGAGCTGGCCGTACAGCTGCATGAAGTCGGGCATCGCACCGGGACCCGCGTCCGCGAGCTTCATGTGCATGGCCATCGCGTAGCCGCCGAGGCCGAAGAACACGCCCTGGCCGAGGGTCAGCAGCCCGCCGCGCCCCCAGGCTAGGCCGATGCCGATGGCCACCATCGCCAGGCAGAGGTACTTGGCCAGCAGGCTGAGCCGGAAGTCGGACAGCCCCACCGGCGCGACCGCGAACAGGACGACCGCGCCGGCCGCGAAGCCGGCGCCCGCGCGCCACGACCACGCCTTCATGCCAGGCTCCTCGTCCGGAGGGTGAACAGCCCCTGTGGCCGCCACTGGAGGAAGGCCACGATCGCGACGAAGACGAGCACCTTCGCGACGCTGACCGTGGTGGAGTACTCGATGAGGGACTGCAGCGTGCCGAGCGCGAACGCGACGATCACGCTGCCCTTGAGGTGCCCGATGCCGCCGGCCACGACGACCAGGAACGCGTCGACGATGATGTTGGTGCCCATGGTCGGCCCGATCGGCCCGAGCAGGGTCAGCGCGACGCCGGCCACGCCGGCCAGCCCCGAGCCGATGAAGAACGTGAGCCGGTCGACCCGCCCGGTGGGGATGCCGGAGACGGCGGCGAGGTCGCGGTTCTGCACGACGGCGCGGATCCGCCGGCCGAGCGAGGTGAAGCGCAGGACCAGGGTCAGCGCGATCACCGCGAGGACGGCCAGCGCCAGGATGAAGAGCCGGTTGTTGGCCAGCGCCAGTTCGTCGGTGATCTTGATGTTGCCGGTCAACGCGTCCGGAGCGCGGGTCTGCACGTTCGGCGCCCCGAAGATGTCCCGGGCCAGCTGCTGCAGGATCAGCGACACGCCCCAGGTGACCAGCAGCGTGTCCAGCGGCCGGGTGTACAGCCGCCGGATGAGCAGAAACTCCAGAAGTACGCCCATCGCGCCGGCCACGCCGAACGCCACCGGCAGAGCGACCAGCAGCGAGAGGCCGGCGGCGGTGATGACGTCCTGCAGGACGTACACGGTGTAGGCCCCGGCCATGATGAACTCGCCGTGGGCCATGTTGATCACACCCATCTGGCCGAAGGTCAGGGCCAGGCCGAGCGCGATGAGCAGCAGCACGGCGCCGATGCTGACGCCGGTGAAGAGTTGGCTGACGATGACCGTCATGGGTGCCCTTCCGTAGATCTTGCAAGGAAGGGCCCCTTCCTATGCAAAAAGCGATAACAAGGGGCCCTTCCTTGCATCTGTCAGCTCAGGCCCGCGGCCCAGGGGTACGCCTTGAGGTAGGGATCGGGCTTGACCGGGGAGCCGGAGTTCCAGACCTCGGTGATCAGGCCGTCGCTGCCGACCTTGCCGATGCGCGCGGTCTTGTAGATGTGCTGCGTGGCGCCGTCGATGGTGACCTTGCCCTCGGGCGCGTCGAAGGTGACCCCGTCCGAGGCCGCCTTCACCTTCTCCACGTCGAACGAGCCGGCCTTCTCGACCATCGCCTTCCACAGGTAGACCGAGACGTACGCGGCCTCCATCGGGTCGCTGGTCGGCTTGTCCTGCCCGTACTTGGCCTTGTACGCCTTGACGAACGCCTCGTTCGCGGCGCCCGGCGTGGTCTGGTAGTAGTTCCACGCGGTGAGCTGGCCGTCCAGGTACTGGGTGCCGATGCTCTTGACCTCCTCCTCGGCGATCGACACCGAGACCACCGGCATGCCGGTGGCGGTCAGGCCCGCGGACTTGTACTCCTTGAAGAACGCGACGTTGCTGTCGCCGTTGAGGGTATTGAACACGGCCGACGCCTTGGACGCCTTGACCTTGTTGACGATCGTGCCGAACTCGACCGACCCGAGCGGCGCGTAGTCCTCCCGAGCACGGTCATCCCGTTGGCGGCGGCGTACGCCTTAATGATCTTATTCGCGGTACGCGGGAACACGTAGTCGCTGCCCACGAGGTAGACGGACGTCTTTCCCTGCGCCTTGAGGTAGTCCAGACCCGGCACGATCTGCTGGTTGGTCGTCGCGCCGGTGTAGAAGATGTACGGCGACTGCTCCAGCCCCTCGTACTGCACGGGGTAGAACAGCAGCGACTTGTTCTCCTCGAAGACCGGCTTGACGGCCTTGCGGCTCGCCGAGGTCCAGCAGCCGAAGACCGCGGCGACCTTGTCCTCCTTGATGAGCTTCTCGGCCTTCTCGGCGAACGTCGGCCAGTCCGAGGCGCCGTCCTCGCTGATCGGCTCGAGCTTCTTGCCGAGCACGCCGCCGGACGCGTTGATCTCCTCGATGGCCAGCTTGATCGAGTCGCGGACGGTCACCTCGCTGATGGCCATCGTGCCGGACAGCGAGTTGAGCAGGCCCACCTTGACGGTGTCGCCGGACGTGTCGGCGACCGCGCCGCTTGAAGATTCGTTCTCGCCGGTCTTGCTCCCACACGCCGACAGCACCAATGCCGCGGCGAGCGGGAGGAGGGCGCCTTTCCAGCGCCCACGAATATCGAACATCGGAACCTCCGCACCAGGGGATTCGGCGGGGTCAGCGTCTGTGAGAATCGTTGCGAATGCATTTCCCGGCCCTTAAGAGGCTGTTTCCGAAACAGCACTTTGCCGGGCATAAAAAAAGGCCGGCACAATCGTGCCAGCACATTACCGAATGGGCGTTACTTCCCACAGGAAGTATCTCGGCGCGGGCTTCCGGCTGTCAAGAGGTCAATTCAGCGACGACGTTGAAATCCAGCGCGTCCGCCTGCGCCAGATAGATCCGCTGCCGCAGGTGCCGGTCGCGCAGCCACAGCCGGCCGCGCGGCCCCTCGTACGACACCGACTCGGCGCTCGCCCCGATCGCGCGAACGTCCAGCGACCGCGCCTGGCCGATGAGCGCCGCGAGCAGGCGTACCCCTCGTAGCAGGACTCCCCCAGGCTGCCCAGCGGCGGCGCCTCGACGCCGAAGCGGTGGGCGTACCGGCCGTGGAAGTCGAGGTTTTCCTGGGTGACCAGGCCGGCGAAGAACCCGGCCGTGCTGTAGAGCCCACCGGTGGCCCTGGCCCCGCTGGCGAGCAGCATGTTCTCGTCCATCAGCGTGCTCAACCGCAGGCAGCGCGCGTCCAGCCCGGCCCGCGCGAAGGCCCGGTTGAACCGGACCGCGTCGCTGCCCACCAGCAGCATCACCACGGCGTCCGCCCCGGACTGCTCGATCCGGCGCAGCACCGCGCGGTAGTCGTGCGTGCCCAGCGCCAGGTACGCCTCGCCGCACACCCGGCCACCGCACTCGACCGCGTACCGCTGCGCCTTCCGGGCGGTGTGCCGCGGCCACACGTAGTCGTTGCCCACCACGTACCACCGGCGGATCCGCCGCTCGCGGGCCAGCAGCCGCATCGCGGGCAGGAGCTGATCGGCCGGCGTCTCGCTGGTCATGAAGACGCCCTCGGTGCGCTCGCCACCCTCGTACAGCGCGGTGTAGACGTACGGGACCAGGTGGGCGACGCGCGGCGCCACCGCCTGCCGCACCGACGAGATGTGCCAGCCGGTGACCCCGTCGACCGCACCCATCGTGACCAGCGCCTCGACCTCCGCGGCCACCCGCTCCGGACGCGCTCCGCCGTCAACCGGCACCAGCCGCAGCTCCCGGCCGAGCACGCCACCGGCCGCGTTGATCTCCTCAACGGCCAGCCGCGCGCACAGCTCGCAGGTCGGGCCGAACATCCCGGCCGGTCCCTGCATCGGGTAGACCAGCGCGATGTTCACCACCGCACGGTCGACAGTCGACATGGCGTCATGATTCCGGGGACCCCGGGCTAACTCCAGGCTCTGCCGCTACCTGCGGCCGATCTGTAGCATGGGCCGATGGCACCGCCGCCGGGGGACCTGTCGCTGTTGCTGACCCGCGCCGAGCGGCTGATGGCCCGCCGGGTCAGGACCGTCCTCGACGAGCTGGGCCACTCACCGGACGCGTGGCGGGTGCTGAGCACCCTGTCCGACGGCGCCGGCCACACCATGACCGAGCTCGCCGACCGCGCCTTCCTGCCCCGGCGACCCTGACCAAGCTGGTCGACCACCTCGTCGACGACAACCTGGTCTACCGGCGGATCGACCCGATCGACCGGCGCCGGATCCGCGCGTACCTCACGGCCCGCGGCCGCGCCACGCACGACCGCATCGACAGCGCCGTCCGGGCCGCATGGTCAGATTTGGGTACGTCGGACGACGCACTCCTCGCGGCGCTGCTGACCCGTCTGGTGGACGCGCTATCCGGCGCCGCTCACCTGCGGGTGTAGGTCCTGCGCCGGGGGCGTCCACGCGTCCGGCGCCGCCTCGACCTGCTCGCCCGAGCGGATGTCCTTGACCGTGTCGGCCGCGCCGTCCACGCCGGGGAACCAGACGTACGGGATGCCACGCCGCTCCGCGAACCGGATCTGCTTGCCGTACTTGGCCGCGGTCGGCGACACCTCGGTGGCGATGCCGCGCCGGCGCAGGGCCGTGGCGGCGCGGTCGCAGTCGGCGCGCAGCTCCTCGCTCGGCAGCGCGACCAGCACGGACGTCGGCACCGACCGGCTCGTGGTGAGGGCACCCGCGCCGAAGAGCAGCCCGAGCAGCCGGGACACCCCGATGGAGATCCCCACGCCCGGGAAGCGGTCGGCGCCGGAGGAGGCGAGGTTGTCGTACCGGCCGCCGGAGCAGATCGAGCCGAAGCGCTCGTACCCCCGCAGTTGGGTCTCGTAGACGGTGCCGGTGTAGTAGTCGAGCCCGCGGGCGATCTTCAGGTCGGCGACACACAGGCCGGGCGTGTGCGCGGCGGCCGCCTCCATCACGCGTACCAGCTCAGCCAGGCCCTCGTCGAGCAGTGGGTCCTCGACGCCCAGCGCGCGCACGGCGTCGGCGAACGAGGCGTCCGGCGCGGAGATCTCCGCGAGGCGCAGGCATGCCTTGGCCTGCGCGTCGCTCGCGCCCGCGGTCTCCGCCAGCAGCGCGGCCACCTTGTCCGGACCGATCTTGTCGAGCTTGTCGACGGCCCGCAGCGCCGCCTCCGGGTCGGCCAGGCCCAGGCCCCGGTAGTACCCCTCGAAGATCTTCCGGTTGTTGACCTGGATCCTGATGGGAGGAATCGGCAGGGAGCCGAGGGCGTCGCCGATGATCAGCGGGATCTCGGCCTCGTAGTGGGGCGGCAGCGTGTCCCGGTCGACGATGTCGATGTCGGCCTGCAGGAACTCCCGGTAGCGGCCCTCCTGCGGCCGCTCACCGCGCCACACCTTCTGGATCTGGTAGCGCCGGAACGGGAACGTCAGCTTGCCGGCGTTTTCAAGGACAAACCGGGCGAACGGCACGGTCAGGTCGAAGTGCAGGCCCAGCGCGTCGTCCGGCTCGTCCGCGGCCGCCTGGAGCCGGCGCAGGACGTACACCTCTTTGGAGGTCTCGCCCTTGCGCAGCAACTGGTCGAGCGGCTCGACGGCGCGCGTCTCCAGCGGCGCGAAGCCGTAGAGCTCGAAGGTGGACCGGATGCGGTCCACGACGTACTGCTCGATCATCCGCTGCGGCGGCAGCCACTCGGGAAAACCGGAGATCGGCGTGGGCTTGCTCATGAACGGGTTCCCGCCTCGGCGACTTGGAGAAGGTACGGGTTGGTGGCGCGCTCGCGACCGATGGTGGTGGCGGGCCCGTGGCCGGGCAGCACCACCGTCTCGTCATCGAGGGTAAGCACCTTGTCGCGCAGGCTCACCACCATTTCCGCCATGCTGCCGCCGGGCAGGTCGACGCGGCCGATCGAGCCGGCGAAGAGCACGTCACCGGACAGGCAGAGCGGCGCCTCGTCGCCGGGCACGCGAAGCAGCACCGAGCCGCGGGTGTGGCCCGGCGCGTGGTCGACGGTGATCTCCAGCCCGGCGAGGCCGATCGTGGCGCCGTCGATCAGCGGGGCCACGTCGTCCGGCTCGCTCCACTCCAGCCCGCCCAGCAGCACCTTCGGGTCGATCGAGTTGATCGCCTTGGTCGGGTCGGCGAGCAGCTCCCGGTCGTCCGGGTGGATGTACGCGGTCACGCCGCGCGCGCCGCACACCGGCGTCACGGAGAACGTGTGGTCGAGGTGACCGTGCGTCAACAGCACCGCGACCGGATGCAGCCGGTGCTCGGCGATGAGCGCGTCGAGCCGGTCGATCACCCCGATACCGGGATCGACCACCACACACTGCTCCCCTGGTCCTGTTGCGACCACGTAACAGTTCGTGCCGAACGCATTCGCGGGGAAGCCCTTCACCAACACGTCCCCAGCCTATCGGTGTTGACACTTGTCGACCTCGCACACCACCTTCCCAGGCACTACCCGTACACTCTGGCGGGCGTGTGGCGTGCACAACATAGGGAGGGGTAGGTCGGGTGGCCACCAGCAAGACTCGGCAGCGCAAGCTGGCCCGGGAACGGTACGACCGGCAGATGGCCCGACGCGCGGCCGCCACCCGGCGCAAACGGCGCATCCAGGCCGGCATCGGCTCCGCCGTCGCCCTCCTGCTGATCGTGTTCGGCACGGTTTGGCTGCTCGGCGGCTTCGACTCCGAGCCGACCTCCGAGGCCGCCGACACGTGCTCCTGGACCAAGCAGGACACCACCACCAACACCAACCTCAAGGACGTCGGCACGCCGCCCACGAAGGACCTGACCACCACCGGCACGCGGACGATGACGATCACCACCAACCAGGGCGCCCCGATCACGGTGGACCTCGACCTGGCCAGCGCGCCGTGCGCCGGCGCCAGCTTCGCGTACCTGGCGGGCAACGGCTTCTTCGACAACACCAAGTGCCACGAGATCACCGCCGAGGGCGCGCTCCGCTGCGGCGACCCCAGCGGTACGGGCCAGGGCGGGCCGACGTACGCCTTCTACAACGAGAACGTCCCGTCCGTCCCGACCCCGTCGCCCTCGGCCACCCCGGACCCGGCCCAGCCGGCCGTGTACCCGAAGGGCACCGTGGCGTTGATCGGCAACCCGCCGGGCAGCAACGGCAGCCAGTTCCTGATCTTCTTCAAGGACTACACGCCGACCGACGCACCGGCGTACCCGATCGTCGGGCATGTGAACACGGGCATCGACGTGGTCGAAAAGATCGGCAAGATCAAGACGGTGGAAAACGACGCCGGCCAGAAGGTGAAGCCCGAGCAGGACGTGACCATCCAGAGCCTGACCGTCGGCGAGGCGCCAGCCGCCTCCCCGACCGCGGCCACGCCCGACGCGACACCGTCCGCGACCGCGTCGTCCACTCCGGCTGCGACGCCCAGCCAGTCCTGAGAAGCTTTAGGTAGGAGCACCACACCCCAGGAGGAAAGAGAGTGACGTCCACAAAGGAGCGGCAGCGCGCCGCGGCGCGGGCCCGCCTCGAAAAGGAGATGGCCCAGCGCTCCGCCGCGGCCAAGAAGCGTCGCCAGTGGCAGGCGAGCATCGGCGCAGGGGTGGCGCTGCTCATCGTCGCGGTCGGCGTGGTGTGGATCGTCGCCGCGGCCGGTGACGACGACTCGGACACCCCGGCCGCCGAGGCGTCCAACGCGACCGCGCCCCTGTGCATCTGGAACGAGGTGCCCAAAGACCAGCGGACGGCCACCACCAAGGACGTGGGCGTGCCGCCGACCACCGCCCCGCCCAACACCGGCACCAAGACGATGGCCGTGACGACCAACTTCGGCGTCGTCAACGTCAACCTCGACCTGGCCAAGTCGCCGTGCGCCGCGGAGAGCTTCAGCTTCCTGGCGAGCAAGAAGTTCTTCGACGGCACCAAGTGCCACCGGATGTTCCCGGGCATGCTGCAGTGCGGCGACCCGAGCGCCAAGGGCAAGGGCTACCGGGAAAGCGACGGCACCGGCGGCCCGACCTACCGGTACGCCAACGAGTACCTGCCGGCGAACGAGCGGCCCGCGTACCCGGCCGGGGTCGTCGCGCTCGCCAACAGCGGTCCCGACTCCAACGGCAGCCAGTTCTTCTTCATCTACCAGGACGTCGAGCTCCAGCCCGACTACACCATCATCGGCAAGGTCGACCAGGCCGGCCTCGACGTCATCAAGAAGGCCACCGAGAAGGGCCACGACGGCGCCTTCGACCCCCAACCCGGCGGCGGCCACCCCAAGAACGACATCAACATCAACACCCTAACCGTCAGCTAGGACGGCCTGGCCTCAGGCCAGCTCAGCTCGGCTCGGCTCGACTCAGCTCGGTGATCATGAACTTGTCCCCCGCGATACGGCGTGTCGCGGGGACAACTTCATGATCAGCCGGTTTGGCGGGGCGGGGTTGGGCCCAGTGGGGGTCCCCTACTGGGGAGTAGCGAGCACGCCAGCCGCAACTCGCAACTGCCCGCGCCCACGCGCCCCGCGCCCACGCCAAGCCGGCCCGGCAGGCGACACCCCGCCGGCCCGCCCCACCACCCGCCGGCCTATCCGGCGCCGGGCCCACCCGGCGCCGCGTCGATCAAGGGATTCCGCGTCGATCAAGGGCAAACGGTCGTGGATCGGAGATCAAACCACGGCCATTCGCCCTTGATCGACGGCATTAGCGGGCGGCACTAGCGGGCGGCACGAGAGGGGGCTAGGCGCCGGAGGTTACGCGGTAGGCGTCGAAGACGCCGTCTACCTTGCGTACGGCGGCCAGCAGGTGACCAAGGTGCTTCGGGTCGGCCATCTCGAACGAGAAGCGGCTCACCGCCACCCGGTCGCGCGTCGTGGTGACCGTCGCCGAGAGGATGTTGACCCGCTCGTCGGACAGCACCCGGGTCACGTCTGCCAGCAGCTTGTGCCGGTCCAGCGCCTCCACCTGGATCGCCACCAGGAACGTCGACGCCGACGTCGGCTTCCAGGTCACCTCGACGATGCGGTCGGGCTGTGCCTGGAGGTCTTCGGCGTTGGCGCAGTCGTCGCGGTGCACGCTGATCCCGCCGGAACGGGTCACGAACCCGAACACCGCGTCACCCGGCACCGGCGTACAGCAGCGGGCCAGCTTGATCCAGACGTCGCTGACGCCCCGGACGACCACGCCCGGGTCGTGGGCCGCCTGACGCGCCCGCGGGGCCGGGTGGCGACCGCGGTCTCGGCGATGTCCTCGACCGCGCCCTCTTCGCCGCCGTACCCGGCGACCAGACGCTGGACCACCGACTGGGCGGACACCTGCGACTCGCCGACCGCCGCGTACAGCGAGGCGACGTCGGCCAGGTGCAGGTCGCGGGCGATCGCCATGAGCGCTTCGGTGGTGAGCATCCGGGTCAGCGGGAGGCCCTGCCGGCGCATCGCCTTGACGATCGACTCCTTGCCGGCCTCGATCGCCTCCTCGCGGCGCTCCTTGTTGAAGTACTGCCGGATCTTGGTGCGCGCCCGGGGCTCTTGACGAAGCCGAGCCAGTCCTGCGACGGGCCGGCCGTCTCGGACTTCGACGTGAAGATCTCGATCACGTCGCCGTTGGACAGCGTCGACTCCAGCGGCACGAGCTTGCCGTTGACCCGGGCGCCGATGCACTTGTGCCCGACCTCGGTGTGTACGGCGTACGCGAAGTCGACCGGGGTGGAGCCCGTCGGCAGCGGGATGACGTCGCCCTTGGGGGTGAAGACGTACACCTCTTGGCTGGACAGGTCGAAGCGCAGCGCGTCCAGGAACTCGCTGGGGTCGCTGGCCTCACGCTGCCAGTCCAGCAGCTGCCGCAGCCACGTCATCTCGTCGATGTGGGCCGGCGGCCCGACGATCGTGGCGCCCTTTTGCTCCTTGTACTTCCAGTGCGCCGCGATGCCGAACTCGGCCGTCCGGTGCATGCTCACCGTGCGGATCTGCATCTCCACCGGCTTGCCGGTCGGGCCGATCACGGTGGTGTGCAGCGACTGGTACATGTTGAACTTCGGCATCGCGATGTAGTCCTTGAACCGGCCCGGCACGGGCTGCCAGTTCGCGTGGATCACACCGAGTGCCGCGTAGCAGTCCCGGACCGTGTCGACCAGGATCCGCACGCCGATCAGGTCGTAGATGTCGTTGAAGTCCCGGCCCCGCACGATCATCTTCTGGTAGATCGAGTACAGGTGCTTGGGCCGCCCGGTCACCTCGGCCTTGATCTTCGCGGCCTTGAGGTCCATCTGGACCTTCTGCGTCACCTGGCGCAGCAGCGTGTCGCGCTGCGGCTGGTGCTCGCCGATCAGCCGGTTGATCTCCTCGAACCGCTTGGGGAACAGCGTGCCGAACGCGAGGTCTTCCAGCTCCCACTTGATCGTGTTCATACCCAGGCGGTGGGCCAGCGGGGCCAGGATCTCCAGGGTCTCCTTGGCCTTCTGCTCCTGCTTGGGCCGGGGCAGGAAGGTCAGGGTGCGCATGTTGTGCAGCCGGTCGGCCAGCTTGATGACCAGCACCCGCGGGTCCTTGGCCATCGCGACGACCATCTTGCGGATGGTCTCCGCCTTGGCGGCGTCGCCCAGCTTGACCCGGTCGAGCTTGGTCACGCCGTCGACCAGCAGCGCGACCTCACCACCGAAGTCGGTACGCATCTCGTCGAGGCCGTAGTCGGTGTCCTCGATCGTGTCGTGCAGCAGCGCGGCCACCAGCGTGGTGGTGTCCATGCCCAGGTTGGCCAGGATCGTCGCCACCGCGAGCGGGTGCGTGATGTACGGGTCGCCGGACTTGCGGTACTGCCCGGAGTGCCAGCGCGCGGCCACGTCGAAGGCGCGCTGCAGCAGCCGCGCGTCCGCCTTGGGGTGGCAGGCGCGGTGGGTGGCGATCAGCGGCTCCAGGACCTCGCTGACCTGCGGGGTCTGCCAGGGCGCGTTGAAGCGGGCCAGCCTGGCCCGCACCCGGCGCCCGGTGGGCGCGCCGGCCAGCCCGAAGCCCGTCGCCGGCTCGGCCGACTCCTCACCAGGCTCCAGGTACGGTACGACCGCGGCGTCCGTACCAGTTTCAGAGGCGGCGGCAACGACCTTCTCCTGGTCGGGCTGCGCCTCGCCAGTCGGGTGCACGCTGCCCTCCGCCGGACGGGCCACGTCCTGAGACACCGGCCTCCTCACACTTCGCCGGGAATGAACCGACCGTATCCGGCCGGCACCACCCTCCGCTACCCGGGCCTCGCCGTTCCTGGCTGGTCGCGGACCGCAATCGTACCCGTCCGGCCTGCTCGACGGCCCTTTCGGGCCATCTTTAGACCGTCAACACCGCGTGTACGTCGCGCGGCGCGAGCCTCTGCCTCCCCGGCAGGAACGACAGCTCCAGCAACACCGTGAACCCGGCGATCCTTCCCCCGGCCCGCTCCACGAGATCGAGGGTGGTGGCCGCGGTACCCCGGTGGCCAGCACGTCGTCGACCACCAGCACCCGCTGGCCGGGCGTGAACGCGTCCCGGTGCAGTTCGAGGGCGGCCTCGCCGTACTCCAGGGCGTAGGAGGCGGCGTACGTCTCCCGGGGCAGCTTGCCGGCCTTGCGCACCGGCACCACCCCGATACCGGTGGCGTACGCGATCGCGGCGGCGATAACGAACCCGCGTGCCTCGATGCCGGCCACGACGTCGAACGAGTCCGCCCCGTGGTGCTCGACGATCCCGTCGATCACCTGCCGGAACGCCGGGCCGTCCGCGAACAGCGGGGTGAGGTCCTTGAACAGGATCCCCGCCTTCGGGAAGTCCGGGACGTCGACGATCCGGCTCGCGACGAGCTCGGCCAGGTCAGCCACGCCCTAGTGCCGCTTGCCGCGGCTGGGCCGGTTGCCCGGACGACCGCTCCGGTTGGCGGCCGGACGCTTGGCGGTCGGCCGTGCGCCCACCTTCGGGGCGGCGCCGGCCAGCGCGGCCACCTCCGCCTCGGAGCGCTCGGCCGGCTGCTTCGGCGACCGCGGCGCCTTCGGGGTGACGTCCCCGCGGGCGATGGCGGCGCGCCGGGCCAGCACCCGCTGGGAGTGCGCCTGGTACTTCGGCTCGTACCCCTTCAGCGTCGCCAGCACCGGCGTCGCGAAGAAGATCGACGAGTACACGGCGATGCCCATGCCGACGAAGAGCACCAGGCCCAGGTCGCGCAGCGTACCGGCGCCGAGCAGGAAGGCGCCGATGAAGAGCAGTCCGCCGACCGGCAACAGGGCGACCAGGCCGGTGTTGATCGAACGCATCAGCGTCTGATTGACCGCCAGGTTGGCCGCTTCCGTGTACGTCTGGGTGCTGCTCGCCGTGATGCCGCGGGTGTTCTCCTGCACCTTGTCGAACACGACCACGACGTCGTACAGGGCGAAACCGAGAATCGTGAGGAAGCCGATGACCGTCGACGGGGTGATCTCGAAGCCCACCAGCGAGTACACGCCCGCGGTGATGATCAGATCCAGGAAGAGCGACGACACGGCGGCGACCGCCATCCGCCACTCGAAGCGGACGACCAGGTAGAGCATCACGACCGCGATGAAGATGATCAGGCCGAGCAGCGCCCGGTCGGTGACCTGGCGGCCCCAGGACCCGCTGACCGCGCTGTTGCTGATCTCGTCGGCCGGGATCCCGAACGCCTCGACCAGGTCGGCCTTGACCGCCGCGGCCTGCTCGGGCGTCAACTCCGAGGTGCGGATCAGGTAGGTGCCGTCGCCGCCGCCGACCTGCTGCGCGGACGCCACCCCCAACTCCTCGCCGTCCGGGTTGGGCGCCTCGTCCAGCGCCTTCGCGACGGTGTCTTCGGCGTGCTGCAGCGTGCCGACCGAGGCCGGCACCTGGAACTCGTTGCCACCGGCGAAGTCGATGCCCAGTGTGAAGCCGCGCCAGAGGAAGCTGCTCAGCGCGATGACCACCGCGACGGCGGCCACCGTGAACCAGATCTTGCGGCGGCCGATGATGTTGAGGTCGGCCTGGCCCTTGTAGAGCCGGGTAGCGAGACCGCTCATGTGGTCACGCCTCCTTCACGCGCGGGGTGCGGGGCTTGGCCGGCTCGGTGTCGGTGTCCTTCTCCAGGACCCGGCCGAGCCCACTGACCCGCGGCGACAGGAACGCGCGGGTACGGGCGAACATCGTCATGATCGGATGCCGGAACAGGAACACCACGACCAGGTCGAGGATGGTGGCGAGGCCGAGGGCGAACGCGAAGCCCTTCACCGTGCCGACCGACACGATGTAGAGCACCACGGCCGCCATGATCGTGATCGCGTTGGCCGAGATGATCGTGCGGCGGGCCCGTACCCACGCCCGTGGCACGGCGCTGCGCGCACTGCGGCCCTCGCGTATCTCGTCCTTGAGCCGCTCGAAGTAGATGACGAACGAGTCGGCGGCCACACCCAGCGAGACGATGAACCCGGAGATGCCGGCCAGGTTGAGGGTGTAGCCGATCTGCCGGCCCAGCACGATCAGCGCGCCGAACACCAGCAGGCCGGACAGGATCAGGCTGAGGAAGATCACCGTGCCGAGCAGGCGGTAGTAGAAGAACGCGTAGACGATGACCAGCAGCATGCCGATGCCGGCGGCCAGCAGACCCGCCTGCAGGTACTCGGTGCCCAGCGTCGCGGAGACGTTCTCGACCGCGGACTGGGTGAACGTCAGCGGCAGCGCGCCGTAGCGCAGCTTGCTGGCCAGCTCGTTGGCCGTCTTGGAGGTGAAGTTGCCGGTGATCTGGGAGTCGCCGGTCAGCACGCCCTGGATCTCCGGAGACGAGATGATCTCGTTGTCCAGCACCACCGCGACCCGGCACTTGCCCTGGTCGCCGAGGGCCGACGCGTCACACGCCCCGCCCTCGTTGTTGAACGCCTCGCGGGTCAGCGCGGTCCACTTCTCCTGCCCGCTGCCGGTGAAGTCGAGCGAGACGACCCAGCCGCCGCCCTGCTGGTCGAGCACGCCGCTCGCGTCGCTGACGTCGGTGCCCTCCACCTTGGCCACGTCGAGCAGCATCTTCTCCGGGCCCTCGCAGGCCACCGCCTGCTTGGAGATGTCCCGGATCGAGCCGGGCTGGCGCAGGTTGAGCTGCGCGCAGCCGATCGTCGGCACGTTGAACTGCATGGCCGGATCGAGGGAGTCGACCTCGGCGGGGGACAGCTTGCCGAACGCCTCAAGCGTCGTGAGCGCCGTCGGGTCGGTGCTCAGGTCCGGCGGGGCCTGCAGCGCGCTGGCCGCGGCCCAGGCCGCGGCGCCGACCTTCTTCTGCACCTCGGCGCGGATCTGCTCCCGGGTCAGGGTGGTGCCCGGCGCGACCGGGGTCGCGCTGGCCGACGGGCTCGGGCTCGCCGACGCGGAGCCGCTGGGCGTCGGGGTGGGCGTCGCCGCCACGCCACCGCCCTGGCCGCCGGGGCTCGCCGACGCGCTGGGGCTCACCGCGGCGCTGCCGCTCGCCGTCGCCGACGGCGTCGGCGTGGCACTGCCGGACGCGCTGGGCGTCGGGGTCGCCGCGACCGCCCCCGAGCTGTCCGCCGTGACCTTCAGGACCTTACGGAACCGCAGCTCCGCGGCCTGCCCCAGGTTGGCCAGCGCGTCGTCGCTCTTGCCGGCCAGCGAGACGACGATGTTCCTGTCGCCTTCGGTGACCACCTCGGCCTCGGACACGCCGTACGCGTTGGCCCGGCTCTCGATGATCTGCCGCGCCTCTTCGAGCTGGTCGGCCTGGGGCGCCTGGCCCCCCGTGGTCGTCGCCGTGTACGTCACCCGGCTGCCGCCGATGAGGTCCAGGCCGAGCTTGGGCTCCAGCCGATTCTTGAGGCTTCCGTCGCCGCCCAGGAAGACGATCAGGTAGAGGATGACGAAGATGAGGCCGAGCACGGCGAGCTGCCGCCCGGGGCGCATCTGTCCCTGAGGTGGTGCCACGGCTGTCGGGTCTCCTGTGCGGTCGGCCGCAGGGTACGTGCGGCGGGGTCGTGCGCCGGCGGGTGCCGGCAGCGGGCAGGGGTACCGGCGAAGTGGGCGCCGCCGGGGTGAAGCTAGTCCTTGACGTCCGCCTCGTCTGCGGCCTTCTCCACGGGTACGGCGACCGGCTCCGCCTTGGTGACCACGCGGGCGATCGCCGGGCGGGCGTAGCGGGTGTGCACGCCGGGGGCGACCTCAAGGGTGACCGTCTCGTTCTCGACGCTCACGACGGTGCCGTAGAGCCCGCCGATGGTGACAACCTCGGCGCCCGGACCAATCGTGTTCTGCATCTGCTCGGCCTCGCGGCGCCGCTTCTGCTGGGGCCGGATCATCATGAAGTACATGACGCCGAAGAGCAGGACGATCATAAGAATCGGCATGAAGCTGCCGGCGCCGCCGGAGCTCGCTGCAAGAAACACGGTAAGTGACCTTCCATTTGACCTGCGTTGCGGTACGGAGGCACCGGAGCGCAGGCGTAACCTCACGTCCTGTGCGGACCGCGGCGAGTCTAGTCGCTGTGACTGAGAACGCCTATACAGGGCTGCCTATGGCTCCTGGCTGAACAGGTCCGACGCCCCCGCAGTACCGCTATTGAACGTACCATTTGGGGGATTTCTTCCGAGATGACGCCATGCCGCCTCGGTGGCGACGCGTCCCCGCGGCGTGCGGGCCAGCAGCCCGGCGCGCACCAGGAACGGCTCGCACACCTCTTCCACGGTGTCCGGCTGCTCCCCCACCGCGACCGCGAGCGTGGACAGCCCGACCGGCCCGCCGCGGAACGAGTCGACCAGCGCCGTCAGCACCGCCCGGTCGAGCCGGTCGAGGCCGAGATCGTCCACGTCGTACACCTGAAGGGCCGCGCGGGCCGTCTCCAGATTGACCACACCGTCCGCGCGGACCTCGGCGAAGTCGCGCACCCGGCGCAGCAGGCGGTTGGCGATGCGCGGCGTTCCGCGCGAGCGCCCGGCGATCTCCGTCGCGCCCTCGTCGGTGATCGGTACGCCCAGGATGCGCGCCGAGCGGTGCAGCAGCGCCCGCAGGTCGGCCGCCGAGTAAAAGTCCAGGTGGGCGACGAACCCGAACCGGTCGCGCATCGGGCCGGTCAGCAGCCCGGACCGGGTGGTGGCGCCCACCAGCGTGAACGGCTCGACGTCGAGTGGAATCGCGGTCGCGCCCGGCCCCTTGCCCACGATGACGTCGACCCGGAAGTCCTCCATCGCGCTGTAGAGCAGCTCCTCGGCCGGCTTGGCGATCCGGTGGATCTCGTCGATGAAGAGCACGTCGCCCTCGGCCAGGCTGGTGACGATCGCGGCCAGGTCGCCGGAGCGCTCGATCGCCGGCCCGCTGGTCACCCGGATCCCCGACCCCAGCTCCGCCGCCACAATATTGGCGAGCGTCGTTTTACCTAGGCCAGGCGGCCCCGAGAGGAGGATGTGGTCGGGTGGGGAGCCGCGGCCCATCGCACCGCGCAGGAGCAGGTCGAGCTGGTCGCGTACGCGGTGCTGGGCGATGAAGTCGGCCAGCCGTCGCGGGCGGACGCTGGCCTCCGCGTCGAGTTCGGCCTCGGTCGCGTACGCGGAGATCAGGCGCTCTTCACTGCTCATCGGGTCTTTCCTAGCAGGCGGATGGCCTGCTTGAGCAATACGGGCACGGGCGGCACCGTGCCGTCGACGGTCTCCGCGACCGCGGCGACCGCCTGGTCGGCCTGCGCCGCCGACCAGCCCAGCCCGACCAGGCCCTGCCGCACCTGCTCGTGCCAGGCGCCCACGAGCACGCCGGCGCTGGTGTCGGTGCCGACGGCCACCGGGCCGATCCGGTCGCGCAGTTCCAAGACCAGGCGCTCGGCGCCCTTCTTGCCGATCCCGGGCACGCGGGTGAGCGTCGCCGTGTCCGCGGTGGCGATCGCCCGCCGTACCGTGTCGGGCGAGTGCACGGCCAGGACCGCCTGCGCGAGCCGCGGCCCGACGCCGCTCGCGGTCTGCAGCAGCTCGAAGAGCTGCTTCTCGTCGTCGTCGGCGAAACCGTAGAGGGTGAGCGAGTCCTCCCGCACGATCAGGCTGGTGGCGAGCCGCGCCTGCTCGCCCAGCCGCAGCCCGGCGAGCGTGCCGGGCGCGCAGTGCACGGAGAGCCCGACACCGCCGACCTCGATCACCGCGCCGTCCGGCGACACCGACGCGACCAGCCCTCGTACGCTCGCGATCATCGTGCTCCTCCCCTGGTCTTCGCCACCGCGGCGGCCAGCTTGGACTGGGTGCCACCGCGCCAGATGTGACAGATCGCCAGCGCGAGGGCGTCGGCCGCGTCCGCCGGGCGGGGCGGGGCGTCCAGCCGCAGCAGCCGGGTCACCATCGACGTGACCTGCGCCTTGTCGGCCTGGCCCGAGCCGGTGATGGCCGCCTTGACCTCGCTCGGCGTGTACGTGCTGACGGGCAGTCCGGCGCGCGCCCCGGCCAGGACCGCGACGGCGCTGGCCTGCGCGGTGCCCATGACGGTCCGCACGTTGTGCTGGCTGAAGACCCGCTCGACGGCGACGCTGCGCGGCTGGTGCTCGGCGACCAGGTCGGTGAGGGTGCGGTCCAGGTGGAGCAGGCGCAGCGACAGGTCGTCGGCGGGGTCGGTGTGGATCACGTAGTACGCGACCAGGGTGCACGGCCGGCCCGGGACGCCCTCGACGACGCCGACCCCGCACCGGGTCAGCCCCGGGTCGACGCCCAGCACCCGCACGCCGCCCCCTCCCATACGTATGTTCGACACCCTACTGGGTCGGGGCTGGCGGCCGGCATGCCGACACGCTCAGGCCGCAATGCCCGCCAGGATGGCGTCGACCACGCGTTCGGGGAGCTTGCCCTCGTCCAGGTCGGGGTGCCACTTGAGCAGCTTCTGCATGAGCACCGGCCCGGTGAGCAGCGCCATGGTCAGCTCGATGTCGATGTCGTCCCGGAGCTCGCCGGTGCGTACGCCGCGCCGGAGCACCTCCCGCATGATCTCTCGCCGGGGCTGAACCAGCTCCTGGTAGAGGGCGTACTGCTGCGGGCTGCGGTGCACCTCGGGGATCAGGCACGGCATGATCTTCGTGGCGCGCGGGTCGGTGTTGCGGCCGATGCCGCTGACCAGCAGGACCAGGTCGTCGCGGACCGACGCCCCGGACGGGACGGGCGGCTGGCCCTTCAGCGTCCGGAGCGCGTCGGCCAGCAGGGCGCCCTTGCCGGACCAGCGGCGGTAGATCGTCGCCTTGCCGACGCCGGCCTTGGCCGCGATGGCTTCGATCGACAGCGACTCGACGGTGCTGCCGGTGGAGAGGAGGTCGAGCACCGCCTCGATGATCGCCTCATCGGCGCGGGTGCTCCGCGGTCGACCGGGCGACCGCGGAGCACTCTCGACAGAGGCACTGTCTACGGCGGAACTCATGGGATGCGATCCTAAGAGACTTCTGCCAATTCGGGCGCGGTGGCTGGTGTTGGCTCCACCTGGTGCGCTGCCGCCTTACCCGGCATCCACTTCAGCACCATCAGCACGCCGAACGCCGTGACGAGCGTGCCGATCCCGGCGGTCCAGTGCATCGCCGTGACGAACGCGTTGTTCGCCGCGTCGATCACGCCACCCCCAGCCGGGCCGAGCCGGTCGGCCACCCCGTACGCGCCGGAGATCGACTCCTCGACCGCGTCGCGGGCCGGTGCGGGTAGCGTCGCGGCGGCGGAGTCGACCTCCCCCGATAGACGCTGGCCAGCACCGAGCCGAGCACCGCCACGCCGAGGGCGCCACCGACCTGGCGGACGGTGTTGGCGACCGCCGAACCGACGCCCGCCTTCTCCCGGGGCAGCGACGACATGATGGACTCCATCGCCGGCGGCATGAGGTTGGCCATCCCGACGCCCTGGATGAAGAACAGTGCCAGGATCACCCAGACCGGGGTGTCCACGCCGAGGAAGATGAAGCCGCTCATGCCGACCGCGGTGAGCACCAGCCCGACCGTGGAGACGGCCTTCCCGCCGTACTTCTTGACCATGGCGGCGCTGCGCGGCGCGAACGCCATCTGCGCCACCGCGAACGGCAGCAGCAGCAGGCCGGTCTCCAGCGGGCTGTACCCGCGTACAAGCTGCAGGTAGAAGGCGCTGAAGAAGAACACGCCCAGGGCGGCGAAGAAGACCAGCCCGATCAGCGCCACCGGAGCCGCGAACCGCGGCACCTTGAACAGGCGCACGTCCAGGGACGGGAATTCGACGCGCCGCTCGTACGCGATGAAGGCACCGAGGACCGCGAGGCCGCCGACGATGCTCGCCCAGACGACCGGCCGGCCGAAGCCGTGCTCGCCGCCGTCGATGATGCCGTACGACAGGGCGACCAGGCCGACGACGGACAGCAGGACGCCGATGACGTCGATGCGGCCGGGCTTCGGGTCACGCGACTCGGGCACCAGCATGGTCACCAGGACGAGGCCGGCCGCCACCACGGGCACGTTGATCAGGAAGACCGATCCCCACCAGAAGTTCTCCAGCAGCAGGCCGCCCAGGATCGGGCCGATCGCGATGGCGATGCCCACCGAGCCGGACCAGATGGCGATCGCCTTGCCGCGCTCGCGCGGGTCGAAGACGTTGGAGATGATCGACAGGGTGACCGGCATGATGGCCGCGCCACCGACGCCCATCAGCGCCCGGGCCCAGATCAGCTGGTCCGCGCTCTGGGCGTACGCGGACAGCAGCGACGCCAGCCCGAAGAGGGCCAGGCCGATCGTCAGGAAGCGCTTGCGCCCGTAGCGGTCGCCCAGCACGCCGGCGGTGAAGAGCAGGCCGGCGAAGACCAGCGTGTACGAGTTGATGGACCATTCCAGCTCGCCCTGGCTGGCGCCCAGGCCGTGCACCGGGTCGGCGAGCGTACGCAGCGCCACGTTGAGCACGGTGTTGTCGAGGACGACGACGAGCAGGCTGACGACGAGCACGCCCAGGATGATCCAGCGCCTGGGGTGTCCGGTGTTTTCTTGTGGTTGCACTCCGCGTGCTCCCCCGATACGGAACTGTCTCGTATTACATCAGCGAACGCTACGCCGGCCCGGAGCGATACGGAACCGTCTCGTATTCAAAAGTGAGGGCCGTCACACGAGCGCTTCTAGGGCCATATCCACGTCCGCCTCCGTCGAGTACAGATGGAACGAGGCCCGGACCCGCCCGGCCCGCACCGCCGCCCGTACCCCGGCCGCGGCGAGCTTCGCCGCGGCGTCCGGCACGTCGACCGTGACGATCGCGCTGTCCCGCGGCGGCTGGCCCAGCCCGGCCAGGAAGCGGTTCGCCAGCCCCACATTGTGCGCCCGGATGGCCGGCACGCCGACGCTTTCCAGCAACTCCATCGCCGGCGCCACGCCCACATAGCTGAACCACGCCGGCGAGATGTCGAACCGCCGCGCGTCGGACGCGAGCCGCAGCGGCGGGCCGTAGTAGGACGCGTGCATGTCCTCCCCCGCGTACCAGCCGGCCGCCGACGGGATCATCCGCTCGCGCAACGCCGGCGCCAGGTAGGCAAAGGCCACGCCGCGCGGCGCCATCAGCCACTTGTACGCCGCCACCACCACCGCGTCCGCCCGGCTCCCGTCGAACGGCAGCCACCCGCACCCCTGCGTCGCGTCGACCACCACCAGGGCGCCGTGCGCGCGGGCCGCGTCCACCACGTCGTCGTACCGGGCCACCGCCCCGTCCGCCGACTGCACCAGGGAGAACGCCACCAGGTCCGTCCCCGCGTCCACCGCCTCGGCGAGCCGGTCCGCGGGCACGGTGCGCACGCTCACGCCGGGCCGCACCAGCCACGGGAAGAGGTTCGAGGTGAACTCGACGTCCGGCACCAGCACCCGGGCGCCGTCCGCCAGGGCGGAGGCGACGGGCGCGAGCAACTGGGACACCGCCGCGCCCACGGCCACGTCGGTGGTGGGCACGGCCACGAGCCGCGCGAAAGCGCCGCGGGCCAACCCGGTCGACGCGTCCCAGCCTTCCCATGAGGTACGCCCAGCGCGCCACTCGGCGAGCGCGGACTGGAGCGCGTCCCACGCGGGGCGAGGGGGCAGCCCGTAGCTCGCCGTGTTGAGCCAGCCCGGCTCCGGATTCCACAGTTCCCGCGCCTCGACAAGATCCATACACCCAGGCTAGACAATTGCAAGGAAGGGCCCCTGTTAGCGCTTTTTGCATAACAGGGGCCCTTCCTAACGCGCAGACTAGACATCCACGGTTGTCGAACTTATTCTGGGCGCTACCGCGGTGTTTCATCCCATAGATGTCGAAATGCTCGTCGAAGCGCTTCGATCCCTGCTTTCGACATTCTCAGCTAAGGAGAGACCATGTTCAGAGCAGCGCGGCTCGCGATCCCCGCTCTCCTGCTCGCGGTCGTCGTCGGCGCCACGGCCGCACCCGCCCAGGCCGCCGTCTGGAGCTCGACCGACCGCTGGGGCACCTGGAACAACGGCGGCTACACGCTCTACAACAACATCTGGGGCAGCGGCTACGGCCCGCAGACCATCTGGGCCAACTCGTACAGCAACTGGGGCGTCTGGGCCAACCACCCCAACACCGGCGGGATCAAGTCGTACCCGAACGCCACCCGTGCGGTGAACCGCCGGCTCAGCTCGCTCGGCAGCGCCAGCAGCAGCTTCAACGTGAGCGTGCCGAACGCCGGCGCCTACACCAGCGCGTACGACATCTGGGCCGACGGCCACACGTACGAGATCATGCTGTGGATGAACAAGTACGGTCCGGTCGGGCCGCTCGGCTCGTTCCAGACCAACGCCTCGGTGGGCGGGCACAGCTGGGCCGTCTACCGCGGCTCCAACGGCTCCAACCAGGTCTTCTCGTTCATCCGGAGTTCCAACACCAGTTCCGGCACGGTAGACATCCGCGCGGTGATGAACTGGATCAGGGGCCGCGGCTGGTTCGGCGACGTCACCCTGAGCACCGTCCAATTCGGCTACGAGATCACCAGCTCGAGCGGCGGCCTGGACTTCCGCACCAACTCCTTCTCCGTCTCCTACAGCTAGCCCCGGTGATCATGAAGTTATCCCCCGCGACACGCCGGTCTACGGGGGATAACTTCATGATCAACCGCTAGACCCGGACCGCGACCGCCGGGGAGACGGGGGCGGGGTCCTCGTGCTCGTCGAGCATCGTGGTCTCGTCGAAGGGGGACTCGCCGGACAGGACCGCGCGGGCCTGGTCCTTGTCGAACTCGCCGGTCCAGGTGCCGATGAGGACGGTGGCGACCGCGTTGCCGGCGAAGTTGGTCAGGGCGCGCGCCTCGGACATGAAGCGGTCGATGCCGACGATCAGGCCCACGCCGTCGACCAGTTCCGGACGGTGGCTCTGCAGCCCGCCGGCCAGCGTGGCCAGCCCGGCGCCGGTGATCCCGGCCGCGCCCTTGGAAGCGATGATCATGAAGACCAGCAGCGAGATCTGTTCGCTCACCGACAGCGGGTCGCCCATCGCCTGGGCCACGAACAGCGACGCCATCGTCAGGTAGATGGCCGTGCCGTCCAGGTTGAACGAGTACCCGGTCGGCACCGTGATGCCGACGACCGGCTTGCTGACCCCGAAGTGCTCCATCTTCGCGATCAGTCGGGGCAGCGCCGACTCGGACGACGACGTCGACAGGATCAGCAGGAACTCCCGGCCGAGGTAGCGCAGCAGCGCGAAGAGGTTGATCCCGGCGACCGTCCGCAGCAGCAGGCCGAGCACCACGAAGACGAAGATGAAGCAGGTCGCGTAGAAGCCGAACATGATCTGCGCCAGGCTCTTCAGCGCGTCCACGCCGGTGGCGCCGACGACCGCGGCCATCGCCCCGAACGCCCCGATCGGCGCCAGCCACATGATCATCGTGAGGATCTTGAAGACCAGCCGCTGGATGGTCCCGACCGCACGCAGCACGGGCTCGCCCCGCGTACCCATGGCCTGCACCGCGAACCCGACGAGCAGCGCCACCAGCAGGGTCTGCAGCACCTCGCCGGCGGTCAGCGCGGACACCAGCGACGTCGGGATGATGCCCAGCAGGAAGTCGGCCGTGCTCTCGTGGACCGCACCGCTGGCCGCCTTCTGGCCGGCCTCGGCCACCGAGGCGCCCAGGTCCAGGCCCGAGCCGGGGTGGATGAGGTTGCCGACGACCAGCCCGATGGCCAGCGCGACCGTGGACATCACGAGGAAGTAGCCGAGCGCCAGGCCGCCGACCTTGCCGACCTTGGCGGCCTGCCGTACGGAGCCGACGCCGAGCACGATCGTGCAGAAGATGACCGGACTGATCATCATCTTGATCAGGTTGACGAAGCCGGTGCCGATCGGCCGGAGCTCCTTGGCGAAGTCCGGCGCGACCAGGCCGACCAGGATGCCGGCGGCGACGGCGGCGACCACGGCGATGTAAAGGTAGTGCGTGCGGTCCCGCCTGACCCGCGGGAGGGGCTTTGGGTCTCCATGCCGCAGACTGTGGTCTGGGTCTCATCGGAAAGCACCGTTGCGTTCATTAAGTTCACCGCGGGGACCTGGAACGGAAACACGCACATGACACGTCGTTGGAGCATCGCCGGGCAGCTCTTCGCCCTCCAGGTGCTGGTCGTGAGCCTCCTCGTGGCGGGCGGCACGGCCGGCGCCGTCCTGCTCGCGCGCGCCGACGCCCGGGACGCGGCGAGCGAAAAGGTGCTGGCCGTGGCGTACACCGTGGCCAACGCACCGTTCGTGGCGCAGGCGCTGCGCTCGCCCGATCCGACCAGCCGGCTGCAGCCGTACGCGGAGGCCACCCGGCTGGCGACGGAGACCGACTTCGTCGTGGTGATGGCGCCCGACCGCACCCGGTACACGCACCCCACCCAGGCGCTGATCCACAAGCAGTTCAGCGGCACGATCGACGCGGCGCTGGCCGGCGGCGAGGTCGTCGAGGAGTTCACCGGCAGCCTGGGCGAGTCGGTGCGCGCGGTGGTCCCGGTGCGCGACGACGGCAACCAGATCGTCGGCTTGGTCTCGGTCGGCATCACGACCGAGACGATCAATCGCAAGCTGCTGCACCAGGCACCCACCGTCGCGACCGCCACCGCCGCCGCGCTGCTGCTCGCCGCCGCCGGCGCGTGGCTGCTCAGCCGGCGGCTGCGCCGCCAGACCCACGGCCTCGGCCCCGCCGAGATGACCCGGATGTACGAGTACTACGACGCCGTCCTGCATTCGGTACGGGAGGGTCTGGTGGTGGTCGACCGCGACGGTCGGGTGGCGCTGGTCAACGACGAGGGACGGCGCCTGCTCGACCTGCCCGACGGCGGCGTGACCGACCGCCAGGTGACCGAGCTGGACCTGCCGCCCGCCGTCGGTGAGCTGCTCGCCTCCGGCCGCCCCGCCGCCGACGAACCGGTGCTGGCCGGCACCCGCGTCCTGGTGGCCAACCAGCAGGTCACCCGCTTCGACGGCCGGCCGCTGGGCACCGTGCTGACCCTGCGCGACCACACCGAGCTGCGCGCGCTGACCGGCGAGCTGGACTCCGTACGCGGGCTGACCGAGGCCCTGCAGGCCCAGGCGCACGAGGCCGCCAACCGGCTGCACACCGTCCTCACCCTGGTCGAGCTGGGCCGCTCCGACGAGGCCGTACGCCTCGCCACCGCCGAGCTGGCCCTCGCCCAGCAGCTCACCGACCAGGTGGTGGGCGCGGTGACCGAGCCGGCCCTCGCCGCGCTGCTGCTGGGCAAGTCGGCGCAGGCCAGCGAGCGCGGCGTCGAACTGGTGATCGACGAGGACTCCCGGCTGGACGGCGAGCCGCTGCCCAGCCGCGACCTGCTGACCGTGGTCGGCAACCTGGTCGACAACGCCCTGGAGGCGGTCGCCGGCACCGACCCGCCCCGCAAGGTCACCGTGCTGGTCCGCTCCTCCGCCGAGGAGGTGCTCATCCGGGTCACCGACACCGGCCCCGGGCTGCCCGCCGACCACGTCGCCGACGCGTTCCGCCGCGGCTGGTCCACCAAGCAGCGGGAGGGCCGCGGGCTCGGACTCGCCCTGGTCGGCCAGGTCATCGAGCGGTACGGCGGCCGGTACGAGGTGGCGTCCGGCCCCGGCGCCGCCATCACGGTCTGGTTGCCTGTTCTCAAGAGGCACAGTTCATGACCATCCGAGTACTCGTCGTCGAGGACGAGCCGCTGATCGCCGAGGCGCACCGTGCCTATACCGAGCGGGTGACCGGCTTTTCCGTGGTGGGCGTCGCGCACACCGCCCGCGACGCGATGGCCGTGCTGCGGGGCGAGCCCGTCGACCTCGTACTCCTGGATCTGAATCTGCCCGACAAGCACGGCCTGGACGTGTGCCGCGCGCTGCGCGCGGCCGGGAGCGGCACCGACGTCCTAGCCGTGACGTCCGCGCGGGACATCGCGATGGTCCGGGCCGCGGTCGCCCTGGGGTGACGCACTACCTGCTCAAGCCGTTCACGTTCGCGGCGTTCCAGGACAAGCTCATGCGGTACGCCCAGTACCGCAGCCAGGTGCTCGCGGCCGGCGAGGTGGCCGCCCAGCACGAGGTGGACCGGGTGTTCGCGATGCTGCGCGGCGAGTCGACCGGCTCGCTGCCGAAGGGCCTGGACGCGGGCACGCTCGACCTGGTCCTGGCCGCCCTGCGGGCCGACCCGAGCGGCCTGTCGGCGGCCGAGGTGGCGGCGCGCACCGGCACGTCCCGGGTGACCGCCCGCCGCTACCTGGAGCACCTGGCCGAGGCGCGCCGCGTGGTCCGCGCCTCGCGCTACGGCGCCCCCGGACGCCCCGAAGTCGAATACCGCCCGGCCTAGCGGATGTTGCCGGTGTGGCCTAGCGAGTAGCGGCCGGGCTGGGGCCAGATGGTCAGCCCGTGCGGGCCGGCGCCGACCGGGATGCGGGCCAGCAGCTTGCCGTCCGCCGTGCTGATCGCGTACACCTCGCCGTCGTACCGGCCGGAGAGCCACAGCACCGTCCCGTCCGCCGAGACGCCACCCATGTCGGGGCTGCCGCCGCCCGGGATGCGCCAGGTCGCGGCCGGCTTGAGGGTGGCGGTGTCGAGCACGGTGATGGTCCCCTCGCCCCGGTTCGACACGTACGCCCGCGCGCCGTCCCGGCTGAAGTAGATGCCGTGCGTGCCCTTGCCGGTCTTGATGAAGCCGGTGCGCCTGGTGGCGGCGCCGTCGAAGACGTAGACGCCGTTGGCGTGCATGTCGGCGACCAGGAAGTGCTTGCCGTCCGGGGTCAGCCGGGTGTCCTGCGGCATCCCGTGCGGCACCACGTCGAGGTCGAACTGGCGCAACTTCTTGTGTGTGGTGCCGTCCAGCACGATCATCCGGTTGGCGAACTCGCAGCTGAACAGCATCGTCTTGGCGTCGGCCGAGTAGTCCATGTGGTTGATGCCGCCGCACTCGGGAAAGTGCAGCGACTTCGTCCGCTTCCACGTCTTCGGGTCGTAGAAGTCCAGCCGCTGGTACGCCTCGGCCACCACGATCGCGCTCTTGCCGTCCGGCGTGAAATACAGGTTGTAGACGTCCTGCACGTTGATCAACTTGCCCGACTTGCCGGTACGCGGGTCGATCGGCACCAGCCCGCCGGTCGGCACCCGGCTGGAGGCGACGTAGAGGGTGCGCAGGTCGTACCCCGGGACGACGTGCTGCGGCTCCGGCCCACCGTAGAAGGTGTCCACCACCTTGTACGTCTTCGGGTCGATCACCGTCACGTCGTCGCTCATCGTGTTGGGCACGTAGACCAGCTCGCGGTGGCCCCGCACGGTCTCGCTGAGCATCCCCGGCCCGGCCGCGGCGTACACGTTGAGCGGCGCGGCGGCCGCCGGGGTCGCCGCGGTGGCAGGCTCGGCGGGCGTCACGGTGGACGCGGGCGGCTTGGCGTCCCCTTCGCCGCCGCACCCGGCGACGAGGACCAGCGCGAGCGTTCCGGC